>CANPYX010000011.1 GCA_947588955.1 uncultured Oscillospiraceae bacterium | reverse complement strand
GATCTTTTCCATGTCAACCTTCACCTCAGTTGACATAATAGCACAAAGGGGTGAAAAAGTAAATGCTGTTGCCGTGGGAAAAAAGTGTGCAAAACCTTGCCAAACCGCGAAATATATGGTATAATAAACTGCTTATTGAGCAAAAACCACACAACATATAGGTGATCGAATGAGAAAAGGCGCGAAGACCGAGTACGGCAATGAAAGTATAAGCCAGCTGAAGGGCGCGGACAGGGTGCGCAAGCGCCCCGGCGTCATATTTGGCTCCGACGGGCTTGAGGGGTGCGAGCACTCCGTATTTGAAATCCTATCCAACTCCATCGACGAGGCGAGGGAGGGCCACGGGAACGTAATAAACCTCACAAGCTACGCCGACGGCTCCGTAGAGGTGGAGGACTTCGGGCGCGGCTGCCCCGTGGACTGGAACGCGGTGGAGCAGCGATACAACTGGGAGCTGGTCTTCTGCGAGCTCTACGCCGGAGGTAAGTACAAAAACGACAACGGCGGGGACTATGAGTATTCACTGGGGCTCAACGGGCTTGGCACCTGCGCCACACAGTATTCCTCCGAGTACATGGACGTGACCGTATGGCGCGACGGGAAGAAGTATTCCCTCCACTTTGAAAAAGGCGAAAACGTAGGCGGGCTCAAATCGGAGCCCTACAGCGGGCGCAGGACCGGCTCCTGCATGAAGTGGCGCCCCGACCATGAGGTCTTCACCGACACACACATCCCCAGGGAATATTTTGAGGACGTGCTGAAAAAGCAGTCCGTGGTGAATCCGGGCGTAAAATTCGTATTCAGATTTCAGAACGGCGGCAAATTTGAGGAGCGGGAGTACCTCTACGAAAACGGCATTTTGGACTACGTGGCGGAGCTCGCCGGAGAAAACCCGCTGACAGCTCCCTATTTCATCGAGGGCGAGCGAAAGGGCCGCGACCGGGAGGATAAGCCGGAGTACAAGGTGAAGCTCTCCGCCGCCTTCTGCTTTTCAAATACAGTAAACGTCATAGAGTATTACCACAACTCCAGCTGGCTGGAGCACGGCGGCACCCCTGACAAGGCGGCAAAAAGCGCCTTTGTCTCCGCCGTTGACGCCTATCTGCGCCAGGGGAACAAGTACCAGAAAAACGAGACGAAAATAAGCTTCCAGGACGTGGCGGACTGCCTCATACTGGTGACAAATTGCTTCTCAACGCAGACAAGCTACGAGAATCAGACGAAAAAGGCGATAACAAACAAATTCATTCAGACCGCCATGACTGAGTTTCTCCGCTCCCAGTTGGAGGTATATTTCATCGAGCACAAGGCGGAGGCGGATAGGATCTGCGACCAGATACTTGTAAACAAGAGGAGCCGTGAGCAGGCGGAAAAGGCGCGTGTCACCATAAAAAAGAAGCTCTCCGGTAACATCGATATAGCCAACCGCGTACAAAAATTCGTCCCCTGCCGCTCACGGGACGTGACCCGCACCGAGCTCTATATCGTGGAGGGCGACTCCGCTCTGGGCTCCGTCAAGCTCTCCAGGGACGCTGAATTTCAGGGGATAATGCCCGTCCGCGGCAAGATACTCAACTGCCTGAAGGCCGACTACGCCCGCATATTCAAAAGCGACATCATAACGGACCTTGTGAAGGTCCTGGGCTGCGGCGTGTCCGTGCCGGTGAAGATAAAAAGCGACCTCACCGCCTTTGACATGGACTCCCTGCGTTGGAGCAAGGTCATAATCTGCACCGACGCCGACTTTGACGGATACCAGATAAGGACGCTTATCCTCACCATGATCTACCGCCTCATGCCCGCCCTCATCGAGGAGGGGAAGGTTTTCATCGCCGAGACGCCCCTTTACGAGATAAACTCCGGCGAAAAGACCTGGTTTGCTTACACCGACAAGGAGAAGGCGGACGTCACGGCGAAGCTTGAGGGGAAAAAGTACACCGTCGCCCGCTCGAAGGGACTTGGCGAGAACGACCCGGATATGATGTGGATGACCACCATGAACCCCCAGACCCGACGCCTCATCAAGGTCCTTCCCACCGACGCCGAGGAGACCGCCCGCGTCTTCGATATGCTCCTCGGCGACAACATCCAGGCCCGCAAGGACCACATAGCCAGCGACGGCTACAAATATCTGGAGTTGGCGGATATTTCTTAAACTGGCGAAAAATGCCTGACGGCATTTTTCCGCCAATAGGTGATTTTTCCGACGTACATGCCGCCGGAAAAATATTTGATTGAGATTTTTGACGGCGGTTATACCTTCCGAAAGGAGCCATGGTCTATGAGTATTTTCGACATCCTGGGTCCCGTTATGGTGGGGCCGTCCAGCTCGCACACCGCGGGGGCGGTGAGAATGGGGCAAATGACCAGGAGGCTCTTGGGCGGCGAGCCCGAAAGCGCGGAGATCCTGCTTTCCGGCTCCTTCGCCCTCACCGGCGAGGGACACGGCACGCCGCGGGCGATATTGGCGGGGCTCATGGGCATGGACCCGGACGATGAGCGCATCCCCCAAAGCTTTGAGCTCGCCGGTGAGCACGGGATAAAATTCTCTTTCGGGACCGTGAACCTTCGGGACGCGCACCCCAACTCGGCCCTCATCAGGGCTAAAAGGGAGGGGCGCGATGTAGAGGTGGGCGCCTCCTCTCCCGGCGGCGGAAGAATAAGGGTCTTCTCCCTCGACGGGCTCCCCACCTCATTTTCCGGCGAGGTGCCGACGCTGATTGTCAGGTGCGAGGACCGTCCGGGGCACGTAAGCCGCGTAACCGGCGCCGTCGCCGCCCAGGGAATAAATATGTCAAAGCTTCAGGTGGAGCGGGATACACGCGGCGGTACCGCCCTGATGGTTATAGAGTGCGACCAGCGCATACCCTATAAGGTCAAGGTGGCGATCTCCGCCATCGAGGGGATATACAACGTCACACGGCTCAATCCGGGGGAGGAGTCAAAATGAGCGCCGTAACGTCCATAGCCGGACTTTTGAAGGTGTCGGCAGAGAAAAAGCTTCCCCTGTGGAAGACCGTCCAGCTCACCGACTGCGCCGAGCAGGACATGAGCGAGGCGGATTCCTGGGAAAAAATGAAAAATATGCTCTCCGTCATGCGCGAGACGGACCAAAGCTACGACAGCCGCCGGCGCTCCCTGAGCGGTCTTTCCGGCGGTGACGGCGGAAAGATGGAGGACTACGTAAGGTCAGGCAGGTCCATCTCCGGTCCCCTTGTGGGCGAGATCATCGCCGCCGCGCTGAGAATGGGGGAGTGCAACGCCTGCATGAAGCGCATCGTCGCCGCCCCGACCGCCGGCGCCTGCGGCGTTCTGCCGGCTGTTGTAATACCCTGCGGCAAGGCTATGGGGCTTCCCGACGAAAGGCTCATCGAAGCCCTGTATGTTGCCGCCGGAGTGGGGCAGGTCATCGCCCAGAGGGCGAGCATCTCCGGCGCGCAGTCTGGCTGTCAGGCGGAGATAGGCGCGGCGTCAGCTATGGCCGCGGCGGCACTCACCCATATGGCGGGCGGCAGCTCCGAGCAGATCGCGAACGCCTCGGCGCTTGCGCTGAAATCCCTCCTGGGGCTGGTCTGCGACCCCGTTGGCGGGCTCGTGGAGGTCCCGTGCGTAAAGCGCAACGCCGCCGGAGCCGTCATCGCCCTCACCGCCGCCGAGATGTCTCTTGCCGGGATAGAGAGCCGCGTCCCGCCCGACGAGGTGATAGACGCCATGCGTGAGGTGGGCGAAAAGATGTCACCCACCCTCCGCGAGACCGCCGAGGGCGGTTTGGCAGCCACCGAGACGGCGAGGAAATTCAGGGAAAATAGATGAAGCGGCGATCCGGCACGGTCCGGGCTTAACTCTTACAGAAGGACACGATACCAATGGCTAAAAAAACTCCCACCGACGACAATTCAAAAAAGAACAACCCAAACGTTTTGGGGCTTCACGCGGAGGTTATGGACCAGGAGATAACCGACACGCTTGAGGTGAACTTCATGCCCTATGCCATGTCGGTCATAGTCTCCCGCGCCATACCGGAGATCGACGGCTTCAAGCCCGCCCACAGGAAGCTTCTGTACACCATGTACAAGATGAACCTCCTCACCGGCGGGCGCACCAAATCCGCCAACATCGTGGGGCAGACGATGCGCCTGAACCCCCACGGGGATGCCGCCATATATGAGACAATGGTGCGCCTCTCCAAGGGCTACGAGGCGCTCCTGACGCCGTTTGTGGACTCCAAGGGCAACTTCGGGAAGGTATACTCCAGGGACCTCTCCTACGCCGCCTCACGCTACACAGAGGCGAAGCTCGCCCCCATATGCTCCGAGCTTTTCCGGGACATCGACTCGGACACCGTGGACTTTGTGGACAACTACGACTCCACCATGAAGGAGCCAACCCTTCTGCCCACCTCGTTCCCCAACGTCCTTGTCTCCGCCAACACCGGCATCGCCGTGGGCATGGCGTCAAATATCTGCTCCTTCAACCTGGAGGAGGTCTGCCGGACGGAGATCGAATACCTTTCCGACCCCAACTGCGACATCTACCTCACCCTCCGCGCGCCGGACTTCACCACCGGCGGGGAGGTCATATACGAGGCCGACGCGCTGAGGGAGGTCTACGAGACGGGCAGGGGCAGTGTGAAGCTCCGCGCCCGCTGGAGGTTCGACAAAAAGGAAAACCTCATCGAGGTCTACGAGATACCCTACACCACCACCGCCGAGGCGATAATGGACAAGGTGGAGGACCTGGTAAAGACCGGCAAGCTCCGGGAGATCTCCGATATGCGTGACGAGACTGACCTTTCGGGTCTGAAGCTCACCATCGACCTAAAGCGCGGGGTTGACCCGGAAAAGCTCATGGCAAAGCTTTATAAGCTCACCCCATTGCAGGACGCCTTTGCCTGCAACTTCAACATACTCATCGCCGGCACCCCCAAGGTTATGGGTATCCGGGAGATACTCTCCGAGTGGACCGCCTGGCGCATGGAGTCCGTTCGCCGGCGCGTATTCGCCGACCTTTCAAAGAAAAAGGACCGCCTGCACCTTCTCAAGGGTCTGGGGAAGATACTTCTGGACATCGACAAGGCAATCGCCATCATTCGTGAGACCGAGGAAGAGCGGGAGGTGGTCCCCAACCTCATGATCGGCTTCGGCATAGACGAGATCCAGGCGGAGTTCGTGGCGGAGATAAAGCTTCGCAATATAAACAAGGAATATATCCTCAAACGCCTTGAGGATATAACGAAGCTCGAGGAGGAGATCGCGGACCTTGAGGACATCCTTCAAAATAGGCGCCGCGTAAAGACCATCATCAGGCGCGAGCTGGAAAACGTGATAAAGAAGTACGGCGAGCCCCGCAGGACCCAAATAATCTACCCCCACGAGATCTCCGAGCCAGAGGAGGACGAGCCGGAGGACGGCTACCCGGTCACCATCTTCTTCTCAAAGGGCGGATACCTCAAGAAAATAACACCGCAGTCCCTTCGCATGTCCGGCGAGCAAAAGTACAAGGAGGGTGACAGCCTGCTTGTGAGCTTTGAGGCGTCCAACTCCTCCGAGCTTTTGGTGTTCACGGACAAATTCCAGTGCTACAAGACGCGCCTCTCCGACTTCCCCGACGGCAAGGCGTCGGCGCTGGGCACCTATATCCCCACGCAGCTGGGCATGGACGAGGGCGAGAACGCCCTTTATATCTGCGACCCCGGTGACTACACCGCCAGTCTTCTGCTGATGTTTGAAAACGGCAAGGCGGCGCGCATATCCCTGTCCGGCTTTGAGACAAAGACCAACCGCAAGCGGCTCACCGGCGCGTACTCCGACAAGAGCCCCCTGGTGGGCTTCCTGCCCGTATATGAGGATTTTGAGGCGGCGGCGTACACCTCTGACGGGCGCTGTGTCGTGTTCTCCACGGCTCTGCTGACGCCAAAGCCCACCCGAAACACGCAGGGCGTGTCTGTGGTGACGCTGAAAAAGAACAGGACCGTAACGCAGCTCCGCCCCGTATCCGAGACGAGCATAAAAAACGCCTCCCGCTACCGCGTCCGCTCAATTCCCGCCGCCGGCGCCGTTTTGAAGGACGAGGACCGGGAGGAGCGGCAGCTGAGCCTTTTGGAGGGCGACGGAAATGCGTAGGGCGGCGGCGCTTGTATTTGCGGCGGCGTTTCTGCTTTCGCTTACCGGCTGTGCCGCCCTGATTGACGGGGAGTATTCCTCCTCCCAGGACCACATAAGCTCTTCGGACAAAAGTCCGGGCGACGCCGAGCTCACCCTTGACGCGGCGGACCCGGAGGAGCTCTACTCCGCCGTGTCCCAGTTCATCTCCCAAGGCGTGGAGCGGGGGACGATACGCATGGCGAGCTATGAGGGCAACCTGGAGTCCGATCTTGCCGACGCCTGCCTTGAGGCGTCAGCCAACACCGCCATGGGCGCCTACTGCGTCTACTTCATAAATTACAGCCTCAACCGCCTGGTGTCCGTTTACGAGGCCAGCGTGTCCATAATATACCGCCATCAGCCCGAGGAGGTGGGGAGCCTGACTGTCTGCGAGGGCGCGGAGGAGCTGGAGGACATAATGCGCGCCGCCATGGAGACAAGGTCGGAGCTGGCGACGGTGAAGCTTGAAAGCGCCGAGATCACCGGCGAGACCGTCGCGCAGGCTGTGGAGAGCGCCTACTACTCAAATCCCGCGACGATACTTTACATCCCGTCATATACGGTGACCTCCTACCCCGAGGAGGGCAGCGAGAGGATAGTCGAGGTCGCCTTCACTTACCCCTACGCCACCTCCACCGTCCAACAGCGCGAAAGGTCCCTCACCGGCCGCGCGGAGGAGATCGTGGGCGGGCTCTCCGGCGGGACGGAAAGTGAGCGCCTAATGTCGGCGGGCTCCTGGTTTGCGGAAAACGTAACCTATGACACCTCCGTCAACACCTCCGACGCTCAGGCCCGCCGCTACAACGCCATGACAGCTTACGGCGCGCTGGTCCAGGGCGCCGCCGTCGGCGAGGGGTGCGCCATGGGGCTGAAGGTCCTGTGCGGGCTTATGGGCATCGAGTGTGAGGTCATATCCGGGCGCTTCAACAACATGGACCACACCTGGAACCTGGTGCGCCTTGAAAACGGCGAGCTATACCATGTGGATATGACAAGCTTTGACCCCGACGGCGCCGTCTTCAAAAACGACGAGCAGCAGCTCTCCTCCAACTATTGGTGGGACGCCTCCCAATACCCCCGCTGCTCCGGCCCTTCCCTCTACGGCCCCGAATTCGACCCTGAAAACAACCCCACCGAACCCCCGCCGCCCCCCGTAAATTGGGAATAAAAACCCCTCCCGGCAGGAAAGCCCGGTTCGAAAAAGCTCTTAATTGAATATTTTTCCGGCGGCATGTACGTCGGAAAAATCACCTTTTGTTTTGCAAGCGTGCGCCCCTTCGGGGCGTGCACGCAGCAAAACGGCAGAAAAAATTTCGGAAATGTCCGCAGACATTTCCGAAATTTTTTTTTCGCACGCTCCCCATTGCCCAAAAAGGGCTCCGCCCTTTTTGGGCAGCAAAAAAGCGGCCTACGAGGCTCGAACTCGCTACCTCCACCTTGGCAAGGTGGCGCTCTACCAGATGAGCTAAGGCCGCACGGAACGGTATTGATTATAACCTCCCCGTGCGGCTTTGTCAAGAAGTTTTTTTACTTTATAAAAATTTTCTTCTCATACTAATATCTATTTAAAAGGAGACACCGAGCGACGAGGATTTTTCGTGTCAGGCAAGGAAGACGCCGCAGGGAATACTGTATGTATTTCCAAGGCGGCTGACGCAACCGGGGTCCCCGACGGGCAAAAGCCCGTTGGGGAGAGGAGGAGCGAAGTCCGCGCCTGAGCCTTCGCGCTTGCGCGGAGGCGAGGTTAAGCGACTTCAGCGACGACGACGTGAAAAAGACCGGTGCGAATGTCTTGTTTTAATTAGATATTAGTATCAGCTGTTTTTCTCCACCCGGCGGCTTTTCATGCCGCGGACCACGTTTTCGTCCACCGCCTTTTCCAGGGCGTCGGTGACTATCTGGAGCGTGCGGATACGGGCGTATTTCTTGTCCACGGACTCGATGATGTGCCAGGGGGCGTACTCCGTGCTGGTTTTTTGAAGCATATCCTCCACGGCCTGCTCGTACTGAGGCCACTTGTCACGGTTGCGCCAGTCCTCGTCGGTGATCTTCCACTGCTTTTCCGGGGTGTTCTGCCGCGCCTCGAACCGCTCCAGCTGGGTGTCGGGGTCGATATGTATCCAGAACTTCAAAACCACCGTGCCCCAGTCCGTAAGCTCCTTCTCGAATTCGTTGATCTCCCCGTAAGCCCTCTGCCAGTCGTTCTCGGAGCAGAAGCCCTCTATTCTCTCCACCATCACCCTGCCGTACCAGGTGCGGTCAAATATGGCTATGTGCCCGCTCCGGGGGAGCTTTGTCCAGAACCGCCAGAGATAGTGCCGCGCCTTCTCCGCCGGCGTGGGGCTGGCGATGGGTATGACGTCAAAGCCTCTGGGGTCCAGAGGATAGGTGAGCCTTCGGATATTTCCGCCCTTTCCCGCGGCGTCCCAGCCCTCGTAGCATATGACCACGGGTATCTTCTTCCTGTATATGCGGTTGTGGAGCTTTGCCAGCTTCTCCTGGAGCTCCCGGAGCTTCTTGTCGTACTTCTTGGGGTCAATGGTCGCCGTGAGGTCCGCGTCCTTCTGCGACGGGCCGCCCAGAAGCGGGAATTTAACACCTGAGGGCCTGCCCTCGTATTTCCCCGAGGCGATGGCGGCCTCCACATTCCCCGTGATGGCGGACAGCGCGTCATAGAGCGCCTTCTGCCTGCCCTCGCCGTCAAGCACGGTCCAGGGGGATATCTTCGTCGTTGCCTCCATAAAATCGTCGTAGGCCTTCAAAAACTGCCCGTACTCCTGCTGCTGCCACAGGTCGTCGCCGGACACCCTCCACTGGGTGTCCCTGTTCTCCCGCAGAGCGGTTATGCGCTCCAGCTGGCAGGCGCGAGAGATGTGGATGAAGAGCTTTATCACCACGTACCCGTTGTCACGAAGCTGACGCTCGAAGGTGTTGACGGACGCCACGCGGCGGTCATACTCCTGCGCAGGGATCTCCCGCCGCAGGTACTTGCCCACCACGTCCTCCATCCAGCCGGTGTCCATGAAAAGGAACTTGCCGGATTCGGGAACGACCTCAAAAAACTTCTTTAAGAACGGGTACCGCTCGTCGTACTCGTGGGTCCTGCCGAAGCTCTTCACCGAGAAGAATCTGGGGTCCATCTCGCAGATGAGCTCACGGATGAGGTTGCCCTTCCCGGCGCAGTCCCAGCCCTCCACCAGGACTATAACGGGCAGCTTCGCCCCCCGTATCTCCTGCTGCTGAGCCGAGAGCACCGCCTTGAGCCGGCGTATCTCCGTCCGCCTCACGTCCTTGTCCAGACCGTCGTCGTTTCTCTTGAAATCCAGGATCATGTTTGACACCTCCATATTTATTTTATTTTTATTTACTATTTACAATATCATATCTGCCGGACTTTGTCAAAAGAATCAAGGGCGTTTTTTCGCCGGCGGCATAAGATGGGGTGAAAAACTCTTGAAAGGACGCTGGCATGGATAAACAATCTATATCCGAATACTTCCTGGGCGCGAACTCGCCGGAAGGCTTTTACTCACTTTACGGGGAATTCACCGACCCCTCCACGGACCACCTGTACATACTCAAGGGCGGTCCGGGGTGCGGAAAATCCACCTTTATGAAAAGGGTTGGCAGGGCGGCGTCGGAGGCGGGGTATTCCGTGGAGTACATCCGCTGCTCCGGCGACCCGGACTCACTGGACGGGGTGTATATACCCTCGCTCCGTAAGGCTTACGTGGACGGCACCTCGCCCCACGTCATTGAGCCGCTGTTCGCCGGGAGCCAGGCGAGCTATGTGAACATGGGCGCATTTTACGACCTGGTGGAACTTGACCGCAGAAGGGAGGAGATAGAGGCGCTCACCCGCGGCTATAAGGCCTGCTACCGGCGGGCGTTCCGGCTCCTCTCCGCTGCCGCCTCGCTGTCGGGACCTGTGAAGCTGCCGGAGGATGCGCTGCTCACCGCGGCAAAGCGGGCGCGGGGCATAATACGGCGGGAGATAAAAGGACACGGCGAGGGCAGGAGCGTCAGCCGCTTTCTGTCCGCCTACACCTGCAAGGGGCAGATGGCGCTCTGGGACACCGTGGCGGAGCTGGCGGATAAGGTGTATCTTCTTGACAACGAGCTGGGTCTTGCCGGCATAATCATGGAGGCCGCGGCGTCCGAGGCGGAGAGCCGGGGCTGGGGCGTGGTGCGCTGCCGGTCACCGCTTTTCCCGGAGAGAACGGAGCACATCATTGTCCCTGGACTGGGACTTGCCCTTGTCAGCCGCTCCGCCGCCCTTCCGTACCCATATGAGCCACAGCACCGCCTGAGGCTTGACACCATACCGGATAAGGATACCATAGCCGCCGTAAAGCCGGAGCTGCGCCGCCGCGCCAAGCTGCGGGAGGGCGTGATCTCCGAAGCGACAGGCTCCCTCGCCGAGGCAAAGGAGCTTCACGACAGGCTGGAGGCGCAATATATACCCACTGTGGACTTTGACGGGATAGACCGCCTGACACAAAGGCACATAGAGGCGCTGTGAGGGATTTACTTTTTCCGCCGCCGGTGATATAATTACGAAAATCCTACAAAAGAGGTGCGAATATGTACGATTTTGATACCCCCGCCCCCCGCGCCGGCTCAGGAGCGCTGAAGTGGGACCTGAGGGGACCCGCCTTCGGCAACGAAAACGCCCTGCCATTCTGGGTGGCGGACTCGGACTACATGTCCCCGCCGGAGGTGGTGGAGGCGATACGCGACGCCGCCTCACGGTGCGTTTTCGGCTACACCGTACCCACGGAGGAGTACAAAAACGCCGTCCGCAAATGGGTGGGGGAGCGCCACGGCTGGGACATCGAGCCGGACTTCATTGTTCCCTCCACCGGCATAGTGTCGGAGCTTGCCAACATCGTCCGGTGCTTCACGGACCCCGGAGACAAGATACTGATCCAAACGCCCGTATACGATCCCTTTGCCTCGGTGGTGAAGACCGCCGGCAGGACACTGGTGGAGAACAGGCTCCGGCGGGACGGGGACCTGCGGTACACCATGGATTTTGAGGACCTCTCCCGCGACCTGCGCTCCGGCGTGCGTATGATGATACTTTGCTCGCCCCACAACCCCGTTGGCAGGGTGTGGACACGGGAGGAGGTCACGCGCGTGGCGGAGCTTTGCGCGGAAAACGGCGTGCTTTTGGTGTCCGACGAGATACACTGGGACCTCATAATGCCGGGACACGTCCAATTCACCGCGGGAAACGCGGGTACGTCCGACAACGTGATCGTCCTCACCGCCCCAAGCAAGACCTTCAACGTGGCGGGGCTGAAGTGCTCCAACGGCATAATCCCCTCCGCCTCGCTGAGAAAGAGGCTTGAGGCCTGGAAGGAGGCACGCCACATCGAGTGCGGCAACAATTTGGGGCAGACGGCCTGCCGGGCGGCGTATGAGTACGGCGCAAAGTGGGCAGACGAGCAGAACGAATACCTTTGGAAAAACGCCGCGGCGGTTCGCGGCTTCCTTGCGGAGAACCTGCCGGAGGTGAAGGCTGCGCCGCTGGAGGGCACATATCTCATGTGGCTGGACATATCCGCCTCCGGCGCGGGCTCACGGGAGGTGTGCGCCTCCATGAACAGGGCGGGGGCGATACTCAATGACGGCTTCCGCTACGGCGACGACGGCTTTGTCCGGCTGAACATAGCCTGCCCGCGGGCGCAGCTTGAGGCGGGGTTGCCGCTCTTACTCAGTGGATACAGGGGAGCGGCGGGGAAATGACACATCTTCTCCTCGCCGTGATCTATCTCTCCTTCATAAGCCTCGGACTTCCCGACGCGCTTCTCGGCGCGGGGTGGCCCGTGATGTACCGCGATTTGAACGCCGGTATCGGTTGGGCGGGGGTGGTCTCGACTATCATCTCCGTTTCAACCGTGGTATCAAGCCTCAACTCCGACCGCATGACCCGCCGCTTTGGGGCGGGGACAGTCACGGCGGTGAGCGTGGCGCTGACGGCGGTTTCGCTTTTCGGCTTTTCCGCCGCGCCGGGCTTCTGGGCGCTGTGCGTCCTCGCCGTGCCCTACGGACTGGGCGCGGGGGCGGTGGACGCGGCGATAAACAACTACGCCGCCATACATTACGAGAGCCGGCACATGAGCTGGCTCCACTGCATGTGGGGCATCGGCGCGGCGGCGGGGCCGTACATAATGGGCTGGGCTCTGACAAACCGCACCTGGCGCTTCGGCTACGGGGCTGTCGGCGCCTTGCAGGTCTTGCTCACCGCCGCGCTGTTCCTCAGCCTGCCGCTTTGGAAAAGGGGAGAGGCGGAGGAAAAACGGAACGGAGGCGGTATGACCGCGGCGGAGGTTCTGCGGGTGCCGGGCGTCATTCCCTTTGTACTCACCTTCTTCTGCTACTGCGCCCTGGAGAGCACCGCCGGGCTCTGGGCGGCAAGCTACCTGGTGCTGAGCCGTGGGATAGGGGAGGAGACGGCGGCGGGCTTCGCCAGCCTCTTCTACATCGGCATAACCCTTGGTAGGTTTTTGAACGGATTTCTCACATTGAGGCTATCGGACAGGCAGCTCATCTTCGCCGGCTCCGCTGTGGCGGCGTTGGGCGCGGCGGTGCTTTTAATGCCCTTTGGAGCTTCATCGGCGGCGGCAGGGCTTGTACTTGTGGGGCTGGGGTGCGCGCCGGTTTACCCCTGCATGATCCACTCCACCCCCGCCTACTTCGGCTCGGATAAGTCCCAGTCGGTGATAGGCGTCCAGATGGCGGCGGCTTACCTCGGCACCGCCCTGGTTCCGCCGCTTTTCGGGGCGCTGGCGTCCCACGTGACCCCCGCGCTTTACCCGCCGTTTCTCCTGCTTTTGACCGCGCTGATGGCAATGTTTCACGTAAAACTTATACGTAAAATGAAATAAAAACGACTGTGAAGATACCCGAAGTGGCGTCTTCACAGTCGGTTTTTTGTTTTAGATTCAGGGCTGCTGTCCGCGGATCATCTCATAGACCAGCCTCACAAGCTCGCCTCTGGTGCAGGGAGAGGCGGGGGAGAACCTGCCGTTTTCGTCGGGGGTTATCATGCCCTCACCGGCTGCCCAGAGTATGGCCTTGTAGTAGGCGTTTTCGGATACGTCCGAAAACGGGTTTTTGCTTATTGCGGGCTCCGGCTTGTCCATGTAGTTCCACAGGAGCGTCACTACCGAGCGCCTGTCACAACTCCCAAGAGGGTTGAAGTGATCGTCGCCAACGCCGCTGATAATGCCTTTTTCGGCGCACCACGCCACGGCGCCGGCGTACCAGGCGTCGGGGTCCACGTCGGAAAACGGTGGTTTCGTGATATCAACCTCCGGGGTGCACGCGGCGTTCCAGAGGATACGCGCCATCATGCCGCGGTTAACAGACCCCGCCGTGTCAAAGGTCCCGTCCGCATTGCCGGAGACGATCCCGTTTTCCGATGCCCACATTACCGCCTCAAAATATTCGCTGTCAGTGCCTACATCCGAGAAGACAAGTCCCGCCGGAACGGAGCTGACGCCATCCTCGGAAAGCTCATAAAACACCGGCGCGGAGCCGTCTGTCACGTACCAGACCGCCATACCGTCCAAAAGCAGGGGAGCGCAGTCGGAAAGAGGGGCCCGTGCGGTCATGACCTCTCCGGGCTTTCCGGTGGCGTCAAACCTCACGTATTGCAGGGTGTCGGTGAGGGTTCCGTCCTCGTCGCAGGTGTTCCAGATCACAAACCCGCCGTCCTCGCCGCAGGCAAGCTGCGGGGTGGAGGCGCCGGGGGTGGATACCGCCTGGGTGGTGACCGCAAGGGTCTGCTTGTCAATTGCGGCGACGTACACCGACCTATCGGCGTTCACGGTGCTGTCGCCCATGCCGTCATAATTGTACGCCGTTATATAAGCGGCCTCCGTCTCGCCGAAGCCGCCGAAGCTGGCGCCGGTGACCTGGTCGCTCTCGCCCAGAGGGTAGCTGAGGACCGGGACCGTGGTCACGGAGCCGGAGGTTATGTCCTCGCTCCCCGCCGGAGCAGAAAAAATGCTTATCGCCGCGGCCCTTATGGGGTGCTTATCGCCCTGGTCCAGGGCGACTATGCGCCCCGCGCTGTCGGTGAGAATGAACTGGTTGAAGGAGCGGGAAACGTATCCGCATCCCACATCCGCCACAAGGTGGGCGGAATCGGTGACAGCCATGTCGCTCTCACGGACGGCGACGGTCATATTTGCCGGGGCGTTGACGCCCGTGCCGCCGGAGTACATCTGGTGGCAGGTGCGGATGTACAGCATTCCGCCGGACTCCGCCATTCTCAGGGACCCGTAGGCAAAGGGGCGGGAGGTGTTGGCGCCCTTCAGTGACGCCTGCCCCAGCCTTTCCCAGCCCTTGGAGTATTTGACCACCCGTATGACCTCAACGCTGTCGCTCTCCACGGGATTCGACTGTCCGAACACGAAGAAGTTATACTCCTCCCCGGCGAAGAACCCGCCCCAGAAGGGGAGCTCAAGGGGTACCTCAAGCCGCTTTATGAGCCTGTATTCGCTGTCGTACTCCTCAACAATCGCCCAAGGCTCCGTGCCGGGGCGCTCCACCCTGGTGAGGTGGCCGTCGGGACCCGAAAAGAGGTAGGAGCTCACGGGCGAGGCGTCCCAGGTGAGGTAATTTTGAGCGTTTATGTTGGTAGTCTCCCTCGCGCCTGAGGCGCCGGCGGGGACGCAGACGATGAAGGCAAGCACGGCGGCAGCGGCAAAGGTCAGGACCCGTTTTCCCATAAGTACGCCTCCCCGATAGTCAAGCGTTGAAAACCGAATAAATTATATATCATTTTCCCACGATTTTCAACATAAATCGCTGTCGAATAACGTAAAATTTTCTCAAAATGTTATTGGAAATCGTTGACTTTTATTTGTATCGGTGCTATTATTTATACTGATTTAAAGAAAGAATCAGGAGGCACGGCACGGTGGAAAAAACCAAGAGACGTTTTGGCGACAGGAAGGACGGAAGGCTTATCCGCGACCTGGACGCCATGCATTTTGTCACTCCCCTCCTTTATCCGAACCGCTGCGACAACGAGGCGTACATCTCCGAGCGCATAGACCTTACGAACCTGAACGCCTATCTTGCCAAAAAGAACGAAAACGAAACTGAGTTCCCCTACACCCTTTTTCACGTGATCCTGGCGGCGCTGGTAAAGACAATAACCCTCCGCCCAAAGCTCAACAGGTTCATACAGAATAAGAACATGTACCAGCGCAACGAGGTATCCGCCTCCTTCGTGGTGAAAAAGCGATTTGCCGACACCGGCGCCGAGGCGCTGGCGTTCGTCCACTCGAAGGATGGGGACACTATTGACACCATTCACGACTACATCAAGAGCCAGGTGATGTTCTGCCGCAGTGAGCAGAAGGACAGGAGCACCGACTCCATGGAGTTTTTCACAAAGCTCCCCAGGTTTGTGAGCAAGACCGCGGTGCACTTCGTCACCTTCCTTGACCGTCACGGCTGGTGCCCCAAGGTGCTTATCGCCACGGACCCCTACTACGCCTCTGTGATAATCTCGAATCTGGGCTCCATCAAGCTCAAGTCCGGCTACCACCACCTGACCAACTGGGGTACCTGCTCGCTTTTCTGCATAATAGGCGAGAAAGCGATGAATCCTGTTTTCAACACCGACGGCACCTATGAGATGCGAGAGACCCTGGATCTGGGGCTCACCATCGACGAGCGCCTTGCCGACGGATACTATTATTCCAAGTCTGTCCGCCTTCTGAAGCACCTTCTCCAGAATCCGGAGCTGCTGGAAAGACCGATGACCGAGGAGGTTGATTACTGATGAGCGAACCGAAAATGCCATGGCTCAAGAGCCTGGGGGACATGCCGTCGCACCTTGAATACTTTAACGGCTCGCTTTACGACATGGTGGCGAATACGGCGAAGAAGTACCCCGATTTCGTCGCCTTTGACTTCATGGGCAGGCCCACCACCTACCGGCGCATGATGGAGATGATCGACCAGTGCGCCAAGGCGCTGCGCACCATCGGCGTCAGAGAGGACGACAGGGTCACTATAGCCCTGCCCAACTGCCCCCAGGCGATCTATATGTTTTATGCCGTCAACCGCGTGGGAGCAATCGCTAACATGATCCACCCGCTTTCCAGCGAGAACGAGATACAGTTCTACCTCAATGAGTCAAAATCCGTCACCGTCATAACCCTCGACCAGTTCTATCACAAGATAGAGGCGATACGCCAAAACACCTCCATCGTCAACGTGATAATCGCCCGCATAAAGGACGAGCTGGCACAGCCCTTAAAGACCGGCTATATGCTCACCGAGGGACGGAAGATAGCGAAGATCCCCTCCGACGCGCCGGTGATAATGTGGAACGACTTCGTAAGGCTGGGCAACGCCTGCTTCTGGAATTTCGCGGCGCAAAAGAAGGGCACGGACCCCGCCGTCATCCTCTACTCCGGCGGTACCACAGGTACAACCAAGGGCATACTGCTGACAAACTACAACTTCAACGCCCTTGCCGCCCAGGTCATCGCGGTGAACCCCATGTTCCGCCCCGGCGACAAGATGCTTGCCGCGATGCCCGTGTTCCACGGCTTCGGGCTGGGCGTCTGTATCCACACCATGCTCGCCAGCGGCGGCAGGTGCCTCCTTGTCCCGCGCTTCACCCCCAAGAGCTACGGCAAGCTGATAGTAAAGGAAAAGTGCAACTTCATTGCCGGCGTCCCCACGCTGTTTGAGGCGCTCCTGCGCCTGCCCAGCATGGAAAAGACCGACCTAAGCTCACTGAAGGGCGTGTTTTCCGGCGGCGATTCCCTGTCCATTGAGCTGAAGAAAAAGATGGACAAGTTCCTCTATGACCACCACTGCGCCATCCAGGTGCGGGAGGGCTACGGCACCACCGAGACCGTCACCGCCTGCTGCCTGACGCCCCCGCACATTTACAAGGAGGGCTCTATCGGCCTTCCCTTCCCCGACACCTACATCAAAATAGTAAAGCCCGGCACGGACGAGGAGCTGCCCTACGGCGAGGAGGGGGAGATACTTCTCTCCGGCCCCACCGTCATGCGGGAGTATATAAAGCACCCGGAGGAGACCGCCCAGACCCTCCGCCGCCACGACGACGGGCTCACATGGGTCTACACCGGCGACCTGGGCACCATGGACGACGAGGGCTTCGTCTACTTCAAGGGCCGCGCCAAGCGCATGATAATCACCGCCGGCTACAACGTCTACCCCGCCCAGCTTGAGAACATCATCGACGCCTGCGAGCTCGTCCAAATGAGCTGCGTCATCGGGGTCAAGGACGATTACAGGATGCAGAGGGTAAAGGCGTTCGTGATGCTCAAGCCCGGCGTCCCCAAAAACAACGAGACAAAGGAAGCGATACTCGCCCACTGCCGCAAGAACATAGCAAAATACGCCATGCCCAGGGAGCTGGAGTTCCGCGACGAGCTCCCCAAGACATTGGTGGGCAAGGTGGCTTACCGCGTACTGGAGGAAGAGGAGGCGGCAAAGACCGCTGGAAGCGCCTCCGATACGCCGAAAAAGTGACCGACCTCCGCCCTTTGGACGGGAGTGGAAAGAATAAACGGCAACATAGAAAAAGGACAAGCGCGCCGCCGCGAAACGGCAAAAAGGGAAAGGAGTAAAAATGAATAAGAACACCGACCAGCCCAGGAATGAGGATCTGTACAAGGCAATCATGAAGCTCCGGTCCATCGACGAGTGCAAGCGTTTTTTTGACGATCTTTGCAGTATTTCCGAGCTTCGCGCCATGGAGCAGCGATTCCAGGTTGCGGAGCTTCTGCACCAGGGACTCATCTATAACGACATCCTTGAAAAGACCGGCGCCTCCAGCGCCACCATCAGCCGCGTCAACCGCTCCCTCAGATACGGCAACGACGGCTACGACGTGATCTTCAAGCGCCTGGAGGAGGACGAGGGCAAGTGAGCCGCTACCTGTCCCTCGCCCATCGGTACGACGACTTCACCTACGATGTGCCCTACGGCAGATTTGCCGATTTTTATGAGCTCATCTTCAAAAAATACGGCGTTGTCCCCGGACTCGTCCTGGACCTTGCCTGCGGCACCGGTACGCTGACGCTGGAGCTTGCCCGCCGCGGCTATGAGATGATTGGTACGGACGGCTCCGCGGAAATGCTCTCCGTCGCGGCGGAAAAGACTGCGGACGCGGGACTGACGATTCCTCCCGTATTTTTGAACCAGACCATGGAGGAGCTGGACCTTTTCGGTACAGTCTCCGCCGCTGTCTCATCCCTTGACAGCATAAATTATCTTCCGCCGGGCTCACTGGGCCGGGTCTTTGAAAGACTACGCCTTTTTGTGGAGCCGGGCGGGGTTTTTGTCTTTGACGTAAACACCCCCGAAAAGCTCCTGAGCCTGGATGGGCAGATGTTCATGGACGAGACGGAGGACGCCTTCTGCGTGTGGAGCGCCCAGCTTTCCGAGGAAAGGGACGCCATGAATTACGGCATGGACATCTTCACCCTCCGCGGGGACGGCGCCTGGGATCGGGGGAGCGAGGAGCATACGGAGTACATCCACACGCCGGAGAGCCTCGCCTACGAGCTTCGCGTCCACGGCTTTGGCGAGATACAGACCTTCGCCGAGCTCCTCGACGCGCCGCCGCGTGAGAACGAGCAGCGAATATTTATCGCCGCGCGCCGGCTGTGAACCAAATAACCGGCCGGACCTATTGCCCTCCGACCGGTTTTCTGCTATAATCGGACAAAAGGGGTGTTGAAGATGAGAAGCCGAAAAAGCGCCGCCGTCCAAAAGCGCATAGCCGCCCTGGGCCTCGCCGTTATCCTCCTTTTGTCCCTCGCCGCATGCGGTAAGCCGACCTACGACCTGCCTGACCCGGACCAGTTTTTTAAGGACGTGGCTGTCCGCAGGGCGGGAGAGGACAGGACGTATCATTTCTATTTGCGCAGCGACGAGGTGAAAACCGCCTGCCGCGCCTACGCGGACCTGCTGGTGGAGGAATACGGCTTTACCATTGATATAAAGCGTGGCACCGATGATCTCTATCTGACTCCGGAGAGCGGCAGCACTGATGAAAATATTATTCTGGATATATCTTACGACGAACTGGCCATCCGCCTAGACCCGTGGGACAGGCACGCGGCAAAGTTCAAAATAGTCGATTCACCGGAGGTTTACGACCCTGAAAGCAGCGCCGCCGAGCCGGAAAACGATCCCGTTTCCCAGCCCGAGCAGACGCCTGAGCCAGAGCAAAAACCGGAGACAGAGCAAAAGCCTGAGCCAGAACAAAAACCGGAGCCTGAGCAAAAGCCGCAGCCGGAAGCAAAGCCCGAACCCGAACCGGAACCGGAGCCGGAGCCTGAAATCGAGGATCGGGATGGCACCCTTCCGGACCCGTACTCCTTCTTTAACGGGGACCTGTCCTACAATTACGACGCCAAGTCCGACGGGAGCCAGGTTTACATAACCTTCAACTACAAGGGCCAGGACCTTGCCCCGGCGGAGGCTTACGTCCGGCTTGTGTCCGATCCGCGGTACGGGCTCAGCGTCAAGGAGCAGGACAGCATTACAAGCAGCAGCGGCGAGGTTTCCGCCTGGTGTAAATTCGACTACACCGGGGATAAGCCGGTGGGACAGGTGAGCTTTTACAAGGACAGCGACCCGAAATGCTCGCTCTACATCTCGTACTCGAACGTTAAGAGCTACTACGATTATACCGCGCTGAACATCTGGTACGCGCCCAACGGCTTTACGTTTGAGGACTATGGCGACAGATACTCCCAAAGCCTGACGGACCGTTTTGACGGCAGTAAATATCTGGACGGCATATTGGAGACGGTCCACCCCGGCGAGACACCGACAGAAAGCTCCGGCGGCGTCCCCAGCGAGTGCACCAGGTGCGGCGGGACCGGCAAGGTCTTCTGCCCCTCCTGCGGAGGCAACGGCCTGACGCGGTACGGCTACGGCGGGACAGGCAACTGCTTCACCTGCCACGGCAGCGGACGCGTGGACTGCTCCACCTGCGGCGGTGACGGAAAAAGGTGAATTATATTTCGGAGGTACTCAAATGGACAGGGTCATACGCGCCATATCGTCTGACGGATTTGTGAAAATAACGGCTGTGGAGCTGACGGAGGCGGTGGAGCGGGCGAGGAATATACACCGCACGCTTCCCGTGGTCACCGCCGCCCTTGGGCGGACAATGTGCGCCGCCTCTATGCTCGGCAACGCCATGAAGTCCGACGGGGACTCCATAACCGTCAGGATAAACGGCGGCGGGCCCGTCGGGACCGTCCTTGTTGTCTCGGACAGCCTGGGCAACGTCCGCGGCTACGCCCAAAATCCGGCGGTGGACCTGCCTCTGCGCCCCGACGGGAAGCTTGCGGTGGGTGCCGCCGTGGGAAATGACGGTATGCTCACCGTCATACGTGACTTGGGCTTCGGCGAGCCGGTATCCGGCTCCACCCGGCTTGTCACCGGGGAGATAGCCGAGGATTTTGCCCAATACTTTGTTGAGAGCGAGCAGATCCCCACCGCCTGCGCCCTGGGCGTACTTGTGGACAGGGACCAGCACGTCCTCGCCGCCGGGGGATATATAGCCCAGCTCATGCCCGGCGCCGGCGAGGATACCGCCCGGAGGCTCGAGGATTCCGTCAACGCCGCCGGACCCGTCACCGCACAGCTTGTCCACGGAACGCTGGAAAACGTCGTAGAGCGCGTTCTGGAGGGCTTTGAGCCGAAAATCGTGGAGACGGACGCCGTTTCGTATCTCTGCCCCTGTTCCCGCGAGCGCGTCGCCGCCGCCCTCTCCGGCATACCCGAGACGGAGCTTGACGAGATGTTCCGCGAGGACGGGAAGATAGAAATAAAATGCCGCTTCTGCGACAGCGTCTATACCTTCACCCCCGACGACAGGCCCCTTATTCGCGGCGAAAAATAAAATTTTAGAAAAAACGCAAAAACCACTTGACAATCCCCCCGCCCTATGGTATTATCTCTCTTGCTGTTGCAAACAGCATCTCCGGGGGCGTAGCTCAGCTGGGAGAGCGCCTGAATGGCATTCAGGAGGTCATCGGTTCGATCCCGACCGTCTCCACCACAAAAAAGGACCGCTTTGGCGGTCTTTTTTTGTTGGTGGAGACGGTCGCCATTTGCAAAGGATTTTGCTGTATGCGGCAGTCGTAACGATTCCGTTCCGAAAGCGAAATGCTCGAAGGTCGATATTGAAAAAGTGCATTCATATTGCTTTAGCGAATATTAGGGAAAATTGAAAAAATACAGAAAAGTTGTTGAATACCTCTAAAAAATGTGATATTTTAAAAGTGTACTTTTTTAATAGAGGTGAGATTATTTGTCTGTTCTCAACGATTTATTGTCCCTTTCACATGATGAAATCGAGGCCATAGAGAAACTTACACTTAGGTGGTTGGTTCAAGCCACATTGGATTTTGGATTTGAAGCATATGATATTTTTCGGACCTCGCCAGATAATGTGAAGGATGTTGCGGAAAATATAACACGGGAAATTGTTGACAGACTTGCCGGTTATAATTTGACACAACGTATTTTCGGCACAGTTGATTATAAAAAAGCGCGGTATGTAATTCTGCCAAATCAAGTGATTCGACAGGCACTTTTTGTGGATTCCAAAGCAGAGAAATCCAACTCTACAGCGACGCTTCAAGTATCTCAAACTTCTCTTGAAATTCGACAAATTCGGTCTGGAGTTCCTGTTTATGAGCAAGGTAAGCTTCCTACGATTTATCAACCGCATGATGAACAATTTTTAAGTACAACACTGTTTTTGCACTATTGCTATACAGATATTGAAGGTGAGCATCGCCTAAAAGATATTATTGCCTGCTGTGTTCCTAATGGCCTGCTGCAAGAGGAATACAATCCTGATCCGGGAAGGTGCTTTTGGATCGCAGGAAGAAACGCACCCAGCAGAGGAGAAGATTTCCGCGTAAGAGTAAGCTTTAAAAAGCTCAAAGAAATGAAAGGCTGGCGTGTTCAGACAATACATTTTGACAGTGAGCAAAGGGCTCTCTTCCATACATGGGATGATTAAGGGGTGGCGAAATGGCTTACTTAGGCATAGACAAGATTTATTGCGGTGATGCCAAAAAAATGCTTAAGCAGATTAGACCTAATTCAGTAGCGTTGAGTGTCTGGTCCCCGCCGTATCATGTTGGTAAGGATTATGAAAAGGATATGAGCTTTGATGAATGGAATAGGCTTTTATCCGATGTTATTAAAGAACATTTTTCAATTTTAAAGCCAGGTGGATTTCTGGCAATAAATATTGCCGATATTCTATGCTTTAAAGATGATACCATGCCTAAAATTATGGCAGAGAATATAAGCCGAAGAAAGATAGATGTTACAAAGGAACAAATCGAAAAAGTGTGGAATGAGCATCCTGACTTATCCAGAAAACAAATTGCCGAAATTATGGGGTGCAGTGAACAAACAATAGATCGAAGATTGCACGGCAATAATATCAGGGGTGGAAAATATGCTGTTCAGACAAGGGTAAAGCTTGTTGGTGATATACTTGAAAGAGCGGCATATGAGGCGTCCCTCTATTTGTATGACCGTAGGATTTGGGTAAAGGATCCGGCATGGGAAAACAGCAAATGGCATACGCTTTCTTATAGATCTGTAGATGAGTATGAATATGTATATATATTTTGGAAGCCGGGCATAACGAAGGTGGATCGTGAACGGCTTTCAAAAGACGAATGGATAAATTGGGGTTCCCGTGCGGTATGGAATATCGCGTCTGTAAGGGCAAATGATGATCATGAGGCAAAATTTCCTATTGAATTACCAAGACGCTTGATCCAATTATTAACTGACAAAGGAGATGTTGTCCTTGACTGCTTTATCGGCAGTGGGACGACGGCCGTTGCTGCCATAATAGAAGACCGTCATTATATAGGCATCGAAAAAGAGCGCAAATATGTGCAGCTTTCAAATATGGCATGTTATAATGCATACAATAATTTAACAGCAATAGAAAAAGGTGCAAAACAAAGCGATGAACAGCTTGAATTGAAAAGCGTTTAACTTATCATTCATGTTCATTATAATAATTTTGCGGGGAGGACCTCATAACCGTCCTCCCCGCAAAAATATGTGCTCTTTTTTTAAAAACCCACTTGACAAAGCCGGGTTACAGGTGTAAACTGCTCAATGAGGTTACAATTGTAAACTTACCTGAAGGGAGTGCTGTTTATGTCGGGACCGGCGGAGAAAATATCCGGGTCGGAGCTTGATGTGATGGAGGCGCTGTGGCAGGCGGGGGAGCCCGTGCCGCTGGCGCCGGTGAGGGAGAGGCTGGAGCGGGAGCGCGGCTGGGACGCGTCCACGGTGAAAACCCTCCTCCGGAGGCTCTGCGAGAAGGGCGCGGTCAGAGCCGAAAAGAGAGAGGTGTTCTACTACACCCCGCTCCTGAGCCGGGAGGACTACCGCCGCTGGTCGTCCAGGGCGTTTCTTGAGCGCGTGTACCGCGGGAGCGTCCGGGACCTGGTGGCGAACCTGGTGGACTCGGCGGAGCTCTCCGACAAGGACCTGCGCGAGCTTCGGGAGATACTCTACCCGAATGAGGGCGGCAAAAATGGCTGACCCTCTCCGCCTGCTCCTGTCGCTGACCCTGTCCGGCGGGATACTGACGCTTTTTATTGCCCTGCTGTGCCGCGTTCTTAGGGGGAGGGTCCCGGCAGTGCTGGTCGCGCTGCTGTGGCTTGCGGCGCTGGCGCGGTTCCTCATTCCCCTGGGCGCGGAATGGAACCTGACGGCGCAGATTTTAACTCCGCCGGAGGAGGCCGCGCACTCTGCGCCTTCGGAGCCTTCCGGCAACGCGGAAGCCGTACAAATCCCCTCTCCGCCTGCGCAGACATCGCCTCCAAACGCCGGAACGCCTGTTCACGCCGCGCCGGAGCCGGATTTTCCGGTCGAGGCGCCCGCGCCGGCGTGGAAAGTACCCGGCGCCGCGTCAATAATCATGGCTTTGTGGGCTGTTGGCGTCTTGCTGTGCGCCGCCGTATTCCTGGTCAGCGCCGCCGGATTTCGCCGGGAGCTCTGCCGCCGTGAGCTGGCGGCGGGAGAGGACGCGGAGGACGCCTGCCGCTCCGCCGCGGAGGAGCTGGGGATAGGATGTCCCGCTATACGCAGATCCGCCGCCGTCACCGGTCCCATGCTGGAGGGCGTCATTCGCCCGACGGTGTGGTTGCCGGCGTCCTGCCCGGAGGGAGAGGAGCTTCGGCTTGCCCTTATGCACGAGCTTACGCATCTGCGCCGCCGCGACCTGTGGTACAAGCGCGCGGCGCTGGTGAACGCGTGCCTCCACTGGTTCAACCCCGCCGCCTGGTATCTTCTGCGCGCGGTTGGGAGGGACTGCGAGCTCGCCTGCGACGAGACGGTGGCGCTGAGGCTCACTGACCGGGAAAAGCCCGTGTACGGCGAGCTCCTTTTGCGCGGCGCGTCGAAAAACCGGCAAAACAGCACTCTATTTATGCCCTTTGGAAACTCCAAAAAAATAATGAAGGAGAGGTTGACGATAATCATGAGAAAAAATCCGGACAGCCGAAGCTCCCGTGCTCTGGCTGCCCTGTGCGCGGCGGCCGCCTTAACACTCGGCGCGGTCCTGGGCTCCTGCGGCTACGTCTCGGCAAACGGCAGAGATGCCGAAAAAGACCCTGAAAAAACTGGGGATACGCAGACAGATGAATCCGGTGCCATAAATTTCGACGCCCTTGAGGAGATGAATCTGAACGCCGTGGATACCGTGAGCTCCGGCTCCTCCGCCGCGGCGATAGTGTGGGACGGACAGAGGCAAACAGTTTACATAACGCTTGACTCCGGCGCGACCTGGACCGAGGACCTCCCGGAGCCGGGCTATGACGGCGTGGCGGAGGCGGAGTATACCCGCGGCGGAACCGGCGTCTTCCCGGTATGCGGGCTTGAAAACGGTGCCGCGGCGCTCTATCGTGTGGAGCTCACTGGCAGGAGCCTGGGGCTTGTCCGCTGGGAGGACAGGCTGATGTTTGCCGATATGGAATTCGTGGAATCCCAGCGCGTCGCCGAAAGCCGTCTCGCCCTTGCCGACCTTGACGGCGACGGGGAGGAGGAGCTGGCGGTTGCCGTAGCTAACGCGGTAGGCTCCGGCGTTGACTGCTTTGACCTCTACGTCTTTGAAAGGGACGGAGGAGCGGCGGCCCTGCGTTGGCAGGACGCGGCGGCGCTACTTGAGGAAAACCTTTCCGGCTCCTTTGACCCAGAGACCTGCGTTTACACCGTTGCCCTCTACGGCAGGGCATGGGAACTGGACCTGTCCGCCGACGCGCAGTGGCTTGCGGACTCCCCGATAGGCGACGGCGGGATAGACGCCTCCGGGAGCGTCACAGCCGATCTTGAAAACCTTGTCCTCTCCGTGGCCCTCCGCCCGGAGGGTATGCCCGCCTACGACCTGGCGGCTCTCGCCGTCCCCGTGGCGTACTCCGGCTCCGCCCTCACGCCCGACATCTCCGCCGCCGCGTTGGAGCCCCTCTCCGGACCTGCCCGTGAGACTTCGCCGATCCAGCTTGAAAGCTATATAGACGCGTTAAAGGAGGTCCTTCGGGGCGAGAAGGACTTCTACTGCCGCTCATCGGAGGGCGAGAGCGTGGGAGAAGCCAACGTGGGCTCCATCGAAAAAGCCCTGACGCCTGACCCCGTATCCAAGGGCGAGGTAAACGGCTTTACCGTCCTTGATATGGACGGCGACGGCGCTGTCGAGGCGGTACTGAGCGTATACTACGGCGGATATGAGCAGGCAAGCGTTATCCTGCGGCGTACCGCCGACGGGGTGGAGGGGATACGCGTTTGGTCAAGAAGCTTTTCCGGCTTAAAGACCGACGGCACCTTTGAATCCTCCTCAGGCGCGGACAACGCCGAGATTCGCGTCCTTCGCGGCGGGGAGATCCAAACCCTCTGGTCCCGTGACGGCGCATACGACGAAAACGGCTCCTTCCTGGGCTGGGAGTACCGCAAAGGCGGCGAAAAGTGCGCCGAGGAGGAATTCCAAGCCGCCCTCGCCCTCCAATCCTCCAAGCCCGCCGCCCAATATTACGATTTGACCCCGGAAAACATAAACCAAATCAAATGACAAAAGGATTCGGAAATGTCCGCAGACATTTCCGAATCCTTTTTCGCGCGTTTCTCTTTCGCGAAAATCAGTACAAAGGGAACCTTGCGCACAGGTCGGTGATTATCCCTCTCGTCTCCTCCTGCGTGCCCTCGTAGTCGTGGACGGTGGCGGCGATCCTGTCGGCAATGATCACCATCTCCGGCTCCTTGAAGCCGCGTGTGGTGACGGCGGGAGTGCCGATCCTTATCCCGCTGGTGACAAAGGGCTTTTCCGGGTCGTTGGGTATGGCGTTCTTGTTTACCGTGATGTAAACGGAATCGAGCCGCTTTTCCAGCACCTTTCCGGTGACGCCCGTGCCGCGGAGGTCCGCCAGCATAAGGTGGTTGTCGGTGCCGCCGGAGACCAGGTTGACGCCCCGCTTCATAAGCTCCTCCGCCAGCACCTTCGCGTTTTTCACTATCTGCGCCTGATATGCCTTGAACTCCGGCCTCAGCGCCTCGCCAAAGCAAACCGCCTTCGCCGCGATGACGTGCATAAGCGGTCCGCCCTGGGTGCCGGGGAATATGGCCTTGTTAAACTGCTTGCCAAATTCGGGATCGGCGGTGAGAATGAGCCCGCCGCGTGGTCCGCGAAGCGTCTTGTGGGTGGTGGTGGTCACCACATGTGCCCAGGGTATGGGCGACTCGTGCTCGCCAGCCGCCACAAGCCCCGCTATGTGCGCCATGTCCACCATCAGGTAAGCGCCCACGGAGTCCGCGATCTCGCGGAAGCGCTTGAAGTCGATGGCGCGGGGATACGCCGACGCGCCGGCGACGATGAGCTTCGGCTTGTTCTTCCGCGCCAGCTCCATAAGCGCGTCGTAGTCTATGCGGCCGGTCTCCGGGGAGACGCCGTAGGGGACAAAGTTAAAATATTTACCCGAAAGGTTCACGGGGGAGCCGTGGGTCAGGTGCCCGCCCTCGGCAAGATTCATTCCCAGAACCGTGTCGCCGGGGTTCAAAAGGGCGAAGTACACGGCAGTGTTGGCCTGAGCGCCGGAGTGGGGCTGGACGTTGGCGTAGCCCGCGCCGAAGATGGCCTTCGCCCGCTCAATGGCGAGCGTCTCCACCTCGTCCACGTACTCACAGCCGCCGTAGTAGCGCTTTCCGGGGTAGCCCTCAGCGTATTTGTTGGTGAGCACGCTGCCCATAGCCGCCATGACGGCGGGGGAGACGTAGTTTTCCGAGGCTATGAGCTCGATGTTGCGCTTCTGCCGTCCCAGCTCACGGCCCATAGCCGCCGCCAGATCCGGATCTTGATTGGCTATGAAGCCGATGGAATCCTGAAGGTCTGAATACATGTTTATACTCCTGTCAAAAATTATTTTCTGTACATCAATATTCCCAGCGTCTTGGGACCGCAGTGGTTGGAGATGGTACAGCCCGCCGTGGCGTCGATGAGCTCGTCAAAGGGGCAAAGCTCCTGTACAGTCCTCCTCGCCTCGGCAAGAAACTCCTGGGAAAAGCCGTTGGATTTTACAAGGAACGCCCTGCGCCTGTCGATTTTATCGGGCTGGGCGAGCCTGTCCGCCAGGTACTTGAGCACCACCTTTTCAATGGCGCCACGGTACTTCTTGCCCACGCCCATGCTCCCGTCCGAAAGCTCTATGCAGGGCTTCAGATTCAAAAGGTTGGCTCCCAGCGCCACCAGCGGCGAGCAGCGCCCGCCGGCTTTAAGGTAATCCAGCGTGTCGATGACAAAGCTCACGTCAAGCCTGTCGCGCTTAGCCTCCAGCGCCGCCACAATCTCCTCTGGGCTCTTTCCCTCCGCCGCCATCTCGCAGGCGTCCAGCACCAGCAGCGATATGCCGCAGGACAGGGTCGTTGAGTCCACCACCCACACGTTCTCCACCTCCGCGGCGGCGATGTTGGCGTTCTGGAAGCAGGCGGACATGGACTGGGAGATGGTGAAGTGTATCACCGCGTCGCATTCCTTGCGAAGCCCCCTGAATACCTCCAGGTAGTCGCCCACGTTCACAGCCGCCGTGTTCCCCAGCTTTCCGCCGGCGGCAACGTGGTCAAAAATGTCCTGGGCGCATATCTCCACCCCGTCCTTTTTCGCCTCGCCGTCCATCACCACATAGAGGGGGAAGATGTGGACGCCGTATTTATCAGCCAATGCCGCGGGCAGATCGCACGTGCTGTCAGCGGTTATTTTTATCTTCATGGGAGCTTCCTCCTGGCATTTATTTATTTCGCTACAATAATATCACATACCCGGAGAAATTGGTAGGGGATTAATAAACAAATTTTTAAAAATGTGTTGTTCTTTTGCTGTACCAAAAGCAAAAGGAACAGCCGATTCAGGGCAATTCCTTTAATTATATATTTTTCCGGCGGCATGTACGTCGGAAAAATTACCTTTTGTCGCGCAAGTGTATGGTCCTTGACCATGCGCGCAGCGCGACGGCAGGAAAATTTTTTTGAATTTCGCAAAATTCAAAAAAATTTTCTGAACGTTTCCATCTTTCGGAAAAGGGTTTACCCTTTTCCGACGTTAAGCAAAAGGAGACGCCTTTTGGCGTCTCCAATCGTGGAAATTTCGTGTTACTGCGCGGCTTCCTCGTAAACGGAAACCTGCTTGCGCTCGCGGTTGATGTGCTCATAGCGGACGGTGCCGGAGACCAGCGCGAACAGGGTGTCGTCGCTGCCCTTGCCCACGTTGTTGCCCGGATGGATCTTTGTCCCGCGCTGGCGGACAAGGATGTTGCCGGCGAGGACGTACTGTCCGTCGGAGCGTTTCACGCCAAGGCGTTTGGACTCGGAATCGCGGCCGTTCTTGGTGGAGCCCATTCCTTTTTTATGTGCCATGTAAATTACACCTCCAAAATCGTGATGCTAAAGGTCCCTTACGCGTTGATGGCGTCGATGGTGACCTTGGTATAGGGCTGTCTGTGGCCCTGCTTGCGGCGGTAGTTCTTCTTGGGACGCATCTTGTAGACGATGATCTTCTTGCTCTTGCCGGTCTTCACCGCCGTGGCGGTGACGGAAGCGCCGGAGACCACCGGCGTGCCGAAGCTGGCGGTGCCGTCGTCATTGAAGATCGCCAGTACCTTGTCGAAGGTGACGGACGCGCCGTCCTCCACGTTCAGCTTCTCCACAAAGAGGGTGTCCCCCGCGGAGACCCGGTACTGCTTTCCGCATGCCTCAATAATCGCTGTCATAAACCTTTTCACCTCTTGAATAATAGAGTCTCGCTCTCACAGGCGCGCCGGAAAACCGGCGACTTTACGGCTCAGCTCAAAGCGGCTTTCCAATTATACCTTCGCGGACCTCAAAAGTCAACACCTTTTTTAAAAAATCCGCCGCTTTTTCTCACTTAGGCGGATTCTAAAATGTATTTTGGACAGGCTGATCACCGATCCGCCTGTTACTTTTATATTGGGGTATAGCCCCGGAAGGAGAGTCCTATATGGACAGAGAAGGATTTGTTGTGGATGGCGGTTATCCTGGCTACGTGTTTGTTGGCTGGGCCGCGGGTATGTTTGAGCCGGAGCCGGGCAGGAAGCAGCCGTACACCAATATGTACGTCATCTCCCCCGTCAGCGATTACCAGTCCGACGACTACATGGCCAGCGGCTACAAGGCCGACAAGAAGAAGTGTATTTCCGCCGACATCTGGAAGGGCCTCAAGCCCGGCGATCAGGTCAACCTCTTCTTTGATGACCGTGGCAGAGTAGTCAAAGCCGAGGTCGTTATATGATGCGCGTCCTGGTCGTTCCTCCCTCCGGCCCCTGTGAGGTCAAGGAGCTTGAGAACTCCCTTGATGAGCTCCAGCAGCTTGTCGGAGGGTACATTGAGACCGTCGCCCCTATGGAGCTGCGTGACCGTCCGCATATTCGTATGATCGTCAATGAAGATTTCCTCAACAGTGATCTTCCCTTTAATCTTTTTGCCTCCTACCTCTATGGCTATGGCAGTTACCTCAACCCGATCCTCGGTACGGCAGTCTTTGCCTATCAAGGATGGGTCAACGGCGAGCCGGACCTTGTCAGTCTCCCTGACGATGATCTGATCTATCTCCGGTCTTTGTTTTCACGTTCTTTTCCTTTACTCTCTTGATCGTTTCCTTTCCAGCCCTCCGGGGTCGCTCCCCGGAGGGTGCACCCCCTCACTAACAGGGGTGCACTATCTACAATCTTACTTTAGGGGTGCTCTTATGGAAAGCAATATTGATGAAAATGTCATACTCTTCGACTGGTTATCCTTCACCAGCAAAACTCATACTCCCGAAGAGCTCATCGAGGCGCTGGGTCTTTCACACTGTCCCTTCACTCTGACTGAGAAGGGCGTAAACGGATATAGATCGCGTCTATACTACGACCACATTTCCGTCTGCTACGATGGCGGCAATGACGACATGGGCGTCAACGTCTTCATGTCCGGTCAGGGCTGCCGTGTCTTTGAATCCATGTCCACTCTGAAAAACCCGTGGATCGATCTCTTTCACTTCATCTTCTCCAACGATTTGAATATTGCGCGCCTGGATGTGGCATACGACGACCATTCCGGCGTTTTAGATATAAAGCGCGTCTGCTCGGACGTGTACAATCACCTCTACATAAGCCCCTTCCGGACGCAAGAGGTCACTTCCTCCTACCGTCACAACATTGAGGGCCTGTCCGCTGTCATCGGCTCCATGAAAAGTATGCTGCTGGTGCGTATCTACGACAAGGCCGCTGAGCGCGGCTTCACGGACGGCCGGCACTGGGTGCGTGTGGAAATGCAAATGCGCGACGCCCGCGCCAACGCCTTCGCTCACGCCATGTTTGATGAGGATACCTCCATAGGCGAGGTTTTCGCCGGCGTGCTGCTCAACTACCTCCGTTTTGTCGAGCCTGACGAGACGGACAGCAATAAGAGCCGCTGGGTGACGACGGATTATTGGTATGAGGTCATCGGCGACGTCAGCCGTATACGGCTCTTTACCGCCCCCGGTGTGGAGTACAACGAGGAGGCCTGTGCCAACTATGTCTTCAACCACATGGGCAACGCTGTCGCCGCCTGTATGGAGATGTTCGGACCTATTGGCTTCTCCCAGCGTCTCCGTGAACGCAGCTGCGCGCCGAATCCCAAGTACCTGCGCATAGTAGAGAAGCACAAGGCTGAGGAATCCTGGCGTAAGGTCATGGCGCTGAAGGTGAAGTTCCCGGACCTTGTGGAGGTTGTGTAACACAAACTATGTTAAGCTGCGGAGCTGATGCGGAGCTCTGACGCGTGATTTTGTGTTACAAAGGAGGTTAGCTATGTTTGTTGATCAATCTGAACTTTTAAAAGTTCTTGTCCGTGCTCTTTATATCGCCTTTTGTGGCTCTTTTGAGCGTATTGCCTGTGAGTCTGAATCATGTGATCATGATTGTGACGCTTGTTCTCTCCGTGAGGGTTGCTGTACTGACTGTATTCATGTAGATACTTCGGATTGTCCTTATCATGTAACTCGAAAGGAGCTGCTATGAAGCGTACTTTTAAGATCATCTGTACCGCCGCCTTTGCCTCGGTGCTGGACCTGTCGGTTATGGTGCTTGTGCTGCTTGCCCTCAAGCTGCTGGTCGATTCCGGTGTCTTTGTTCTCCAGCTGCTGGCGGCCCTGGTGCTGCTCCTGCTGGCCGTTGCCGTCCTTGCCGGCGCGGTGATCCTGACGGTTTGGCTGCTGAGGCATAAGAAAAAGCCGTGAGGGTGTCACGGCTTCGTCTCGTTAAAAGTAGTCTCGCTTCCTTATCCATTTTATTACTGCATATATTGCTGCTACTGCTGTTACTATGTATCCCCATGTGTCTTTTAGTGTTCCTATTGGTCCTAAATCTGCGTTGAGTATGATTCGTGCAAAGTCTGTGAATAGCCATTTTACCATTGTCCATAAGTTACTTAAAAGCTGAATCATTTGGAGGCTCCTCTATGATGCTCTATAATGCTATTCCTGAAATAGCTAATAAATTGGGTATTACGTATGATGCTGTTTTTGTCCTCTCTGTTTTTTCCATAGCTATTTTTCTTGGTTTGGCTGTTCTTTGTGGCGTTTTTCTTGGTCGCCTTATCTCCTGGCTCCTCCGCTTCCTCCGTAAAAAGCCGTGAGGGTGTCACGGCTGTTGTGTGAATCAAATCATTTCATGCTTTAGCATGAAAAACCTTTTACGCGAAATTCCCCATGGGAATTTCGCCCTGGCCCCCGGCCTCACGTATCGTTTTGCAAGCCTTCACGGAAAGCGTGGGCACACGGGGCTTGAATAATGAGCGTAGCGAATGGTGCCCGGCCCGTAGGGCGGGCAATTCAAGCCCCGTGTGCCCCTCCCCCCTTACTTTATCCCATGCTCCCGCTTGTACTGTTCATATTCGGCTTGGGACATGTAGTGCCTCCGCTCCTGTTGCTGCTCTGTTCTGGCGTCTTCCTCGGCTGCTTTCTCTTCTTCCCACTTCTTGCGTAGGCGTTTTTCATAAGGCGTTAAAATACCCTTTTTCTTTCTAACGTATTCAATTAGGGCAACTACAAGAATAGTTGCTACAATTACAAGCCATTTTATTAGCATTTGTACCATTCCTTTCGGTGGTGATTCTTTTGAAGCTCCTGAAACGTATTGTAACACAAATATTGGTGCTTGTCACCTGTATTTCTTTGTTTGTAACATCTGTTTTTGCTGACTGGTACAATGAGCTTGCATATTACTATACTCAGTCTTCTTTAGCTCAATGGCTTGTTGGGGCTGGCCTTGCTGCTGCTGGTACTTCTATTGGAGGACCTTTGGGCGCTACTATTGGCGCAGGTATTTCTGCTGGTATTTCAGATCTTGCTTCCTTTCTTGCTGCCGGTTATGATCCTGATGACTATTATAAGAATGAGGATGAATATATTGTTTCTCTTGATTCCCCCACTGTCTCAAACGGTACCACCGGTTTTACTACTACTCTTTATCTTCCTTTTGAGCAAATTGTAAGTGGTCCTTCCAACTCGTTATCCTATTCCTTTTATGGTTCATTTGATAATTTCCATATTTCTTCTCTTTCTTCTTCTGCTTCTTTTGCTTTTGGCGATCGTCCTTCCATAGATAATTCAGCTACTCCTGGTGGAGCATCAAAAATTACCTTTTCTACTCATTGTTATCAATCTGGATCTATTTATTTTCTTGTAAAGACCTCTTCTTTTACGCCTTCTGTTGATTGTTTAGTTGATGTTTCATCTTCTTTTGATAAGCGTGTTATTCAACCCAATAACTGGACTCATTTTGCTTATTGTATTTCTGATCCCTCTTATTCTTTTCCTGTTGATGCTCGTCATTCTTTTCGCGGTGGCTATACTTATTGTCTTTATGGTTTATTTTCCGTTTCCCTTTCTTTTAACAGTGGTAATTCTGTAACTAATCATACTTTTCTAGGCCCTTCTTTATTAAACTTTCCTTCTGTTTCTATTTCCTATGATGGCGATTCCTCTCAGGTTCCTATCACCACCCGTCCCACCTACATCACCAACGCCATCACCAACTACAACTCCGAAAACAACGAGTACAACTACTTCATCGGCAAGATAGACAACTCCAACAACGTCACCAACGTCTACAACGTCAATATCTTCGACGAGACTACAAACGAGTTCCGCGATCCCTATACGGACAAGCCCTACCAGGTTACAAACTGGGTCTATGATTACGCCCAGCGTCTCTACCTCCTCACCCTCGCCGACGATACGCTCCTGTATAACGGTAAATCCATTAAAAATCTCGTGGTCTGGTACGGAGATGACGCCCTTTATTATATTGGCATTGACGATACTTTTGTAGTCGATGATTATACCACTGTTGATGACCTTATGGATCATATCGTTTTCACCGACAGCTTCCAGTATATCATCGCCGAGAAGAAGGACGATTCCGGCACCGGCTCCGACGGTCATAAGCACGTCTTCACCAGCGAGACCACTACCCCGCCCAGCTGCACCGGCACCGGTGTCCGTACATACTCCTGCCAGTTCTGCGATTACTCCTACGACGAGATCATCCCCGCCGCCGGCCATCAGTGGGAAGTCACCGAGGTCAAGGATACGGAATTCAACGACAACGGCGACGTCACCGCCGCCGGCTATACCCTCTACACCTGCGCCGTGTGCGGCGAAACATATAAGCAATGGTCGAATACCGGTCAACCTGGTCCGCCCACCGGCAACACCGGCACCGGCTCCGGAGGCGGCGGCTCCGGTTCAGGCTCCGGCGAAGGCTCGTCTTTCTGGGGCAAGCTCAAAGACAGCGTTCTCGGCCTTCTGTCTGACCTCATTGACGCCGTCTTCGGTCTGATCACCGACGTCCTTTCCGCTGTCCTCGGCCTTGTCAAGGATCTCCTGTCCTTCTTCTTCAGTTTCCTCTCAGATACCGTCATCAAGGGCATTACCGATCTCTTCTCCGCCTTCGGCTCCATAAAGCTCGAGCTGCCTGAGGGCGTCTCCAGCGTCTTCGGCTTCTTCTCCGGCGTGATCCTGGCTCTCCCCGCGGAGATCAAATCGCTCTTCATTTTCGGTGTCGCTGCCCTGTTCCTCATCGCCATTTTCAAGCTGGTCAAAGCGTAACACAAAGAGATCTTCGCTGCATCGAGCCGGCTTCTCGATCTGTAATACAGGAGGCTTCCCCATGTTTGACGCTTTTCTCACACTCTTCTCCTGGCTCCCGCCGCCCCTGAACGTCATCGCCTTCGGCGCGGTCTGCGTGCTGGTGCTTGTCACCATCATCAAGCTCATCGCCAAGATCATAGATATGCTGCCATTCACCTAAAGGAGGTTTCCATGGAAATACTGGACATTCTCAAGAGCCTTTTTGCCTCCATCTGGTCGCTTTTCACCGGCGTCCCGGTCCCCGGTCTTGGTGTCTCCTTCGGCGTCTTCTTCCTTGCCGTAGCCGCCATTAAGCTCTCCCTGCTCATACTCAAAGCCGCCCTCGGTATCGGCGACGGCGGAACAGGCTACCGCTCCGGCTCCGCCAGGAATCCGAAGATCTCCGAAAACAGAAGAGGTGACGAATATTGAAAGCCCTGTCCTTTACACTCATCTTCCTGGTGCTCTTGACGCTCATGACCTTCCCGGTCCTGGCTGCTGAAGCTCCTGTGGAAGATACTTACCTCACCGTCGAGCCTGACGCCCCTGAGGGCCCGCTGACGGCCCTGCATGAGGCGATCGTCTCCATCTTCGGCAAGTACACCCCTAAGACGCAGACCGTCACCCGGCACCTTGCCGACGGCACGGAGGTCACATATACCGAGTACGTCCCCGGCCTCGCCGGCGTAGACTTCGAGTGGCTCTTTTCCGTCGCCGTCTTCGCCCTGGTCATCTTCTGCGTATTCAAGCTGATCGGAGGTCTACTGAAGCTATGACGCCTATGATCAACTTCTCCGTCGCCCTCTTTGAGGCCGTTGCGGATTTCCTTGGCAGCGAGCCGATCATCTATCTCTTCGGCTCCGTCATCTTTTGTTTCGTATGCAAAGGGCTAAAATCCCTCATGTCCTTTTAGGTATCCCCGGCTTTAAGCCGTAGATATAATACTTTTTGAAAGGTGGTATATCCACATGTCAGTCATCCTTTCCAATGTCGGGACCGTCCTTGAATCCGCCGTTGTCTGGTGCGGTCAGATCGTCTCCGCGGTCGTCAACACTCCGTTGCTGATGATCCCCTTCTCTCTCAGCATGGCGCTTTTCGGCGTCCATCTCTTCAAGTCCTTGAGGAGCTAAGGGGACGTGGGGCAGAGCGCGCGAACACAGTCGCGCGCCCTGCCCCCTCCGTTTCAGGAGGCAATATGTATTACATCATTCTTCTCTTCATCCTCCTTCGCTGGCTGTTCCCCAAAAGGCCGCGCCAGGTCCTAAACGTGTATTTTGGCGTTCCCGGCTCCGGCAAGACCACCTTCGCCGCGTATCTCACAAAGAACGCCCTGAAGGAGTCCCGCGTCATCTCCTGGGCGCGCCGCCATTCTAACCGTTTCACCGATTGGCTGCTTAACAAGACGAACCTGCTAAAGCGCCGCCAGGATGTCTGGTCCAACGTCCCCATCACCGGCGCTTACTCGCTGGACCCTCAGAAGGACATCGGGAAATATATGATCCTCGGCGGTAAGGTCATCATCGACGAAGCCGGCATAGAGTACAACAACCGTAACTTCAAGAGCTTTCCTCCCGAGGCCGTCTACTGGTACAAGTACCACCGTCATTACGGCTGCTCCGTGGACGTGTTCTCCCAATCCTTTGAGGATATGGACATCACCCTGCGTAGATTGGCGCAGAATTACTACGTGGTCAAGAAGTCCATATTCCCGTACTTCCTGGTGTGTAAGCGCATACGCCGCAAGGTGGGTATTGACGAGAACACCCATCAGATCATAGACCATTACAAGTTCGGCTTTCCTATTCTGGATTCCAAGTGGGTCTTCACGCCGCCACTCTGGAAGCTGTTCAACAGCTTCAGCCGCAAGGACCTGCCCCAGAAGGAGTGGCCGGTCTGGTGAACGTAACACAAAAGAGCTTCACCGTCGCCGCGATCGCAGCTCCTGAAGCGGTCATGTTGTGTTACACATCTCCCGCGGCGTCATCCATCCCAAAGATTTACGCGGATAGTTGTTCATCCACTCCTGGATCTCAGCTATCCGCTTTTTTGTGACCTTTGTGAAGTCCGTGCCCTTAGGGAAGAAGCGCCGGATCATCCTGTTGTGGTTCTCGTTGGCCCCTTTCTCGTAAGGTGCGCCGGCGTGGGTGTACCAGACGTCGAAGCGCTTGTCGCCGAAGACGGACTTTACAAGCTCCTCATACTCCATGAACTCCGAGCCGTTGTCGAAGGTAACGCTTTGGAACTTCTCCCGGAAGGCCGTCTTGCCGTAGTGCCTCTCCAGCCGGTCGAAGGCTTTGCGCACCGTGGCGGCTTTCCGGTCCGGCAGCTTCTCGATCACCTCTTCCCGCTTCACTCGCTCGGTCAAGGTGAGCAGCACCGGCGAGGATCCCTTGCAACCCACGACAAGATCTCCTTCCCAGTGACCGAGCACGGACCGGTCGCCGATCCACTCCGGCCGGTCCTCTATGCCCGGAAGATCCTTGTGCGCTACCTTCGGCTCGGCTTTCCTCCGACGCGGTGCTCTATTGGGTTTCTCCCAAAGGTCCTCGTTGTTCATGCGGAGGAAGAAGCCCTTGTCTATGTAGTTGTATATGGTCTGTACGCTCAGCTGCGTCTTGTATCCGGCACGCCTCGCCTCTGCCAGCGCCGCCGCCGGTGAGTATCTTTCCTCCTTCATCTTCCTGTCCAGGAACTCGGCGTAGGCGTGGTCGTGCCCGATCTTCAAGGGCCTGCCCTTGTTTAGCTGGTTCTTCTCGAAGATGTCCTGCCCCTTGGCAGCGGAATAGCGCGGGACGTCACGCCACCCCACGGTGTGCAGATATGTCCCGCGCCGAATCTCGTTATATATGGTCTGGACGGAGAAGCCCAGGATCTTTGCAGCCTCCGTTTTTGAGGTCCCGCCCTCCAGCAGTCCCTCCAGCTTGTACCGCTCTTCTTTTGTCATGTAGTGCTGTTTTTTCGTCATGACCCCGCGTTCCTTTCCCGCGTAAAAGCTTCTGACCTTAAACCGCCTTGTAACACAAAGTTGGGGAGCTGCGGAGCTCATCCAAGCCGGCGCCGGCTCCCCGCTGTGTTACACCTTATCCAACTGCCACTTGCTATTCGTCAGGATCTGAATGGCCTTCTGAAGTTCCGCCGCCTGCCGGCGCCGCTCCTCCAGCGTCTTCTCCACCTCACGGAGCTTCCGTTCCAGCTCCTCCAGTTCCTTCTCCTTAGCCGGCATCTCGAATATACACCGGCGTATGAGCCCTTCATATTTCTCCGTGAACGTCTCCCCGACCTGCGCCTCTATGACCTCCATGAGCTCGTCAGAGAGGCGTATAGAGCGGATGTTTGTTTTTGCGGCCATGTTGTCTCCTTTCCCCGGTTTCAGGACCGGTCCCATAATGAAGAATGTGTGCAGCGGAGGTCGCCGCGCGACCTCTTAGTCTCTATTTGCATGGGTTCTCAGGGCGGGTCAAGGGGACCGTGGAATAAATGCCAGTGCGCACACTGGCTTTTATGCCGCGAAAGCCCCTTGACACGTTCTGAGGTTCCATGCGCTCCCGCCCGCAGGCGGCAAACCCCGCCGCGCGGATCAAATCTACAAAAATATATCTCCGGCTCTTACGCAAACCGGAGATATTTTTTTGTTCCTTTTCAATTTTTTGCTACTTTTTTAAAAATTCTTCTTGACATCTGCCGCTTTTTCTCACTTATATACCCTGACCATGACCCTCAGCCGCCCCTTTTTCGTCTCGCGGGCGATACCCTCGTACAAAAACCTCCCGTAGTGCCTCACGGATACCATTGTCCCCGGCTCCAATGAGGCGGAGGGGGAGGAGACGAGCCTTCCCGAAAGGAAAACCTGCTCCTTCGCGATGAGCTCCTGCGCCTGAGCGCGGGACAGCCTGTACACCGCCGCCACAGCCGCGTCAAGCCTCTCCGACGCCACCACCAGCTCCGACAGGGGAGGGGGCGCGGAGAGCTTCTCCGGCGGCTCGGAGCGGCTCACGGACACCGTTGTGCGCCTCACGGACGTCAGGCTTTCGCAAATAAACCCCGCGATGGACTCAAGGCAGAAGAGATACCCCACATTGTCGGAAATCTCAATGTCCCCCAGCACCTCCCGGCGTATGCCCAGCGCCATCAGCGACCCCAAAAAATCCCTGTGCGTCAGGACGTCGGCAAATTTCTGGCTGACGGGCTCCAGCTTGAGGCACACCACCGGCGGCGCCTCCACATATCCGCAAAGCTCCTCCGAGCCGAAGCACGCCACCCTCCTCTCGGAGGACTCAAGCCCCCCGAAAAGCGTAAAAGGGCACGGTACCCTGAGCCTCAGCAGCACGTCCTGCTCCGCCGGGGTCAAAAACTCCGAAAATACCCACTGCCCGCGCCCCTCGGCGCGCCGGGCAAGCTCGTTGAGCCTGTTTTTCAAAAGTGCCTCGTTTTCCATGCTCATCTCCTCAGCGCCTTCCCCAGCCTTTTGACGGCAAGCTGTCCCGCAAGCCCGGTGAACGCCCCGGCTATGATGCCGGAGACCGCCAGCACCGGCAGGTAATATATAAGCGACGGCGTGCCCGTGACCACGATCGCCGCCCCGATCTGCCCCAGGTTGTGCCCCAGCGAGGCAAAAACCGACGACACCCAGATCTGCTTTTCCGTCATGATTTTTCGCGTGAGAAGCAGCACCAGGTACGCCGTAAGCCCGCCGGACAGTGAATAAATTATCGCCGCGGGGTTTCCCGCGATGAGCCCCCCCAGCAGTATCCGCGCCAAAAGCACCGCCAGCGCGTCGCCGGGATCCAGCGTGAACATCGTCACCACCGTCACGATGTTGGCAAGCCCCAGCTTCACCCCCGGTACCGGCACGATCTCAGGTATCTGGAGCTCCACAATAAAGACGGTCAGCGCCACGGCAGTGAGCACCCCGTCCCTGGCAAGAGAGCGAACGCGCATCAGCCCACCTCCGCGTCTATCCCGCCAACCGAGTCAAGCTCTATCACAAGTCTGTGTGGAAGGCACACTATCGGGGCGGGGGAGTCCGACAGCCATCCACGCCGCACGCACACCAGATCCGGGCAGTCCGCCGACTCAACGCGTATCCTTCCCGGTTCCGCCAAAATGACGTTGACGCCCCCGCCCGCCTCGACGGTGAACCTCTCAGGTTCGGAGACGGCGGAGAGGTCAATACTGCGCACAAGCTCCCCGTCCACGTATATTTTGGCGACCTTCCCCCCGGCGCTCCGGGGGACATAAAGGTACACGGACGCGGCTATGGAGAGCGCGAGTATCACAAGAATTACGATGACCCATGTTCCCGTCTTAGCCACGCCGTATCACCTGTATTTCAGTATTTTCATAGCCGTCCATGGGGGTGAAAACGTCCTCCAGCCCCTCGGTGATGTATATTTCTCCCTCGTCGGTCACCAGCGCCAGCTCAAAGCCCGCGTTCTCCCGCCAAAGCTCCTCCGCCGCGTCAAGACCCATCACGTATACCGCCGTGGAGAGCCCGTCGCACAGGACCCCCTCGGCTCCTATTACCGTGACTGAGGTGAGCCCAGAATCCGCCGGACGGCCGGTCTGAGGGTCGATTATGTGGCAGTAGCGCACGCCGTCCTCCTCAAAGTACCGCTGGTAGCCGCCGGAGGTGACCACCGCCGCGTCCCTGACGGACACCGCGCCCACGAGGCCATCGGAAAACGGGTCGCGTATGCCCACTACCCAGTCGCCGCCGTTTGGCTTGGAGCCCACCGCCATCACGTTCCCGCCCAGGTTTATGAGCCCGCTTTTGACCCCCGCCTCCCGCCAGCCCTCGGCGATGAGATCGGCGGTCCACCCCTTGGCGACCGCCCCCAGGTCCAAAAGCGCCCCACGTGGCAGGGTGACGGCGCCGTCCTCAAGCCTCACGGAGGCGTAGTCCACGCCCTCCAAAAGCTTCTCTATCTCGCCGTCCTCCGGTATCCTGTATTCCCCCGTGGTGAAGCCCCACGCCCGCACCAGCGGGTAAACCGTTATGTCCAGCGCCCCGTCAGTGAGGGCGCATATCTCCAGAGCCCTCGCCAAAAGCGCCGCTGTCTCACCGTGTACCTCGCCCTCGCCGGCGGAATTTAAAAGCGCGATGTCGCTCCCCTCCGCCGTCACGGACAAAAGCCCCTCCGCATCGTGAATGAGCTCCGCCGCCTCGTCCACCCGCTCCCGCGGTCCGTAGACCGTGAGCTCCATCACCGTGTCCATGGCAAAGAGCGTGGAGGACCGGGCTGTGGGAACGCACCCGGCGAGCAAAAGCGCCAGCGCCGCCGCCAAAAGAGGCAGCCGCCTCATTCCGCGACCTCCGGGGCGGTGTCCTCCGCCTCCTGGAGCCATGGGACCTCCAGCTTCACCCCGTCGGAGGTGTATACGATGTACCGCTTGAAGCCGAAAAATATCCCGGCGGCGATGACGATCAGCGCCGCCAGCACGGAGAAGACGACCGCCAGCGCCGTTTTCAGCGGCTTGCGGGAGCGGTAGACGCGCGCCTCGTCCCTCGCCATCTCAAAGCTCCCCCCGCTCGATGTCGGAGAGCAGTCCCACCCGGACGGAGTGGCGCCCGCCCTCAAAGGAGTTGGAGAGGAAGGTGTCGACTATTTTCAGCGCCAGCCCCGCGCCCACAACGTTTGCGCCCAGGGCAAGCATGTTGGCGTTGTTGTGCCGCCGCGTCATCTCCGCCGAGTAGCAGTCGGAGCACAGGGCGCACCGCACGCCGTTCACCTTGTTTGCCGCCATGGAAATGCCGATGCCCGTGGTGCATATGACGACCCCCAGCTCGCAATCCCCGCCCGCCACGGCGCGGGCGGCCTTCGCCGCGAAGACCGGGTAGTTGCAGCTGTCCTTTGAGTACGTCCCAAAGTCCACGCACTCATGCCCCAGCACGGCAAGGTGCGCCTTCACCGTCTGCATAAGGTCATATCCCCCGTGGTCACAGCCAAGCGCGATTTTCATATCTTACCCACCCTTCAAAGTTTGACAAATTCAGGTCTGTGTTCTCTGTACAGGCATACGTACTTAAAGCCGCATTCCCTCAAAAGCCCGTATCCCGCGTCCACGTCCCGCCCCGCGTCAAAGCGCCGGTGGGAGTCGGAGCCCACGGTTATTATCTCCCCGCCGCACTCCCGGTAGAGCCTCACCACCGAGGGCTGCGGCAGAAAATCCTTTAGCGTGTCGTGTATGGCGGCGGTGTTCACCTCGATACCCACGCCATATTCCACGCAGGTTTTGAATAAAACCCTCAGCCGCTCCTCGAATATCATCATGTCAAAGCCCTTGCCCTGCCTTGCCATGTACTTCTGCATGTACCCGATGTGTCCCAGCACGTCGCACATCCCCGAACGGGCAAGCTCGATGTACTCGTCAATGTACTGCTCCGCGGCGGGGCGGAAGTTGTCAAAGTCCTCAGGGTAGCTGAGGAAATAAAAATCCCGCGCCTTCCTCAGATTGTGGACGGAGCCTATCACAAAGTCCAGCTCCGGGCGGGCGTATATCCTCCGCCCCTCCTCAGGAAGGTAGTGGGGCGCTCCCACCTCCGCGCCGAGCCGCACGTCCAGACGGCCGCCCATGGCATCCTTAACGGACACGAAGTCCCGCCAAAGCGCCTCCCAGTCCTCAAAGGGCGGGAACTGGTCGGGAAAATCCGGGTCCTGGGTGCAGTTTTCAACGTGGTTTGTCACGCATATATGCGTCATGCCTCTCTCCAGGGCCCCCTCAGCCATGTCAAGCATGGTGTCCTGGGCGTCGGGGGAGTAGGGCTTACAGTGCATGTGGTAATCGGCAAGCATACCGTTCCCTCCCAAAATACTTAACTCTCGGCGGCACCGGCGCGCCGCCTGCCTCATGATTATATCAGCCCGCCGGCGGAAAATCAACAAGATCCGCAAAGTCCCGTATATACCTGTCCGCCGTTTTCCGAAGCTCCGCCTCCGCTGCGGCGTAGGACCTGTCCCATATCCCGCACGTTCCAAACCCCGCAGCCTGGGCCGTTTTCAGGGCGTGGGGCGCGTCCTCAAATACAAACGTCTCCGAAGGCTCTGCCCCCAGCCTTCGGGCGCACTCAAAAAATATGTCCGGCCTGTCCTTCCCTGAGCCAAACTCGGAGCAGGTGAGTATGAACCGCACCTTGTTCTCAAGACCCAGCCGCCGGAGCACATACTCCACCAGCGGCCTCACCGTGTTGGTTGCGACGCACGCCGGGATTCCCGCCCTTTGGAGCCTGCCGAGAAATTCCGCGGCGCCTCGCTTCGGCTCCACTCCGGCGTAGCCCTCCAGCACGTACCCGTTCACCTCGTCCCGAAGCTCCCCGGCGCCGGCGGGGATGCTGAGCCTCGCCTTGTAAAAATCTATCGCCGACTCAAGCGTCCTCGCCTTGTACTCGGCAAAAAGCCCGTCGTCCCTCGCGGGGGAGTATTTAACGCAGAACCTCTCCCACGCCCCGTCCCAAACGGGCATGGAGTCAATGAGCGTCCCGTCCAGATCGAATATCGCCGCCTTCATTCACTGCGCCTCCCGGTCTGCCACATTATAACGCACGTCCCCTCGTGCACCGTCACCCTCGCTGTCCGCCCCGTGAAGGAGTTGCTCACGCCCATGGGCTTTTCGTCCGTCAGGGTGTATCTGTCAAGCCCGTACAAAAGCCCCGTCTCGCTCACAACGCATTTCCCCCCGTAGGCAAAGACCGACACCGTCCCGGCGTACTCCGGCGAAAACTCCAGCCCGCCGCGCGTCACCGCCGTGACGGTCCACTCAGAGCCTATGAGCTCCGCCCGGACGCCCCGCCGCGAGAGCATGGCCAAAAGCTGTATGTTGGCAAAGGTGTGGTCGAGCCTTCCGCCAAGCCCGCCGTACATTACTATCCTCTCCGCGCCCCGCTCCAGCGCCAGCCTCACCGCCAGCTCCATGTCCGTCTCGTCCTTCATTACGGGGTGTCGGATCACCTCCACCCCGCGTGGGAGCGCCCCGCCGTAGGAGTCAAAATCCCCCACGATAAGGTCCGGCGTCGCTGAAAGCTCCTCCAGCACGGAAAGGCCCCCGTCGGCGGCGATGACAAACGCCCCCGGCGCGATCTCCGGCTTCATATCCCCGTAATCCCCGGAGCCGAATACGCAAAAGGTCCTCACAGGCACTTCTCCACCTCCCGCGCGGCTATTTCCCCGGAGAAGGAGTTGAAATGCACCCCGTCGACCGTGAGCTCCAGCCCACGCCGGCGTGAGTAAAAATCCTTTGTAAAGGGGAAAAGCCCCATGGTTATTATGTCCGTAAGTCTGCAAAATCCCGTCTTCCCAAAATCATAGTCAAGCCTCGCCCCAGGCGCCGCCCTAAGCTCCGCACCGTAGACGTCCGCGAATTTAAGCCCGTACTCGTCGGAGAGCCTCTTTAAAACCGCGTTTCGCTCCGCAAGCTTATCGAGCGGGTAGCCCCGAAGCTGCATGAGCGGCAGTCCCATGAGCACCGCCCTTTTCCCGTCGGAGATAAGCGTCTCGATTATCTCCCTGAGCACCAGCTCATATTCCGCCGCGTCGGCCCACCTCTTCCAGCTCCGCCGCCAGCCGAAAACCACCCGCCAAACCGGTGCGGTGCCCATCAGGTAAGGCTGCAAAAGGTCGTTTGTCCCAATGCCCACCACGCAGGTATCCACGTCCCCGTACCAGGGCGTTTTTCTGTAAATACGCAGCCTCCTCAGCGCGCCGTGGGCGGTGTCCCCGTCCAGCCCGCCGTTTTTGCAAAGGCCCTTTGGCATAAATTTTATGTACGACCTGCCCACAAGCCCCCTTGTCAGGCTGTCGCCAAGGCAGAGTATCATCGGCTTCACCTCGCTCAGATGAAAGTATATCATAATTTGCCCCTGTTGGCAAATTTTCAAAAATTTTTACAAAATAAACAAAATCCCCTTTTCCTCAGAAAAAAATATGCTATAATATACCTATCAACTTTAAACGGAAAAGGAGATTTTACATATGAAACGTGTAGGCATACTCACCAGCGGCGGCGACTGTCAGGCGCTCAACGCCACGATGCGCGGCGTAGCCAAGGGGCTTTACAGTCTCTACGGCTCCGACGGCGTGGAGATCATCGGCTTCCTTGAGGGCTACAAGGGTCTGATCTACGAGAAGTACCGCCGCATGACCCCACGGGACTTCACTGGCCTTCTCACCGTCGGCGGCACCATCTTAGGCTCCTCCCGCACCCCCTTCAAGCTCATCCGTGAGCCCGACCGCAACGGTCTTGACAAGGTCAAGGCGATGAAGGACACCTACAAAAAGCTGAAGCTCGACTGCCTGGTGGTCCTGGGCGGCAACGGCAGCCAGAAGACCGCCAACCTCCTCTCCGAGGAGGGCCTGAACGTCATCGGCCTCCCCAAGACCATCGACAACGACCTTTGGGGCACCGACACCACCTTCGGCTTCCAGTCCGCCATCTCCACCGCCACCAACGTCATCGACTGCATCCACACCACCGCCGCGTCCCACAACCGCATCTTCATAGTCGAGGTCATGGGCCACAAGGTGGGCTGGCTCACCCTCAACGCCGGTATCGCCGGCGGCGCCGACATAATCCTCATCCCTGAGATACCCTACAACGTCAAGTCCATAATCTCCAAGATCGAGGAGCGCGGCAAGACCGGTCACGACTTCACCATCCTCGCCGTGGCAGAGGGCGCCATCTCCAAGGAGCGGGCGGAGATGAAGAAGAAGGACCGCAAGGCGGCGCTTGCGGAGCTTGCCGCCAACTACCCCTCCGTCAGCTACGAGCTCGCCGCCCAGATAACCGAGGCCACCGGCAAGGACGTGCGCGTCACCGTCCCCGGCCACATGCAGCGCGGCGGTATGCCCGTGGCGTATGACCGCGTCCTCTCCTCGCGCCTGGGAGCTCAGGCGGCGCTGAACATCTCAAAGGACAAGTACGGGGACCTGGTTGCTATCCAGAACCACAAGATAGTCTCCGTCCCCTTGAGCGAGATCGCCGGAAAGCTGAAAATGGTGGACCCCAACGACGACATCATCGCCGAGGCGCGTCTTCTGGGCATAAGCTTCGGCGACGAGTCGACGAGTGAGTAAAAAAGCTTAACCCAAATAAAAAACGTCGGTCCCCCCGGCGTTTTTTATTTTGCGCAAAAGGGTTTTCATACACCCTCCGCAGCCTCCTCGCCTCGCGGCTGCCGCACGTGGGCGTACATCTTCTTTCTCGACAAAAAGCACGCCGTGGCGATGACCGCCGCCGTGATGGAAAGGCTCACGGGGTAGACCATCATCAGCGTCCCGAAGGTGGGGTTCGCGGGGAAGACCACGAACACCCAGAAAAATCTGCTCCCGCATACGAACACCAGCGAGCAGAGCGCCGGGACAAGGCTGTACCCGAAGCCCCTCATGTACCCCGACAGCACCTCCACCGCCAGTGAGAAGGTGTGCCCGATGAACATATACCTTATGCGTATGAGCCCGTTTTCAATAACGGCGGGGTCTGAGTTGAATATCCTGAGCAGGGGCGTGGCAAAGATTAGCAGAAGCGCCACCGCCGCGCCGAAAAATATGTAGCCCACAAGGAGCGTGACCCTAAGCGACCGGCGGCACCTGTCCAGGTCCCCCGCGCCGCAGTTTTGCCCCACAAAGGTGGTTATCGCCTGCCCGAAGGCGCTGAGCACAGAGTAGGTGAAGCTCTCCACGTAGTTTGCCGCCGAGGACCCCGCCATCACCACCGTCCCCAGGGAGTTCAGCGCCCGCTGAATGGTTATGTTGGCTATGGAGAACACCATTGACTGCACCCCTGCGGGGAGCCCCACCTGGATTATCCGCCTCAGGGTGAACCAGTCGACCCTCATGTATTTAAGCTCCACCTTCACCTGCCCCTGCCCGCGAATGAGGAGCCACAGCAGTACGGCGGAGCTCACAAGGTTGGAGACGACCGTGGCGATGGCGACGCCGTCCACCGTCATGTGGAGCCCCACCACAAAGAGCAGATTGAGCGCCACGTTGACGACACCGGAGATAAACAGCACAATAAGCGGCGTCTTCGTGTCCCCCTGCGCCCTGAATACAGCGGAGAGGAAGTTGTAGAGCAGTATCACCGGCATACCCATGAGGTATATCCGCAGATACAGCACCGCCATGTCGTGCACGTCCTCCGGCACGTCCATCACCGTGACCACCGGCGAGGATATGAACCACCCCAGCACCGCCAGAGCCACGCCGCCCACGACGCCCAGTATAATTGAGGTGTGTACGGTCTTCCTGACGCCGCCCTCGTTCCCCGCGCCTATGTATTGGGAGACAAGCACGTTCGTCCCCAGCGACAGCCCGATGAACAGATTCACCAAAAGCCCGATTATCGGTCCGTTGCTCCCCACGGCCGCCTGAGCCGCGTTGCCCACGAACCTGCCCACCACCGCCACGTCCGCGGCGTTGAATACCTGCTGGAGTATGCTCGTCGCCGCCAGCGGCAGGGCAAAAAGAAGTATCTTGTCCCAAATGGACCCGGAGAGCATACCGGATCTGCGTTCGCTTGCTGATTTCATTCCCTGTAAGACCGTTCCTTTCTCACCGTTGAGAAGCCTTATTTCAAAAACGGCAGAGCCGTCACGTCCTCCGGCACCTCCGCCAGATACATCTGGCAGTAGCCTGACACGTTGGAGTTATAAAGTATCCTCCGCCCGTCCTCAGTGAACCTGGGGTGGGGGTGGTGCGAGCCGTAAAAGAAGCTTCCGTCGTGCATACACAGCACCCTCGCCGGGTCAAAGTCCGTCCCGTTGAACCTGTAGAGCTTGATGGTGTTGCCGGAGTCAGATACTATCAGCTCAAAACCGTTGGAGTGAATGTGGTCGGGGGAGGGCAGCGGCACGCACTCCGCCTCCCGCTCCTCCGCCCCGTCGTACCTGACGGCGCCGAACCAGCTCCTTCCCAGCTCCCGCCGGTGCACCTGATAGCCTATGTGCTCCCCGTCCAGGTGCCAGTATTCGTGCCCCACCATCTCACCGGGCGCCCGGCGCTCGCGCACCCTTTTCGGAGCTCCGCCGGAGGTGTCCATCACCCATATCCTGTGGTCCACCAGGTTCCAGGGTCCCTCATGGCAGAAGCTAAGAAGGTCCGCCCGCTTTGGCGAGGGGTTCACGTGCCCAACCCAGTTATTCTCCTGCCAAATGACCTCTCCGCCGCCATTTTCGGTGTCCACCCGGACTATCCTGCTGTCCGGGTGGGCGTTGAAGGTCTCCTCCATGCCTATGTAGCTCGCCGACAAATCGGCGTATACCCTGCTTGAAAGGTCCTCGCCCACAACGCCGTAGACGTACCTGCCGTCCGCCCCCACAAGTCCCCCGTGGAGGTTGAAGCCGTCGGGCGCGCAGTACAAAAGCCGCGTTTTCAGCGTCTCAAGCTCCAGGGCGTAGAGCCTGTTTTCAAGAGTATAGTAAACCTCCGGGCGCGCGGGATTCACGTCGTTGGGGAAGTTGGGCACAGCTTTAGCCCGCGGCTGAAAGTCCGTGAGCCGGCTTATCTCGCCGCTTTCTATCTCCACGGAAAAGAGGTTCGAGGCGTTGTCCCTGTCGCCCCTGAAAAGGAGCCTCCGCCCGCCGTCCCACCAGCCGTTGTTGGTGAAGTAGGCGTGACAGCTGTGGGCGAGGTACCCCGTCAGCTGCGTTATCCTCACACCCGTGACCCGGTCGTATTTTACACATTTTTCACTGGGATAGACCTGATAGCTCTTCATTCCCGACGCTCCTTTTTAAATCAGTCATGCCTCGTATCATCTGTAAAGCACTCGCAAAACCTGGCGGAAAAGGAGGGCTCCACGCCCTTGGCGTATAGGTGCGAAACGTCCCCGTACCCCCAGGCGCGGAAGGAGGCGACGCCCTCCCTGCGCTCCTCGGTGAGCAAGGTGGTCACAGAGGACGGCGCCGCGCAAAGCCCGTGCCAAAGCACCATGGGCGAGCAGGAGATGAGATGGCTCAGCAGTACGCACCCCACTCCGAAGTGACAAAAAAGCGCCAGCGTGTCATGATTCGGGCGAACAGCCCGGTAAAAGCGCCCCTCCCGGACGTACCCGTGCTCCGCCAGAAGCCCGTCCAGCCCCCGGCAAACACGCTCATATTCCTCCCTGACGCCGCCCTCGCGCATGACCGCGCTGTCCAGCCACCCGTCGGCGCTGTATAAAAGCCCGTCGCCCGACATATCCTCCGGCAGCCAGTCCCAGCATATGTGCCGCTTCTCCCTGTCGTCGGGCCTCCAAATCTGCGGGTCAAATTCCCGCAGCCAGTCCAGGACCTCCGCGTCACGTCCGAACCTTTGGAGCGTAACAGACGCCGTGTCCCGCGCCCTTCCCAGGGGCGAGACATAGAAGAAGTCTATCTTTTCCTTTTCCAGCCTGTCCGCCAGACACTCCGCCTCCCGCCAACCGGCATCCGTCAGGGAGTCGTTCTCATAGTCCGGGTCGGCGTGGCGAATAAGAAGGATTCTCATACATCCTCCCCCCTTCAAAGCCGCTGATTTCGATTATACTCCATTGATCTCAAAAATTCCCCTGATTTTTCGACGAAAATCAGGATTTTTTTAAAAATAAGTTATATAATCTGACAGGAACGTTCTTATTCTCCGAATTTCATGACCGCTCCGGAGCCGTGGGGCTCTTTGTAAGACGGGCGCACGTATGGATTTTTCCCCCGTCCGGGGGAGGGGGTTGTGAAGCAAGGCTGCTTTGATTTATAAGTGCATTATACCACAAATTTTTAAAAAGTCAAGTAAAAATAATTAAAAATAGTTCGTCGATTTCAACAAAATTTTAGTGCTCCGAAGCCGCAGGGCTTTTTGTAAGGTGTCCGCCCTTACAGGGCGGGGGAATCTGCTTTCTCCTCTTTTGGTTTCGCCAAAAGAGGAGAAAGCAGCAAAGAGGAGAAAAACGACCAGAGGGGGATTTCGATTTTCCCCCTCTGGACTCCCCTTTTAAAAACGACCAGTTAGGGGGCCTGCGGGCCCCCTACTGGAGACACCCCCAGTGGAGCGTATCGGAACCATGCGCAAAACATTGTGTAGGAGCTGTGCTGAAAGCTTCTGCCCGACAACAGAGCCAAAGCGCGGCGATGTTGAAGGGTAGTGCGTTCTGATTACCCGACCACGTTAAGCGGCTAAGCGTGTTCGGAGACTGTGCAATTCGGCTTACAGAATCCGCGCGTCGTCCCTTCTGCCCGTGCGCGAAAGTTTCAGACCGCGGGAGCCGTCGTGTGTCTATACGGCAGGGCGCAAAAGCTTCTGCCGACCCCAAACAGGGTCCAGGGAGGGATAACATTATCCCTCCCTGGTCGTTTTTTCTCTCCTTTGCTACTTTCCTCTCTTTTTGACGAACTCAAAAAGAGAGGAAAGTAAACCCCCGCGCCCATGAAGGGCGCGGCCCTGAGATGTTATCGCAGAAACATCACAGGCCGCGGCTTCATGCGGATTCCTGAGACTATGCCCATGGCGGCGTAGAGGGTGACGATGGAGGAGCCGCCGTAGCTGAAGAAGGGGAGGGTGAGGCCGATGACGGGGGCGACGCCGATGCACATGCCGATGTTTTCAAAGGTCTGGAACGCCACCATCGCGGCGATGCCGATACAGCACAGCGCCCCCAGGCGGTCGCGGCTTTGAAGTCCGATGCGGACGCAGCGGATTATTATGAGCGACAGGAGGAGCGCCACAAGGATACAGCCCACGAGCCCGAACTCCTCGCCGGCGACGGAGAAGATAAAGTCGGAGCTCTGGAAGGGGATACTTCCAGACTGGGTGCGGGTCCCGTGATATAGGCCCTGACCGAACATTCCGCCCGTGGCAATGGCGGCCTTGGAGAGGTTTGTCTGCCAGGTGACGCCCTGACCCGTGGGGTCGACAAAGGAGGGGATGAATATGGCGAGGATACGGCTGCGGTAGTTGTCGGTGAGGAGGTAGTACCATATATATGGCACCAGCAGGGCAAGGGCAGCCGCGGCGCCCGCTATCCAGTAGAGCTTTATGCCGGCGGCAAAAAGCATGACGATGAAGATAAAGAGGTAGACCAGGGCGGAGCCGGTGTCGCCGGAGACGGCGATTATGAGCCCGAAGTGGACGAGCCACAGCGCGCCCAGGATGACGACGGAGAGGGGACGGCTCAGGGCATCGCGCTCGGCAAAGCGGGACATGAGGTGAGCCATGGTGATGATGAAGATTATCTTCACGAATTCCGCGGGCTGGATGCCTATGCCGGCGAAGCGTATCCACGCCTTGTTGCCCCCTCGTGCGTCGCCCAGCCAGATGAGGGAGGCTATCAGCACAAGCCCGAAGAGGGTGAGTCCGCGCCAGCGGGTGGAGATTATGTCGATATCCACCACGGAAAAGAGGAAATAGAGTCCGAGCCCGATGACCGTGGCGCCTATCTGCACGTAGAGAGGGCGCATGGAGCCGGTGTAGCGGATGGCGCTGGAGATGAGCACCATACCGTATGCCGTGGATATGAGGCACAGCACCAGCAGGAAGGTATCGGACCTTTGAAGGTATCTTTTGAAGGAAGCAAAAAAGTTTTTCACTGTCGTCTCCGGTAAAAGTATTGATGGCGGGGCTCACAAACGTACAGTATGTATTTTAGCACAAGCGGGGGAAAAGGTAAAGTGGGAGACGGGAAAAAACGGGGCAAAATGGCAGGACAGGGACTTATTCACAACAATTTGCCGTCAATTTTTTTGATTTATGGTCATATTATTGCTTGACTTGCGAGAGGAAAAAGGTTATATTCTAAGTTGTGGTTTTACTTTAATACCACAAAACGATAGAGAAATAAATTTTCGGAGGTATGAAATGAAAAAGCTTACAAAGCTCATGGCGCTGTGTCTGGCGCTCATGATGGTCCTGGCGCTTGCTTCTTGCGACAGCAACGGCAGCAACGGCGGAGAGAAGGACAGCTACACCGTTGGTATCTGCCAGCTCGCTCCTCACGTGGCGCTGGACGCCGCGACCCAGGGCTTCAAGGACGCCCTCACCGAGGAATTCGGCGACAAGGTGACATTTGACGAGCAGAACGCAGGCGGCGACGACTCCAGCTGCCCCACCATCGTGGCGGGCCTCGTCGCAAACAACGTTGACCTCATCCTTGCCAACGCCACCGCGCCCCTGCAGGCGGCGGCGTCAGCCACCACCCAGATCCCCGTTCTCGGAACCTCCATCACCGAGTACGGCACCGCGCTGGGTATAAGCGACTTCTCCGGCACCGTGGGCGGCAACGTCTCCGGCACCTCAGATCTGGCGCCCCTGGACCAGCAGGCGCAGATCCTCGTGGACATCTTCCCTGAGGCGAAGACCGTGGGCCTTCTTTACTGCTCCGGCGAGCCCAACTCCGTCTACCAGGTTCAGACCGTGAAGTCCGAGCTTGAGGCAAAGGGCATCACCTGCGAGCTTTACGCCTTCACCGACGTCAACGACCTGCCCGCGGTGACCCAGAACGCCTGCGACAACTCCGACGTTATTTACATCCCCACCGACAACACCGCCGCCAACAACACCGACACCATCGCCAACATCGTCCTTGCCTCCGGCACCCCCGTTGTGGCTGGCGAGGAGGGCATCTGCGCCGGCTGCGGCTGCGTAACGCTGTCCATCAGCTACTACGACCTGGGCGTTGCCACCGGTAAGATGGCGGTGAAGATACTCAAGGGCGAGGCGGACATCTCCGAAATGCCCATCGAGTACGCGCCCCAGTTCACCAAGAAGTACAACCCCGCAAACTGCGAGGCGCTGGGCGTGAACGTCCCCGACGACTTCGAGGCTATTGCGTAATTACAGGAAAATCCCACAGCGGGAGAGGATAAACCCCTCCCGCTGATTTTGCTTTTATTTTTCGCTTTTCACACTACCCCTGAAAAAGGAGAGATCCCATGAATTTTCTTGTTTCCTTTTTGAATTCCATGCCGAACGCCATCGGGCAGGGGCTTGCCTGGGGCATTATGGCGGTGGGCGTGTACATAACCTACAAGATACTCGACATCGCCGACCTCACCGTTGACGGCTCACTGGCGACAGGCGGGGCGGTGGCGGCGGTGCTAATCACCATGGGCTGGGACCCGTGGCTTGCCATGCTCATGGCGCTCATCGCCGGAATGTTGGCGGGGCTCATTACCGGGCTTTTGCACACCGCCTGCGGAATACCGGCGATTTTGGCGGGAATACTGACACAGCTGGCGCTGTACTCAATCAATCTGAGGATAATGGCGTTAAACGACATCATCACAATGGGCGCGGCGGCCGCCAAGACAAAGCCCACGCTGGCGCTGAACCCGGACAGGAACGCCCTGGCGCTTTCCTCCCGGTACGTGCGTGACCTGGCGCTGAATAACCCGCTGCTGCTCCTGGCCGTCGCGGTGGCGGTGGTCATCGGGGTGCTCTACTGGTTCTTCGGGACGGAGCTGGGCTCGTCTCTTCGGGCGACGGGCGCCAACGGAAATATGGCGCGGGCGCAGGGGATAAACACCAACAGAGCCAAGGTTTTGGGGCTTGTTATCTCCAACGGGCTCGTGGCGCTCTCCGGCGCGCTTCTGGCGCAATACTCCGGCAGCGCCACAATCGACATGGGGCGCGGCGCCATCGTCATCGGCCTCGCGGCGGTGATTATCGGGCAGGTGCTCTTTAAAAAGATATTCCACAACTTCTCGCTCAAGCTCCTGTCGGCGGTGATCGGCGCCATAATCTACTACACGGTTATAACGCTGGTGCTGAGGCTGGGGCTGGAGTCCACGGATTTGAAGCTTTTGACGGCGGCGGTGGTGGCGCTGTTCCTGTCCATACCGTATCTGAAAAAGAAATACTTCACCAAAAAGTCGCGGAAGGGGGGCAAGTCCAATGCTTGACCTTGTGGGCATAAGAAAGACCTTCAACATCGGCACCGTCAACGAGAAAACGGCGCTGCGGGGCGTGGACCTGCACCTGGATGACGGGGACTTTGTAACCGTCATAGGCGGCAACGGCGCGGGGAAATCCACACTGCTCAACGCGGTGGCGGGGACCTGGCCCGTGGACGAGGGGACGATCTCCATCGGCGGCGTGGACGTGACGCATTTAGCGGAGCACAAGAGGGCGAAATACATCGGCAGGGTGTTCCAGGACCCCATGATGGGCACCGCCGCGACCATGCAGATCGAGGAGAACCTGGCTCTGGCGGCGCGGCGCGGTCAGCACAGGACGCTCAAGCGCGGGATAACCCGCGAGGAGCGGGAGGAGTACAAAAAGCTCCTGGAAATGCTGGACCTGGGGCTTGAGGACCGGCTGACGTCAAAGGTGGGGCTCCTGTCCGGCGGGCAGAGGCAGGCGTTGACGCTTCTTATGGCGACGCTGAAAAAGCCTCAGCTTCTCCTTTTGGACGAGCACACCGCCGCGCTGGACCCCAAGACGGCGGCAAAGGTGCTGGACGCCACGGAGCGGATCGTGAACCGCGACAAGCTGACCACGCTTATGATAACCCACAACATGCGCGACGCAATCGTTCACGGCAACAGGCTCATTATGATGTACGACGGTCAGATCGTCCTGGACATATCCGGCGAGGCAAAGAAGCATTTGACCGTTGAGGATCTTCTGGCGAGATTCGGACAGACAACCGGCTCGTCGGAGGCGGACGATAAGCTTTTGTTAAGTTGAATAATAAAAAGATTCGGAGATGTCCGCGGACAATTCCGAATCTTTTTTCCGTTTTGCTTTACGCGCCGTTTAGTGCCCAAACGCTCTCTTTTTAAACCTCTCCAAGGCCTCCTCCAATTCGTCGGGAGGTGTGGGGGGAAACCTCCCCACCATCTCGTCCAGGTAAACTAAAACAAGGCCTTCGTCGAAGCCCTTAGATCCCCATAGGCTAAGCTCCATTTCAAGTCCAAAAGCCAGTTCATCGAGGTTCCACCCCTTTAATTCCTCGCGGACTCCATCATAACCGTCATCCATTTGTACTGTCCTCCTTGTAGTTTATAATGTTTTTCTTCCTGCTTATGGTCATAGAATTTCATTTCTAACTTTGCAATATGATTGCTGCATATGACATGATAATTGTATAACTGCTATGTAAATTAGTCAATTACTTTCTTGCGCCTGACTGAGGTTTTTTCCTGTACATACTATAATTTGTTCAGGAAAGGTGGCGCGGGTATATGGCTATCAGCTTCAAAAATAGAGACAGAGTTCTTCAGCTTGGCATAGCTATTGGTATGCTGCGAAGGATGCGTGGAATGTCTCAAGAACAACTTGCGGAAAAGGCAGGAATTAGCCGGGGACATTTGAGCACAATCGAAGCCCCAAATATGGTCACCGGTATGTCTCTGGACACCTTCTTCAACATCGCGGATGCCTTGGAGGTAAATCCCGCCGACCTCATCAATGCCGCCATGTTCCCGGACAGCATTATTAAAAGCATCGGTGAAAAATAATGAAAAGCCCCGAAAACCGTCGAGGTTAATCAAGATGTGTCAAAAAAGCAACCCGAAAGGGTTGCTTTTTTGGAATAAACGGTAAAAAACACTATTTCTTCGCCGGATTTCAACACACTCTTGACACCATATATGACACCATGCTATACTGATACAGGAGAGGAAGTGCAGTGATGAGTCAATTGGATAAGCTGATTGAGGATATACTAAGGCTTGATCCCGGTGTGCGGTTTGATGAGCTCTACAAGGTCCTCGTCAAGCTCGGTTACACCCCCGGTGCGCCGCGGAGCGGCAGCAGTCACTACACCTTCCGCAAGCCCGGATGTATGCCCATTACGATCCCAAAGAAGTCGCCGGTCAATAAAGCCTACATTGCCATCGTCGCCGATGTGCTCAGGACGGATATGGAGGAGGATTCTCAATGAAAAATATTGAATATTACATGTCCCTGCCCTACCGGGTGGAGGTCGTGGAGGACAAGGAGGAGGGCGGCTGGGCGCTCCACTGCCCGGAGCTCCCCGGCTGCGCCACCTGCGCCGGCAGCGTGGAGGAGGGCTTTAAGCTTCTGGAGGACGCCAAACGCTCGTGGTTTGAGGCTTGCATCGAGGACGGGCGGGATGTTCCCGAACCCATTGACCTGGAGGCTTACAGCGGTCAGTTCAAGCTCCGCATCCCCAAGTCACTGCACCGCCTCCTGGCCCAGCGATCCAGTGAGGAGGGCGTGTCAATGAACCAATACTGCGTCTATCTACTGAGCCGTGGAGTATGAGGAACAACCGTCGCTTTAAGCGACGACGGGGAATATGTGGAGCCTGCTTTTTACTCCGCCCAAATTTCCGGAATAAGTGGTTAAACCTCCTCGCCGGATTTTTCGGAGGGAAGGGATTGGAAGGGGAACCGTCAGGGTTCCCCTTCAGCCTGTCGGCAAAGGCCTCTGGCCTTTGCCGACAAGGGGAACGTGCGGGTAATTTTCTCTGAATTTTGCGAAATTCAGAGAAAATTACCCTGCTGTCGCCCTGCGCGCGCCCCGCAGGGGCACACTTGCGCGACAAAAGGAAATTTTTCCGACGTACATGCCGCCGGAAAAATATTTATATGGGGGCTTACTCTTTTTTGGGGTTTGTCAACAGTGTGAAGGGGAACCGTCAGGGTTCCCCTTCTGATTCAATCATGTCACCGGCATAAGAAAAGGACTTGCTCTCGCAAGTCCTTTTCTTATGCCGGTGACCGGGATCGAACCGGTACGATGTTGCCATCACGGGATTTTAAGTCCCGGGCGTCTGCCAGTTCCGCCACACCGGCGCGGTTATTTCTTTTTCGGTATGGGGCGCTTGTTGCCGTGCTCGTCAACGAGGTACGTGTTCTCCAGCTGCCCCGTGAGGCTCGCCTTCACCGCGGCGATGTACTCGGCGCGAAGCTCCGCCCTCTCCGCAAGCTCCGCCTCGGTCAGCGGGCGTTCGCGGGAGATACGGGTGAGCTCGCTTATCCTGTCGATCCTGCTCTGCTCCACACCATCACCTCACGTCGCTTATTTTACTCACATTCACGCCGTTTGTCAATCAAAATATTTCCGTAACAGGCGGCGGGCGGAGCGAATAGTATGTAGGGAACCGAGACACGGGGGAGGAAAGCTCATGGATTTTGCGGTGATTGGCGGGGATATGAGGCAGGCGGCGCTGGCGCGGCTTTTGGCGGCGGACGGACACAACGTCTGCTGTGCGGGGCTTGAGGGCGGCGGCGTAGAGTGTTTTCCGCCGGAAACGGCGCTGGAGGGCGCCCGATACGTCGTCCTGCCGCTGCCGGTGGGCGGGGGCGATTATATCAACGCGCCCCTTTCCGGGCGCGGGATAGGCGCTGAGGAGCTCACGGGGCTTATTTGCCCCAACCAGACGCTCCTGGCGGGCAAGGTCGAGGGCAGGCTGGCGGAGCTTATAAAGGAGCGCGGCATACGCTTTGCCGACTACTTCACCCGCGAGGAGCTGACGGTCAGGAACGCCGCCATCACCGCGGAGGGGGCAGTTGAGCTGCTCATGCGCGAGATGCCCGTGACGCTCCTGGGCAGACGTGTTCTGGTGGTGGGGTTCGGCAGGATCGGCAAACTCCTCGCCCTGCGCCTTCACCTCCTGGGCGCCCGCGTCACCGTCTCCGCCCGCAAAAGCGCGGATATGGCGTGGATAGAGTGCCTGGGGCTTGAGAGCGCGGACACGCGGAGGCTGCGGGGGCGGCTGGGCGGGTTTGACGCCGTGGTGAACACCGTCCCGGCGCCGGTCCTGGACGCGCGCGCCCTTTCGGAGCTCAAAAGGGACTGCCTGTGCCTGGAGCTTGCGCCAAAGCCCGGAGGGGTGGACACGGACGCCGCCGGGGAGCTGGGCATAAGAGTGATCGCGGCTCCGGGACTTCCGGGCAAGGCTGCCCCTGAGTCCGCCGCCGCCGCGATAAAGGAAGCCATAAACAATATAATAAATGAGTTGGAGAGTGAATGATGGATAAACTTAGGGCGGGAGTTGCCCTGTGCGGCTCCTACTGTACCTTCAAAAGCGCCGTGGACACCTTCGAGAGGCTTTGCGGCGTCTATGACGTGACGCCCATAATGAGCGAGCGCTCCGCCGTCACGGACACCCGCTTCGGCAAGGCGGAGGACTTCCGTCAGCGCCTCACCGAAGCGTCGGGGCACGAGATCATCGACAGCATCGTCAAGGCGGAGCCCATAGGCCCAAAGCGGCTGCTGGACGTGCTGATAATCATGCCCTGCACCGGCAACACCATCGCGAAGCTGGCAAACGGCGTCACCGATTCCGCCGTAACCATGGCGGCAAAGGCGCACCTGCGAAACGACAGGCCCGTGGTGCTCGCCGTCTCCACAAACGACGCCCTGAGCGCCAACGCGGAGAACATAGGTAAGCTCCTGGCGCGGAAAAACATATTCTTTGTGCCGTTCTATCAGGACGACCCACTGGGAAAACCCACGTCCCTGGCGGCGGATCTTACGCTCGTCGAGGACACCGTGACGGCGGCGATGGAGGGCAAACAGCTCCAGCCTGTGCTCGCCCGTAGACGGAAATACAACATGTAGTGGCAAGCTCGCGGGGCAAAAATTCCCCGCGAATTTTTTCAGAAAAAATCAAAAAAAGGTGTTGACAAATGGCTTTGGGAAGTGTATATTAAGCAAGCTGTTGCGAAACGGCAAGAGAATATTCCACAAAAAACCTCTTAAAAATCTCAAAAAAGGGGTTGACAAAGAGGACCGTTTGTGGTATTCTAAAATTCCGCTGAGCCCGAAGGGGCGGAGGCGGGGAATGCACCTTGCGAATTAAACAATGTAAGCGAAAAGCACCAAAAACGAAAAGGGCTTTAAAG
>CANPYX010000010.1 GCA_947588955.1 uncultured Oscillospiraceae bacterium | reverse complement strand
ACCAAAAAAAGAAGAGAGTTACCAGGGGGTTCCTTGGTAACTCTCTTCCCTTTTTATGGGGCTTTTTTCACAGCCCCCTATAGCTATAAATTTTTTACGCGCCCGCCACGGAGACGTTGGGGATGGAGACGGCGAGGGGGCCGGTGTAGGTTTGGGTGACGTGGCGCTCGCGGGAGAAGGTGAGGTCGGTCTGGGCGGCGAGGAGGCTGCCGTTGACGGAGCCGCCGGTGACGGGGGTCACCGTCTCGCCGTCGTAGAGGTAGGCGAGGCGTATCTCGCCGGCGAAGTGGCCGGACATGGGGTCCATCTGGAAGTCTGAGAAGGTGACCACCCGGAGGTAGGGCTCGCGTTTCATCTCCTCAAAGGGCGTGGAGCCCGTGGGGACGCGGATGGCGCGGTAGGAGCCGGTGGGCTCTATGCCCAGGTAGGAGGCAAACCTGGCGCCGCCGTGGAGGAGCTTCAGGGTTCCGTTTTCCATTAATGTCCTGTCGGTGAGGCGTATGCCCTCGGAGTCGAAGGGCTCCACGCCCACAAGCTCTATGGTCAGTTTGTCGCCGCGTATGTCCGCGCCCTGGACGGGGTCGCCGGGCTTATAATCGGAGTAGTGCTGATAGACCATGCCGGCGCCGGAGCGGGAGACGTAGTAGCTCAAAAGCTCCTCCACGTGGTCGCCGGTGAGGATCACCCGGTAGGTACCGGCCTTGGGGGGCTTTGCCGCCGCCGCTCTGTCGCGTGTCTCGCGAAGGGACTTTTCCACATCCCGGCGGAGCTCGGCAGTGTTGGGCTCGCCGTAGGCGAAGGAGTGGTAGGTCTCCACGTCGTGGCCCTCAACGCACTGGACCACGTACTCGCCGCGGACCTCGCAGGCGTCCCAGCTCACGTCCACGCCGCGGGAGTTGAGCACGCGGCAGGAGCGCTTTATGGCGAAGATCTCGGCGGAGTTGACGAATACGCCGCTCTCGGTGTCGGAGGCGAAGAGGGCCTCGCCCATGACGCGGGCGGCCTCCTCACAGGTCATCTTGGAGAAGGCGCTTTTTGAGGGCTCATGGGGCTCTTTTTTGCCCTCTATGAGGTCGTAATAGCGGTTCCCGGCGAAGGAGGCGGCGAAGTACGCCTCGCGCAGTGTCCGGCGCAGCTCCGCATCATCCATGCCGGGATAGACGGGGACGGAGGAGGAGCCCAGGAGCCTGCCGCCCTCGGTCTCCACGGTCCTGTAAACGCTGACGGACCAGTCGGTTAGGTCGGTGCGGCGCTTCAGGTCCATGTTCTTTTTGACGAAGAACACCTCGACGGATTCGGAGCGGGTCTCGTTGACCGCCCAGGTGGTGATGTTTTCGGCTTCAAGCGCTTTTATTATTTTGTTGATCATCTTTCTGACCTCCCTCAGCCCAGGCGTATGCGGGCCTTTATCCAGGGTCCGCCGTCGGAGACCTTGACCCATTCCTTGTAGCCCTTGCCGCACATTCCGCCGCCGCCCAGCTCAAGTCCGTCGCTCATCATGGTGATGGATTTGAGCAGGTCCGGGACGTAGCCCGTGAGGACGATGGGGGAGAATATGCGTCCGGTGAGCTTGCCGTCCTTTATCTCCCGTGCGTAGCTGACCATGCACTGGATGCCCCAGTTTTTGGGGTCCTCCATGCCGCTGGAGGGCTCGCAGAGGAGAAGACCGTCCTTGACGGAGGCGATCATGTCCTCCACCTTGTCGGTGCCCGCCTCGAAATATGTGTTGGTCATGCGGGTGTACGCCTTGCGGCGGTAGCTCTCCCGGCGCCCGTTGCCGGTGGGGGCGGCGCCAAGGGTCATGGCGGAGAGGTAGTCGGATATGCCCCGGCGGAGGACGCCCTTTTCGATTATCACGGTGTCCTGGGCCATGGTCCCCTCGTCGTCAAAGAAGTAGCTGCCGGTTTCGGGGACCACCGCCGCGCCGTCATGCATTGTGACCAGGGGGCTCGCCACGTACTCGCCCACGTATTTTTCGGCGAGGGCGCGCTTTTTCACGAACATGTCCATCTCAACGCCGTGACCGAACGCCTCGTGGACTATCATTCCCGTGACCTCTGGGGTGCAGACGCACTCGTACTCGCCGGGGGTGAGGGGCTCAGAGTCCAGGAGCTCCAGGGTGACGCGGGAAACGTCCTCCACGCCGGCGTCCATGCTGTCCATGAGCTCCGCGCCGCCGAGGGTCGAAAATCCCTTGCGGCTCATTTTGATCTCCTGGCCCTTCGCCGCCACCGCCAGGACTGTGCCGGTGGTCCAGAGGACGTTCTGCTCCAGCTCCCTGTCGGGGGCGAGATAGAGCTTGCGGTTTTTCTGCCAGACAAGGTTCGCCTGGCAGTCAAGGATCTTTTCGGAGACGGCAAGGCCACGGTCCCTCAGGGCGGTGAGGCGGGAGATTATCTCGCCGTCGCCCACCTCGTCGGGGTCGATCTCGTAGTCCGTGCCGCCGTGGAAGGTGAGCTTTTCGGTTTTGGGGGCGGAGTAGACGCGCTCCCGGATGCCGTCGGGCAGGACCGCCTTTGACATGGCGGCTGTGGCGGAGATCCGCTCCAAAAGCTCAGGAACGGTTTCCGGGGAGATGTGGCTGAAGGAATGCTCCGACCAGTGCTCGCCGTCAAACACCTTGACCACGAAGCCCCTGGCGGAGAAGCGTCCGCCCATGCTGACGCTTGTGAGCCGGCGCGACACCGCGCAGGACTTCTGAGACGCGTCCTGGACCAGGATCGAGGCGAAGGGGTACTTATCCAGGAGCCCCTTCAAAAGCTCCCGGCAGGCGGGCTTCGCTTCGGCTATAAAAATGCTGTCACCAAGCTTCATTTTTGTCCTCCTTTGGGTTTGATGCCAATTATTTTACAACGTTTGGGGCGGGTTGTCAACGTTGGGGGCGGGGGGATCGGGAAATGCGTTTCATGCGCGGTGGAGCTGGGCTTTCAGGGCGTCCTGAAGGACCTGGGAAAAGTTCACGTTGCACTCCAGAGCGGCGGCATTGAGCCACGCGGGGAGCGTGACGGTGCGGTTGACGGACCGGTTGGCCTGCGCCATACGCACGGAGGGCATAAAGACATCCACAAGCACAGCTCTCTCATTCTCCTTCACCCGGACTTCAGCCAGAGGCGTGGGAGCAGGGATCGGCTCCCTGTCCTCCTCAAGCCCGTTCATGACAACACCCAGCAGCTCTCGGGCTGACATAAGCGCGTCCTGATCGTCAGCGCCACTGGTCGCCACGTCCAGGTCCGGAAACACTACGGCGATCTCCTGATCCGGGGCATAGGTGAATACGGCAGGATAAAAATATCTTTCTACGGGCTTCATATTAATGACCTCCAAAAAAAATTTCGGGAGAGGCGGGACTCACCTGAATTTGAGCCCCGATTGCCGTTCAATGCTGTCAAGCGTCGGCCTTGGTATATCCTTGTCGGGGTGCTTCACCGTGGTACGTCCTTTTTTTGTGGGGTGCTTGAACTGATAATGGCTTCCGGTGATGTTTACCAAATACCACCCGTCAGCTTCCAACGCTTGAATGACCTCTCTGGATGAGTAGCTCTTCATTAGCTTTTCCCTCCCGATGATAATATAATAACACATATTATTATATTTGTCAATGAGTCTTAACAAATATTTTTATACTTGTCAGCAAGGCAAGCCCAAGATGAGGTCCATTTTTCGGACAGGCGCAGACAGCAAAGAGCCCCCAAAGCCGTGGGGCTTTGGGGGTGGGATGGACGATACAGGACTTGAACCTGTGACCCTCCGCACGTCAAGCGGATGCTCATACCAGCTGAGCTAATCGTCCGTCAGCTTGTTTATTTTAAACCATGCCGCGGCGGTTGTCAACACTTTTTTCCGGGTTCGGGGGAAAAATTTTTTCAAAATCGTAAAAATAATGCTTGCATTTTGGCGTGGGTAATGCTATTATAGTAGGGCACTTAAAAATGCGCCTGTAGCTCAGCTGGATAGAGTGCGCGGCTACGAACCGTGAGATCGGGGGTTCGAGTCCCTTCAGGCGTATAGATAAAATTCCTCCCCTTTGTGGAGGAATTTTTTTGCCCGAAAAGGGCGGGGGGAACGTGCGGAAAAAGTCCGTGAATTCTGCGGAATTCACGGACTTTTTCCTGCTGTTTTGCTGCGCGCACGCCCCGTAGGGGCGCACGCTTGCAAAACAAGAGGTGATTTTTTCGACGTACATGCCGCCGAAAAAATGTTTGATTTGGGGTTATTCGCCGAGGGGGTTTTCTGGGATTTCCCAGGAGGTGTAGTCGGAGTAGCCGGTTTCGTCGAAGGTGTAAATGTGGCCGTTGACGGAGTAGGTGCCGGAGGTGAGGTAATCGCCGGTGGAGAGGCGGTAGCGCCAGCCGGTGGTGTCGGCGATCCAGCCGGCGCGGGTGACGCCCTCGGGACGGTAAGGGAGCTTTACGGAATTGCGCAGCTCGTTGTCCTGGAAGTGCCACCACTCGCTGACGAGGGTGCCCAGCTCTGAGCCCGTCATTATCTCCGCAAGGAGCTTTGCCTCGTCGTTGTTGAAGTCAAGGATGGAATTCCAGCTCAGATCGTGCATGGAGGTCTGCATGACCAGCTCCTCGCCGGTCTCCGGGTCCTCCAGCGTTATATCCACCGCCACGCCCTGGTTGTGGGTGGAGCCGGACCTTGCCAAAAACGAGTTGAGCTTATATCGCCCGTTGGTCATGACGGAGGAGTAGGTCGGGCGGGGCTCGTGAGGCGTTTCCGGCTCGTCGGGGGACGCGGGCTCATCCGGCTGTGGGGCTTCGGTTTTTTCCGTCTCCTCCGGGGCGTCGGGGGGCGCGGCGTCCTCGTGGGAATCGGGGGAGTCGGGCATCTCGGAGTTTTCGCCCTCCGGAACCTCTGGTTCGGGCGGGAACAGCTCCTCCACCCAGTCCGTCCACATCTCGCCGTCCATGAGGTCGTACTCGTAGAGGGGGATCTCGTTTTCAAGGAGGCTCTCGGCGGTGTCGTAGAGCATTCTTGTGGCGTTGTAGGGGCGGAAGGCGTCGTAAATCTTCAGCCGGTAGCCAAGGTCGCGGGCTTTTTCCGCGGACTGGGCGATTTTTTTCGCAGTGGGGTAAAGGAGGGGCACAAGGAACTCTGTGGGGGTCTCCACCTCAGCCTGGGTCAGGGTATAGGGGGAGTCCTCGGTGTAAATCTCCGCCAGCGCGGCGGCTGTCTCCTCGTCAAGCTCCTCGGTATCGGCGGAGGTCCGGGGAATGGCGGGCGGCTCTGTGGGGAGGGGCTCGCCGTTGGCGTCCACGAATCTGCCGTCCACCACGGTGGGTATTTCGGGGAGCTGCGGCCCGGTCTCCTGGTCAGTGTTCTCGGTGTTCTCGGTGTTTTCGATTTCTTCGGTGTCACCGGCGTCCTCGGCGTCCTCGGCGTCCTCTCCGCCGGTGTCGCCCTCGGGGTCGCCGGTATCAACCGCGGCGGATTTCCAGGCAAGGCCGGGGGCGTAGCTTGACGCAACCTCCTCGTAGCCGGTTATGACCGTGCCGGTGACGGTGGGGATGCCGTAGCCGTGGACCATGTAGATGGCGTCGTAGCTGTTTTTTATGTCGTAGGAGCAGATGTCGCCCAGGTAGTCGGGAAGATTTATGAGGCAGTAGGTGGAATCTATGTACCCGCGCCCGCCGTCAAAGTAAACAAGAAACATGCCGTCCTCCTCCGCAGCCACGCAGAAGGCTCTGGAGGCGGGGGCGGTGCCGATCTCCTCCATTCCGGAGGGGTCGGAGTATATGGGCAGGTCCGTGAGGGGCCAGACGGTGGCGTAAATTACGGTGGGACCGGTGGTGAAGCTCACCTCGTCGGGTGTGGCGGAATACTCGCTTCCCGGCAGGCTGTGCTCGCCGGAGGCGGTGACGCGGTAGGTGTGGTCCGTGTACGCCTTTAGGGGACCCACCGTGAGGCTCAGGGGCATGTCGTCTGTGTAACGCCCCAGGGAGCGCCAGGAGCCGTCGGGGTCGAGCTCCCAGAGGTCGTAATAATCGCCGCGTGTCTCGTTCCAGGAGAGGGTGTAGTAGTTGTTGCCCAGGTCGGCGATCTCCATTATGAGCAGCGTGCCGCGCAGGTCCTCGCCGCTGACCGAGGCGGAGACGGATTTGTCGGTGGAAAACTCCACTTGGGTGTTTTCCAATCCCGCCCGGAGGGTGAAGGAGCGGCTTTGGTCCTTCCTGGGCATGGAAACGTCGGTCTTAAAGGATATGAGGGTGAAGTTGTCCCGAACCGTCCTGAGGAGGGCGCCGTTTTCGTCGTAAACGGAGACTGTCTCCCCCTCCACCCCCTGCCAGGAGAGAAGGAGGGTGTCGGCGTCCGGGTCGACGGTGGTGGTGAGGGTGCTCAGGTCCGGCAGAGCCGCCGGAAGCGCCGCCTCAAGGGGCTGCTCGCAGGGGCGGTAGTCCTCCCTTTTGGGCGTCTTGTACTTTTTCCGCGAGGTCACGCGGACGGTGGCGCCGGGGGCGTCCTCCGGCAGAATACAGGAGGCGCCGGTATACGTGCCGCTCCAGGTGACTTCGCCTCCGCGAAGGAGCTCCACGGTGTAGTCGTCAACGTTCTCACCCGGCTCCCAGAAGAGGGTCAGGGTCCCGTCGGCGTCCTCGTGGAGACGTGGGGCGTCCTGGGGAAGCTCATTTTTGGCGAGAGCGTAGGGCCTTTGGCACTGAAAATAGTAGAGCCCAACGCCAGCCGCCGCCAGAAGGGGCAGGATTATCGCCAGCGCGATGAGTGCTTTTTTCAAGGTTGGATTCATCTCCAGTATTTCCACGGCGTCTTGTCGCTCGCCATGCGGTAAAAATCATACGAGTAGTTGCCCTTTACCCGGTAGGACATCTCAAGCTCGGCGTCGTACATATAGCAGGCGTCGCCCTCCCAAATCTCCACCCAGCCGTGGGGGACGGGGTTGGAGTTGTTGACCTTTCCGGAGATAAGCACGGCATCATAGCCCAGCTGACGCGCCAGGGAGTAAAACACGGCGGCGTAGCAGTAGCAGTTGCCCCGCTTGGTGGTGAACATGGTGATGGCTTCCTTGTTTGCCCAGCTTGTGTCGCCGACCTCATAGTAATTGCGGCGCAGATATTTGAAGCTGTCGCGGGTGAAGTTATACGCCGCGTGGAGCTTCTCCTCCCGCGTCATGGTGTCGTCCGTTATGGCGGCGAGGGTGTCCTTCACGTAGCCGTCAAGCTCGGCGCTGCCGCTGGAGAATTTGCCGTCGGGTCCGAATTGGAGGCCGCCGAAGCTGCCGTTTACAATGGGCTTTCCGTCCTCGCCTATGTAATAGAGCTCCCCGTTTTGAAAATACGGTCCCGGCTCCTTCAATATGGCGGACATATCCGCCTCGGTCCAGCTGCCGTCCTCGGCGTGGCTGTGGGGTATGGACGCCTCCATGACCTCATAATACGCCCAATTGGACGCGGAAACGTCCGAAAAAAGGGAGAAGATATGTCCAGCGAGATAATTTTTATCCACTGTCCTCCCCAAAAAGCGGTTTATGAAGGTCACAGCCTCAGCGCGGCTGATGGGGTCCTCCGGGCGGAAGCTCCCCTCAGTTCCCTGTACCCAGCCGCGGCGAGTGGCAAGAGTTATCTCGTTGTAGTATTTGTAGTCCGTTGGCACGTCGTCGAAGCTGACGGCGTCCGCCACGACGGGGGTGTTGGGCAAGAGCCGCACGCCCAGAGTGACAAACTCCGCCCGCGTCATGGGCTCGGCCCCGCGAAATTCCCCGTCCACCGTCTCCATGGCTCCGGCGGCGGTAAGGAGATTTGCGGCGCCGGAGTACCAGGCGTCCTCAGGTACGTCGGGAAGGGAGTTATCCAATTCGGGAGGAGTCTCCAAAAGCTCGCAGTACATATACGCCGCCTGGGCGCGGGTGAGCTTCTCGTTCAGCCCGAAGGACCCGTTTTCATAGCCCCGAACCAGGGGCTCGTGGACGCTTTCAAGGTCCCTGACCTTCAGCTCTATGGGCTTTCCGGCGCTTTGGGTGTCCTCAGAGGTTTGGGCATCGCCGGTGTCCTCAGTCTGTACCTCCGCCAGGGATGATACCGGAAAGGCGGTGAGGCACATGGCAAGCGCCAGGGCAAAAGCGGTCTTACGCCTCATAAGCATCGTAGACCACCTCTTTCCCGCTCTCGTCCCTGTATGTGGCGACTATGAAGCCGTCATAATAGAAGTTTCCGTCCTCCCCCGCGCCCAGGCAACTGGGGGCGTAGTCGGAGCTCACGGGCTCGCCGAGAACGGCGATGAGCTTGCTTATGTCCTGATCCACATATGTCAGCGCCAAAGCTACCGCCTCGGCGGGGGTGAGCTTCGGCTCCTCGGTTTTTGGAGGCTCCTCGGTTTTCGAGGGCTCCTCGGTCTTGGGGGGCTCCTCCTGCTTCGGGGGCTCCTCGGTTTTCGGGGGATCGGTGTTCTCATTCTGCTCGGGCGTCTCGCCGTTCCCCTCGCCGCTTTGCTCTGGTGGAACGGTGTCGCCCTCCTGACCGTCCGGGGCGTTTTCGGCGTTTTCACCGGGCTCGGTTTCCTCGCCGTCCTGAGGGGCGGCGACATCCTCTCCGTTTTGCTCCGGGGGCTGAGGGTCCTCGCCGCTGTCGGGGACGTTGTTATTCTCCGCGCCGCCGTTTGCCGGCGGGAGCTGCGCCAAATCGCCGACGGAAGGTCCGTCGTCCTTCTCCCCGTCGCCCACGGAGACGCTGACATCGCCACAGGAGACGAGCCCCAGCGCCAAGATTCCGGTAAGGATAAGAGCAATCAGTTTTTTCATCTTTCTATACCTCGCTTATATGCCCTCAAATGAAGTGAGCTTGCCGCCCACGTAAAGCGCCGCCGTCCACGGTCCGTTTGCCAGGGGCACCAGAGCTGAAAAGCCGTCGGGTGTCAGCGCCGCCTCAAAGGTCCCGGCGCTGTTTTGTATGTACACGGGGCTGTCAACGTCCGCGCCCGCGGGGAGCGTGCCCGTTATGCCGATATAGCCCTCCAGCCCGGTCTCGCCCGTGGCGAGGCGTATCGTGCCGGAGGTCTGCGCGGGCAGCTCCAAATCCCTCTCCGGAGCGGGGAGGACCGGAGGGTACTGGGAGAGATTTACCAGGTTCCGCTCCACCAGCTCCACAACAAGGAAATCCGCGTCCACGCCGGTGAGGTCGTATTGGGCGCTGCGGGAAAAGCGCGCCCAGGCGAAGGAGTCCGCCATGTAGGGGTAAAGGTTGTTGCCGAAGGAGTCCCGGTACATGAAGAGCCTGCCCTCGCCGGAGCCCTCGGCGGTGATGGTTATGCTGTCGGGCCTTGTGCCTCCGGCGCCGTAGGTCAGCTCAATGGCGGGGGTGTACACCAGGTCGGTCTCGCTGTCCTCCCAGGCGGGGTAGACCATCTCGTAGAGGTCGCCGGTGTGGGGCGCGGGGGTGAAGTTGCCCTCAAAGTACCTGCTGGGCCTGCCCAGGGCACCGCCGATAACGTCCGCCGCCAGCGCCGCGCCTCGGCTCGTCCAGTGGGAGTCGTGGGCGAAGTAAAGCGTCTCGTCCAGCGCGTTGAAGGCGGTGTGGAGGTTGGCGTAGGGGGTGCCGGAGGCGTCCAGGAGGCTGTAAAGCTCCGCCGCCGCGTACCTTTCGGCTCTCACACCGGTGTTGGGCATGAACTCGCCGTAGACTGAGTTTTTGTTGGGGGCGCAGGTGAAAAGGAAGCGTATGCCGCGGGATTCGCAGTATTCGTTCATCAGCGACAGATTTTTCGCCGCCGCGAAATATTCCCTCTCGGTGAGCCCTCCGGCGCCGGTGAAGTTGTCCAGGGTGGAGCCGTAAAAAAGCCAGCCGTTTTTGCCGATTATCACATCGTCCTCGCCCGTCGCGCGAAAGAGCCCGGCGGATATTTTGCGTCCGGCGGTGATGAGCTCCTGCCGGAGGTAGAACCTGTCGTCAACGTAATTTTTAATGTCGGAGAGAATTGCCGTGTTTGGCGTTCCCTCCGGGGTGGTGAGCTCCGGGCGGTCCGCCAGGACCTCGTTCGCCCCCGCCTCGCCGGGGCCGAATATGATAAGTCCCACCGTTGGTATAAGGCACATGATAAATACGGCGACCATAAAAACTATGTTTTTCATACCGTCACCTCAAAACCGCGCGTAGATGAAGGGCGAGAAGCCGCCCTGGGCAAGCTCCATGACGCACAGGACAAAAAGCGCCGCGTAACCTAAGTATGACGCAGCCTGAGCCCATTTGCCCCGCAGTCTTTGGGAGACGCGCCGGCAGATCGGAGTGGACAGCGCGGCGCCCAGGAGCAGGAGCGTGACACTCCTGGCGTTGAGGATACTGAAAAGCGCCGCGGTTCCCGCGGTGGTGAAGCGGAAGCCCGCGAACATGGCAGCCATCACAGCAAAGCCCTGCGCCGGAGTCTCCGCCCTGAACATCACAAAGCCGATAACCACCGCGAGGAGGGTGTAGACGTGCCCGAAGGCCCTCCAGCCCGCTTTTTTCTGACGGGAGCGGAGATCGCAAAGCCCCTCCAGCGCCGACAGTACGCCGTGCCACAGCCCCCAGATGAGGAAGGTAAGCCCGAAGCCGTGCCAAACGCCGCACAGGAGGAATACCGCCAGCTTGTTTGCCGCCGTCCGCCATTTGCTACACCTGCTGCCGCCCAGGGGGATGTACACGTAGTCCCTGAGCCAGCTTGAGAGGGATATGTGCCACCGCCGCCAAAATTCCGTGACCGAGGCGGATATGTAGGGGTAGTCGAAGTTTTCCGGCGTGGCGAAGCCGAACATCTCGCCAAGGCCGATGGCCATGTCGCTGTATCCGGCGAAGTCGAAAAAGAGCTGTATGGCGTAGGCGACCGCCCCGAGCCAGGCAAGGCGTATGTCCAGGTCGCCCCTTGAGAGGGCGAAGACCGCGTCCGCCGCGCCACCGGCGGCTCCGGCGATGATGAGCTTTTTGGCAAGGCCGCGAATAAGGCGCTTCATGCCATTGGCGGCGCTTGACGCGTCAATCTCGCGGCTGTCTATCTGGGGCGCGAAATCGGAAAACCTTGTTATCGGTCCGCTGGCAAGCTGCGGGAAGAAGGAGACGTAAAGGAGGAACCGCCAAAAGCTTTTCGTCCCCGCCTTGGGGTCCTTGTAGGAGTCCGCCAGATACGAGACGCACTTGAACACGAAAAACGACACGCCCAGGGGCGCTGCCAGTCTCACCGGCGAGCCTTGGGCAAAGAGGAACAGCATGGCGCTCTCCCCGCCCGTGACGGTCACAGCCACCCTCTCCAGCGTCTTGAAAAGCGCCAGGGTCAGCACGTTGAAAACAACGCCCGCCGTGAGAGCCACCCGGCGGCGGCGCTTCCCCTCCCCCAGGGCGAGCCCGAAAAGGAAGGTAACGCCGGCGACGGCGAGGAGCACCAGCAGGTCAAATATCCTCCCGAAGGCGCAAAACACCAGTCCCGCGGCGGTGAGGAGCCCGTTTCTGAAGCCGCGCTTCGGCACGGCGGCGTAGAGTATGAATATCAGCGGGAAAAAGCAAAAGAGGAAAAACGCCGAATCAATATTCACGCCCGCCGCCTCCGTTTCTCTTTCTGTCTGCCGTATGGCTTTGCCCTGGCAAAGTCATACACGGTAATTATCGCTCATTTTACGGAAAAATGCAACAGTTTTTTACCGTATTCCATTGAGTTCGACCGTATCAGAACGAAAAAAGCCGGAGAAGCTGACGCTTCTCCGGCTTTGGACTTCCATATTTTACATATATTACAGGTTTTTCTTGATTTTCTCGATCATCTCCGCGTATTCCCCGTCCGTCAGGAATTTTTCGCCGGGGTTCATGGCGAAGACGCCGCCCCACTCGTAGCCGTCCTTATATTTCGGCACCAGGTGCATATGCAGGTGACAGCCGGTGTCGCCGTAAGCGCCGTAGTTGAGCTTGTCGGGGTGGAAGGCGGCGTGAATGGCTTTGGCGGCCCGGTCCACGTCGGCGAAAAAGGCGTTGCGCTCCTCGTCGGATAAGTTGACGATCTCGCTCACGTGGTCCTTGTACGCCACAATGCACCTGCCGGGGTGGGACTGCTCCTTGAAAAGTATGAGCTGGGATACGGTGAGGTCGCAGATCTTGATTCCGAAGGCCGCCAATGGCGCGCCCCCGACGCAGTAGCCGCAGTTTTGGTCCTTCATTATAATTGCTCCCTTCCTGTGTATTTCAACTTATTTTCCGCGCTTTTCCGGTATGCTCCGGTTCACGCGCGTGACGACGATTATCTCATGCCCGCACTCCGGGCAGTGGCACCCGTGCCGGATGCCCCGAAGGAGCGCCCCCGGCTCCACCTGTCCGCCGCACTTGGGACACCTGAGACGCAGCGCGCCCCAAATAAAATACCCCGCAAGAGCTATTGCCGCGGCGACGAAGCACCAGGGGCGGAAAACTCCCGCCACCAGCATCACCGCAAAGGCCAGCATGAGCACGTATTCGATTATGATGTCAAGAAGCTTCACCACGCGCACTATGCCGACCCTCCCCATTTTTTCATGTATAGTGTCCGCTGCATAAATTATAAAGCTTTAAAGTTGGCAAGTCAACAAATATTTCTTTTGTCTAACTGCGCCCTTTTTGCCTTTTCGCTCTTCCATTTGCCGCGTTTTAGCTGTATACTGTCCTCAAAGACAAAAAAGGGGTATTAAAATGGCAGATTCACAGATAACCCTCCGCCTTGCCCGTCCGGAGGACGCCCGCGCGCTTCTGGACATATATTCCTGGTACGTGGAGAACACCACCGTCACCTTCGAGTATGAGGTCCCCTCCGTAGAGGAATTCGCCCGGCGCATAACCCACACCCTCCAGAGTTACCCGTATCTGGTCGCTCTGCGCGACGGGGAGATCGTGGGCTACGCCTATGCCGGCAGGTTCCGGGAGCGCGCCGCCTACGACTGGTGCTGTGAGGCAAGCGTCTACGTGCGCCGGGACATGCACCGCCTGGGCATAGGCCGGCTCCTTTACCAGGAGCTTGAGCGGATACTCCGCCTCCAGAATATAGCCAGCATCGACGCCTGCATCTCCCACCCCAACAAGGACAGCATAAAGTTCCACTCCTCCCTGGATTTCGAGCGCGTCGCCCGCTTCTCCAAATGCGCCTGGAAAATGGGCCGCTGGGTGGACGTGATATGGATGCAAAAGATCCTCCGCGACGCCGACACGGAACCGGAGCCATTTATACCCTTTTCAAAAAAGGGCGATGCCCTTTTTTGAGGGGGAACGTGCGAAAAAATTTCTGGAAATGTCTGCGGACATTTCCAGAAATTTTTTCTGCTGTCGCGCTGCGCGCACTCGTCGTCGCTGAAGTCGCTTAACCTCGCCCCCTCGTCCTCGATCGAGCCGCTTTACTTCGGGCTCCCTATGGTCGCCCTCAGGCGCAGGCTCGGCTCGTCCTCTCCCCAACAGGCTTTTGCCTGTCGGGGTCCCCCGATGGCAGGGCTCAGGCGCGGACTTCGCTCCTCCTCTCCCCACGCAATCACGATTGCGTGGGGACCCCATATGTCACACACTTGCGCGACATAAGGTGATTTTTCCGACGTACATGCCGCCGGAAAAATGTTTAATTTTGGGGTTTTTAATATGTATCTCCGAATTTTAACCCTTTCTGTGCTTTATTCCTGCGGCGTAGGTGGGGATGAACAGGCCGCCGAGGGTGAAGGCGAGGGTCGCGAAAAGCCTGAGCTTGCTGTCCGGGGAGGTGAATCGCTCCAGGCACCACGCCGCCGGCGGCCACAATGCCAGCGTCGCGGCGGCGAAGCCGCGGAACGCCCGAAGTATGTAGCTCCAATTGGCGTTGTTCATCGCCAGCCCCGACATGTGGAGCCTTAAAAAGCCGTCTGTATATACGTCGATTTTGTTCTCGTCGTAATATCCCGGCAGGCGCGTCTTCACCGCAAGGAAGAAGTACGCGCCGATCATGAGCCCGATGCTCTCCGGCACCAACAGGCAGAACCCCGGTCTCCACTCCGTGAGCAGCACAAGCGCCGCTATCTCCGCCGCCGACAGAGCGGCAAGCCCGATAAACGTCAAAACCCGCCGTTTTCCCGGCCTTCTCAGCCCCTCCGAGGGCGACAGCTCCAGGGCGCGCCTGAGAAGCGTGTCCGCCTGGGAGACGTCCATAGTCTCGCCGCTGTCCATTCTCCGCGCGCTGAGGAGCTCCGCCGCCGTCACCCCCAGCTCCTCCGCCAGCGGCGTCAACAGCGAGATGTCCGGCAGGCTCGTACCCGTCTCCCACTTGCTCACCGCCTTGTCGGAGATATAGAGCTTCTCCGCCAGCTCCTTTTGCGTCAACCCCCGCTCCCGCCGAAGCTCCGCCACAAACGCCCCGAACTGTGCCTTGTCGATTTGAAACATATATGTACCTCCTTTTAGAAAATTCCTGCCCCGATAATACCCCCTTTCCATAAAAACCTCAACCGATAGACGGTAGAATTTACCCTCAAAAAAGGGTTTCGCCCTTTTCGACAAGCGCAAAACCCTCCCCGCCGGGGAGGGTTTTGCGCGTTATATTTATCTTTCGTCCGTTTACAGCTTGGAAATGTCAATTACGGCAGCGTCGATGTACTCGGCGATGAGGTAGGCTATCTGCTCGCGGGAGGCGTTGCCTTCGGCGTTGATGGTGACGTAACCGGCGTTGCTGGAGCCGTTCACAAGACCGCGCTCAACGCACCACGCCACTGCCTGACGGTACTCCGCATTGATGTCGGAGATGTCGGAGAAGCGGTTAAGCACCGTCTCGTCGGCGCTCTCGCCGCCGGCGGCCTTCCAGAGCATGAAGAACATCTCCTGACGGGTGAGTCTTCCTTCTCTGTCGCCCACGTAAAGCCCGTTCTCCTTCGCCCAGGCCTCGCCTGCCTCCTTGTAGGTCTCTGGCTTAGACGCGCCCTCAACCCCCGCGATACGCGCAAGGATGGTCATAAGGGTGAACCTCTTGGACTCGGCGCCCACGCCGTAGCTTGTCTTGGACGTTCCGCTGACTATTCCGGCATTGTACATACGCTGGAGCGCCACGGTGTAATAGCTGTCCTTAACGTCAGTGAAGTTGGTGAGAACGCTGTTGCGGGTCTTCAACTGCGCTTCGGCAGCGGCCTTGTCATCCTCATGCATCTGAATGATGGCGTGCTTCTCGCTGGCAAGACCGCAGTCCGCGCACTTGCCGTTGTCAAATACGTGGTCGTCCCTGTCCGCCTCGGCGCCGCAGGTCTCGCAGACGTGCCAATGCTGTGTCCCGTCGGACTTCCACTGAGCGGAGAAGGCGTGAACGTGGGCAGCCCCAGGGGCGATTTCCACCGCCTTCACGTCGCCGCAGACGGTGCAGACTCCCTTGCTGTTGTAGGTGTGCGCCTCGGACTCCTTCATTTCGCCGCAGGAGCACTCATACCAGTGACCGTGGGAGTCGTATATGAGCATGGAATAATCATGGGTGTGGCTTTCCTTCAACGCCTCGATGACGGTGCCCTTTGTCAGGACAGAGCCGCAGCCCAGGCAGTGAACGTCGCCGGTGTAGCCCGGTACGCCCACCTCGGCGGGCTTGGCGTCACGAAGCTCGGTGCCGCCCACGTGGTTGGCGTTGGCAAGCGTTCCGTAGCTTTCGCCGCAGATGGAGCAGACGGCGAGCGTGGCGCAGGTTGCCTCACCGCCGGTATGTCCCACGGGGGCGGTGGTGTCGCCGCATTCGCAGGCGCACCAGTGACCGGCGGCGTCGTGGCACATAATGCTGTGGTCGTGGGTGTGGTTGGCTTTCAGCGCCTCAATGGTCTTGCCCTTTTCGAGCACTTCTCCGCAGCCGACGCAAACGGTGTCGCCTGTGTAGCCCTCTTTGCCGATCTCGGCGGCCTTGGCGTTATCGACCCTTGTCCCTCCGGTGTGGACGGAGCCCTTGGAGGTGCTTACCACCGCGCCGCATACGGTGCAGGTCGCCCTGCCCGTGCAGTCGGCGGCGCCCAGGGTGTGGGGCGCGGTCTCGGTCTCAGTGCAGCCGACGCCGGTGCACAGCCTTGAGTGCCCGTTGGCGCCGTTGGAGGTCCAAACGCCGTAGACGTGCGTATGCACGGCGGGAACGGTGGAAGCGAGGCTCTTCATATTGCATACGGAGCAGATGCTCACCCCGTCCTGTACACTGTATTCATGTTTGCCTTCCTCACCGTACTGGCAGCCGATGTTGAGGCACTTGTGCTCATGTGTCTCGTCGTGGCAAATCCACGTGCCGAAGTTGTGGCGCGGCCGTCCATCCGCCACCTTGTTGCCGCAGACGCAGTAGGTGGGCTCGGTGCAGTACTGCCTGGGTCTGTGCTCGGCCGTGGCGCAGGAGACCTGACGGGTCTCACCGCACAGCTCGCACTGCTCGTAGTGGTTCAACGCGCCAAAGGGCTTGGTGACCTGCCACTGGTGCTGGCAGGCGGGCTTCTGGGACTTCACGGTGTAGCCGCAGACGTCGCATTTGCCGTCGCCGTCGGCGTCGGCGTGGGCGCTCTTCCCGCCGATTATCTGCTTGCAGCTCACGCACTCCACCCAGTGCCCGTCGGCGTCGCTCCTCCAGCCGGACAATGTGGTGTGCTCGCACTGAGCCGCCCGCGTCTCACCGCAGCGGCCGCATATCTCGCCCTGAGAGGGGTCGGCGGGGTCCGCCGCCTCCCACCTGTGGCCGAGGGCGGGGGTGACCGTCAGAATCTTCTGATTTTGGCACTTTACGCACTCCCGATATGTACCGCCGTTCTCCGTGCAGGTCGCGGCCTTTGCCAAAACCTCGCCGTATTCGTGCGCGACGGTGGGAATTGTCACCTCTTCGGTGGCGCCGCAGCCCTCGCACTCCCTGACGGCGGTTCCCTGGGTGGTGCAGGTGGGCTCAGCTGTGATATGTGAGCTCCATCTGTGTTCGCCGCCCGTGGGATAACCTTCGTAGCTGCAATTGGTACAATATGTCTGTGTGATCGGGTTTCCGGGGCAGCCGCCGAAGGTTCTCACCGCATAACTGTGTTCACCGCCGCCACCCTCGCTGCTTACAACGCGGGTGCCGGTGGTGTACTCTGCGCCGCACTTGGTGCATCTGTAGATGACAAAGTTCACCTGACCCCATTCGCAGTCGGTTCCGTTATAATTTCCCACCGCCACAAAGCTGTGGTTCCCGTCGCAGCTTCCGCCGGCTGCCGCCATAAGCGGACGCGACGGAGCGGACACAGGTAAGGCCGCTTCCTCGTGGCTGTGCACATTGACGGCTCCCGCGGGGACCGCCGCCAGCGCCACGACTACTGCCGCGCAAAGCGCCACAGCAAACAGCTTTTTGAATGTTTTTTTCATGGCTATTGCCTCCTTTCGGACAACAGGCACCGCGTCCGTACTGCGGAGCGGCACTTTCCCCCACTGTCCATTGTACTCATATTGTATCCTGACGTTAAATAAATGTCAATATTGGATTTTTAATATTTTATAGAAAAAAGTGCCGGAAAAGTCTTCCTTTTCGGCGCTTTTTTCTATGTATTTGATTGGATTTTTCACGATTTAAAGTGAGCCAAATCACACACTTGCGATGAACCTCAAAAACTCATTCTTGCCCTTTTCGTCCCTGCCGAAGACTCCGCAGTGCTCAAGCCCCTTGGCGAACACCAGCCCCGCCTCGTGCTTTACGACCTCAAGGGCGCTTTCGCTGTCGGTGAAGGCATACCTGCTCTTCAACTCCTCCGCCCACTGCGCGTGCTTTGCCGTGAGGGGCGACGATGTGAGGTCCGCGCCGGAGACGAGCCCCTCCGCCACGGCATTGAGCTCCGCCTTCAACCTGGAGGGCAGCACCGCGAGGCCCATGACCTCGATGAGGCCGATGTTCTCCTGCTTGATGTGGTGTATCTCCGGGTGGGGGTGATAGACGCCCATGGGGTATTCCTCGGTGGTTATGTTGTTCCGAAGCGCCAGGTCCAGCTCGTAGTCCTCCCCGCGCCTGCGGGCGATGGGGGTAATTGTGTTGTGGGGCGTCCCGTCGGTTTCGGCAAATATGAACGCGCCCTCGTCGGTGTATCCCCGCCAGGCGGTGAGTATCCTGTCCGCCAGGTCCACAAGTCTCTGGGGCTTGGGGCTCCTTATGCGTATCACCGAAAGCGGCCAGCGGACTATCCCGGCTGTCACGTCCTCAAAGCCCCGGAACACCAGCGGCGTCTCAATGGGCGCCCGCTCCATGGGGAAGGTGTAATGCCCGCCCTGGAAGTGGTCGTGGGCAAGGATGGAGCCGCCCACGATGGGCAGGTCCGCGTTTGAGCCCACAAAGTAGTGGGGGAACTGCCCCACAAAGTCCAGGAGCTTTTCAAAGCAAGCCCTGTCTATTTTCATGGGCGTGTGCTCCCGGTTGAAGCAAATGCAGTGCTCGTTGTAGTAGACATAGGGCGAATACTGCAAGAACCAGGGGGAGCCGTTTATGGTTATGGGTACGGTCCGGTGGTTCTGCCTCGCCGGGTGGTTGAGCCTTCCGGCGTAGCCCTCGTTTTCGGCGCACAGCTGGCACCTGGGGTACGCCGCCGCCGGCAGGTTCCTCGCCGCCGCGATGGCCTTGGGGTCCTTCTCAGGCTTAGACAGGTTCACGGTTATGTCCAGTGTCCCGTAGTCGGTGTCCACCGTCCACTTCATGTCACGGGCTATCCTGTCCCGCCGGATGTAGTTGGTGTCCTGTGAAAAGCGGTAATACCAGTCCGTCGCCGCCTTGGGGCTTTGGGCATAGAGAAATTTGAATTTTTCAATGACCTGCGCCGGTCTCGGCGTAAGCCTGCCCATGAGGGAGGTGTCCAGAAGGTCCCGGTAGTCCGTGGAGTCGCCGGGTATGACGCCGCGCTCAAAAGCGTCGTGGGTGAGCTCGTCCAGCACCGCCGCCAGGTCAATGTCCCCCCAGCTTACGCCGGGGTCTGCGTAGGAGTCAATTTTCAGCGTCTCCAGCACGGCGTTGACCGCCCATATCTTCTCTGACTCCTCAATGAGCCCCGTGCGCGCGGCGTAGGTTATGAGCTTGGATACGGCCTCGTCTATCATCTTCCCGCCTCACTCCTTATACCCGTTGGGGTGGTTCCTGTGCCACTCCCAGGCGGTGGATATTATGGTGTTTAGGTCGTTATACTGCGGCGTCCAGCCCAGCACCCTCTTCGCCTTCTCGGAGGAGGCCACAAGCCTCGCCGGGTCGCCGGGCCGCCGGGGTCCGATCTCCATGGGGATGGGGTGCCCCGTCACGGCGCGCGCCGTCTCCACCACCTCTTTATTTGAAAATCCCACGCCGTTGCCCAGGTTAAAGACGTTGTTCTCCCCGCCGTTCATCAGGTAGTCCAGAGCCAGAATGTGCGCCTGGGCCAGGTCCGTGACGTGTATGTAGTCCCTTATGCAGGTCCCGTCGGGGGTGGGGTAGTCGTCGCCAAAGACGGTGAGCTTATCCCTCTGACCGTTGGGCACCTGGAGTATGATGGGTATGAGGTGCGTCTCCGGGTCGTGGGCCTCGCCTATCTTCCCGGAGGGGTGCGCGCCGCAGGCGTTGAAGTACCGAAGCGCCACGTACCGGAGCCCGTATGCCTTGGAGCACCAGCTCATCATGTGCTCCATGGAGAGCTTCGTCTCGCCGTAGGTGTTGGTGGGCTGTGTGCGGTCCGTCTCCAAAATGGGTACCCGCTCCGGCTCGCCGTATGTGGCGGCGGTGGAGGAGAAAACTATCCTGTTCACCCCGTGGGCGGCCATCGCCGAGAGCAGGACCATGGTGCCGTGGAGGTTGTTGTCGTAATATTTCAGCGGGTCGCGCATGGACTCCGCCACCTGTGAGCAGGCGGCAAAGTGAATGACGCCGTCGATCTTCTCCGCCTGGAAGAGCACGTCCAGCGCCTCCCGGTCACGGATGTCCAGCTTGTAAAAGCGCGCGTTGGGGTGGACGGCCTCCCGGAAGCCCGTCTGGAGGTTGTCCGCCACCACCACGTCGCGCCCCGCCTCACAGAGCTCCCAAACCGTATGCGAGCCGATATACCCGGCTCCGCCAAGAACAAGTATAGCCATGATTTGACCTCCTTATATAATCGCCGCGCCGCCCGTTGGACGGATGCGCAGTATGTGACACGCCCCCGCGCCGAAGATGCCGTCGATCCCCGCCCTGAAGGAGCTCACCAGCTCCTCCGGCACAAACGCCTGGACCGTTCCGGCGAACCCGCCGCCGTGGACACGTATTGCCCCGCGCCCCCCAAGGAGCGCCTTGCCCGCCGCCAGCGCCAGGGTCACCGCCTGCCTCTGGGGGTCCGAGGGCGACCAGATATTCTGCAAAAGCGTCTCCGAGGAGAGCCCCGATTCATTGACCAGCCTCAAAAAGCCCTCAAAGTCCCGGTTTTTCAGCGCCTCCGCCTCCATCGCGGCGCGGGCGTCGTCGGCGTAGAAGTGCATGGCGCGTATAACCGCCCTGTCTCCGCACTCCCTCCTAAGCTCCGGGACCGCCGCCCTAAACTCCGCCTCCGGCACCTCCCGCAGAAAGCCCTTTCCGAAGTGCCCCGCAACCGCCCTCATCTCCTGTGTTATGGCGGCGTAATCGCCGGTGAGGTCCGCGTGGTCCGAGCGGGTGTCGATTATGCAAAGGGCGTGACCTGAACCGGAAAAGTCGAAGTCCACCGGGGTTATCACGGGATTTTCCAGGTCTGAGAAATCTATCCCCACGGCGCCGCCCACAGAGGAGCCCATCTGGTCCATGAGCCCGCAGGGCTTGCCGAAATAAACGTTCTCCGCGAACTGCCCTATCTTCGCTATCTCCACCGGGTCCATGCTCCCGCCGCAGAAAAAGGCGTTCACGATGTTCCCCACCAGCACCTCAAATGCCGCCGAGGAGGAAAGCCCCGAACCGGAGAGCACGCTGGACACCGCCGCGGCGTCAAAGCCGCCCACCTTGTATCCCCGCCTGACGGCTCCCGCCGCCACGCCCCGGACGAGCCCCGCCGTGGTGCCGAACTCCTCCTCGCGTGGCTCCAGGTCCGACAGGTCCACCTCGATGGGCTCGTACCCCTCGCTCGCCACCCGCGCCGTCCATGTCCCGTTGGGCGCGGCGGCGGCGAGAATGTCCAGGTTCACACTGCCGCACAGCACCCTTCCGTGCTGGTGGTCGGTGTGGTTGCCGCCTATCTCCGTCCTGCCGGGGCCCGAGAACAGCCCGCACTCGCCGTGGGGCCCGTAAAGCTCCTCCAGCCTCCGCGCCGTCCGCCCGGCCCTGTCCCGCGCCCTGGCAAGCTCCTCCCCGGAGCCGTATATCCGCCCCAGACGCGCGTCAAGTGACCCGTCTCCAAGCCCTTTCAAAAGCTCCCGCGTATCCATGCCGTCACTCCCTCCGATGATTTTTACCTATGTACATTATAGCAGAATCAAAAAATTTCTCAACACAATTCTTGAGATTTTAATGCCACTTTCGCCCCGAAACCCTCACACGGTTATGGTCTGCATCCAGGTTCGCTTTTTGATGAAGGCGTACCCGATCAAGCACTTCACCGCCTCCGTGAGCTGCACGGCGGCAAACATGGGCACCACCGGAACGGAGGTATACCGGCTCAAAATAAACGCCAGCGGCACGTTGACGCCCCAGACGAACACCGAGTCAAACAGCACCGTTATCATGGTCCTGCCGCCGGAGCGCAGGGCGAAATAACAGCAGTTTGTAAAGGCGTAAAGCGGCATGATCGCCGCCTGGACGAGTATGAATTTTGTGGCGAGCGCCCTCACCTCATCGGTTGTGGCGTAGAGAAGCGGGAAGAAGGGCGACACCGCCGCCAAAACCGCCGCCGTCACAACGTTCATGGCCACGGAAAAGGCGGTGAGCTTCACAAGCTCGTCCATCACCGCGTCCTTATCCGTGCCGCGCCCCAGCCTTTGCCCTATGATTATCCCCACCGCGTTGCCCGTGGCCATATACGCCACGCTCATGGCGTTCCACACGGTGGACTCGATATTTATCGCCGACACCACCGCCAAACTCCTGACGGAGTAGCACTGGTTGAGCACCGCCATCCCCGCCGCCCAAAGCGTCTCGTTTAAAATCAGCGGCGTGCCCTTTTTGAGTATCTGTCCCGTCAGCGCCGCCGGCACCCGCATGGTCCTGTAAAGCCCCCTGGCGAAGGGGAACCGGGCCGTGTGCCTGTGCGTCCACAGCGCCGCCGCGCCCAGCTCCACAAACCTGGATATGACCGTCGCCCACGCCGCGCCCCGGACGCCCATGGCGGGCGCCCCCAGGTGCCCGAAGATAAGCGCGTAGTTGAGCCCCAGATTCGCCAGCACCGCGATTATCCCCGCCGCCATGGGCGCCACGGTCTCGCCGTTCTCCCTGAGGGTGGAGCAGTATACGTTGGACACCGCGAAGGGCACGATCCCCCAGAGCATCACCCTCATGTACTCCAGCCCGTATTTTAAGTATTGCGCCGCCTCCTCCGGGCTCCCCTCGCCCCGGAGCCACAGGGATATGAGCTCCTCCCCAAAGGTGCCCATCGCCCCGATCCCCGCCAGGGATATGGCGAGCACCGCCATGAGCTTGAACCTGAAGGTGGCGCGCACGCCCTCGCTGTCCCCGCTCCCCGCGTACTGGGCGGTGAAGATCCCCGCGCCGGACACCGCCCCGAAAATGCATAGGTTGATGACGAAAAGCACCTGGTTCACAATGGCGACGCCGCTCATCTGCGCCGTCCCCACCCTGCCAACCATGATGTTGTCCAGCATGGAGACAAAGTTTGTTATGAAGTTCTGTACCATTATGGGCACCGCCACCGCCATTGTCGAACGGTAGAATTTCCGGTCCCCTATGAGCCTTGACATATTGGGCACCCCTTTCCCGATTGGCTCAAGTTTAGGACAAGCTCTCCTTTTTGTCAATGAAAAGGTACGTATTTTCAAAAAACTCTTGCAAATCCCAGATACATATGATATAATCTCCTATGTTGGTATGAGGATTTGCTTGAGTGGGTATGTTCCCACTCTTTTTTACGCGATTTTTACGGAAGGCCGGATTTACTGAAAATGAGCAAAATAACCGACATTGTTTCCCAAATGGCGAAGCCCGTTGCGGAGTCGCTGGGCTGCGAGCTGTGGGACGTGGAATTTGTCCGCGAGGCTGGCGAGTGGTTCCTGCGGGTCTACATCGATAAGGAGGGCGGCGTCTCCATCAACGACTGCGAGGCCGTCTCCCGCGCCCTGGACCCCATGCTGGACGAGGCCGACCCCATCGAGCAGAGCTACAATTTTGAGGTCTCCTCCGCGGGGCTCGAACGGGCGCTGAAGCGGGAGAGCGACTTTGCGCGCTTCATGGGCTCCCCCGTCACGGTGAAGCTCTACAAGGCGCTGGACGGGCAGAAGGAATTTAATGGCAAGCTCGCCGGCTATGACTCCGGCGCCGTCACCCTGGAGCTTTCCGGCGGCGCGTCGCGAACCTTTGAAAAGGACCGGGTGGCAAGCGTCCACCTGAGGCTGGAATAAACGGTCAGAAAGGATCAAAGCATTATGAACGCAGAATTTTTTGACGCCATCGCCGACATCGAAAAGGAAAAGGGCATACCCAAGGAGGACATGATCGAGAAGATCCGCCAGGCCCTTTTGGCGGCGCTGCGCAAGGACAACCCGGCGGCCGAGGAGAACATGGTTGTCGAGGTGGACGAGTCCAAAAAGAAGATAGAGATGTACATCCGCAAGGACGTGGTGGAGGACGTGGAGAACCCCGCCGTCCAGATACTCCCCGAGGAGGCGCGCCGCTACTCAAAGCACGCCCAGGTTGGCGACACCGTGAACGTCCCCGTTGACACCAAAAAGTTCGGGCGCATCGCGGCGCAGGCGGCGAAGCAGGTGATAATCCAGGGCATCCGCGAGGCGGAGCGCCACCAGGTCTATGAGGAGTTCAGCTCCAAGGGACACGAGATACTCACCGGCACCGTCAGCCGCATCGACCCCGTGCGCGGCTCCGTCACCGTCACAATGGCGGCGGGGAGCGATTACACCGAGGCGCTCATGCCCGCCTCCGAGCGCGTCGCCACGGAGCAGCTGCGGGAGGGCGACATGATAAAGGTCTACGTCATCGACGTGCGCAAGATCGGCTCCGGCCCCCAGGTCACAGTCTCCCGCACCCACCCCGGCCTTGTCAAGAGGCTCTTTGAGCTGGAGGTCCCTGAGATATTCAACGGCACCGTGGAGATAAAGTCCATCGCCCGCGAGCCCGGCAGCCGCACAAAGATCGCCGTCTGGTCCTCCGACCCTGAGGTGGAGCCCATCGGCGCCTGCGTCGGTCCTCGCGGCGGGCGCGTGGGAGCCGTGGTGAAGGAGCTGCGGGACGAGAAAATAGACATCGTCAAATACTCCGAGGACCCCGCCGAGTACGTGGCGGCTGCCCTCGCCCCCTCCCAGGTGGTGCGTGTGGAGTTCCCCGACGAGTCCAAGTCCTGCCGGGTCATAGTCCCCGACGACCAGCTCTCCCTCGCCATCGGCAAGGAGGGCCAGAACGTCCGCCTCGCCGTGAAGCTCACCGGCTACAAGATTGACATAAAGCCAGAAAGCTTCGTCGTCGCGGAACACGCTTAACCTCGCCCTCCCTGACGGTCGGGCTCAGGCGCCGTGTTTGCTCCTCCTCTCCCCACACGATTTTCAATCGTGCGGGGACCCCATGAAAAGAGGTTGTTTTCTATGCAGAAAAAAATACCTGTCCGCCAGTGCGTGGGGTGCAGGGCGCAGAAGCCAAAGCGGGAGCTCATACGCGTCGTCCGCTCCCCGGAGGGCGAGGTCAGCATCGACTCCCGTGGCAAAAAGCCGGGGCGCGGAGCCTACATCTGCCCGGACCCGGAGTGCCTCAAAAGGGCGATAAAGTCCCGCGCCCTGGGAAGGGCCCTGGGCGTTGAGATACCGGAGGATATATTTGACACCCTCCGCGCCCAGATGGAGGCGGGAGAATGAGCGCGCTTTCGTTTTTGGGCCTCGCCCGCAAGGCGGGAAGGGTGGAGATCGGCGAGGAATATATCGCGATGGCGGCGCGCGCCGGCAAGGCGAAGCTCATCGCCACCGCCTCCGACGCCGGAAAAAACACCCTCACCCGCGCCGAAAACGCCGCGGCCGCCGCCCGCTGTCCCATCGCCGCCCTCCCCTTCACCGGCGAGGAGCTGGGCGCCGCCCTGGGGAAGGGCGCCGTCAGCGCCCTGGCAATTACGGACATCCATTTTGCCCACGCCTTCGCGGAGAAGCTCTCCGGAGAGCGACCGGGCTTTGAGGATATACGCGCCGCCCTCGCCGAAAGGGACGAGAAGGCGATGGAGCGGCAGGAGGAAGAAAAGCGCCACAGAAGGAACCTCCAAAAGGGAAAAAAGAAAAAATAACCGCCCAACGGGGCGCCGGCAAAGCGCCGGTGAATTGAGCACTTGAAAGGATGATTTTTCGGTATGGCAGTAATGGTAAAATACAGGGTGCGCGAGGTAGCGAAGGATTTCGGCGTCAAGACACAGGCGATAAGCGAGATCCTGACGAAGTACTCCTCCACGCCCAAAAGTCCTATGCAGGTGCTTGAGGAGCGGGAGCTTGACTGTATCTTTGAGTATCTGACACAGCACCACCAGATGGAGTCCATCGCGGAGGTATTTGCCGACACTCCCAAGGCCGAGCCCGCCCCCGCCGCCACGCAGGAGGCGGCAGCCGCGCCCGCCGGGGAGGAGAAGCCGCAGGACCAGCCCCGCCAGCCGCAGGCCCAAAAGCCCGCCGCGAAGCAGGCCGACAAGCCCTTCAAGCCCCGCCCCGAGAAGGAGAAGCGGGTCATTGACACCTCCGGCGTCACGCTGAACATCGAAAAATACGACGAGCGGTTCGACAACATGGCGGGCGAGCGCGCCAACAGCATGAGGCGCGGCAAGGAGCAGATAAAGAAGAAGGGCGGACAGCAGCGCCAGAGCCCCGCCGCGGACAAATCCGCCAAGCGCCGCCAGGAGGAGCGCGACCGTCTCCGCCGCCTCCAGTTCGAGGTGGCGAAAAAGGCGCCCGTCAGGGTCCAGATACCCGACGAAATAAGCGTCGGGGAGCTGGCCTCCCGAATGAAGAAGACCGGCGCCGAGGTGGTCAAGTCCCTCATAAGGATGGGCGTAATGGCGTCCGTCTCCGACACGATAGATTACGACACCGCCGCGCTCGTGGCGATGGAGCTGGGCTGTAAGGTGGAAAAAGAGGTCGTCGTCACCATCGAGGAGCGCCTCATCGACGACCGGCAGGACACCGAGGAGGAGCTTGTCCCCCGCGCCCCCGTCGTTGTGGTCATGGGCCACGTGGACCACGGCAAGACCTCGCTTCTTGACAAGATACGCTCCACCAACGTGGCGTCCGGCGAGGCGGGCGGCATAACCCAGCACATCGGCGCCTACCGGGTCATGGTGAACGGCTCCCCCGTAACCTTCCTGGACACCCCGGGACACGAGGCCTTCACCTCCATGCGCGCCCGCGGCGCAATGGCGACGGACATCGCCATTCTTGTGGTGGCGGCCGACGACGGAATAATGCCCCAGACTGTGGAATCAATAAATCACGCGAAAGCGGCAAAAATACCTATAGTCGTGGCGATAAACAAAATGGACGTCCACGGCGCCAACCCCGAACGGATAAAGCAGCAGCTCACCGAGTACGACATAGTCCCTGAGGAGTGGGGCGGCGACACCATAGTATGCCCCATATCCGCCAAAACCGGCGAGGGCATACAGGAGCTTTTGGAGAACCTGGTGGTTCTCTCCGAGGTCCAGGAGCTCCGCGCCAACCCCAACAGGGCGGCAAAGGGCGTGGTCATCGAGGCGCGGCTTGACAAAGGGAGAGGCCCCATTATGACCGTCCTCGTCCAGAACGGCACCCTTCACCAGGGCGACATCATCATCGCCGGCACCGCCGTGGGGCGCGTGCGCACAATGATGAACGACAAGGGCGAGCGCGTAACCGAGGCGGGCCCCTCCGTCCCCGTGGAGATCGCGGGCATGAGCGAGGTCCCCGACGCCGGCGACATCTTCAACGCCGTGGCTGACGAGAGAATGGCAAGGGAGCTTGCCGAGGAGCGCAGGGCCGGCAGGAACGCCCCCGACGCCGGCGCGAAAAAGGTATCCCTGGAGGACCTTTTCGCCCAGATCAGGGAGGGCGAGCTGAAGGAGCTGCCCATCATCGTAAAGGCGGACGTCCAGGGCTCCGCCGAGGCGATAAAGGCGAGCTTAGAGAAGCTCACCAACGAGGAGGTCCGGGTGCGCGTCATCCACTCCGCAGTTGGCGCCATCTCCGAGTCCGACGTGATGCTCGCCGCCACCTCCGGCGCTATAGTCGTTGGCTTCAACGTCCGTCCCGACAGCGCCGCCAGGGAAAACGCCGCCAGGAGCCACGTGGACATCAGGCTTTACAGCATAATCTACGACTGCATAAACGAGATCGAGGCGGCAATGAAGGGTATGCTCGCCCCCAAGTTCCGGGAGGTCCAGCTGGGCCACGCCGAGGTGCGGGAGACCTACAAGGTATCCAAGGTCGGCACCGTCTGCGGCTGCTACGTCCAGGACGGCAAGATCCAGCGCGGCTGCAAGGTCCGGGTCATTCGGGACAACGTGATCATCTTCGACGGGGAGCTTGCCTCCCTGCGCCGCTTCAAGGACGACGTCCGCGAGGTCGCCTCCGGCTACGAGTGCGGTATGCAGGTTGACAAATTCAACGACATCAAGATCGGCGACATAATCGAATGTTTTGTTATGGAGCAGATTTAACTGGCTTTGAAGCCCGCTTTGCGGGCTTCAAATGCCAAGGGGAGGCGTGCGGAACAAATAGAATGAATTTTGCGAAATTCATTCTATTTGTTCCTGCTGTCAAATCTCGCGCACTCGCTGCGCTCGCACACTCGATTTGACAAAAGGTGTTTTTTCCAAGGCGCATGTCCTTGGAAAAAATATTTTATTGGGGAAAGGAAAGAATATCATGCCATCCAATCATTTGAACCGTATCAACGAGGATATACGGCTGTGCGTGGACAAGCTGCTCAGGGAGGTTAAGGACCCGCGGGTGCACCAGGGGCTTGTGTCCGTCACCGCCGTGGAGACCACGGGGGATCTGAAATATTCCAAAATATACCTGAGCGTCCTGGGGCTGGAGGACGAAAAGACCATGAAGCAGGGGCTCAAATCCGCCTCCGGCTGGCTCAGACGAGAGCTGGGGCAGAGGCTCAGACTTCGCAACACGCCGGAGCTCACCTTCATCATCGACCACTCCATCGAGGAGGGCGCGCACATCAACTCCATTCTCGCCTCCCTGGACATCAAGCCGGAGGAAACGGAAAATGACGCTGATTGACGCCGCTCTGTGGCTCACCTGCCACGACAATTACCTCATTCTCACCCACACCCGCCCGGACGGGGACACTCTGGGCTCCGCCGCCGCGCTGACAAGCGCCCTTCGGCGCTGCGGCAAGACGGCGTATATGTGCCAAAACCCCGGAATAACCGAAAAATTCCGCCCCTTCACGGACAAATTCATCGCCCCGGAGGGGTATACCTATGACCGGGTTGTGAGCGTGGACATCGCCTCGTCCGGGCTCTTCCCTGAGGGTTTCAAGGGGGAGGTGGCGCTGGCCTTCGACCACCACCCCTCCAACTCCGGCTTTGCCCGCGAGACAGTCCTTGACGACTCCCGCGCCTCCTGCGGGGAGATAATTTTGTCCCTCATCGGCCTCCTCCACGACGGACCGACCAAGGAGGAGGCGGACCTTCTGTACATCGCCGTGTCCACCGACACGGGCTGTTTCCAGTACGCCAACGTGACGGAAAGGACCTTCCTTGCCGCCGCGGTCCTCGCCCGCGCGGGGGCGGACACCGCCGGGCTCTCCCGGCTCTTTTTCCGCACCTTCACCCGCCCGCGTCTCGCTCTTGAGGGGGCGATATATTCAAACCTCCGCACCTTCCACAGCGGAGAGATCGTGGCAAACATCGTGACGCTGGACATGATAAGGACCTGCGGCGTCACCGAGGACGACATGGACGACGTGGCGTCCCTGGCGGGGAAGCTCTCCGGGCACCGGGTAAGCGTCACCATACGCGAGCAGGAGGACGGCGGCTGCCGCGTCTCCCTTCGCTCCACGGGACAGGTAAACGTCTCAGAAATAGCCAAGCTTTTCGGCGGCGGCGGTCACGCCATGGCCTCCGGCTGTACCATAGACGCCTCCCCCGAAGCCGCCCTCTCCGCCCTCCTCACCCCGATTGAGGCCGCGCTGGACGGGGAGAGCACATGAACAGCGACCTTGCGCGGGCGGCACTCACTCTGAACCGCCTGCAAATCGAGAACAACGCCGGCGCCTCCCACGACCTTGCGCCGGCGCAGGGAATATTTTGTGTATTTCCAAGCCGGCTGACGTGACCGGGGTCCCCGACGGGCGAAAGCCCGTTGGGGAGAGGAGGAGCCAAGCCTGCGCCTGAGACCGACCAAAGGGGTCCCCGACGGGCAAAAGCCCGTTGGGGAGAGGACGAGCGGCGTCAACGCCTGAGGGCGACCAACGGGAGCCCGAGGTTAAGTGACGCCAGCGAGGACGAGAGGGCGAGGTAAAGCGGCTTGAGCGACGACGCCGCCGCGGTGATTTTTGAAAACGCCGCCATACGTCTGATGCCCGGTGGACAGCTTCGCGCCGCCGCCTTGGAAGTACGGCACATGGAGTACACCCGCACATGCCTCAGCGGGCTTTTTGAGCTGGATCTGTGGCATGACAGGTCGGACCCGGAGGGGCTGTACGGGCGTCGGTTCGGGCCTTTGGGCGCTGGGTGTGATCCCGCGCTGTGGGCGCTGGACAGCTTTCGTTACATCGACTGCATGACGATTTTTGCCTATACACTGGGTCAGTCCCTTGCCGACGGTCTTATACTAATATCTAATTAAAATAAGCCATTCGCGTCGGTCTTTTTCGCGCCATGCCGCGTCAGCCGCCTTGGAAATACATACAGTATTCCCTGCGGCGCCTTCCTTGCCTGACGCGAAAAATACTCGCCGCTCGGTGTCTCCTTTTAAATTGATATTAGTATTACGGACAGCAGGCTCGCGGCGCTTCTGCCGGAGCTTGCGGAGAGCGCGTCCGGCATGACGCTGGGGGATCTGGCAGAGAGGCTTGAGGGGGAAGTTTCGCCGCATGAACGGGATAATCATAGTTGACAAGCCGGAGGGGTGGACCAGCCAGGACGTATGCGCCAAGCTGCGGGGTGTCCTGCGGGAAAAGCGCGTGGGACACTCCGGGACGCTGGACCCGATGGCGACCGGGGTCCTGCCCGTATTCGTGGGCAGGGCGACGCGGGCGGTGGAGTTCGCGGAAAGCGACAGGAAAAGGTACATAGCAAGGCTCCGCTTAGGGCTCGTCACCGACACCCAGGACGTGACCGGCTCGGTTTTGGAAAGTAAAAGCGTCGATTTGACGCCGGAGGACGTTCTGGCTGTGCTCCCCGAATTCACCGGGGAAATACGGCAGGTCCCGCCCATGTATTCCGCCGTAAAAATAGGCGGCAGGAGGCTCTACGAGATCGCGCGAAAGGGCGGCGACGTGGAACGTCCGGCGAGGAGCGTGACTGTTTATTCCCTGGAGCTTCTGGGCGCGGAGGACGGGGATTTCGTCCTGGACGTCACCTGCTCCAAGGGCACGTATATTAGGACGCTGTGCCACGACATCGGCGCGCGTCTGGGCTGCGGGGGGTGTATGTCGTACCTCCGGCGGGTCAGGGCGGGGGCGTTTGACATATCCGACGCCGCGCCCCTTTCGGAGATAGTTTCCGCCGGCGAGAGAGGAGCCCTTGAGGGCATACTTCTCCCCGTGGACAGCCTCTTTTCGGACCGCCCGCCGGTGGTCATCGACGAAAAGAGCGAGAAAAAATGCCGGTGCGGGAACGATTTTCCCGTGGACGTATCCGACGGGGTTTACAGGGTATATTCAAAAAGCGGTGAATTTCTCATGCTGGGAAGCGCCGCCGGCGGGAAAATGAAGACGATCAAGAGCTTTTTCGCCGTATAGGGGAGAAAAAACATGGAAAAAGGCAATCGTGTCATAGCCCTGGGATTTTTTGACGGGGTACACCTGGGCCACGCGGCGCTGCTTCGCGCCACGCGGGAGCTGGCGGAAAAATACGGCGTTGAGCCCGCCGTCATATCCTTCGACACGCCCCCGGTGAAGACCCTGGAGGGCGCGCCGGTGCCCATGATAAGCTCGCCCCTGGACAGGGCGGACATAATGCGCCGGCTTTTCGGCATCGAGGACCTGATCTTTCTCCACTTCGACACGGAGCTTCGGCACATGGCGTGGGACAGCTTCGTGGAGTGGCTGAAAACCGACTTCGGCGCGGTGTGCCTGGTGGCGGGATACGACTTCCGCTTCGGCTACCGCGGCGCCGGAAACGCCGGGCTCCTGCGGGAAAAATGCGGCGAGCTGGGCATAGGGTGCCACATAGTGGACCCGGTGATGTCAGAGGGGGAGCCGGTGAGCTCCACAAGGATAAGAAAGCTCCTTTTGGAGGGCGAGTGCTCCCGCGCCAACGGTCTTTTGGGGCACAGGCACCTGCTCACCGACACCGTGCGCCACGGCTACCGCTTCGGGCGCACCCTGGGCACGCCCACGGTGAATATGCGCTTTGAGGAGGGCGTGCTTGTCCCTCGCCACGGGGTCTACATAGCCGAAGCGCACATACTGGATTCGGGCAAATGCTTCCCCGCGGTGACCAACATCGGCGTGCGCCCCACCGTGGGCGGCGAGGACGCCGTCAGCGTGGAGAGCCACCTTCTGGGCTTCGAGGGCAACCTGTACGGCCACAGGATCAGGGTGGAATTTTACAAATTCCTGCGGGACGAGATAAAATTTTCCCGCATAGAGTCCCTCCGCGACCAAATCCGCGCCGACGCCAAGGCGACGCTGGCATTTTTTGACCGCAACGAAATAGACCCGTTCGATTACCCTCAGTGGCACTGAAAACGGGAGCAATATTTCGGTTTGATTTTTATTACAATCGCATTATACTGCAAAGTTAATTAAATGTCAAGAAAAATTTTTAATTAAATTGAAATATAGCAAGATTTGCAAAGTAATTGCTCCTAAGCCGCCGGGCTTTTTATAGGGTGTCCGCCCTTATGGGGCGGGGGATTTACTTTCTCCTCTTTTGGTTTCGCCAAAAGAGGAGAAAGTAACAAAGAGGAGAAAAGCGAGTCAAGGGGGATTTCGATTTTCCCCCTTGACAATCCCCTTTTAAAAACGACCACACAGGGGGCTGCGGCCCCCTATGTGGAGAACCCCCGGTGGGGAGCAACGACGGTAGTGGTTGCGACGGGGGACGGGAACGGAAGTTTTCCGCTTGCGGAAAACTTCCTGAGCCTCTGCCGCTAAAGCGGCTGTCCCCGTGGGGACCTTTTAAATGGTGGCGGCTGCGCCGCGATTAAACGCTTCGCTTACAGCTCCGCAGCGCCCTACGGCGTAGCCGAGGGCGCGGATATAGAAGTAGGGCGTCAGATTACCGCCGCGGCAGCACACGATGTGTAGGAGCTGTGCTGAAACATTCTGCCCGATTATAGAGCCAAAGCGCGGCGATGTTGGAAGGCAGGGCGTTCTGATTACCCGACCACGTTAAGCGGCTAAGCGATTTCGGAGACTGTGCAATTCAGTTTTGGGAACCCGCGCGTCGATTCTTCTGCCCGTGCGTAAAACATTCAGACCGCGGGAGCCGTCGTGCCGACTATACGGTAGGGCGCAACAAGCTTCTGCCGACCCCAAACAGGGTCCAGGGAGGGATATCATTATCCCTCCCTGGTCGCTTTTCTCCTCTTTGCTGCTTTCTCCTCTTTTGGCGAATCCAAAAGAGGAGAAAGCAGATTCCCCCGCCCCATAGGGGCGGATACCTTATAAAAAGCCCAGCGGCTTAGGAGCGGCTGAGTTTATTTAGAAGTTCAATAAAATACTCAGGAAGCTCAGATGTGACCGTCACCTGCTCACCGGTTGATGGGTGAATAAAGCGAAGGGTACGTGCGTGGAGGCATTGACCGTCTGTGCCGGGGTAGGGCTTTTTGGGTCCGTATACGGCGTCCCCCAGAATTGGGTGACCTATGTGGGCCATGTGGACGCGGATCTGGTGGGTCCTGCCCGTCTCCAGGCTGCACTCCACATGGGTGAAGCCGTTGAAGCGTTCCAGCACGCGCCAGTGGGTAACGGCGGGGCGGGAGTTTTTGTCGGTGACGCACTGCTTTTTCCTGTCCGTGGGGTGGCGGCCTATGGGGGCGTCCACGGTGCCGGAGTCCTCACGAAGGTTACCTATGACCACCGCCTCGTATGTCCGGGAGAGGGTGTGGTCCTTGAGCTGGGCGGCGAGGAGCCTGTGGGCGGCGTCGTTTTTGGCGGCGATGATGAGCCCGGAGGTGTCCTTGTCGATGCGGTGGACGATTCCGGGGCGGAGGACGCCGTTTATACCTGAGAGCTCGCTGCCGCAGTGGGCCATGAGCGCGTTCACCAGGGTGCCGTCCGCGTGACCCGGCGCGGGGTGGACCACCATGCCCTTGGGCTTGTTCACCACTATCACGTCCGCGTCCTCGTAGGCTATGTCCAGGGGTATCTCCTCCGCCGCGACCTCAAGTCTTTCGGGCTTGGGGATCTCCAGCGTCAGCTCGTCGCCCGTCTCCGGGCGGAAGCTTTTTTTCACCGCCCTGCCGCGGCAGGTGACGCGGCCCTCCTCCAGGAGCCTCTGGACGAAGGAGCGGCTCAGCTCCGGCATTTTGGCGGCGATGAGGGCGTCCACCCGCTCGCCGGCGTCAGTTACCGTCAGCGTCGCCGTCATGGGGCACCTCCGGGGTCTTTTTCTTCGCCTTTGCCTCCCGCTCCTCGCGGACGGAGCGAACGATATACAGGACGCAGAACATCACCGCGCCCACGTCAATGAAGGAGTCCGCCAGGTTGAAGACGGCGAAATTCATGAACACCGGGTTTATCATGTCCACCACGTAGCCCAGAAACGCCCTGTCGATGAAGTTTCCAAGGGCGCCGCCCAGGATAAAGGCGAGGAAGACCTTCTCCCACCTTGTAAATTTGCCCTTCACCAGTATGACGGCGATTCCCGCCGCCACCACCGCGGAGACGAGCGCCAAAAGCCAGGTGTGCTCCGAGAGCATGGAGAACGCCATGCCGGTGTTGCGCACGTGGGTCAGCTCCAGAACGCCGGGGATGAGCACACGGGAGCCGGAGAGGGGGATATTGCGGACCGCCCAGAGCTTGGAGAGCCGGTCCGCTCCGCATATAAGCGCGGCTATGAGGAAGTAGAGCATAAACACACACCTTATATTATCAATACGAGGTCAGCTTGCGCTGACCTCGCTGATTGTAAACGGTTTTACAGGGACTTTACCACGTCGGCGCAGCGCTTGCACAGGTCCGGGTGGTCGTGGTCGTGTCCCACGGTCTCCGCTCTGGTCCAGCAGCGCTCACAGCGGGGAGCCTCGCAGGGGGCGACGGAGACGGCGACGCCGGGGAAGCTCTCGCCCTCAAGCCCCTCGCCCGCGCCGTAAACCACGTTTACGCGGGAGACGATGAACATCTGGGCAAGGTCCATATCGGCGACCTTGGCGAAGTCCGCCACAGCTGAGTCGGAGACGTAGAGGGTGACGGCGGCGTCCAGGGGCTTGCCGATGGACTTGTCGGCGCGCTTCAGCTCCAGCGCCTTCAGCACGTCGGCGCGAAGGGCGATGAGCTTTGCCCAGCGTTCCTCGGTCTCCGGGTCGAATTTGTAGTCCGGGTGGACGGAGGGCATGTCGTTGAGCATCACGTTCTCCGAGTTCGCGGAGCTGTCGTGGGGCATCGCCTGCCATATCTCGTCGGAGGTGAAGGCGAGGATCGGGGCGAGAAGGCGGACCATGGCGTCAAGGACGGCGTAAATGGCGCTTTGCGCGCTGCGGCGGGAGAGGCTCTCCGGCGCGTCGCAGTAGAGCCGGTCCTTGATTATGTCAAGGTAGAAGCTGGACATCTCCACCACGCAGAAGTTGTGGACGGCGTAGGTCACGTTGTAGAATTCATAACGCTCGTAGGCGTCAAGGCACTTTGCCACAAGGGAATTGAGCCGCACCAGCGCCCACCTGTCCAGGGGGAGCATATCGGCAAACTCCACCCGTTTTTCGGGGTCGAAGCCGTTTAAGTTGCCCAGGATATATCGGGCGGTGTTGCGTATTTTCAGGTATTTGTCGCTCAGCTGCTTGAAGATGTTCTCGGAGCAGCGCATGTCGTTGCGGTAGTCGGCGGACGCCGCCCAGAGGCGGACGAGGTCGGCGCCGTACTTCTTGACGATGTCCTCCGGGGAGATGCCGTTGCCCAGGGATTTGTGCATTTGGCGGCCCTCGCCGTCCACGGTCCAGCCGTGGGTCAGAACGGTCCTGTAGGGCGCGCCGCCCTTTACGGCGACGGCGGTGAGGAGGCTGGACTGGAACCAGCCGCGGTACTGGTCCCCGCCCTCCATGTAGAGGTCGGCGGGCCAGGACTTGGGGGCGTCCAGCTCCATGCTGGCTATGTGGGTGGAGCCGGAGTCGAACCAGCCGTCAAGGGTGTCCGTCTCCTTCTCGAAGTGCTTTCCGCCGCAGTGGGGGCAGGCGAAGTCCTCCGGCAGAAGGTCGGCGGCGTCCAGCTCGAACCAGGCGTTGGAGCCGCGCTCCCGGAAGATCCGGGAGATTTTTTCGATAGTCTCCGGGGTGCAGACGGGCTTGCCGCAATCGGAGCAGTAGAAAACGGGTATGGGCAGGCCCCAGTGGCGCTGGCGGGAGATGCACCAGTCGGCGCGCTCCCGGACCATGGAGCTTATACGGTCGCGTCCCCAGTCGGGTATCCAGGTGACGCCCTCGGCGGCGGCGACTGCCTCGTCCTTGAAGGCGTCCACGGAGCAGAACCACTGGTCGGTGGCGCGGAAGATTATGGGGTTCTTGCAGCGCCAGCAGTGGGGGTAGGAGTGGGTTATGTCCTCGCTCGCCAAAAGCGCGCCGCAGGCAACAAGGTCGTTGTAGATGGGCTCATGGGCCTTGAGGACGTTGAGGCCCTCGTACTTCCCGGCGTCCGCGGTGAAGCGCCCGGAGTCGTCCACGTTCACGACTAAGTCGCGCCCGGAGGGGATCTGGGGGTACTTCTGGCAGACAAAGAAGTCGTCCGCGCCGTAGGCCGGGGCGGTGTGGACGCAGCCGGTGCCGGCGTCAAGGGTCACGTGGTCGCCCAGGATAACCAGGCTCGTCCGGTCAAAGAGGAGGTGGCGGGCGGTCATCAGCTCAAGCTCCGCGCCCTTGAAGGTGGCAAGGACCTCCACGGGCTCAAGCCCCGCCTTTTTGAGGACGGGCTCCGCCAGCTCCTTTGCCATTATATACACCTCGCCGTTGGAGGCGCGGGTGAGGGTGTAGTCGTAGGAGGGGTTCAGGCATATGGCCAGGTTGCCAGGAAGGGTCCAGGTGGTGGTGGTCCATATGACGAAGTAGACGTTGTCAACGGGCTCTATCCCGGTGAGCTTGCCCAGGTCGTCCTCCACCCGGAATTTCACGAAGATGGTGGTTACCGGGTCCTCGGAATACTCTATCTCAGCCTCGGCGAGGGCAGTCTCGTCGTGGGGGCACCAGTAGACGGGCTTCTTGCCCTTGTAGATGTAGCCCTTGCGGTACATCTCGCCGAAGACCTTTACCTCCTCCGCCTCGAACTTGGGGTCCATGGTGAGGTATGGGTGGTCCCAGTCGCCCAGATATCCCAGGCGTTTGAACTCGTCGCGCTGGATGTTCACGAAATTCTGGGCAAACTCGTGGCAGGCGGAGCGGAATTCCGGAACGGACATGGCCTTGCGGTTTAGCTTCTGCTGCTTGATGATGGCGGACTCGATGGGCATTCCGTGGTTGTCCCAGCCGGGGGTGAAGGGTGTCTTGTACCCGGTCATGGACTTGTAGCGGACGATGAAGTCCTTTATCGCCTTGTTGAGGGCGTGTCCCATGTGCAGGTGGCCGTTGGAGAACGGGGGGCCGTCGTGGAGGACAAAGAGGGGCTTGCCGTCGTTGCGCTCCAACATTTTATTGTAGAGGTCCGAATCGTTCCATCGCTGGAGCATTCCCGGCTCGCGGGCGGGCAGGGAGGCGCGCATGGGGAAGTCGGTTTTGGGGAGGTTTACTGTGGAATTGTAATCCTGTGGCATTTGGGGTTTCCTCACTTACTTGTCGTGTTTGTCTTTTTTGACCTTCACGTCATCGTCGTTGTAGTTGGCGCCGAAACGCAGGTCGGAAAAATCGAACTTGGGGCGGGGCGTGGTCATCTCGTCCTCCTCGTCCCATGCCATGCGTTTTGTCTCGCCGTCGCCGGAATAGAAGCGGCGCACGGCGTCAACGTCTATGCGGCGGGTGGCGGAGCTCAAATCGGGGTCCGTGTGAGCGGGCTCAGGCTCAGGGTCGTCGCCCAGGTCCACGCCCTCCGGGGGCGCGGGGACGGCCTCAGGCTCCGGTTCGGGTTCGGGCTCCGGCTCCGGCGCGGGCTCGGCTTCGGCGCGGGGCTCTGGCATACGGACGCGCTCGGGCTCGGGGGAAATGACGGCCTCGGCGGTTTGTTCGGGCTCGGCGGGAGCGCCGTACTCCGCTGTCACGGTGTCCAGCTTGTCAAGGAAGGTGCGGTACTGGTCGAGTATCTGTCGGGAGGCCTTGACGAAGGCGGAGGTCTTGACCTTTGCCGCCTCAAGCTTCATGTCCTCCCTGGAGATGTCATCGGCTATCTTCGCCCTGGACTCGTCGGAGTCCTTAGCGGCGGCGGCAAGCATCTCGTCGCACTTCGCCTTTGTCTCCGCCATCATGTCGTCGCTCATCTTCTGGGCGGTGAGCAGAGCCATGCGCATGGCGTCCTCGGTGGAGCGGTATTCCTCCACCTTCTCCACCAGAACCTTCAGCTTGCCCTTCAAAACCATGTTGTCCTTGTAAAGGGCGGAGTAGTCAGCCACAAGCTGTTCGAGGAACTCATCCACCGCAGCCATGTCGTAGCCGCCGAATACGGCCTTGGCAAATTCCTTGCTTTCAATATCCTGAGGTGTCAACATGCCTTTATCCTCCACAACTACGCCGGAAGGCGCTTTAATCTTTTTTGTATTTTATCTGCCGGCTCAAAAATAGAGGCCGTTGTTCTCAAGCTCGTCGATGAGGTCTCCCATGAGGTTGACGTTGTAGGGCGTTATGAGATATGTGCCCTGGGCGACCTTCTTTATCTTGCCGTCCTGGGCAAAGGCGACGCCGGAGAGGAAGTCAAGAAGGCGGCGGGAGATGTCCTTGTTGGTGTCCTCAAGGTTGAGCACCACCGTGTGCTTGTCCCGCAGGTGCTCCGCTATCGCGGCGGCGTCCTCGAATTTGTCGGGCTTTACCAGGACAACCTGGAGCTGGGTGGTGGCGTGGATATTCACCACGCGGTTGGCGTCCCTCCGGTCCTCCGCGGAATTGCCCGTGGGGACACGGGTGGGCGCGGCGGTGCGGGGCGTCACGGGGATCTTCTCCGGGGCCCGTGGTGTAAAGTCCTCAAATTCATCGTCCTCGTCGTCATAGGGGCGGGTAAGCTTCTTGATCTCGTTCCAAAGTCCCATTTGTACAGCCTCCAATGTAAAATTTTAGGTATAATGGCGCTCCCCAAATATGGCGGAGCCCACTCGGACCATGTTAGCGCCGTGGGCGATGGCAAGCTCAAAGTCGGCGCTCATTCCCATGGACAAAATGCTCATGGTAACATTATCGTATTTTTTTGCGCCCATGTCAATAAAAAGCTTGCGCATTTGCTCAAAATATCGGCAGGTAATTTGCTTATTTATGTCATTTGGGGGTATCGTCATGAGTCCCCGCACGAAAATACCGGGTATTTCCGCCGCCTGCTCCACAAGCTCCGGCAGCGCCTCGGGGGAGACGCCGGATTTTGACTCCTCGCCGCCGATATTTACCTCCAGAAGGACGTTCTGGGTTATCCCCATGTCCGCAGCGCGCTTTCCTATGAGGCGCAAAAGCTCCGGCGAGTCGGCGGATTCAATCAGGTCCACCCTGCCCACCACGTTTTTCACCTTGTTTTTTTGAAGGTGGCCTATGAGGTGTACGGCGGCGCCGTCATAGGCGTTTTCCGCCAGCTTTTCCTCAAGCTCCTGTACCCGGTTCTCGCCGAAAAAGCGTATCCCGCCCTCAAAGGCGGCGCGCACGCGGGGGGCGTCGTTCATCTTTGAGGCGGCGACAAGCGTGACGGGGACGCCCGCCCCGGCTGACGCCTCGTTTACGCGCTCGATGACGCGCTTTGCCCGCTCGCGAATCTCGGAAACGCTCAGCTCTCCCATGCTCACCCCTCCACCACGGCGTTGTCGTAAAGGTTGTTGGCGCGGACGATTATGGTGTCGCCCACGCGCAGGCCGTCCCTGTCATTTTCCGCCATGTAGAAATCCCCGCTCTCGGCGATGATGTTGATCGGCGTCTCGTGTGCGCTTATGCCCTCAAGGATATAGACGACAGTCTCGCCCTCGTCGTTAAGGTGTACCGCCTCCCTGGGCACGCTGACGCCGGAGAGGGTGTCAAACACCACCTGGGCGGTGGCGCCGCGAAGCGCCGCCACATCCTGCATGTATTTTGTTGAGGAGAATACCACGGCGCACCTGCCGTTTTCCGGCAGGCTGACGCTCTCAACCGTCATGGTGAGGTCGGCGGAGTAGGTGCGTGAAAAGATTAGGTGGGCGGAGCCGCCGGCGTGGAGCTTCTGGGCGCTCTTTTCGTCCATCTCCGTGGCGTAGTACCATTTTATGCCCCGCACAAGCTTCCCCACCGCCGTTTCCGGCACGGTCTTGGGGGAGGAGAAAAGGTTGTGGAACTGGGCGTCGGACAGGTTCTCCACATCGGCGGGGGTCACGCTCTCAAACCCGTCGGTGGTGAAGGAAAATGTGCCGGAGAAGGGCGCCGTGACGCGGACGGTGTCCGCCGAGGAGCTTTGGCTGAGACTGCGCAGCTCCCCCTCCAGGGCCTCTATCTCCTGCGCCTCGTTTCCCGTCGCCAGGGCGGAGCCGGAGATTATATAGGCGTCCACGTCCTGCTGTATGTCGTAAAGCCCCGAAAGATCGCCGGAGGCGATGGCCTTGGCAAGGCTCATGACGGTCTCCGAGGACAGTCGGTCCTCGCTCTTGCCGTTTTTGAGGGCTGTGAGCTGGCGAATTCTCAGCTGTATTTCGCTTATCTTCTGGGCGCGCTCCATGGCGGTGGAGCCGGAATAGCGGACGGCGAGCGTCTCACCCTTGGAGACCTTTGCCCCCTCAGTCACCGTAACCGCCGGGTTGCTTCCGGAGGCGGTGATCAGCTCCTCGTCCCGGACGATGTAACCGGAGGTCTCAAGCCCGTCGCGCAGCTCCATGCCCGACGCCATGACCGTGCGCAGAGGGTCCCGGTAGCTTGAGACGAAGGATATGCCCAGGTACGCCATCACCGCGACGAACACAAGCACGGCAACAAATTTTATAAGCGCGTCGCTCCGCTCCAACTCCGCCCCTCCTTTTCATAAACGGTCTTAACCTATGAATTATATCACACCTATCCCCGTTTGTCCATTTAAATAATTTATCAAATATAAATTTTCGTATAAATCCGCGGACAAAAAAACCGCAATCCAACGGACTGCGGTTTTTGGGTTATAGATTTTTCCTTATCTTATTGCCAGCTCCCTCTCCTCAAGGTTGATCTGGTCCTCCTCCAGCTCAGGGATGGCAAGGGCGCGCATGGGGGCGATGGTGGAGATTGCGTGCTTGTATACCATCTGCTGCTTGCCCTCGCTCTCCAGCATCACGGTGAAGCTGTCAAAGCCCAGGACCGTCCCGCGCATTTGGAAGCCGTTGACGAGAAACACCGTCAGCTGCGCGCGGCGCTTTCTCGCCTCATTCAAAAAAGAGTCCTGGATATTCAACGTTTTTATCATATGTAAGCCGCCTTTCCGCGCGTTTTCACCGCGCTTTTATATTTTGCGTCTTACATATTATACCAATCAGATCAAAAATTCTGTCGAAAGGGCGACCGCCTTCTCAAAATCCGGCGTTTTATTAAAACATATTTTGAGAGGGTCCGGGTAACGCTTGCACCAGCTTATCTGGCGTTTGGCGTAGCGGCGGGACTCGCGCTTGACGCTTTCCACCGCCTCCTCCATTCCGCACTCCCCCCGCAGGGCGGCGCAGATCTCCTTGTAGCCTATCGCCTGCATTGCGGTGTGGGCGGGGGTGAGGCCCATTCGCAAAAGCCCCTCCACCTCGGAGACGAGCCCGCGCTCCAGCATCAAATCAACCCGCCGGTCGATGCGCTCGTAGAGGTCGGCGCGGCTTTCAAAATCCGTTATGATATAGCGGGCGTCGAACCGGGGCGGGAGTCTTTTCGTCTCCTCGTCGTGGTCCGAGATGGAGCCGCCGCAACGGGCGATCTCCAGCGCGCGGACTATGCGCTTTTTGTCGTTGGGGTGGAGCTTCGATGCCCTGGCGGGGTCGAGCTTTGAAAGCTCCGACAGCATCGCCTCTCCGCCCAGGCGGTCGTACTTTTCAGAAAGCTCCTCCCTCAGCGCCGAATCCTCCGGGCGGGCGGCGAAGTCCCTGCCGGAGATGAGCGATTCGATGTAAAGCCCCGTGCCGCCCACGATTATGGGGAGTTTGCCTCTTTCCAAAATGTCCTCGCACACCCTTGCGGCGTTAAGCACGTAGAGGGAGACGGAGTAAGCCTCAAAGGGGCTCGCCACGTCTATCATGTGGTGGGGAACGCCCTGAGTCTCCTCCGGCGTGGGCTTGGCGGTGCCGATGTCCATGTATTTGTACACCTGCATGGAGTCGGCGGATACCACCTCGCCACCCAGGAGCTTGGCGAGCCTCACCCCCAACGCCGTCTTGCCGGTAGCGGTGGGACCTGTTATGACCGCGACACGTCTCATGCTCTCTTAAAGCTCCTGTCCAGGTGGTACTTTGTCAGCTCCAGGGACACGGGCCTCCCGTGGGGGCAGTAGCGGACGGCGCCGGAGAGGACCTTTTCTATGAGCTCCGTAAGCTCCGACGGCTCTGAGCGCCTGCCGGCCTTTATCGCCGCCTTGCACGCCACGGTGTGGAGCACCCCGTCGCGCATCGCCTCTATGTCCCGCCTGCCGCCGGTTTTCAGCTTTTCGGCTATCTCCTCCAGCATACCCTCCGGGTCTGAAAGGTCCATATCGATGGGCACCTGCCGCAGCGCCACGCTGCCGCCGCCGAAGTCCGAGAGCTCAAAGCCCAGCTCCTCCAAAACCGCCTCGTTGTCCATGAGCGTGCCTGCCGTCTGGGGGTCAAGTCCGCAGACGACGGGGGTCAGCAGGAGTTGGGAGGTCACGTCGTATTTTTTGTTTTTCAGCCTGTCGAAGATGATCCGCTCGTGGGCGGCGTGCTTGTCAATGAGGAAAATGCTGTCGCCCCGCTCCACGATTATATACGTGGCCAGCGCCTCACCCACATAGCGCCAGTCGCGCCCCGCGGGGAGTTCCCGCGAGGAAGTCTCCGGCTCAAGGGGCTTTTCCGGCTCCGGCATGGGGATAAAGGTCTGCGCCTCGCTCAGGCTGTCCCGGAATGTCAGTGTATCCTCCAGCTCAACGTGGTTTTTTTGCGGGGAGGTGGTCCCTATTTCGGCGGGGCGGACGGCGGTTTTGAAGGCGTTGTCCTGCCCGTAGCTTGTGCGGTAGGTGTCGGCGGTGACGCGCTTATAAAACTCGTCGGCGTTTTTCACGTTTGCCCTGCCCATCATAAAGCCGCCGGAGACGGGCTCCCTTCTCCCATCCTCCGGCGCGAACACGCGGCTTCCCGGTATGTCGCGCATGGTGATGTTTTTTGTGACCGCCTCGGTGCCCTTGGATATCTCCAGCTCCCTGGGCGCCTCCTCCCTTTCCAGCGCCCCGCGTACCGCCCAGTAGACGGCGTCGAAGATCGCCCGCTCGTCGGCGAAGCGCACCTCCATCTTGGTGGGGTGCACGTTCACATCCACGGCGGAGGGGGGCATCTCAATGTCTATGACGCACACGGGGAAGCGACCGGTAAATAGGGAATTTTTGTACGCCTGCTCCACAGCCGCCTGGAGGAGCTTGGACTTTATGAACCTGCCGTTGATGAAGAAAAATTGCCACGCCCTGTTGCCCCTCGCCGCGGCGGGAGTGGAGACAAAGCCTGTGACGGTCATGCCGTCCACCTTGTTTTCCGCAGTCAAAAGCCCCTTGGCAAATTCCCTGCCAAGGGTGCAGTAGGCGGCGGACTGAAGCCTGCCGTCGCCGGGGGTGTGGTACTCCTCCTTGCCCTCGCGTATGTATTTTATGGAGATCTCTGGGTGGGATAGGGCGAGGCGTACCACGGCGGTGGTGACGGCGGAGCCCTCCGCCCTGTCGTTTTTCATGAATTTCTGTCTTGCCGGGGTGTTGTAAAAAAGGTCGCGAACGTATATCGTGGTCCCCGCGGGACAGCCCACGGGCGATTTGGATCGCTTCACGCCGCCGTCCAGCACAAGGCGCGTGCCCTCGGCGGCGCCCCTTTCGCAGGTGACGAGCTCCACGTGGGAGACGCTGGCGATGGCGGCAAGCGCCTCTCCGCGAAAGCCCAGAGTGCCGATTGCCTCCAAATCCCGCTCCGTGCGCAGCTTTGAGGTGGCGTGGCGCAAAAACGCCGTCTCCGCGTCCGCCTCCGCTATGCCGCAGCCGTCGTCGGTGACGCGTATCTCAGCCATTCCGCCGGATTTTATCTCCACGGTGACGGACTTCGCTCCCGCGTCTATTGAGTTTTCCACCAGCTCCTTGACCACGGACGCCGGTCTCTCCACAACCTCCCCCGCCGCGATTAGGTCGGCAAGGTGAGGGGGCATTTCATATATCTTAGGCATATTCAAAACCAACCTTCCGGCTTTTTTCGGGTCATCTGTATATCCTGGCAAGTCCCTTGACGTTCACCGGGTCCACGTCCATGGTCACCGTGTCCCCCACGCGGCACTGGACGTTGGTGACATCGAGTATCGTGTACATCATTCCGACCTCTCCAACCACCCGCAGCCTGTCGTTCCCCAGCCTCACGGCGGGATGGCGGCGGCGGGAGCGTATCAGGTCCAGGAGGCTCTGCCCCGGCTCCTGGCGGACCATACCGAAGCCGTGATAGTAGCCCACGGAGACGACGGCGAGCTTCGCCGGCTTTTTCAGCACCGCCGAGCCCACACGGTGGCCCTTCTGGAACCAGCCCACCTCCTCTATGCTCGCCTCTATGTACCCCACCCTGGTGAGCCCCGGGGCGGCGTTTCCGGCGACGCGCCCGGAGAAGGCGGTGCCCACCCGAACGGCGTCTAAAAGGTCAAAGTCATAGGCAAACAGGGCGGCGGAGTCGCAAATGCTGGCAAGGCCCGTCTCGTACTTCTGGGCGTGGAGCTCGTCAAGAACCTTTTTCAGCGCGTCGAGCTGCTGGAGGGTGGATTTCCGGCTCTTCCAGGACTGGGAGTAGGTGGAGAATACGCCCACCACGGCGAGATTTGCCATGTATTGGTAGACAGACGTTATCTTGTCCATCTCCTTGGGGGTGAAGCCGTAACGTCCGAGGCCCGTGTCTATCTTTATCTGCACCTCGCAGACCGTCTTCCTGCGCTGGGCGAGGCCGTTGAGGACGACCGCCGCCTCGTAGGAGCCCACTGTGCATATGACGTTAAGGTCCATAAGCTCCTCAAGCTCCTGCTCGTCGGCTGTGGAGCGGAGCATCATCAGCGTCTCCTCGGTAAAGCCGCCGGAGCGCAGGGTCTTGGCGTCCCTGGGGTCGGAGACCGCAAAGGTACGTATCCCCTCCTCGCGCAGTATCTTCGCGGTGGCGAGGATACCCAGCCCGAAGGCGTCGCCGGTGAGGTCCGCCCAAATCTGCGCGCCCCTGGCGCGGGCCTTGACCGCCTCCAAATTCGCCTTTATCGCCTTTCTGTCTATGATGAGATTCTTCATACTTATCCCCCCTGGCGCTCGGAAAAGCACATATTTGCCATCTTAAAATTATTATACATCATATGGCTTGTAAAATCCACAGAAATTTGTTAAAATATACGCACTATTGTTTATGGAGATTATTGCCGTGAGCGTAAAGAGAATTGAAACCTCCGAAAAAGACCTTGCCCGCCAGAGGGAGATAATGGAGCGCGTGGCTGAGATGAACGCGTCTCTCGCCGCCCCTCCCCTGGCGCTGGTGGACACCTACGGCTGCCAGCAGAACGAGGCGGACAGCGAAAAGCTCCGGGGTATGCTGAGGACCATGGGCTATGAGCTGACGGCTGACGAGTACGCCGCCGACGTCATCGTCATAAACACCTGCGCGGTGCGGGAGCACGCAGAGCAGCGCGTCCTGGGCAACGTGGGCGCCCTCACTCACACGAAAAGGGCGAAGCCCTCGCAGATAATATGCCTTTGCGGGTGCATGATGCAGGAGCCCGGCATGGCGGAGAGGATAAAAAGCTCCTACTCCCACGTGCGTGTTGTCTTCGGTCCCCACGAGCTGTGGCGGTTCCCGGAGTTCCTTTTGAGCCAGCTTAACGGCGGAAAAAGGATTTTTGAGACCTCCCCCTCCGACGGCTGCGTCACCGAGGGGCTCCCCTCGGCGCGGGACAGCTCCGTCAAGGCGTGGCTGCCCGTCATGTACGGGTGCAACAACTTCTGCTCCTACTGCATAGTCCCCTATGTCCGCGGGAGAGAGAGGTCGAGGCGCGCCGGGGACGTTTTGCGCGAGGCAAAGGAGCTTGCCGCCGCGGGGTACAGGGACATAACCCTTTTGGGGCAGAATGTGAACTCCTACGGCAAGGATTTGGACGAGGGCGTGGATTTTTCGGACCTTATCGCCGAAATCAACGACATACCCGGCGACTTTGTAATTCGCTTCATGACAAGCCACCCCAAGGACGCGTGTGAAAAGCTCTTTTCCACCATGGCAAAATGCGAAAAGTGCGCGCGGCACATACACCTTCCCTTCCAGTCCGGCTCGAACAGGGTGCTCTCCGCCATGAACCGGCGGTACACCAGGGAGGACTACCTGGAGCTTATCCGCACGGCGCGCCGGCTCATGCCGGACGTGGTAATAACCTCCGACGTGATCGTGGGCTTTCCCGGCGAGACGGAGGAGGAGTTTGAGGAGACGCTTTCGCTGGTGGAGGAGGTGCGCTTCGACGCGCTTTTCACCTTCATCTTCTCCCCCCGCCGGGGCACTCCCGCCGCCTCCATGCCGGACCCCTTCACCCGCGAGGAGAAGCAGCGCCGCTTTGACAGGCTCATCGAGCTTCAAAACTCCGTCTCCGAGGAGAAGCACAGGTCCTATGTGGGCTCGGTACAGCGGGTGCTCATCGACGGGGCCGAGGGGGAATACCTGACCTCCCGCACCTCCGGCGGAAGGCTCGTAAGGCTCAAGGCTGACGGGGAGAAAATAGGCTCCTTCCAAAACGTCAGGATAACCGGCAGCAACACCTGGGCGCTGTACGGGGAGATAATTTAAGCGGCAGACCACCGCGCACAGAAGGAGGGCGGAATTATGGCGGAGATGACCCCCATGATGAAGCAATACAACGCCATAAAGGCTCAGCACGGAGACTGCATTCTCTTTTTCCGCCTGGGCGATTTTTACGAGATGTTCGACGAGGACGCGAAGCTCGCCTCAAGGGAGCTGGACCTGATGCTCACCACCAGGGACAGGTCCAAGGAGAAGGAGGACCAGGTTCCCATGTGTGGGGTACCCTACCACTCCTCCGAGGCGTACATAGGGCGGCTCATAGCCAAGGGCTACAAGGTCGCCATCTGCGAGCAGATGGAGGACCCGGCGCTGGCAAAGGGGCTGGTGGACCGGGACGTGATACGCATAATAACCCCCGGCACCGCCACCGACGCCTCCATGCTCCGTGAGGGCGCCGCCAACTACATAGGCTCCATATACATCGACGACGCGGGCGCCGCGGTGTGCTTTGCCGACGTCTCCACCGGCGAGATATGCGCCCGCTCCTTTGACGCCGGCTCCTCCGTGCGGATAATAAACGAGCTGGGCAGGTTCTCCCCCTCAGAGCTGGTGCTCAATTCCGGCGCGGCGGAAAGCGTGGACCTGACGGCGATATTGAAGTCCTACTTCCACACCCTGACCCAGACGGCGGATGAGCGGTTCGAGTACTCCGCCGCCGAAGCCGCCGTGTGCCGCCAGTTCAAAACCGACAGCCTTGACGAGCTGGGGCTGGGCAGGGAGACTCAGGCGGTACGGGCGATAGGCGCGCTCCTCTCTTACCTTGAGGAGACGCAGAAAACCGACCTTTCGTACATAAGCAAGCTGGACTTTTACACCGACGGGCGGTACATGGAGCTGGACCTCCAGACCCTTCGGAACATGGAGCTCCTTTACAACATGCGCACCCGCGAAAAGCGCGGAAGTCTCCTGTGGGTCATGGACAAGACAAAAACGCCCATGGGCTCCCGCCTCATACGCTCCTGGGTTGCAAGGCCGCTTTTGTCCCTGGCGCCCATTCACCGCAGGCTCGCGGCGGTGAACGAGCTTTACTCCGACAGCGTCGCCCGTGGCGAGCTCATATCGGTCCTTCGCGGCGTGGGCGACATCGAGCGCATAATCGGCAAGACCGTCTACGGGACGGTGAACTGCCGTGATCTCAAGGCGCTTGCCTCCTCGATTGAAAAGATACCGGAGCTTTTGGAGCTCCTTGCCCCCATGTCCTCCCCGCTTATCCAGGAGATAAAGTCCATGGACACCCTCTCGGACATAAAAAAGCTGATAGACGACACTATATGCGACGATCCCCCCGTCTCCGTCCGCGACGGCGGCATGATCCGTGCGGGCTTCGACCCGGAGGTGGACAGGCTCAACTCCCTTTTGGGCGGCAGCAAAAAGGCGCTGGCGGAAATCGAGGCGCGGGAGAAGGCCCGCACCGGCAAAAAGCTGCGCGTGAGCTACAACAAGGTCTTCGGCTACTACATCGAGATCCCCCGCGCCCAATCCGAGGACGTGCCGGAGGACTACATACGCAAGCAGACGCTTGTGAACTGTGAGAGGTTCATAACCGAGGAGCTGAAAAACCTGGAGGAGGAGCTTCTCACCGCCGGCGAGCGGGTGACGGACCTTGAATACCGCATATTCTCCAAGCTCCGCCGCGACATCGCCGAACAGGTCTTGCGCGTCCAGTCCACGGCCCAGGAGATAGCCTCCCTGGACGTGCTTTGCTCCTTTGCCCAGTGCGCCGCGGAGTACAACTGGTGCCGTCCCGAGGTCACCGCCGACGGCGGCATAGACATAGTGGACGGACGTCACCCCGTTGTGGAGCTCACGCAAAAGGACACCCTCTTTGTCCCCAACGACGCCCACCTCAACTCCCGCGACGCCTGCACCGCCATAATCACGGGCCCCAACATGGCAGGCAAATCCACATATATGCGCCAGACCGCCCTCATCTGCCTCATGGCGCAGATAGGCTCCTTCGTCCCCGCACGGGCTGCGTCCGTGGGGCTCCTGGACCGGGTCTTCACCCGCATAGGTGCCTCCGACGACCTGTCCGGCGGAATGTCCACCTTCATGGTGGAGATGAGCGAGGTGGCGTCCATCCTGAAAAACGCCACTTCCCGCTCCCTCATACTCCTGGACGAGATAGGCCGCGGCACCTCCACCTATGACGGCATGGCAATCGCCCGCGCCGTGCTGGAATACTGCGCCGACAGAAGGCGTCTGGGCGCTAAGACCATGTTCGCCACCCACTACCACGAGCTCACCGCCCTGGAGGGGCAGGTGCCCGGCGTGAAGAACTACAACATCTCCGCCAAAAAGCGGGGCGAGGACATAATATTCCTGCGCAAGATAGTCCCCGGCGGCGCCGACGACAGCTACGGCGTGGAGGTTGCGCACCTGGCGGGCGTCCCGGAGAGCGTGATAAAACGCGCCAAGTCCGTGCTCAGGGACCTTACCGAGGGCAAAACCCCGGAGGTCCGGGCCCGCCGCTCCGAGGCTCCGGACTCTGGACAGATCTCCTTGGGCTCTATGGCATCCGACGAGGTCTCGGAGATACTTCGCGGGCTGGACCTCAACACAATAACAGGTCTTGAGGCCCTGAACCTCCTCAACACTCTCAAAAAGAAGGTGACAGCGTGAGCGGTAAAAAAAGGACCGGCGGCGGCTTTCCCTACCCCATGAACCGGGTGGAGCTCATCGTCGGCTGGATGTATGTTTTTGTCCATATGTTCGCCATGTCCTATATCCTGGCGGCGCTGAACGCCTGGGTCTTCCCCCTGCTGGGCTTCCGCCTGAGCGAGACTTGGCTCAATTTGGTGTATTACGCCTTCGGCTTTGTGTTCCTGCTGGGCTTTTTGTTCCACTACCTGCGGGAAACCTTCGCGGACATGTGCTCCAACTTCGCCGCCACGGTGGTGGCGGTGATACTGGGCTTCGTGGCGTATGTTCTGCTTTCAAACATCGTCGCCTTCGGGCTCCGGTTCTTCCTGGACAACCTGACAAATCCCAACTCCGCCGCCGTCAACACCACCACAAAGCTCAACCCCAACAAAATGCTGGTCATAGGCGTGCTCCTGGCTCCGGTGGTGGAGGAGACGCTTTTCCGCGGCGTGGTCTTCGGCTCCCTGCGGCGCAAAAACGCCATCCTCGCCTACGCCGTCTCCACGGTGCTGTTCGCCATATACCACCTGTGGAGCTACCTTGTCCACGACTTCCAGCCCTCCCTGCTCCTCTACCTCCTCCAGTACCTCCCCGCCGGCCTCGTCCTGGGCTGGGCCTACGATTACTCCAAAACCCTCTGGGCCCCCGTCTTTCTCCACATGATGATAAACTACGTGGTCATGACAGTACAAATAGGTTAAAAATCAGCTGCCAGCTCCCGCGACCGGTTGAAAACTCAAATCAAACATTTTTTCGACGGCATGTACGTCGAAAAAATCACCTTTTGTCGCGCAAGTGTGCCGCCTACGGCGGCGCGCGCAGCGCGACAGCAGAAAAAGGTTTTGGAAATGTCCGCAGACATTTCCAAAACCTTTTTCGCACGTTCCCCTTTATTCAAAAAGGGCAAAGCCCTTTTTGAATAATTTATTTTCTTGGCAAGTAATCTTCAGGGTTCACCTGGGTGCCGTCTACGGTGAGGGAGAAGTGCAGGTGCGGGGGGTCGGCGGACTCGTTCATCGATGTGGCGCCCACGGAGCCTATGACGGACCCCAGCGTGACGCTGTCGCCCTCGCTCACCGCCGGCTTGCCAGCAAGGTTGGAGTAAATGCTGACAACTCCCGCGCCGTGGTCTATCTCCACGGTGGTGCCGTCGCCCTCCTCCGTCTCGATGACCTTAGTCACCGTCCCGTTGGCGCAGCTCTGGACCCTGGTCCCCGCCTTGGCGGAGATGTCCACCCCGCGGTGAACGCGCCAGTCGCCCATGGTCTCGCTGTACACAAGCTCTGTGGAGGAGTGCCCCTTTATGATCTCGCCGCTGACGGGCCAGACAAAGCTCAGGTCCTTGACGCTCGTGACCTTCCCCTCGTCACCCTCCGGCTCATCGGGCGCCTCGTTTCCGGACCCGTCGGTGACCGTCAGAGCGCCGCTGGAGGCGGGATCGTTGGGCTTTTGCGTCGTGGACGGAGGCGTCGGCGTTACCGCCGTGTCTCCCTTCGACCCGCCGACGTCCGTATCCTTCCCGCCGGCGTCCTTTCCGGCGGCGACATCCTTTTCGGCGCCGTCCTCCGTATTTCCCTGTACCGGGGAGGTTACCTCCCCCATAACGTCAAGATAGCCCTCCTCATCGCCGGAGCGCAGCGGCGACCACCGCGAAAAAAGCAGCAGCCACGCCGACACGCCGATAACGGCGACGCACGCGAAAAGGACTATGTAAAAGCCCTTTCCGCTGAGGAACTCATCCGCGTACCCGGAAAAGCTCTTCTTTTCGTGCATTAAAATACCTCCGTATACGGGTCATTACCCGCTTGATTACGCAGGTATTATTTCCGCGGTCGGGGAAAAATATACACGCTTGGGCGGTTTTTTACCGCGGAACTGTAAAAAGCACTATGCTCCTGAGCCGCGGGGCTCGTTAAAGGGCCGCGCCCTTAATGGGCGCGGGGGATTTACTTTCCTCTCTTTTGGTTTCGCCAAAAGAGAGGAAAGTAACAAAGGAGAGAAAAACGACCAGGGAGGGATAATGATATCCCTCCCTGGACCCTCGTTGGGGTCGGCAGAAGCTTTTGCGCCCTACCGTATAGTCGGCGGGTCGGCTCCCGCGGTCTGAATGTTTTGCGCACGGGCAGAAGAAACGGCGCGCGGGTTCCCAAAACCGAATTGCACAGTCTCCGAACTCGCTTAGCCGCTTAACGTGGTCGGGTGTCAGTACGCCCTGCCCTTTAATAACGCCGCGCTTTGGCTCTATAATCGGGCAAAATGTTTCAGAGCAGCTCCTACACTCCGTAAGCTGCCGCGTCTGTAATCTGACGCCCTACTTCTACATCCGCGCCCTCGGCTTCGCCATTGGGCGCTGCGGAGCTGTAAGCGAAGCGTTCAATCGCGGCGCAGCCGCCACCATTCAAAAGGTCCCCACGGGGACAGCCGCGCCAGCGGCAGAGGCTCAGGAAGTTTTCCGCAAGCGGAAAACTTCCGTTCCCGTCCCAACGTCGCAACCACTACCGTCGTTGCTCCCCACTGGGGGTTCTCCACATAGGGGGCCGCAGCCCCCTGTGTGGTCGTTTTTAAAAGGGGATTGTCAAGGGGGAAAATCGAAATCCCCCTTGACTCGTTTTTTCTCTCCTTTGTTTCTTTCCTCTCTTTTTGACGAACTCAAAAAGAGAGGAAAGAAAATCCCCCGCCCCATAAGGGCGGACACCTTATAAAGAGCCCAGCGGCTCAGGAGCGCTAAATTTTTGTTGAAATTGACGAAGCATTTTTAATTATTTTTACTTGACTTTTTAAAAATTTGTGGTATAATGCACTTATGAACCGAAGCAACCTTGCTTAAAAAACCCGCCCCCGGCGGGGGCGGGTTTTTTAAATCAGAACGTGGGCTGAGGCGGCAGTGCCGCAAGCCCCACCGCGAGCTCCTCATCCGTGGGAATATGATCCGTCATAGTCCCGTTATTGTACTGCTCGTATGCAACCAGGTCGAAGTAGCCGGTGCCGGTGAGTCCGAAGACGATGTTTTTTGCCTCGCCCGTCTCCTTGCACTTCTTTGCCTCGTCGATGGCGACCTTGATGGCGTGACTGGATTCGGGGGCGGGGAGTATGCCTTCGGTGCGGGCGAAGAACTCGGCGGCCTCAAATACAGCCGTCTGCTCCACGGAGGTCGCCTCCATGTAGCCGTCGTGGTAGAGCTGGCTCAGCACGGGGCTCATGCCGTGGAAACGGAGGCCTCCGGCGTGGTTGGGGGAGGGGATGAAGCCGGCGCCCAGGGTGTACATCTTTGCCAGCGGGCAGATCATGCCGGTGTCGCAGAAGTCATAGGCAAACTTGCCGCGGGTGAAGCTGGGGCAGCTGGCGGGCTCAACGGCGATGATGCGGTAGTCCTTCTCTCCCCTGAGCTTTTCGCCCATGAAGGGGGCTATAAGTCCGCCCAGGTTCGAGCCGCCGCCGGCGCAGCCGATGATTATGTCGGGGACGACGCCGTATTTGTCCAGGGCGATCTTTGTCTCAAGACCGATGACGGACTGGTGCAGGAGCACCTGGTTCAAAACGGAGCCCAGGACGTAGCGGTAGCCGGGATTGGAGGTGGCGACCTCCACGGCCTCGGATATGGCGCAGCCCAGGGAACCGGTGGTGTTGGGGTGCTCGGCAAGTATCTTGCGGCCCACAGCAGTCTCCATGGAGGGGCTGGGGGTGACGGAGGCGCCGTAGGTGCGCATGACCTCGCGGCGGAAGGGCTTCTGCTCGTAGCTCACCTTCACCATGTAGACCTTGCAGTCAAGCCCCAGGTAGGCGCAGGCCATGGAGAGCGCGGTGCCCCACTGTCCGGCGCCGGTCTCGGTGGTTACGCCCTTCAAGCCCTGCTTCTTGGCGTAATACGCCTGGGCTATGGCGGAGTTGAGCTTGTGGGAGCCGGAGGTGTTGTTGCCCTCGAACTTGTAATAGATGTGCGCGGGAGTGCCCAGCTTCTCCTCCAGGCAGTACGCCCTCACCAGCGGAGAGGGACGGTACATTTTGTAAAAGCCGCGGATCTCGTCGGGGATGGGGACCTCGCGGGTGTCGTTGTCCAGCTCTTGGGCGATGAGCTCGTCGCAGAAGACCGGCGCCAGGTCGGCGGCGGTCATGGGCTGGAGAGTGCCGGGGTTCACCAGCGGCGCGGGCTTTACCTTCATGTCCGCCCGGACGTTGTACCAATTTTTCGGCATCTCATCCTCGTTGAGGTAGATTTTGTAGGGGATTTTCTGTTCGCTCATGATTTTTTACTCCTTTCGGTTTTTCGGGACAAAAGAAAACGCCTTTGTCCCTGAGAATTTACTCGGGACAAAGACGTGAAGTCTCTGCGGTGCCACCCAAATTGACGCTGACGCGCCCGCTCACTGCCGGCTTCCACCGGCAACGCCCTGTAACGGAGGCATCCGTCTAAGCTACTCTCCCGCGGGTTTCGCTTCGCCCTCATCAGTCCATTCGCCGGGTCCCTTACTGCCGCCATTCCACCTCCGGCGGCTCTCTGTGAGCAGGTCTTTTCCGGTTACTACTCTGACTCATCGGTTTATGAGCGTATTTTAATACGTTAAATCAGCTTTGTCAAGAGGTTTTTTAAAAAATTTTTTCATTCACCCTCCAGCACGTCGGCGAGGCAGTCGCCGAAATATCTGACGGCGGTGAGCGCCTCCTTCAGGGTGTTGCCGTTGGTGCCGATCTCGGCGATCAGGGAGCCCGTGGTGGCGTGCTGGTTGTAGCGGTACTCGGAGATTTTCAACGGGCGGGCGAGGGTGGGGTATTTTTCCACCATGGCGCTTTGTATCCTCAGGGCGAAGGAGAGATTCTCCTCCCAATTCGGGTGGTTGAGCCCGGAGGAATTTGAGCCGCAGATGAGCATCACCTGCGCCGACGGGGTGTCGCCCACGTCCGCCACGGTCTTGTAGAGCTTCCCGTCGCCCTCCAGCGCGTCACGGTGCAGGTCGATGACCACCTTTATATCCGGGTCCTCCTTTAGGTGCCGCTCAATGGATTCCAGCGACCTGTTGTAGGAGCCGGTGTAGCTGGGGTAGTCGTAGAGCTCCCTGTCGTGTACCACCCTTATCCCCCGCTCCGTCAGCACCTTTTCCAGCTCGTCGCCCACACGCACCACGTTGAAGCTCTTGTCCTCCGTCCTTGAGGGGTCCGAGGGAACGTAGATGTCCTCCCCCGCCGGATTGTACGCCTCCGAGCCGTGGGTGTGGATGATGAGCACCGCCGCCCCGTCGCTTGCGGAGAGCTTTAGCGGCTCGTTCAGATACTTTTCTACGTCGATGTCGTACTTCGTCCTGTTCTTGTAGTAAATATCTCCCCAGGAGGAGTACCCGCTGCCACGGCCGGTGATGGTCGTCCCGATGGCGTCGTTGAGAGGCGTCTCGGATGGGGTTGAAATGGGGTCAGAAGGGGTGTCGGATGGGGGTGAAACGGGGTCCGAATGGGGGTCGGAAGGGGGTGTGACGGGGGTCTCATCGGGGGGTAAATTTGACGTATCCGGCAAAAACTCCCCCTCCGAAGCTCCCCCTCCGTCCCCCTCCGGGGCGGTCCCGACCGCGGTTTTTGACCCGTCCCCAGACGCTCTTTTCGTGCTCCCGGAGGCTTCCCGTCGTGAGACGTCGGGAGCCTCTGCGGAGGCGGTGAGCATTGAAAAGCCCCCCGGCAGCGCGGCGGCGAGGGCGAGAACTCCAAGGTCCCGCTTTTCGCCCTCCGCGCCCGGCAGGGTGGCGGCAAGGATGCCGGCGCCCAGGGAGTCCGGGAGAGCGGCGGCGCCCTCCGCCGCGTCCAGGGTGAGCCTGAGCGCCAGACACAGCGCCAGCACCAGCGCCAGGTTCCGCGCCACGCTCAGCACGCTTACGTTCCGTTTTGCCGCCGCTCTTTTCAAGGCATTATCCTCCGTTTAGTCCATTTGGACCAGTCTATGCGGGAGTTTTTTGATTTATGATATTGCGCAAAAGACATTTTAGCGGTATAATTCAGGTAACTTCTCAGAAAACTTCGCGAAAGAAAGGAAAATGAGCTATGGAAAAGATATTTTATCCCCACGGCGTCTGCTCCCGCAGGTACGACATCGTGCTGGAGGACGGGGTCATTCAGAATATCACCGTGGAGGGCGGCTGCAACGGGAATTTGAAGGGCATCTGCGCCCTTATCCGGGGACAGCGCGCCGAGGACGTGATACCCCGCCTGCGCGGCACTCAGTGCGGTATGCGCGGCACCTCCTGCCCCGACCAGATAGCCATTGCGTTGCAGGAGGCGCTGGACGAGGAGGCGGGAGCATGAAGCCCGTATTCTCCAACACCTTCAACGTCACCCACTCCAAGGGCAAGTCCGAGGTGGCGCTGTCCTTCGCCCACATCTACACCGAGCACAACTACTCCATGAAGCAGGGCGCCCTCACCGACGTATCCGCGCAGGTGGCGGACGAGGTGGCGAGCGTGCTCATCACCCGTGACGGCGTGGTGGCGCTGGCGCGGCTCCTCAACAAGATAGTCTCCGACTGGGGGATAGACATTTCCGAATGAGATACACGACAGTTATTTTTGACCTGGACGGGACGCTCCTCAACACCCTGGAGGACATACGCGACAGCGTCAACCACATCCTCACGAAATACGGCTACCCCGCAAGGACGCTGGAGGAGATACGCCTGTCCGTGGGCAACGGCTCCGGCGTGCTTTTGGAAAAATCCCTCCCCAAGGGGCGGGAGACGCCGGATTTTGAGGCGCTTTTGGAGGAATATGTGGACTGGTACGAGCGCCACAACGCCATAAAAACCGCCCCGTATGAGGGGATCGTGGAGATGCTCCGGGCGGTCACGGCAAGCGAGCACAAGACGGCGGTGGTGTCCAACAAGCCCGACGCCAACGCTAAGGCGCTGGTGCGGAAATTTTTCGGCTCCTACGTCTCCGTCGCCTTCGGGGAGAGGCCGGGGATAAACCGCAAGCCCTCGCCGGATTCGGTGAAGGCCGCCATGAGGGAGCTCCAAAGCTTCCCCTTTGAGACCGTCTATGTGGGCGACTCCGAGGTGGATTTGAAGACCGCGGCCGCCGCTGGGGTGGACTGTATATCCGTGGCGTGGGGCTTCCGCTCCAGGGAGCTTTTGGAGGACGTGGGCGCGAAGACCATAATTTCAAAGCCCTCGGAGCTTTTAAGGCTGATATGATTTTTTCGGCAAATATCCATGTGCGGATTTTTCTTTGGAAGATTGTAAAATATACTTGACAATTAATCGAAGATATATTACAATTTTCATAAAGGAGGTGTCCGTATGGGACATGAATGGTTGTTTTATGTAATTATCATCGCGCTTGTGGGCGGCTTTGCGGCGCTCATAGGCTTTGGCGCCAGGAAGGAGATCCGGGCGCAATATGACGAGCGGCAGCTCATCGCCCAGGGGCGGGGGTACAAGTGGGGGTTCCTCTCCATGCTGCTGGGCGGAACGGTGTACGCGATAGCAGATTCCTTTATGCAGACGCCGATCCTCACGCCCACGGAGCTGATTTTTTCCATAATGTGCCTGGGCGCCGGCGTCATGGCGGTGTATGACATTTTGAAGGACGCGTATATCCCGCTGAACCGGGGCGGGAGCTTTTTCGTCTACATCTTTCCCATCGTCTTCGGCTGTCTTGAGATCTCCAGGGCGGTGGAGTACATCAAGTACAGGCACCTGCTCTACGACCCGTCGCTGTGGCACCTGACGCCCCACGCCGCCGCCATAGCGATGTGCCTCGCCATTTTGGTGAGCGAGGCGGTGAGGGACATCACCAGGGTGAGGGGGAACGAATGAAGAATCTTCGTTTAAAGGCCGCGAGAGCCGCCCTGGACCTGTCCCAGTCGGAGCTGGCGTACAGGGTGGGCGTCTCCCGCCAGACCATAAACGCCATAGAAAAGGGCGACTACAACCCCACGATAAACCTGTGCATAGCCATCTGCAAGGTCCTGGGCAAGACGCTGGACGAGCTTTTCTGGGAGTGAGAAACAGCGTCAAAGGCTTAACAAAGTTGTTGGGTTAGATACCGCTTTGCGTGCTGGTTTTTGGGGGCGGGGGATGGTATTATAGTTTGCATAGCTCAGGAGGTCATGTATGGATATTGGCGGGGCGATCAGGGAGTTGAGGCTAAAAAGGGGCGTTACGCAGGAGGGATTGGCGGGCGCGCTGGGGGTTTCCGCGCAGACGGTCTCCCGGTGGGAAAACGGCGTCAATTTCCCCGATTTGTCAATGCTCCCGGAGCTCGCCGTATATTTTAATGTGACCACAGACTTTTTGCTGGGCTTGGAAAGGAAGACCGTTATGGCAAAGCTTATCAGAACCGTAGAGACGTTTGAGCCGGCGTCCCGCGAGGAGGCGGAGGAGATGGTGCTGAGATTCAAGGGCGAGAAATTTCCCGTACTCAAGGACTACAAAATCACCTCCGACGGCGGCAAGGTGATCCTCCAGGTCACCAAGGAATTCAACAGCGAATTTGATAACATGAGGTTTGACTGATTCAAGCCTCAAAAGTGACGACCTGACCCATCAAGCGGCCTACAAATTTTAACGTTTTTTGTTGGCTGTAGAGGTGTGGATCATTTGTCTGTTTGCGAAAGGGAGCGGGATATGAGAATCGGGGCTTATCAATTTGGGGTTGGCGGAGATATCCGGGAGAATTACAGGGAGATAGAAAAGGCGATATATCTTGCAAAAAATGAGGGGGTTCAGTTGATCATATTTCCTGAATGCTCTTTGACGGGGTATCCTCCGAGAGATATGGCTGATTCGTCGTGCGTTGATTTTGGGCTTGTTCAGATAATGTGCGAAAGGCTTCAGGCGATGGCTGACGAAAATGATATTTCCTTTATTGTTGGGACTGTATTCAAAGAAAAAGAGATATACAATCGAGCGATTCTGTTTCGGCCTGACAGTCAAATCGAGTTCTATGACAAGCGGGCCCTGTGGGGATGGGATGAGGATAATTTCTCAAAGGGCGGTAATGACGGAATATTTGAAACGGAAGATATCCGGTTTGGAATAAGGATTTGCTATGAAGTAAGATTTCCCGAATTCTTTCGAGAGCTGTACAAAGGAAATACGGACATAAATCTGGTCCTGTTTTATGATGTATCGGATACGGATGATAAGGAAAGATATGACCTGATCAAAAGCCACTTACAGACCAGGGCGGCGGAGAACGTTACTACCACAATTTCTGTAAACGCCGTTTCGCCGTTTCAAACGGCTCCGACAGCGGTTTTTGGAAAATCGGGACAGTGCGTAAAGGAGTGCGCCAGAAATAAACCTGAGCTTCTGATCTATGATTTTGAAAAAACAGAAAATGATTTCAGCGAAAAGGGAAGGAAGGCGATATCTGATAAACTGACATACGCGGCAAGCTTTTGCGCCAGTAAAGGAAAAACCCAAATTTAATATTTTTCCGGCGGCATGTACGTCGGAAAAATCTCCTTTTGTTTTGCGAGTGTGCGCCCCTTCGGGGCGTGCGCGAAGCAAAACAGCAGAAAAGGAATTCGGAAATGTCCGCAGACATTTCCGAATTCCTTTTCGCAAGTTCCCATTTGGGGCTGTGAAAAAAGCCCCATAAAAAGGGAAGAGAGTTACCAAGGAACCCCCTGGTAACTCTCTTCTTTTTTT
>CANPYX010000009.1 GCA_947588955.1 uncultured Oscillospiraceae bacterium | reverse complement strand
CCAAAAAAAGAAGAGAGTTACCAGGGGGTTCCTTGGTAACTCTCTTCCCTTTTTATGGGGCTTTTTTCACAGCCCCATTAATGGGAACGTGCGGAAAAATCCCTTGAATTCTGCGGAATTCAAGGGATTTTTCCTGCTGTCGCGCTGCGCGCGCCCTCGTCGTCGCGGAAGCCGCTTAACCTCTCCCCGCCGCAAGCGGCAGGGCTCAGGTGCAGGCTTCGCTCCTCCTCTCCCCACGCAATTATGATTGCGTGGGGACCCCATATGGTCACACACTTGCGCGACATAAGGTGATTTTTCCGACGTACATGCCGTCGGAAAAATATTTAATTTGGGGGTCATACCTGAACGTCAGGGCAATAACGTGTGTCAGCGGATTTTGTTTTTTGAGCGTTGGCGGAGAGGGCGGGAACACTACTCGGACCTTGAACCATGTGCCGTCGGCGTCGAAGTCCAGCACTGCCCCGTACTTTTGGGCGAAGAGCCTGATGCTCTGGGTGCCGTAGCCGTGGTAGTCGTCGCGGGAGACGGGCAACCCGCTCTCGTCTATGACCACCGTGCCCTCATAGGTGTTGTAGATTCCGATGGCAAGCTCCGGGCGGCTGATACAGGTGATGCGCAGCTCCCGCCGCTTTGTGTCGGAGATACGCCCGCAGGCGTTGACCGCGTTCTCCAGCGCGTTTGAGAGCATGATGCAAAGCTCCACCTTATCCACCGGCAGGGTCTCCGCCAGATCGACCTTGACGGTCACCCTGCACCCCAGCTCCTCCGCCCGTGCGATATAATTGAGGAGGATGGCGTTGACGGTATGGTCGGCGCAGTACCGCTTTGGGATGACCCGCTGCGTGGCCTCGTCCATGCCCCCAGTATTTTCATGGCACCCTCCAGGTCGCCCTTGTTCAGCATCTCCCTCAGGCTGTTTTCATAGTGACGCAAATCGTGACGGAGGATACGCATCTCCTTTTCTTCCCGCTCCAATGTCTGAAGGGTGCTTTCAAAGGAGCGCACCTGCACGGAGAGCAGCTGTTCCGTCTGCTCAAAGCGGTTGATGAGCAGCTGGTCCCGGATAATGTAGCCGAACAGGACGCAGGTGAGGACGATCACCACGCAGAAGCCAAAAAACGCGGGGTAATACTCCGGGCGCTGCGTTATGGTGGTTGGCACGACGAGAAGCAGCTCCAGTTCGATATAAAAGACCACCAAAATCGCCGCGATTATGCCCCAGTTCTTTTTGATCTCCGTGATGATTTGCAGGTAGAACCGACGCAGGAACACGGTGAGAAGGGTCACCGCCAGAGGGTATAGGATCAGGCGGCTGAAAAAGAGAAACCACACGTTGTCCCCCAGCGCGGCGCCGACCATCCCCGTAAGGGTGAGCAGGATCAGCGTGAAGATGTCCCCCGCGCAGAAGATGAAGATCAGCCGCCCGTCCCGGTATTTGGAGATGAGGAAGAAATAGATGAAGCTGGGGATGGACGCGGTGAAAAAGCTGAGATTTGCCACTGCGGAGGGTCCAAAAATGAATATGGCGGCGGAGTTGACCGCCACGAGGAGCCCGGCGAATACCGCGGTGAGGATCACATAGGTTCTCCGGCCGGTGCGGGGAATGACCATCAAAAAGTTCAGCAGGGCGGAGTGGGCAGTGGCCCAGATGATCGAGATGTTCCGCAGTGTTTCCATATCCCGCGTCTCCTATCCTAAAATGAAATCCAGGTATTTCTTCTTTGCCTCGGTATACTTCCGGGTTATTCGGTAGGAGGTCCCGTCGCTCATGACGAAGCTGTCTCCAGCGAGCTGGCGGACGTGATAGGGATTGATGATAAAGCTGGGGAGATCTTCAGGAAGGAGGGCGACGCGTGGAAGGTCTCCGCGATGCTCTCAAAGGAGCCTCGCTTGTAGCCGGAGGTCAACTGCCGCCCGCCGGTAAGCCGGTAAATCAGGCAGTGGTTAGAATACTCCACGGAGATCACGTCGTCCATATACACGGTCTCAGTCACAATGTCGTCGCCCCGCCGGACCTCTAAGGCGCAGTACCGCCGCTCCCTCCGAACGGCACAGGCATCCAGCTCAGAAAAGAGCCGCTTGCGCTCCACCGGCTTGAGCAGGTATGAGAAGGCGTGGACCGAGAAGGCGTCCACCGCGTAATCCGACGAGCTGGTCAGATAGATGATTGCCGCCTCCGGATACCGGTCCCGCAGGCGCATTCCCAGGGTGATCCCGTCGACCCCCGGCATAATTATGTCCAGCAGGTAGACATCCGCCCGGGGCATCTCCTCCATCAGGGCGGCAGCAGAGGTATAGACCGAGGCGCTCCAGGTCAGGGAGCGCAGCGCGATATACTCCTCCACCATGGCTGTGGTGGTTTCGGCTTCCCGGACGTCATCGTCACAGATCACAATATTCAAAGCACTCACATTCTCTCTCCGAAAGGCGAAAATGCATACGCTTTGCGGATATTATAGCACAATTCTGCCGTACAGTATATGTCAACTAAGTGCTTTTTTTGTAAATTAAGGGGAAAACGCGGACCCTTTATCCAGAAACGCACCCCCCGAAATCTTGCGATTTCGGGGGGCTGGAAATTAGCGGTTAAAAGTCCTGTTCTATATAGGTCAAATTCTGTCGGAGGGAGGGGATCTCAAGTGGTACCGGCAGGGTCCCACCTCGAATTTTAATCCCGGCTCCAAAAAAGGGCACCAGTCCGCAGATTGGTGCCCTTTTTAAGAGCTGCTACCCAGATTCGAACTGGGGACCTCATCCTTACCAAGTGATTCGGAGCTTTAAATCCCTTGCGCCGCAACGGTTTTTGGCCCTTTTTGGTCCAAAGGAACAGTGTCGAGAGTGCTGTTAAATCCACAGTTTCCACCCGGTGATTTTCCCGTGTGGGTCAAAGTGTGGGTCAGAGAAAAAGTACGCAAAACGGGGACGCTTTTCACATCTGAGTGGGTCAAGATTATTCTCCGTTTTGCCAATAATGTTTCTCTCGACTTTCCGCTCTCTCTGCGGTATTGTGTGTTGCCAAGGAGGGGGTGAAGATGGAGAATCTCATAAGCGAACTCTATTACGGCAACATCCGGCCAGTCGAGCAAATGGGCGGGCTCACGGCGGAGGCGGCGGCTATTATGAAGCGGGTACATGAGAACGAGGAAAAGTTGGAAGCAAACCTCGACGAGCAGGAGAAGAAACTACTTCACGCCATCCAGGATGACAGGCTCGATGCCGCCAGCATCATTGAGGAACAACGCTTCCGCGAAGCCTTTACGCTTGGGGCGAAATTGATGGCCGAAATCCTCACAGGAGGCCCTCAATAATTGCGGGGGACCCCCTGCAATTTCCGGGAGGGGAATAGTATTAACAATACGAAGGGCAACAAGTTTAAAGCCCCTAAAAGCTGACATCGCAAAGGTTTTTTTGCTCAGCCTTCCGGTACTGGGCTGGGGTCACGGTGAAGGATCGTTTGAAGGCAGAGCAGAAGACACTCTCCGAGGAGAAGCCTACGGAGCGGCAAATCTCCTTTACGGTAAGCCCGGTGTTTTTCAGCAGGTATTTCGCCGTCGCCATGCGGACGTTCATTATGTACTCATGCGGTGTAAAGCCGGTCTCCTGCCTGAAGACGCGTATGAAATGATAAAGGCTCATATTTGCCCTGACCGCAAGCTCCTCCACCCGCAAATCCTCTCGGAAATGCTCAGAGATAAACGCGATAAGCTCGTCAACCATGAGTGCGCGATCTCTGTTCCCTCCGGTATTTGACGTGGCGAGGAGAAAGGCTGTCAATATGTCGGTCAGGTACTTATTAAGCAGCGGCTCACGCACCGGGCCTCCTGCTTTAAACGCGCCATACGCCATCTGAAGCTTACCCAGAGCTGGGACCGCATCAGAAAGGGTAAAAACATAACCCAGGCGGGAAGTGACAGCGTTGTAAAATCCGCGGGCGGTGAGCCCGTCAAAATGGCACCACAGGCATTCACAGCCTTCTTCCGAGGAGTATTCGTGTGGCTTGTAGCAATCAATGTAAACAAAGCTCCCCTCGGCTGCCCTGTATACCTTCCCCTCAAAGGCGAGGGTAAGTGAGCCTCTTTGGAGGTACATTATAAGAAAGCTGTCAAAGGACTCCCGCCAAAGGGCGTAGCCGGGCTCATAGATGAACCGTCCCACCTGCATGGGGTACAGAAACATACCCTCCGCCTGACGGCTGGGGGTATGTATATAGTAATCGGACCCGGCTGCAACAAGCCTTTCCACGGAGAGCATAACCACGCCTCCCATATGTTTTTTTGATATAATATACCCTCGGGTCAAAAACAGCAATAGCAAAAATATAAAAAATTACGCAATTGACATTAATGACAATTCTCAAAAAAGGTTGTATGATTACATAATAGGAGAATATATACTTGCGCTTAAAGGGTATCTTGCAATTGAATGCCTTCGCTTATTTGCCGCAAGACGCGCCTTGCGGCAAATAAGCGGGCACAAATGCGCAACTCCCTCAAGCGAACAGAAAGGGCATGGAACTGCTGTGGATATAGGTTCTTACGAAAACGAAGATTTTGATTTGCGGCGTGAGGACGGCTTTAGCGGGCAGCGGATGGTCGTTCTTCCCATCGAATCCTTCTCTGAATACGTAGAAAGCCCTCTTGTGCGACGCCTCTATTTGACGGATGTAGGGTTCTTTCCCCGCGCGGAGCATCATTTTATGGAGCGAAAAGAGGGGTGCGACCAGAACATCTTCCTCTACTGCTCCGAGGGCGAAGGGACTGTCAACATTGAGGGAAAAAGGTATATACTCCGGGAAAATGAAGCCATAACCATACCACGCTCTCAGCGCCACTCGTATTACGCAAACGACACCGACCCGTGGAGTATCCTTTGGTTCCATTTTAAAGGCAGCGATACGGAATACTACCCGCTCAAGGAAGGCAAGATCGTCAGGTTCCAGTCCAACAGGACAAAAAACCGTATGATGTACCTTTTTGACCTTTTGTTCCAAACGCTTGACGGAAGCTATACCGAGCGAAATTTCATTTATATTTCCAAGGTGCTGGACCTGATTTTGGCGGAAACCTACATCAAGGAGAAAATCGGTGAGATCAACGAGCCCAACAAGCACGTTACAAATATAGTCCGTTTCATGTATGCCCATCTTGGCGAACCTTTGACGCTGGAAAGAATATGCGATGAATTTGGACTTTCAAAGAGCTATGTGAACGCCATATTCCTGCGGTCCGCTCAGAGGGCACCCATGGATTTCTTTACAAATCTGAAAATCAGGGAGGCGTGCAACGCTCTGCGCAGCTCCGACCGTTATATATACGAGATAGCGCAAGGTCTGGGGTATAAGGATCAATATTATTTCTCAAGACTGTTCAAGAAAATAGTCGGGGTGTCACCCAAAGAGTATAGGGAAGGCAAGGAAATTTATTATAAATAACATCTAAAAATCCAATAATCGCGTTAAACGCGCCGGCATTGTTTACCGGCGCGTTTAACATTATATCCGGACGCTGATATAAGAAATAAGGAATTTTGTCCATTAAATAAGTTTTTTATTCATTTTATTATTTGTTGATATTGCTTATACTGATGATATAAAATTTCAAAAAACTCTACAATTCAACCAATCACGAAATAAAGTCACGGTATGCGCACACCTTTGTAGCCTCTTCCGTGTCTTGAGAAGGAGGCAAAATGAAACAACACCTATCTAATCCACCGGAAGCTTCAGTGCAGAAGAAAATCCCCTCCGAGAAGCTGGGAAGGTTCGGCAAAAGAGTCATCAGGAACAAGATACTTCTTCTTATGATACTCCCCGCCGTTATATACACCATCGTATTTGCTTACTACCCAATGACCGGAGTTGTCATGGCCTTCAAAAAGTACAACTATCGTGACGGTATATGGGGGAGCCCGTGGAACGGAATTGAAAACTTCAGGTTCTTCTTTAAGTCCGGTCAGGCAGGAACGGTTATCCGAAACACGGTTCTCTATAATGTTGCGTTTATTTTAGTCGGGACCGTGACGCAGATGGCTGTCGCGATATTTCTCACAGAGATCCGGTCAAAGCATTTTCGTAAAATCAGCCAGTCCATGATGTTCCTGCCCTATTTTATCTCCTGGGTCATCGTTGGCGTTATGGCATTCAATATTTTCAGCGATGATTTTGGATTCTTAAACAAGCTTCTTGTGGCAATGGGGTTTAAGAAGATCTCCTTCTACATAACACCCAAGGCGTGGCCGTTTATTCTTGTGTTTTTTGAAATGTGGAAGGGCGTGGGATACGGCTCGGTCATGTACCTCGCGGCGATCATGGGCGTGGATACATCGATTTATGAGGCGGCAGCCCTGGACGGGTGCAATGTTTTTCAGCGCATCTTCTATGTAACGATCCCCTCTATTATGCCCACTGTGATAATTCTGTTCCTTATGAGCGTGGGGCGCATTTTCAAGGGCAACTTTGACATGTTCTACAACCTCGTTGGGACGAACGGAAACCTGTTTAATTATACAGACGTCATAGACACCCTGTCATTCCGGGCTTTGATCTCAAGCAAGGATTTCGGAATGTCTGCGGCAGTCGGACTTTTCCAGTCTGTGCTGTGCTTTATCACAGTCGTTCTCGCCAACAGGCTGGTAAAGGCTTATGACCCGGATTACGCGTTGTTCTGAGGAGGTGGAAGTGTGAAACGAAAAAGCAGGCTTAAAATCCAAAAGGACGTTATCGCTCTTAATATTATTGCCTACACATTTACCGCGCTTATTGCCATTCTATGCCTTCTGCCGTTTATTATGGTTATTTCAGGTTCGTTTTCTTCAGAGCGCGCAGTTGCCGCAAACGGATTTTCACTGGTCCCGCAAGATTTTTCCTTAGAGGCATATAAAACCGTGTTTAAGACTCCTTCTGTTGTCATTCGGGCATACGCCACAACCACTGTCCTGACGGTTACCGGCACCGCGCTCGGGCTGCTCCTGCAGACAATGACCGCGTTTGTGCTGGCTCGCAAGGATTTCCCCTGGAGGAACGGTTTTTCCTTTTTCTTTTATTTCACTACCCTGTTTTCAGGAGGTCTTGTGCCAACATACGTTCTTTATACGCGCACATTGGGGCTTGCAAATAATTATCTTGCGCTTCTGTTTCCTTTGTTGTTCTCCGTGTTTAATCTTCTGATCATGAAAAGCTATATCATGGGAGTTCCCGATACCCTTTTTGAAGCGGCAAAGATAGACGGAGCCGGCGATTTCCGCATTCTTTTCCAAATCACTCTTCCGCTTATCAAGCCAGCGCTTGCAACGGTCGGACTCTTTATTGCCCTTGCGTACTGGAACGACTGGTACAACGCCATGCTCTACATCAGGGAGGAGAAGATGTTCCCGCTCCAGTACTTCCTCTATAAACAGGTGAACAGTATCGAGGCATACAAAAAGATGATAGCAAATAATCAGGTGTCCGGCGATGTCATAAGCACTCTTTCCTTGCCGACACAGACATTGAAAATGGCACTGACCGTTGTGGTCACAGGTCCGATCATCCTGGCGTTTCCGTTTGTGCAGAAATACTTTGTCCAAGGAGTTACCATCGGCGCTGTAAAGGGTTGAACGCGGTTCTCATTTTGGAGTATACCGCCATACGGCGGATATGAAATATCCGGAGGATAGCGCAAACGCATCGTTCCGGGCAAAAAAATAAGGAGGAATAACATGAAAACAAACGCAACAAAATGGCTGGCAGTCATCCTGTGCATTTGCCTGGTGATGGGACTTGCCGCAGGCTGCAACAGGGAGGGCTCCGGCGGGAACAACAGCTCAAATAACGGCACACCTTCCGGCGGCGGCAACAACAGCGGCAGCGGTTCGGGAAACAGCTCAGGCAATGAGGATCTGGACTATGTGGAGCTGAAGATGTGGCTCGTCGGCGACAAGCCTGAGGGATTTGACGACGTATACGCCGAGGTCAATAAGATCCTCAAGGAGAAGGTCAACGCCACAGTAAAGGTTGACTGGCTCTCCTGGGCTGACGAGGGCACCAACTATCCTCTTCTCTTCTCCGGCGGCGACGATTTTGATATGATCTTCACGGCAAGCAGTTGGGGCCATTTTGAGCAGACCGTGGGTCTTGGCGGATTCCTGGCGCTGGAGCCCGAATTTATCCAGAAATATGCCCCGGACGTCTGGGCGGTTGAGCCGGAAGCGGCATGGACCCAGGCGACTATCGACGGAAATATCTACATGCTTCCCGCCAATTTCATTGAGGTCACTCCGGACGTGGTGGCTATTCGCGGCGACCTGATGAAGAAATACGGATTTGATGACATCGCAAGCTATGATCAGCTTTTGGACTTTTATAAGGCTTGCGCCGATGACGGCATTTACGGCAACTCCGTCGGCTCAAGCAGCGTTATCTGGCTTTGGGCGGAAAGCAACGGCCTTCGTTACGTAAGCGGCGCTCCGGACGCCGGCGTGCTGATCCAGTATTACGCCAACGATCCCAATAATCTGGAGCTGGATTATCTTCTTGACGATCCGAAATTCACTCAGTTCTGCTATGACATGAAAGAGCTTGCCGACGCCGGATGCTGGCCCTCCGATGTCCTCAGTACAACTCAGGACAGGCAGGACGGACTTCTCAGCGGCCGCGGCGCGTCAATGGTGTGGAACCACATGACCTGCCAGATCTACGCAAATCAGGCAAATGCCGAGCACCCTGATTGGGACATCAACATTTATAATATCATGCCCGAACAGAAATACGCTGCCACAAAGTACATAAACGGCGGTATCGGGATCAACGCAGCCAGCAAGAATCCCGAGAGAGCTCTGATGGTATACAACCTCTTTGCCACGGATCAGGACATTCAGGACCTCACTCAGCTTGGCATTAAAGGTGTCAACTGGGAGGAAACCGACGACGGACGTTACCAGATCATCGAGGGGAAGGCGTATAATACCAGTAATAACTGGGGCTGGAGGAACCTGAATATAATGAGGACGGAATACCAGGCCAATCCCAGCGCCGTCGATACGAAGGTCAATGAGCTCGCCCAGTATTTCCTTGACAATGTAAAGCCGGATCACCCCCTGGACAACTTCGCCTTTGACACCACCTCGGTCAGCACCCAATTTGCCGCGGTCGAAGCCGCAATGGGCACATATTTCGACCCGCTGATAAACGGTCTCGTTGACGATGTGGACACTACTCTGGCGCAGTTCAGGTCAGCTCTGGAATCGGCAGGTATCCAAGACCTTCTCACTGAGCTTCAAAGACAGGTAGACGAATTTGTTGCCAAGTAAATCACAGGTCATTAACGGATAACGGAGACAGCACCGCAAAAGGGAGCCGCCATTGGTGGGGGCTCCCTTTTGTAAAAGCGTCGCATTGTGATTTGTTCTACTCAGGAGGGGTATATTTGATAGTTTTGGAAAATAGTCACTTAAAAGTTGTCCTCGACCCCGAATTGGGAGGAAAAATAGTTTCATTTATAAATAAAGGCAAGAATTTTGAATTGGCAGCGCAGAACAAACACGAAGTGACATTGGATAAGGCACCCGGAAAATGCTTTGGGAGATATGCTTACGGAATGGATGATGCTTTTCCGAATTTGATTTCGGAGGTGGTTGACTGCGACTGCGGCAGGCTGGTTTATCCTGACCACGGTGAAATATGGAGCGCAAAATTTGATGTTTCCGGGACTGCGAGGGAATTTGTAAGCCTTAAATGGAACAGCGAAAAATTCGGTTATCAATATAGAAAGATAATGACGCTTGATAAAACAGGTTTAAGCATATCTTATCGAATCACCAACACAGCAAAGAGAGAGCTGCCGTGCTACTGGACCTGGCACGGTCTGGTGCGATTTGAGGAAAATATGCGTGTCCTGTGGCCGCATGGCACCAAAGGCTTTATTAACGCACAGGACGGCGGTCTGCTTGGAAGCGCAGGAAAAAGATATGATATTACAAACGGATTTTATGACTTTACAGGCGTGCCGGAAACGCGTACAATGTATACAGCAAAGTTCTTTGTAGAGGGAGCCGTTCCGGAGGGGAGATGCGGGATATATTACCCCTCACATGATGTGACGTATTATTTGGAATTCGACAGCAGCACGCTCCCTTTCCTGGGCTTTTGGGTAACTGCCGGAGGATTCCAGGGAGATTATAACTGCGCGCTGGAGCCCACAAATGGCTCCTGTGACAGCGTATCAAAGTCCCTGCAAAGCGGATGGCGCGCAAAGCTTATGCCGGGAGAAAGCAAGGTATTTGCACTCAGGCTTTCATTGGTTTAATATAAGATTCAAGCAAACACGGGGATAATGGATATGTTTTCAAAAATGATTGACCCGCGAAATCCGGTAACGAAAGTATTGAGCAATATTTTTGATCTGGCGGTTCTGAATATTCTATGGATACTTTTTTCGATTCCGATCATAACAATGGGAAGCGCGACTGCCGCAGTGTCTTCGGCCTCGCTTCAGATGATACGGGACAAAAGCAACGGTGTGCTCGTACCGTTCTGGAGAGCGTTCAAAGAAAGCTTCAAGGCTGTCACAATGGTATGGGTGCCTTCTCTTTTGATTTTGGCGGCACTTATATTTGACGTGTGGTATTTCCTTATGGTACAGGACTTCATCACCGGAGCGATTCAAGCCATTATCTGCGGGGTTATCATTCTTATCATACTGAATATCCTCCTGCTGTTGACCTATTATATCTGTCTTACAGTTCTCTTTGAAAACACAGTCAGGGAGAGTCTGCGGAACGCCTTTATCTTTACGCTCAGCAATCCCATACGCAATGCCACTGTCATTTTATTGGACGCAGCTGTCATAGTGTTTTCTCTTTACGTCCCACTTAATATGGCTTTTCCCGTGGTTATACTGCTGTTTTTTGGCGTATCCCTTACGATTTTTCTGAATTGCAAGATATTGTATCCCATCTTTAAGCCATACATTTCTGAGGAAGCCGCACAGCATGAAGATAATAATGAGGTTTAATTAACACCAATATATTTTACCCGTAAGGATTTAAATGGTTGCCGCACATATGCGGTCTGCAATAGCTTCTTATATTACCCCGCCCAGTACCTCAAGGTTCTGGGCGGGGTTGCTGTATTATTCTCTGTTAAGCCTCTCCGTCAACTCCCTGAATATCTCCGCCGTCAAGACTTCACTGATGTTCTCCCTCTGCAATTGCCTGAGCGCCTTATCCCTCTCCGCCGCGGCGTCGTCCGCCCATGCCTTGAACTCCTGCTGCGTCATAGTGCCCTTCATCAGCCTCGCGTAATATTTCTTGTACGCCCTCTTGTAGATCTTCCAGGCTTCCTCGTCCTGGATCTTCTTCTCGAACACCGCTCGAGCTCCCACCTCCCGGCAGGTGCGCTCCGTCTCGCCGGGCGCGACGCGCTCACAATAGATCGTCCGGTCGCCTTTCTCGTGGAAGTACCACTGCCCACACAACCTGCACTGACGCGGCGAGTTGCCGTTGAGGATCGCCTTTCCCAACTCCACAAGGAGAAAGTCACGCAGAGAGGTGAAGGTGTACCGCTCCACAAGATAAATCTTGCCGGGGACGGCGTGGTACCCGTAACCCATGGTACATGAAACAGAGTTCTGCATGAATCTGTTCATCTGTTCCTGAGTCCCGGTAAAGGAATCTACAAAGGAGTGGAACACACCGTTAAAAGCTCTCAGGCAATTATCCAATTCCTCTCTGAGAGAAGTGTTGGCGCTGTCCTCATCCGCCAGAAACTCCGTTGCCGCCATGCCTAACTTGTACGGTGCCTTATCACAGATCCAATACTGAGTGCCGAAGACGTCGACAGTAAGCGGAAAGGTCATCGAATCAAAATCCATGTGAGCAACCTCCTCGAAAATAGACTATAAATAAATCTGCGAACATTGACAAATCAGAAACTCTGTGTTATGATAGCCTCATCTCAAATAGACTATACACTAACATCAGCGGATAGTCAATAGCCAAGCGTACATATTTTTTGAGGAGGGTACACACATGGTTCTTGGAGAACGATTCTACCAAATGAGTAACGCCATCTTCTACTACGACCTGACGCCGGCGGAGTTCATGGTCTACAACTATCTGGTCAGCTGCATTGGTCAGAAAGGTGTCTGCTGGCCGAGTATAGGCAAGATCGCGGTCAACTGCAACTGCTCAGAGAACACGGCGAGGAAGGCGGTCACGGCTCTCGTCAAGAAGCGGTTCGTCCGCAGGGTGGCGACATACGAGGATTGGATAGACGGCCACAGTCGACAGACGAACAACACCTACTACATCCTCGACCTTCCACCGGTGAAGAACACCGCCGCAACTGCACCTGCGAAGAGATACAGGCAGGTCGAAAGCGCCGTAGCCTCACAGTCTCCGCCGTGAGGCCGTGTGTCGAGGCGTGTGCGATCCTACACTCAAAATGGGGCGCTTACACGTCAGACAACTCCCGCCCACCGTGGGCCGTTTTTCGGGCCTTTTCCGACCCCGGAGGGGAGGAAAAACGGAAAGCAGGATAAACAACCGACATCACAACCAGCGTCGGTTGTCTCACATCTGCCCGCAGTGCGGGCAGTTTCGGGGAAACGGAAATGACATCATTTTGAGGTGAAACTCGTCCACGTGACATCTTGAAGCTGAAACACTTACGGAGGCAAGCGGTTATTCAATATCAACGGAGAAAAAAGGAGGATTTATGAGCAAAGACAAGGAACAAATCGCGTTTCGGGTGACGCCGCAGATGAAGCGGGAAATCGACCTGATTATGGACAGCGACGGCAGCCGGACGCGGAATGAATTTCTGGAACATGCGGTCCGATTCTACATCGACCACCTGCTGGCAGGGAGCATGACCACGTTGCCGGTGTCGGTGACAAGCGCTATCGACGGACGGCTCGGTATGCTGGAGGACCGACTCTCGGCTCTGCAGTTCAACAACTCCGTTGAGCTGGACATGCTGGTGCAGATCATCGCGCACGCATACAAATTCAACGACACCGCTCTGCGAAAACTCCGCTCGGACAGCGTGAAGAACGTGAAGCAGACAAGCGGGCGCGTGTCGCTGGCAAGTGCAGTGAAAGAGAGTGACGAAGCGGAATGGCAGGGCTGATTCTGAAGTCACCGTACATCAAAGCCGGAGGCGCTGGGAAGTACATGAGGTACATTGCAACGCGCGAGAACGTGGAACGCCTACCTGACAGCCAACCTCCCACGAAGAAGCAGATGGAACTCGTGCAAAAGTTGACCCGCGACTTCCCGGTATCAACGAAGTCAGATGAGTATGCCGAGTACAGTAAGTCGCCGACACGAGCGAAAGCCTCCGCCTACATCTCCTCCACGCTCGAAGCTAACTGGGATACCGCCCAACGCTCCGACGTCTACATGAAGTACATCGCCACCCGTCCACGAGTTGAGAAGATGGGTACCCACGGTCTCTTCGGCGACGAGGACAACGTGAATCTCGACATTGCCATCGCTGAGATGGAAACAGTCACCGGCAACGTGTGGACCCACATCATCTCCCTGACCCGCGGCGACGCGGAGCGGCTGGGCTACGACAACGCGAGCTCCTGGCGCAACCTCCTCCGCGCTCACCGCAACGACATCGCCGAGGCCATGCGCATCGCTCCAAACGACTTCCGGTGGTACGCCGCGTTCCACAACGAGGGCGACCACCCCCACGTCCACATGATGGCGTGGTCGGCAAACGGCGATGGCTACCTCAGTCGTAACGGGATACGAAAAATCAAGTCAGGGCTGGTCAACGACATCTTCAAGCAGGAGCTGCTCCACACCTACGAACAGAAGTCCGGTATGCGTGATGAGCTGGTCAATGAGGTACGTCAGTCGCTGCAAGAGCTGGTCGGACAAATCCGCGACGGCCTGTGCTCCTGCCCGCAGATAGCTCCGATGATGCTGGAGCTGTCTATGGAGCTGGGTACTGTCAAGGGCAGGAAGTCCTACGGCTACCTCAAGAAAAATCTCAAGGACAAGGTGGACAAAATCGTGGACGAGATGGAAAGTGTACCGGCTGTGCATGAGTGCTATACGAAGTGGCTCGATCTGCAAGCGGAGGTGGATGGGTACTATAAGGACGAGCGGCGAAAGCGTCTGCGACTATCCGAGCAAAAAGAGTTCCGCTCCGTGAAGAACGCGGTCATACAAGAAGCGGATCGTCTGCGGATGGGTGAGGTCACAGTTGAGGAAGTGCCGCCCGGCCCGGTGGACGAGTGCGACTGGCGGGAACAGAACTACATCTATACAACATTCCTGGATGAGACAACGCCACTCGACGAGCGCGACAAGGCAGTGGAGAGGGAACGGCAGTACGCCGAGGATGGTGAGCCATCGTCGCAGTATGTGCTTGGCGTCCTCTACCGTGACGGCGGCCTGCTCATGCCGGATGCGCTGCAGGCCAAGGAATGGTTTACCCGGTCAGCAAAGCAAGGTTACATCCCGGCGCAGTACGTCCTCGGCAAGCTCCTCCTCTCTGACGACCTGGAGGTACACGACCGGGAAATGGGCATCCGCTGGCTCAGAACCGCCGCGAAGAACGGCAGCGCCTATGCGCCTATGAGTTGGGGAAAGCCTATTTGAAAAGCGGTGACAAGCAACAGGCAGAGTCATATTTCACCCAAGCCGCCGAAGCCGAGAACTCCAACGCTATGTACATGCTGGGCAAGCTCCTCTACAGCAGCGATCCCAAGCGGGCCAACTACTGGCTGCGCAAATCCGCTTCCTATGGCAATTCCTATGCTCAACGCGCCCTCGAACAGCAGACCTCACCCACCATCGCCGCCTGTGTCGCCCGTCTGCTCTACCACCTGAGCCGGATCATCCGAGACGACACAGAGCAAAATTCCCACGGCCCCGGCTTCGGCATTGACCGCAAGCGCCGCCGCGAGCTCATGGACAAGCGCCTCGCCATGGGACATAAACCGGACGACCACGAGGATATGCAGATGCAGGGGTTCAGCATGTGAGGGCCACCCCCTGCAAATTCTGCGGGGGAAATATACAACAATACGAATAGCAACAAATATAAAGCCCTTCGGAAAGAGGTGAGACTATGGAAAAGCAATTCAAGACCTACGACGACCTACCCTTGATGCTGTCCGTCCAAGACGTGTCGTCGGTGCTTGGAATATCCCGTGCCGGAGCGTATGAGTTGGTCAAGAGCGAGGGCTTCCCGGCCATGAACATTGGCAGCAGAATCATTGTGCCAAAGGAGGAATTCATCCTCTGGATTAAGCAGAAAGTTTCTGAGAAAAAGTAGTAGCTATTTCCCGGAAAGTGTGGTATGTTCTGTTGCTAACGAAAGGAAAAGGAGGCTACTACATGGCAAAAAGAAGAGCGCAAGGTGAGGGTAACATCCGCAAACGCGCCGACGGGCGTTGGGAAGGCAGATATACGGCGGGGCACGACCCTACTACCGGTAAACGGATCGTGAAAAACGTCCTTGGCAAGACCCAGGCCGAGGTAAAACAGAAGCTGCGGCTTGCCATCGCGGCGAGCCAGGAGGTGGACGTCGGGAAATCCGATGAATACACGGTGGCGACGTGGCTAAAAACGTGGTACGACCTCTACGCCAAGCCAAACGTCCGCACGGCCACGGCAAACCGCTACGTTTTGATGATCAACGTCTACACGATCCCCCGCATCGGCAACATCAAGTTGAGCAAGCTTACAGGACGTGATTTGCAGAAGCTCTACAAAGACCTTCAAGAAAACGGACGAGTCCATCGAGGGAAGAAGGGAACGCCAGGACTCAGCAGTACCACCGTCCGAAGCCTACATTTGATGCTCCACAATGCCCTCCAACGTGCAGTTAAGGAGCGACTCATTGTACGGAATCCCACTGAAGATTGTATCGCCCCAAAAGCTCAGAAAATCGAGATGAAAATACTCCCGCCCGAAAAGATGAAAGCCTATCTCGACGCGGCCCGTGACCGTGATGTCCTCCCAATGTTCTACCTGGAGCTCACGACTGGCCTCCGCAAAGGCGAGATTGTCGCCCTTCTCTGGTCTGACCTCGACGAAGAGAACAAAACCATCTCCGTCACGAAGCAATACATCCGCAACCCCGACGGCACACGTGTCCTCACCGAGCCCAAAACCGAAACCTCCATCCGCCAAGTCTCTATCCCCCAAACCGCTGTGGACCTCCTCAAAGAGGAACACGCCAAGCACCCGGACAACAAGTACATGTTCCCATCCCCCCTGACCGGGGAGATGTACCACCCGGATTCAGTGGTGAACATCCACAAAAAGCTCCTCAAAACCGCCGGAATTGACCACCTCCGCTTCCACGATCTTCGCCACACGTTCGCCACCACAGCCCTCCAAAACGGCGTGGACGTAAAAACCGTCTCCACCATGCTTGGTCACTACGATGCCGGATTCACCCTCCGCACCTACACCCACGCCACCCGCCAGATGCAGGACAAGGCTGCGGAGACGATGGGCAGCTTCATGGAGCAGGTGATGTAAGCAAAAGAAACCAAAAGCACCGGGCGCGTCCTGCCCGGTGCTTTTGCGTCCTGTCCCGTAGTGGGTCAAAGTGTGGGTCGCCTGGTTGACCCACACTTTGGCCCACATCTTTTCATGCAAAAACATAACAAAAATCCCCGAAATCTTGCGATTTCGGGGATTTTTTGGAGCTGCTACCCAGATTCGAACTGGGGACCTCATCCTTACCAAGGATGCGCTCTACCTACTGAGCTATAGCAGCGGGTGGCGACCGAGAAGGGGCTCGAACCCTCGACCTCCGGCGTGACAGGCCGGCGCTCTAACCAGCTGAGCTACTCGGCCGTCTCGTGCTCTCCTTAACGGCGCCTGATTATTTTATCCCATTGAGGCACCTTTGTCAATAGAAAATTCTAATTTTTTTCCCATTTTTTCGCCGGATCACTCCAGAGCGCGGAACATTGAAGAATCCGCCTGTCCGCAGACGCCATTACTTTCATAGCGCCGCGCACCGGTGCCCTGCGATCTCCGGTATCTGCGGCATAATGGCCTCCCGGTCCCTGAGGCCGGAAAAGCCTCTGTAAGCCGCCAGATACGTCTCCTGCGGCACGCCTCCGCGTCGGTGGGTAAGTCATTCTGGGCTTCACCGGCCGCTCTATGGCGATCCTGCGGCGTTACGGGAGATCCTCCCTTTTTGAGCGCTCACTATATAGGTCGTGAAAAGGGCGCAATTGTTTCACGTAAAACAACATCCGCCGCGAAGCTTGCGCTTTTCGGCGGATGTCATATCATTGTTCTCCCTTGGGCGGGTTCTCTTGATCAGGGGAACTCACACCAGCTCGATGATCCCCATCTCGGCGGCATCGCCGCGGCGGGGGGCGGTGCGGGTGACACGGGTGTAGCCGCCCTCACGGGTGGCGTACTTGGGAGCAAGCTCCTTGAATACCTTGGTCACCACGTCCTCGCGGGTGATGAACTCCAGCGCCTGACGACGGGAGGCAAGGGTGTTCTCCTTGCCAAGGGTTATCATCTTCTCGGCCAGAGGCGCGATCTCCTTGGCGCGGGTGAATGTGGTCTCCATCCGTCCCTTGTCCAGGAAATCGGTGACCAGCTGGCGGAGCATTGCCTTGCGCTGGTCGGTGGTCTTGCCGAGCTTACGTGTTCCGGGCATATCTTTCTCCTCCTTCTTACCAGAGTTAGTTGTTTTCGTCGCTGGCGAGGGAAAGGCCCATCATAGCCAGCTTGTGGATGACCTCCTCCAGGGACTTGTGGCCCAGGTTGCGAACCTTTATCATCTCGGCCTCGGTCTTGGAGATAAGCTCCTCCACTGTGTTGATGTTGGCGCGTTTAAGGCAGTTGAAGCTGCGAACGGAGAGGTCCAGCTCCTCTATGGTCATCTCCAGGACCTTGTCGCGCTGAGTTTCGCTCTTCTCCACAATCAGGGACTTTGAGCCCGCTGACTCGGAGAGGTCCGTGAACAGCGCGAAGTGGTCGCAGAGGATCTTGGCGCCCATGCTGACGGCGTCGCGGGCGGAGATGGTCTTGTCCGTCCAGACCTCAAGCGTCAGCTTGTCAAAGTCGGTCATGTTGCCCACGCGGGTGTTCTCCACGGCGTAGTTGACCTTGAGGACGGGGGTATAGATGGAGTCCACAGGGATAACGCCGATGACCTGCTGGGTCTGTCCGGCCTTGTTGCGCTCGGCGGAGACATAGCCCCTGCCGTGGTTCATTGTCAGCTCCATGCGCAGCTGGGCGTCAGGACCCAGGGAGGCGATGTGGAGCTCAGGGTTCAGTATCTCGACCTCGCCGTCGGCCTTGATGTCGCCGGCTGTGACCTCGCCCTCGCCTATCGCCTCGATGTAGACGGTCTTTTCACCGTCGCAGTGGAGCTTGGCTATAATGCTTTTCAGGTTCAGGACTATCTCCGTCACGTCTTCCTTGACGCCGGGGATGGTGCTGAACTCATGGTTCACGCCGGAGATCTTTACGCTTGTGACAGCGGTTCCGGGCAGTGAGGAGAGGAGTATCCTGCGCAGGGAGTTTCCCAACGTAATGCCGTAGCCGCGCTCCAGGGGCTCCACGACATACTTGCCGTAGGACTCGTCCTCGGGGGATTCGATACACTCGATACGCGGCTTTTCAATTTCAATCACTAATATATACCCTCCTTATTAAGTTAGCGCTTTCGTGCGCGGTGCGGATTTCCAATGAGGGCTTATGCCAGGCCCCGGCAGGAAATACGCCGGTGTGCCGGAGCGTGGCAGCACGGATTACTTGGAATAGAGCTCGACGATGAGCTGCTCCTCAACGGGCAGGTCGATGTCCTCACGGGCGGGCATTGTCAAAACCTTGCCCTGAAGCTTGTTGAGGTCCTTCTCAAGCCACTTCGGGGGAGTGATGATGACCGCGTCCTCGCCGGTAAGCCTCTTGAACATGGCGGAGGACCTGCTCTTTTCGCGGACCTCGATCACGTCGCCGGGCTTCACAAGATAGGAGGGAATATCCACCCTGCGGCCATTCACGTTGAAATGACCGTGGTTCACAGCCTGACGGGCCTCGCGGCGGGTCATGGCGAAACCGAGGCGGTAAATAACGTTGTCAAGACGGCGCTCGATGGTGGTAAGCAGAACCTCGCCGGTCTGACCGGGGGCCTTGGCGGCCTTCTCATAGTAGCCGCGGAACTGCTTCTCAAGGATGCCGTACACAAACTTGACCTTCTGCTTCTCATTGAGCTGCATTGCGTACTCGCCCTGCTTACGGCGCATCTGACCCTTGGGGTTGCGGATGGTGTCAGACTTTGTCTTCGCGGTATAACCCATGTAAGCAGGAGAAATGCCCAGCGCCTTGCAGCGCTTTACGATGGGCTGCATATTCTTTGCCATAGTAAATTATTCCTCCTTCTCAAGATTACACGCGGCGGCGCTTCGGGGGGCGGCAGCCGTTGTGAGCGATGGGGGTCACGTCTTTGATCATGGTGACCTCAAGACCGACTGTCTGCAGCGCGCGGATGGCGGCCTCACGTCCGGAGCCGGGGCCCTTTACAAAGACCTCGACGGTCTTCAGGCCGTGCTCCATGGCGGCCTTTGCCGCTGTCTCCGCGGCTGTCTGGGCGGCGAAGGGGGTGCTCTTCTTGCTGCCGCGGAAGCCCATTCCGCCGGCGGAGGCCCAGCTGAGGGCGTTGCCGAAGGAGTCGGTGACGGTGACCATGGTATTGTTGAAGCTGGAGCTGATATGCACCTGGCCCTTTTCTATGTTCTTGCGCTCGCGGCGGCGGGTGCGGACGACCTTGCCTTTAGTGTTTCCTGCCATGTGAATATCCCTCCCTTACTTCTTCTTATTGGCGATGGTACGCTTCGGGCCCTTGCGGGTACGGGCGTTTGTCTTGCTTCTCTGACCGCGAACGGGCAGACCCCTTCTGTGGCGGGTGCCGCGGTAGCAGCCGATCTCGGTGAGGCGCTTGATGTCCAGCGCCACCTGGCGGCGAAGGTCGCCCTCCACAACATAGTGGTGGTCGATGCACTCACGAAGCGCCGCCTCCTGCGCCTCGGTCAAATCCTTGACGCGGGTGTCGGGGTTGATGCCTGTCTGCTCCAAAATCTTTTTCGCGCTGGTTCTGCCGATGCCGTAGACGTATGTGAGACCGATCTCGATCCTCTTGTCGCGGGGCAGGTCAACGCCGGAAATTCTTGCCATACTTTTTGACCAATCCTTTCTTCAATCAGCCTTGTCTCTGCTTGTGCTTGGGGTTCTCGCAGATGACCATGACTTTTCCCTTGCGCTTGATGACCTTGCACTTCTCGCACATGGGCTTAACTGAAGGTCTGACTTTCATATTTACCTTCCTTTCATTTCGCGGGAAATTTGTTTACTTTGTGCGCCAGGTGATCCTCCCCCGGGTCAGATCATACGGTGACATCTGGACGGTCACCTTGTCGCCGGGCAGGATCCTGATGAAGTTCATACGAAGCTTACCGGAGATATGGGCAAGGATTATATGTCCGTTTCCGATATCAACGTTGAACATGGTGTTGGGCAATGACTCGACTACTGTGCCCTCCAGCTCGATAACGTCATCTTTAGCCGTGCTGCATACCTCCTTATTGCTCCTCGCCGGCCCTTTCAGCCAGCGCGCGCCGAAGCTCGCTGTTTGTCACCTTTTCGCCGGAGCGGAGCTTCTGATCTGTCCGGTCGTCGCCGCGCCTGACGAATTCAAGGTGGCGGAGCTTCTTTTTTTTCGGTTTTTCCAGCCTGCGGTCACGCCCGTTGACAATCTGGGCGTATACGCCGTCGGTGGAGCTGACGTAAAACAGCTCTCCGGCGTCTCTCCCTGCCAGGGACCTGACCACATCCGCCCTCTCAATTTCCATCTCACACCTCCGGCTCGGGAACCGTCAGTATTTCGGGCTCCCCGTCGGTGATAAGTATGGTGTTCTCATAGTGGGCGGCCCGTGAGCCGTCCCGCGTCACCGCGGTCCAGCCGTCGCTCAGGACCCGCACCGGCCAGCTGCCGGCGCAGACCATGGGCTCGATACATATGGTCATGCCCTTGACAAGCCTTGGTCCGTGTCCGGGCTTGCCGAAGTTCGGGACCTCCGGCTCCTCGTGCATTTCGGTGCCGATTCCGTGTCCGACGTAATCGCGGATAACGGAAAAACCGTTTTCCTCCACAAACTGTTGAACGGCGGCGCTGATGTCGGAGACCCGGTAACCGGGACGGGCGAACCTGAGCCCCTCGTAAAACGCCTGCCTAGTGATTGACAGGAGCTTCACGTCCTCATCGCACCTTGCCTTTCCCGCTATGAAGGTGGCGGCGCAGTCCCCGATGCAGCCCTCAAAGCCCACGTCCAGGTCAACGCTGACCAGGTCGCCTTCCTTGATGACCCGCTTGCCCGGTATACCGTGCACCACCTCTTCGTTAACGGAGATACAGGTGGCGGCGGGATACCCGCAGTAGCCTATGCAGGTGGGGATCGCGTGCCGGGATCGGATAAATGCCTCTACTTGCTTGTCTATGTCATGGGTTGTTGCGCCCGGGACTGCCAATTTTCCCGCGAGATCGCGGGCAGCCGCGGCGATCTGTCCCGCACGGCGCATTTTTTCAATTTCCCGGGGGGACTTGATACGTATCATATATCACTCTATCCCCAGGGCCTTGAACACTTTTTTGGAGGTGGCCTCTATGGTCTCCTCGCCCTCCACGCGTATGAGCTTGCCTTTTGAACCGTAGTAGTCCAGCAGCGGCTCTGTCTGGGCGTGGTATACCGAGAGCCTGCTCAGCACTGTCTCAGGAAGGTCATCCTTGCGGATGGTGAGCTTCCCGCCGCAGGCGTCGCATATCCCCTCAGTCTTGGGGGGATTGCTCTCCACATGGTATGTGGCGGAGCACTCTGAGCACGTCCTCCGTCCGGACATCCTCCTGACGATGACATCATCTGGCACGTCGATGCAAAGGGCGCAGTCCACGTTGATGCCGAACTCCTCAAGAGCGTCCGCCTGGGCGATGGTGCGGGGCACCCCGTCCAGTATGAAGCCGTTTTTGCAGTCGTCCTTGGCGACGCGCTCCGAGACTATGCCCATTATCACGTCGTCGGGGACGAGCTGTCCGGCCTCGATTATTGCTTTGGCACGCAGTCCCACGGGCGTGCCCTCCCGGACAGCCGCCCGCAGGATGTTGCCTGTGGAAATCGTGGGAATTTCAAGCTTGCGGGAGATGATGTCCGCCTGGGTGCCTTTACCGGCGCCGGGGGCTCCCAAAAGAATGAGCTTCATAAGGACACTCCTTAATTATTCAAGAAATCCCTTGTAGTTGCGCATGATGAGCTGTGCCTCCAGGGCCCTCACGGTCTCAAGAGCGACGCCCACAACGATTATGAGCGAGGTGCCGCCGATGGAGATCCCGGTCCCCCTTGCGGTTTGGCTGATGGCGCCGACGATGAGGGGCACCAAGGCGATGATCGCAAGGTAGATGGCGCCGAAGAGCGTCACCTTGTTCAGCACCTTGCTGATAAAGGCGCTGGTGGGCTTGCCGGGACGGAAGCCGGGGATATATCCGCCGTTTTTCATCAGGTTATTGCTGACCTCGATGGGGTTGAACTGGATGGTGGAATAGAAATAGCTGAAGAAGATGATGAGCAGGAAGTACAGCACCATATACAGGACGCTGGTCTGGTCAAACAGCTTCAGGAAGGTCCCCCAGCCGCCGGCGGACTCGGAGGTCTTTCCGAAGAACATGCCTACGGTGGCGGGCAGGGAGGCGATGGAGCTGGCGAAGATCACGGGCAGGACGCCGGACATGTTCACCTTCAGAGGAAGGTGGGTGTTCTGTCCGCCGTAGACCTTACGTCCCACAACGCGCTTGGCGTATACCACGGGGATACGGCGCTCGGCGTTGGTGACGATGACGATGAGAACGATCATCGCCAGCCCCCCCAGTATCATCAGCGCGTAGGTGAGCCACACGGTCCACTTTGCTCCGGAGAACAAGGTGTTTATCATGTTCACAAAGGTGTTGGGGACCCTGGCGATAATGCCGGCGAAGAGTATGACGGAGATACCGTTTCCGATACCGAACTCCGTGATCTGCTCGCCCATCCACATCACCAGGCACGAGCCCGCGACCAGGGTGGCGACGATGACGATGGCGGGCCACACGCCGGTGTTGCTCATCAGGTTGTTGGTGGAAAGGATCACATAGTAACCGTAGGCCTGAAGCAGGGCGATGGCCACTGTTGAATAGCGGGTGATGTTCTCCAGCTTCTTCTTTCCCTCCTCGCCGCCCTCCTTGGAGAGACGCTCCAGGGCGGGGATGGCGATGGTGAGAAGCTGGATAATGATGCTGGCGTTGATATACGGCTGTATGCTCAGGGCAAATACGGTGCCGTACTGGAACGCCGAGCCGCTCATAACGTTGTAAAGCCCAAGGATGGTGTTGTTAAGGGAGGAGGTAAAATACTGGCTAAGAAGGGCTCTGTCAATGTTCGGAACGGGGATGGCGTTGCCCACCCGGAACAGAAGAATGACGAACAGGGTGAAAAGAAGCTTTTTGCGGAGCTCTTCAACCTTCCAAGCGTTCTTTAATGTTTGAAGCACCTCACTTCACCTCGGCCTTCCCACCGAGCTCCTCGGCCTTTCCGCCGGCGGCCTCGATGCTGGCCTTTGCCGACTCAGAGAATTTCACCGCTTTGACGGTGAGCTTTTTGGTGAGCTTGTCGTTGCCGATGACCTTGATGCCGTACTTGACGCCGGAGATGATGCCTGCCTTCTCCAGTGCTTCCACGTCTACGACGGCTCCGTCCTCAAAGCGGTTGAGCATGGAGACGTTCACCGCGTCCAGGGGCTTGGCAAAGATGTTGTTGAAGCCCCTCTTGGGGATACGGCGGGCGAGGGGCATCTGGCCGCCCTCAAAGCCCACGCGGACTCCGCCGCCGCTGCGGGCCTTCTGGCCCTTGTGTCCGCGGCCGCCGGTCTTGCCGTTGCCGGAGCCGATACCGCGGCCTTTTCTCCAGGCCTTGGCGGTGGAGCCGGCAGCGGGAGAAAGTTCGTGTAATTTCATTCCGCAAACCTCCTTATTTCTGTTCCGTGACCTGCAGAAGGTAACCGATCTTGGCGATCTTACCTCTGGTCTGCGGATTGTCGGGCTGGGTGGTCTCGTCGCCTATCTTGCGGAGTCCCAGGGACTCGGCTGTGGCGATGTGCTTGGCGATCCTGCCGTTAAGGCTCTTGACGAGCTTGATATTGATTGTAGCCATGCTCTGTCCTCCTTAGCCCAGTATCTCTTCGGCGGCCTTGCCGCGGGTGGCGGCGACCTGCTCCACGTTGCGCAGGGACTTGAGGCCCTTCATCGTAGCGGCCACCACGTTGGCGGGGTTGTTGGACCTGAGGCACTTGGTACGGATGTCCGTAATGCCCGCGGCCTCGACCACCGCACGGACGGCGCCTCCGGCGATAACGCCGGTACCGGCGGGGGCGGGCTTCAGGAGCACGCGGCCGGCGCCGAACTCGCCGATGACCTCATGGGGGATCGTGCCGCCCTTGAGGGTGATGTGGGTGAAGTTTTTCTTGGCGTCCTCAATGCCCTTGCGGATGGCCTCGGACACCTCAGCGGCCTTGCCAAGGCCGAAGCCGACCTTGCCCTTGCCGTCGCCCACGACCACAAGCGCGGAGAACTTCATGATACGTCCGCCCTTGACGGTCTTGGAAACGCGGTTGAGGGAGACGACCTTTTCGATATACTCGCTCTTGACCTCTTCACGGTCGCGGCGGTTTCCTCTTTGATTGCTGCTGTAAGGCATATTCGTTTCCTCCCTCCGTTAAAAGTTGAGTCCGCCCTCGCGGGCGCCCTCGGCCAGCTCCTGGACGCGTCCGTGGTAGATATAGCCGCCGCGGTCAAAGACCACGTCCTCTATACCCTTCGCCTTGGCGCGCTCAGCGATGAGCTTGCCCACCTTGCGGGCCCCCTCCTTGTTGGAGCCGGAGCCTTCAAAATCCTTTTCAACGGAAGACGCCGCCGCCAGCGTGACGCCGTGTACGTCGTCTATAAGCTGGGCGTAGATGTTCTTCTCGCTGCGGAAAACGTTGAGCCTGGGGCATTCCGGCGTGCCGGAGATCTTGGCCCTTACTCTCTTATGTCTCTTCAAACGCTGAGCCTTGGTATCAGGTCTTTTAATCATTTAGGCACACCTCCTTTTATTTACCAGTCTTGCCTTCTTTGCGGCGGATGACTTCGTCTGCGTACTTGATTCCCTTGCCCTTATAGGGTTCCGGGGGCCTCTTGCCCCTCAAGTCGGCCGCGAACTGGCCAACCAGCTGCTTGTCGACGCCGTGGACCACCACCTGGTTGGGGTTGGGCACGTCGATGTGGATGCCGTCTATTTCGGGAACGATGACCTGATGGGAATAACCCAGGTTCATGACCAGGTTCTTGCCCTCCTTGGCGGCACGGTAGCCGACGCCGTTGATCTCCAGTGTCTTGGAGAACTCCTCGGTGACTCCGTGGACCATGTTGGCAAGGAGCGTGCGCGTAAGCCCGTGGAGGCTGCGCTCGTTCTTCTCATCGTTGGGGCGCTTTACGTGGATGACCGCGCCGTCCTTCTCAATGGTCATCTCAGGGCGCAGGGTCTTGGTGATGGTCCCCTTGGGACCCTTGACGGTGACGACGTTGCCCTCGGCGACTGTCACCTCAACACCGGCGGGGACGGTAATGGGGGCTCTTCCGATTCTTGACATAGTTCGTTACCTCCCTTACCACACAAACGCCAGGACTTCGCCGCCGACATGCTCACGGCGTGCCTGCTTGTCGGTCATGATGCCCTTAGACGTGGAAACGATGGCGATGCCCAGTCCCTTGAGGACGTAGGGTATCTCATCCGTGCCGGCGTAATAGCGAAGACCGGGCTTGGACACCCGGCGAAGGCCCTGGATGACCCTCTCGCCGGCGTTGTACTTGAGGGTCACCTTGATGACTCCCTGTCCGCCGTCATCGCTCACCTGGAAGCTCTTGATGTATCCCTCGTCAAGCAAAATCTGGGCGATCGCCTTTTTCATGTTTGAGCAGGGGATATCAACTGTGGGGTGCTTTGCGGAATTGGCGTTCCTTATGCGGGTCAGCATATCCGCAATGGGGTCTGTGATTTGCATTGATATTCTTCCTCCTTGATCAGAGTTACCGCCGCTTTCGCGGAGGTTCAGGCGGCGAGGTATCCGCGGCAATACGTGATTGCCGCAGACCTTTCGCCATCCTATTTAACTGTTGGTTTTCCACGCGGTCATTCAGACCGCGGATTGGTGAAGATTTTTTCGCAAGGCAAGGCGCGCGAGCGAAGCTGTATTAAAATACAGCGAGCGAGCGCAACGCGGCATTGCGGAAAAAGATTCACCAAGACGCCTTTTTGACGCCGGGTATCTCGCCCTTATACGCCATCTCCCTGAAGCAGATACGGCAGATGCCGTAGTTGCGCAGGTAGGCGTGGGGGCGGCCGCAGATCTTGCAGCGGTTGTACTTGCGGGTGGAGAACTTGGGGTCTCTCTGCTGCTTGAGTATCATTGATTTCTTAGCCATGATTTTTCTCCTCCCTTAGTTTCTGTAGAACGGAGCGCCGAGGAGTGTGAGAAGCTCGCGGGCCTCCTCGTCGGTCTTGGCGGTGGTGCACATAACTATGTCCATACCGCGGATCTTGTCGATCTTGTCGTAGTCGATCTCAGGGAATATGAGCTGCTCCTTGATACCCAGGGCGTAGTTGCCGCGGCCGTCAAAGGAGTTGGGGTTTATGCCGTGGAAGTCACGGACACGGGGGAGCGCCACGTTGAAGAGGCGGTCCAGGAACTCCCACATCCTGTCACGGCGAAGGGTGACCTTGACGCCTATGCTCATACCCTCGCGGATCTTGAAGTTAGCCACGGACTTGCGCGCCTTGGTGACCACGGCGTGCTGACCGGCAATGGCGCTGATCTCCTTGACCACGTTCTCGGTGACCTTGGCGTTGTCCTTGGCGTCGCCGCAGCCCACGTTGATGACGATCTTCTCCAGGCGGGGGATCTGCATGACGCTCTTGTAGCCGAACTTCTTCATAAGAGCGGGAGCGATCTCCTCAGTATATCTTGTTTTAAGTCTGGGCATGATCTATCCTCCCTCTCTCATATAGCCGCGCCGCACTTTTTGCAGGCGCGGACCTTTTTGCCGTCTACCACGGAGTGGCCGACGCGGGTGGGCTTGCCGCACTTGGGGCAGACGAGCATGACCTTGGAGACATAGATGGGGGTCTCCTTCTTGATGATGCCGCTCTGCTCCTCCTGACGGCGGGCCTTCTGATGGCGCTTGGCGACGTTCACGCCCTCAACGATGACCTTGCGGCCCTCAGGATCGGCGGAAAGCACCTTGCCCTGCTTGCCCTTGTCCTTTCCGGACAGGACGACGACTGTGTCGTTGGTTTTGATTTTCATTGCTCGGACCTCCTCATATGACTTCGGGAGCCAGGGACAGGATCTTCATGTAGTCCTTGTCGCGCAGCTCTCTCGCCACCGGCCCGAAGATACGGGTGCCGACGGGGTTCTTGTCGTCGCGGATGAGCACCGCGGCGTTCTCGTCGAAGCGCACGTAGGTGCCGTCGGCGCGGCGGACGCCCTTGGCGGAACGGACGATGACGGCCTTGACCACGTCGCCCTTCTTTACCTGCCCGCCGGGGGAAGCCTTGCGGACGGACGCCACGATGACGTCGCCGATGTTGCCCCACTTGCGCTTGGCGCCGCCAAGCACGCGGATGCACTTGATCTCCTTGGCGCCGGTATTGTCGGCGACCTTCAGATAAGTCTCTTGCTGTATCATTTATGCCGCCTCCTTACTTCGCCTTTTCAACGATCTCAACAAGGCGCCATCTCTTGTCGCGGGACAGGGGACGGGTCTCCATGACGCGGACGGTGTCGCCGACGCCGCACTCGTTGTTCTCGTCATGGGCCTTGAGCTTATAGGTCCTCTTGACTATCTTCTTGTAGAGGGGGTGGGGAACACGGTCGGCAATGGCGACGACGATGGTCTTATCCATCTTGTCGGAGACGACCTTGCCCACCAGGGTCTTCCTGGAAGACGTTCTTACTTCACTCATTAACGGTTACCTCCTCACTGCTTGAGCTCGAGCTCACGAATGACTGTCTGGACTCGGGCAATGTCCTTTTTGACCAGAGAGATCTTCATGGGGTTGTCGAGCTGATTGGTGGCGTGCTGCATACGGAGCGTGAACAGGTCCTTTTTAAGATCCGCAAGCTTTGCCTCGAGCTCCGAGGCGCTCATCTTTCTTACTTCTTTTGCCTTCATCTTATTCACCCTCCTCGGTCTCGCGGGCGATTATCTTGGTCTTGCAGGGCAGCTTGTGGGCGCCAAGGCGAAGGGCCTCGTGGGCGTCCTCGGGGGACACGCCGGCGATCTCAAAGAGGACCCTGCCGGGCTTGACCACTGCCACCCAGTATTCGGGAGCGCCCTTACCGGAGCCCATGCGGGTCTCGGCGGGCTTGGCGGTGACGGGCTTGTCGGGGAAGATCTTTATCCACACCTTGCCGCCGCGCTTGTTGTAACGGGTGATGGCGACACGGGCCGCCTCGATCTGGTTGGAGGTTATCCACGCGGGCTCTGTGGCGACCAGGCCCCAGTCACCGTAGGTGACCTTGTTGCCGCGGGTCGCGACGCCGGTCATGCGGCCGCGCTGCTGCTTGCGGTATTTAACTCTCTTAGGTAACAGCATCAGTTGCTTCCTCCTTCTTTAGGAGTATTGGGCGTGGGGCGCTGTCCGCGGGGCTGGAAGCCGCCCTGTCCCTGGGGACGGGGACTGCGGTTGAAGCCGCCCTGACCCTGGGGACGGGGACCTCTGCGGTCGTCCCTGCGGTCGCGGCGGTCGCTGCGCTCACGGGGAGGACGGGAGGTGTCCATGGTCCTGGGGGTGGTGCGGAGGGTGGAGCTGAGTATCTCGCCCTTGTAGATCCAAACCTTGACTCCGATGCGGCCGTAGGTGGTGGCTGCCTCGGCGAAGCCGTACTCGATGTCGGCGCGGAGGGTCTGCAGGGGGATCGTGCCCTCGTGGTAACTCTCGTTGCGGGCGATCTCGGCGCCGCCGATACGGCCGGAGAGCTTGATCTTTATGCCGCGGACGCCCAGACGCATCGCGCGGCTCATGGCGTTCTTCATGGCGCGGCGGTAGCTGGCGCGCTTCTCAAGCTGCGCGGCGATGGACTCCGCCACCAGCTGAGCGTCGGCGTCGGGGTTCTTGACCTCGATGATGGAGATGGCAACGTTCTTGCCCAGCATTTTCTCCATATCGACGCGGAGCTTCTCTATGTCCTGACCGCCCTTGCCGATGACAAGACCGGGACGGGAGCAGTGGAGGAATATCTTCACCTTGAAGCTGTCGCGCTCTATCTCGATACGGGGGATGCCCGCGTCATAGAGGCGCTTCTTCAGGTATTTGCGGATCTTGTGGTCCTCGACCAGAAGGTCGCCCACCTTGTCGTCTCTGGCGTACCAACGGGAATCCCAGTCCTTGATAACGCCCACGCGGAGTCCGTGAGGATTAACTTTCTGTCCCATGCTTACGCCTCCCTTTCCTTAAGAACGATGGTGATGTGGCTGGTGCGCTTGTTGATGCGGTATCCGCGGCCCTTGGATACGGGCTGCATCCTCTTGAGGATGGGACCGGGGTTTGCGTAGGTCTCAGCCACATAGAGCTTTGCGGGGTCCATGTTGAAGTTGTTCTCGGCGTTGGCGATGGCGGAGTTCAGGACCTTGACCATCAGCTCGCTGGCGTGCTTGGGGGTATTCATAAGGATTGCGCGGGCGACGTTGGCGTCCTTGCCCCTTATGATGTCGCAGACTATCTTCACCTTGCGGGGGGAGATGAGTGCGTATTTGATCTGTGCTCTTGCTTCCATGTCTATCCTCCCTTATTTGCCCGCGGCGGCAGTCTTGCTTCCGGAGTGTCCGCGGAAGGTGCGCGTCGGGGCAAACTCGCCCAGCTTGTGGCCGACCATGTCCTCGGTGATGTAGACGGGGATGTGGCGGCGGCCGTCGTGGACGGCTATGGTGTGTCCGACGAAGGAGGGGAAGATGGTGGACGCGCGGCTCCAGGTCTTCAGGACCTTCTTTTCGCCGGTCTTGTTCATCTCGTCAACTCTCTTTAAGAGCTCAGGGGCAGCGTAGGGTCCCTTCTTGATGCTTCTGCTCATTTATTCAGTCCCTCCTTACTTAGCGTTGCGGCGCTTGACTATGAACTTATCCGTGCGGTTCTTGGTCTTGCGGGTCTTGTAGCCGAGAGCCGGCTTACCCCAGGGGGTAACAGGACCGGGACGGCCGATGGGGCTCTTGCCCTCGCCGCCGCCGTGGGGGTGGTCGACGGGGTTCATGACGGAGCCGCGGACCGTGGGACGGATACCCATGTGGCGGACACGGCCGGCCTTGCCCAGATGGACGTTGGCGTGGTCGATGTTGCCCACCTGCCCGATGGACGCCATGCAGTCGAGCCTGATATACCTGTACTCGCCGGAGGGGAGCCTCACCTGCGCCATGCCGTTCTCCTTGGCCATGAGCTGGGCGGCGGCGCCGGCGGAGCGCACCAGCTGGGCGCCGCGTCCGGGGTAGAGCTCGATGTTGTGGATAACTGTACCCACGGGGATGTTGTTGATGGGCAGCGCGTTGCCGGGCTTGATGTCCGCGGCGGGACCGCTCATAACGGTGTCGCCAGCCTTCAGGCCCACGGGGGCGAGGATGTAGCGGCGGTCGCCGCCCTCAAACTCCACAAGGGCGATATAGGCGGAGCGGTTGGGATCGTACTCAAGGCGAAGCACGTTGCCGGGGACGCCGGCGTTCTCGCGCTTGAAGTCAATGACGCGGTATTTCCTGCGGTTCCCGCCGCCCTTGTGACGGACGGTGATGTGTCCGTAGCTGTTGCGTCCCGCGTGCTTTTTCAGCACCTCGGTGAGGGCGCGCTCGGGGCGTGCCTTCTTGTCAACTCCGTCAAAGCCGGAGACGGACATGTGCCTTCTTGACGGAGTGGTGGGTTTATAAGACTTTATTGCCATTTCTCATTTCCTCCCTTATACCATTCCCTCAAAGAACTCGATGGTCTTGGAGTCCTTGGTGAGCCTGACCACTGCCTTTTTCCAAGCGCGGGTCATGCCGGCGGGGTAGCGCCCTGTGCGCTTCTCCTTGCCGCGGACGTTCAGCGTGTTGACGCTGGCGACCTTGACGCCGAAGATCTCCTCAACGGCCTTCTTCACGTCTGCCTTGGTGGCGTCGCGGGCGACCTCGAAGACGTACTTCTTAAGGTCCAGCGCCTCCATGGACTGCTCGGTGATGATGGGGCGGACGATCACATCATAAGAGGTTTTCATTTGCCGTATACCTCCTCGATTTTCTCAAGAGCCGCCTTGTCCACCACGAGCTTGTCGGCGTTGACCAGGTCATAGGCGTTCAGGTTGGCGGCGTAGGTGGTGACTTTGCCGGGGATATTGCGGGCGGAGAGGACGACGCTGCTGTCAGCCTCGGCGGTGACGACGACCGCCTTCTTGTCCGCGCCGACCTTGTCAAGGAAAGCCTTGAAGGTCTTGGTCTTCGGCTCGTCCATCTTCAATCCGTCCACCACGATGACGCTGTTCTCAGCGGCCTTGTCGGAGAGGGCGGAAACGATAGCAAGTCTTCTGACCTTCCTGTTGACGGAGAAGCCGTAATCCCTGGGCTTGGGGGCAAAGGCGACGCCGCCGTGGGTCCAGTGGGGGTTGCGGGTGGAGCCCTGACGGGCCCTGCCGGAGCCCTTCTGCCTCCAGGGCTTTATGCCGCCGCCGGAAACCTCGGCCTTTGTGAGGGCGCTCTGGGTGCCCTGACGGAGGTTTGCCAGGTGGTTGCGGACAACGGTGTGGATTGCCGTCTTGTTAGGCTCGATGCCAAAGACGGCGTCGGAGAGCTCGATTTCGCCCATGACCTCTCCGGCCATGTTGTAAACATTCGCTTTAGGCATATTTCAATCTCTCCTTTCTCAGCCACGGGCGGACCGCTTCTGCGGGTTGGAGCTGACGGTCTGCGCGGGACCCTTGACCTTGCTGCGGTTGATGACCGTGTTCTTGAGGTAGACGATGCCGCCCTTGGGTCCGGGCACCGCGCCGCGAACGGCGATCATGTTGAGATCGGGGTCGATGTGTACGATGTCCAGGTTCTGGACCGTTACCTGCTCGGCGCCCATGTGTCCCGCGCCGATCTTGCCCTTGTAGATGCGGGAGGGGGTGGAGGTGGAGCCCATGGAGCCCGCGTGACGGTGGACAGGGCCGCCGCCGTGGCTGGTGGGCGTCCTCTGGGCGTTGAAGCGCTTGATGGCGCCCTGATAGCCCTTGCCCTTGCTGATACCGGTGATGTCCACCTGGTCTCCCTTGGCGAACATGTCGGCGCGGATCTCGTCGCCGACCTCGAACTTGGAGCAGTCCGCCAGGCGGAACTCCTTCAGGTGCCGCTTGAGCTCGGTGCCCGCCTTCTTCAGGTGCCCGATCTCAGGCTTTGTGAGCTTGCGCTCAGGTACGTCCTCAAAGCCAAGCTGGATGGCGTCGTAGCCGTCCTTCTCGGCGGTCTTGACCTGCGTGACGACGCAGGGACCCGCCTCGATGACCGTGACGGGGACGACCTTGCCGGCTTCATCGAAGATCTGGCTCATGCCGACCTTTTTGCCGATGATGACCTTTGTCATTTCCATAGCTTTATTATCCTTCCTTTACAGGTTATTGGTCGACGGCCCGGGCGCTTAGCAACCATAGTCCCCTCCGCCGACTTGACCCTGGCCGCTTAACGCAAGTCGCGGCCAATGGGTGTAAACAAATTAAATAAGGTATCGAATCGCGGAAAAATCAAAGTTTGATTTCGATTTCCACGCCGGCGGGGAGCTCAAGGGACATCAGAGCCTCGACCGTCTTCTGGGTGGGTGAGATGATGTCGATGAGGCGCTTGTGGGTGCGGCGCTCGAACTGCTCGCGGGAGTCCTTATCTTTGTGGACGGCGCGAAGGATGGTGACGACCTCCTTCTTGGTGGGCAGGGGGATGGGACCGGAGACCTTGGCGTCGGTCCTCTTCGCGGTCTCGACTATCTTCTCAGCCGTCTGGTCGATGAGCTGATGGTCGTAGGCCTTGAGCCTGATGCGGATGGTTTTTTTCGCTGATGCCATTTTTGTTTCCTCCAAAATCGTACATTTAGTAGTACGGTGAAAAATTTCTGTCCACATATCCGTGCGTATCACTCCCGCCTCAGAAACAAAGCCGGACTTTCTCCGGCCGCGTTCCTGTGCAGGCGATATACGCAATAGCCGCCATGCACCAGTAAATCTTTCGACCGCCCGATTGCGTCGTCGCGGAAGTCGCGTTCCTCGCCGCTCGACAATCGCTTCGCGTTTGTCTCACGGCTCGCACGCTGACTTCGCTCCTCCTTTCCGTCCGCGAGCCGCTTCGCTGGGCTCGCGTCCGGTCAGAAAAGCTTTCAGCAACGACCGGACATACTCCCCGGAAGTTACCGCCAAAGGCGCAATCTCCCGGATCATCGCAGTGCGCGCATGGACATTCCTCGCCCACAGGCGCTTTGATAGAATACCAAACTCGCCCGCCAATGTCAAGAGAAATTTTCGATTTTTTGAAAAATTTTTTTCAAATTCTCAAAAAGCCCCTCAAAGACGGAAAAAGGACCGTTTTACCGGTCCTTATCAGCCGTGTTTTCATCATCCTCTCCCCGCTCCGGCGGGGCTTTTTTGCCTGTCAGCTTCGAGACGAGCTTAATCAGTGCCGCGCACACGAGCCAAAGGCCCAGGGCGCAGCCGGCGAGGAAAATAAAGAGCTTCACAGGGTCAAGCCCCGTCCCGTCTGCGCGCAGCAGCCTGCCGGTCAGCGGCGCGAGGGAATTGAAGGTCAGCACCGCGATCCCTATGAAGTTCTCCCGCGTGGTCCGCATTGCGTCGGGAGAGCGGTTGTTGTCGCCCTTCGTGGTTATGACCCGCTCGTCGCCCTCGCCCTCTATCCCGATCGCCCGGTGGATTATGTTTGCGCCCTTCTCGCTGTTGTAGTAGATGATTATATCCCCCTCCCGAACCTCGGATATATCGCAGTAGCGGACGATGGATATGGCGTTTATCTTTATCGTCGGCAGCATCGAGCCGGTGAGGGTGACCGTGGGAACAAAGCCCCGGCGGATGGGCGTGAACCTGGCGAGGACCGTGCTTCCCACCGCCAGCAGCGCGACTATAAGCACGGCGGTGACTACGATATTCAGCACTCTGTTAAGCGTCTTCACGGACCCTTGCCTCCCCTCAGGCGTGCTCCGGCATACGGTATTTGACCTTGAAGTAGTCGTAGTAGTCGTTGAACTCCTTGGTGTCGCCGCTGCGGACGTTGTGCAAAAACTCGTGCACGCCTATGTTTGTGTTGTCCTCGCTCATCTCCAGCATGTAGCCGGCGATGTTGGAGCAGTGGTCGGAGACGCGCTCAAGGTTGGTCAAAAGGTCCGTGAGGATAAAGCCCAGCTCGATGGTACACTCCCCCTGCTGCATACGCTTTACGTGATTCAGGCGTATGCGGTCCTTGAGGTTGTCCACCACCAGCTTCAACGGCTCCACCATCACGGCGGAGTTCAGGTCGTCGTCCCGGAAGGACGCCAGGGCGAGGCTCATTATCTCGCTCACCGCGTCGATCATGGTGTTCAGCTCCCGCATGGCGTCCGAGGAGAAGGTGAGCTTCTTTTCGTGTATCTCCTCGGCGGACTTCACAATGTTCACCGCGTGGTCGGATATGCGCTCAAAGTCCGAGATCATATGCAAAAGCTTTGTCGCCTGGGCGTTGTCCGCGGCGGAGAGGTTCTGGGCGGAGAGCTTCACAAGGTAGGTCCCCAGTCTGTCCTCGTAGTAGTCCACGTGGTCCTCGGACCTCATTATCTTCTCGTCTGTCTCCTCGTCGTAGTAGGTGAGCTCCCTTATGGCGTCGAATATGGACTGCGCCGCCTCCTCCGCCATCGCCACGGTGACGGAACGGCACCTGGCGACAGCCACGGCGGGGGATTTGAGAAGGCGCTCGTCCAAAAGCGTCTCCTCCCCGCCCTGGGACGAGTCCCTTATAATAAGGTGGCTCAAGGGCTCAAGGAACCTGAGCACCGGCGCGAGGATAACAATGGATATTATCTTGTAGGCGGTGTTTATCATTGCTATCTCCCAGGAGCTCACCGCAAGACCGGCAAAGGACATGTGGAAGAGGTAATATACCAGGTAGTAGAGCGGCAGTACCACGACGGTGGATATGACGTTGAAGGACAGGTGCACCATCGCCGCGCGCTTGGCGTTTTTGGAGGCTCCGATGCAGGACAGGAGCGCGGAGATGCAGGTACCTATGTTCTGTCCCATTATAACCGGTATCGCCGTGCCGTAGGATATGTGCCCCGTGGTGGCCAGGGCCTGCAAAATACCGATGGACGCCGAGGAGGACTGTATGACGGCGGTTATCACGACCCCCGCCAGCACGCCCACCAAGGGGTTGGAGAGGACGGAGATTATGTGCGCGAACTCCGGCGCGTCCCGCAGGCCAACCACCGCTCCGCTCATGGTCTCCATGCCGTACATGAGTATGGCAAAGCCCAGGAATATCATTCCCGTGTCCCGCTTGGCGGGCTTTTTTTGGAATATGTACAGCACGGCCCCCACCACCGCCATTATGGGGGTGATGGTTGACATCTTGAATATCTCCAGAATAAACCCGCCGCCCTCGATGCCCGCCAGGGACAAAAGCCAGGGGGTGATGGAGGCTCCCAGGTTGGCGCCAACGATGATCCCCACGGACTGCCCCAGGGTCATGAGCCCGGAGTTGACGAAGCCCACCACCATGACCGTTGTGGCGGAGGAGGACTGGAGCACCGCCGTCACCCCCACGCCTAGGAGGAAGCCCTTTACGGGGTTGGAGGTTATGTTGCCCAGCAGCGCCTTGAGCCTGCCGCCCGCCCTTTTCTCCAGCGAGGAGCTCATAAGGTTCATTCCGAAAAGGAACAGGGCAAGCCCGCCGAAGAGGGAGATTATATCAAATACGTCAAAGCCTTCCATGAGCTCACTCCTCTGTCTCTTTATCCCCGGTCACGTCTCCGTCGGTCTGCGGCGGGAAGGTGATGGTTATCACAGTGCCGCGCCCCGGACGGCTCTTCAAATCCACGTCCGCCCCGTGTACCGCGGCGCCGTGCTTGACGATGGAGAGCCCCAGCCCCGTGCCGCCTATCTTCTTGGAGTGGCTCTTGTCCACCCGGTAAAACCGTTCAAATACCCGGTCTATGTGCTCGCGCGGTATGCCTATGCCCGTGTCGGACACGGAAATGACCGGTCTTCCCGCCAGCGTCGCCACGCTGATGAGCACGCGCCCGTTTTCCACGTTGTACTTCATGGCGTTGTCCGCCAGGTTGTACACCATCTCGTCCAGCACGGAGGGTATCCCGTGCACCGTGGCGCTGGCGCCGGTCACGGCGAACTCTATGCCCCGAAGCGCCCCGACGGGCCTGAGCCTGTCCGCCACGCTCCTTGCCACCGCCAGAAGGTCCACCTCGGACCGCTCCAGCTCGTAAACGCCCTCGTCAAGCTGCGTAAGCTTGATTATGTCGTTTATAAGGGCGATGAGCCGCCCTGACTCGTCGTGGATGTTTTTCGCGAAGTCCGTCATGTCCTCAGGCTTCACCATGCCGTTCACCATGAGCTCCGATATGCCGTAAATGCTTGTGAGCGGCGTCCTCAGCTCGTGGGAGACATTGGAGGAGAAGTCGTGGCGCATCGCCTCCCGGTGCGCCTTTTCGGTTATGTCCAGCGTCACGATGACGGCGCCCGTCACCTTCCCGCCGTCCGCCACGGGGCTTGCGAGTATCTGATACACGTGCCCGTCCAGCTCCGCCGTCCGCTCGGTGTGGACGCCGGAGAGCGCCTGCTCCGCCACGTTCCTGAAAAGCCCGGAGGTCTCCACGCCCCCGTCGCCCATGAGCTTGCGGGCGCTTGGGTTATAGCTCACCAGCTTCATGTCGGTGTCCACCAGCACAAAGCCCTCCGCCATGCTGTCGGTTATCGCCCTGAACTCCTCCTGGGACCGCTTCAAATCCGCCATTTGCAGGTCGATGAGCTGGCTTTGGCGCGTGAGCCTGTCCATGATAGGCGCGATCTCCTTGTAGCCCTGCCCTGTCTTGCGCTCCGGGTCAAAGTCCCGTAGCGGCTTTACGATACTCCTCGCCGCCGCCCCCGCGAACGCCGCCGAAAACACGGCGTAAATCACCGAAAGGGTGATAAACAGCCACGCGCTCATGCCGAAATACGCCCCCAGAGCCAATCCCAACCCTAGGACAGCCACAATCAGCACCGCCCAGATTATCCGTTTTATCATACCTTGTCCTCCGCCTTGTAGCCGATGCCCCGCACCGTCTTAATAAGGTCACCGCAAGGGCCCAGCTTTGCCCGCAGGGTGCGGATGTGTACGTCCACCGTCCTTGACTCCCCGTCAAAATCCACGCCCCAGACGGACGCCAATATCCTGTCCCTGGTGAACACCGTGCCCGGCTTTGAAAGGAGCAGGCTCAGCAGCTCAAACTCCTTGTATGTCAGCGCCACGCTCTCCCCGTTTGCCGTGACAGTGTGGGTGGCGGCGGACACCCGGAGTCCCCCAAGGGAGTAGTCCCCCTCCGCCTCCTCAGGCTCCGCCCGCCGCAAAAGCGCCCGTATGCGGGAGATGAGCTCCATTATCCCGAAGGGCTTTGCCACGTAGTCGTCGGCGCCGATGTCAAGCCCCCGGACCTTGTCGTACTCCGTCCCGCGCGCCGTGAGCATTATCACCGGCAGCCGCCTTGTGTCCCGCCGGGCGCGCAGCTTCCTCAGTATCTCCAGCCCGTCCTCCTCCGGGAGCATTATGTCCAGCAGCAGGAGCGACGGCACGCACCTGTCCAACTCCCGCCAGAAGTCGGAGGGCCGCTCAAAACCCCGCGTCTCCATCCCCTGCCCGTTGAGGGCGTATTCCACAAAGTTGCGGATGCTCCCGTCGTCCTCAAGGATATAGATCATCTCCGCCCGCCCCCTCTTTAAATACTAAATACTATTTGCACACATATAATATACACCCGCGAAGGTTAAAAGGAAAATCATAATATTGTTAAATCTATGTAAAGTGTCACAACGGCAAAAAACGTGGGTGGTCATTCAATGTCCACCCACTGCTTATTTACATACTTACCGTCCCCAGCATATACGCCCCCAGCGCGCCTCCCGCGGCAAGAAGGATGTCAACGATGAGGCTCAGGTCCCAGGTGATTCCGGGGAAGATAAGCGCCGCCGACACCGCCAAAAAGCCCAGCACCGCGTAATACGCCCAGCCGTGGAACCGGTCAAACACCCACCTGGCGGTTTTCACCGTCGCCACGAAGCACCCTCCCGCGCCCAGGGCGACGAAAATGACGGTCAGCGCCTCCGCGTTGGCGAAGGCGTCCATCAGCGGCCTGTACCAGCCCAGGTACATCAGTATAAATGAGGTAGAAATGCCGGGTATGACCGCGCCCACGGACACGATGGCGCCTGAAATCAGCGCCTCAAGCGGCGTGAGGCGCTCCACATCCGCGGCAGCCGCGCCCTCCCGCAAAAAGAGCATAAGCAGGGCAAGAGCGGCTCCGGCGGCGGTGGCGATGAGGTACCTCCACTTAAAGCCCCGCTCGTTTGCCTCCTTTATGAAGGAGGGGATACCGCCTGCCACAAGCCCCAAAAAGAGCCACATGACCTGGGTGTACCACCTCTCCATGAGCCCGCTGAGGGCAACGGCGCCCAGAAGGAAGCCCAGGACCGCCCCTATGCCGATGGGCAGGAGAAAGACGCAGTTTTTCTTTGGCGCCTTGAAAAATCCCGCGAGGGCGTCGATCATGGGCTTGTATATCCCCAGGCTCACCGCCATTACCCCTCCCGACACACCGGGGAGGACGCCGCCGATGCCTATGACGACGCCCACGGCGAGGTGGAGAAGGAACGTTCCCGCCGGCGTCAAACGCTTTTCTTTTTTAATCTTGTTTTCCATATCTCTATTCTCCCAAAAATTCCACGGATAGAAGTATACCACATTCGCCGCCCAATTCAAGCTTTTGAACTTTAATCTTTTATAAATTCTAACAAGCCCCGCCCGCACATATACTTCTCACAGAAAAACCGCCACGCGGCGCGGGAGGAGTTAAAGGATGAACAGAGCAAATGACATTGTGACACTTTGCGGGACGCTGGCGGGCAAACCGGAGCGTTCCCACGAGAGCAGAGACGGGATATACTACAAGTTTCCCCTTTCCGTGCGGCGGCTGTCGGGGGCGGAGGACGTCATCAATATAGTGGTGAGCGAGGCGATGCTTTCAAGCCTTGAGATCCAGTCGCTCCCACGGCTGAGGGTGTCCGGGGAGGTCCGCTCCTACAACAACCACTCCGGCGTGGGTCCCAGGCTCATAATAACCGTCCTCGCCAGGGAGCTGGAATTTACCGACGGGGACTTTGAAAACTCCGTGGAGCTCACGGGCACGCTGTGCAAGGAGCCCACACTGCGGCGCACGCCCATGGGCAGGGAGATATGCGACATGATGCTTGGCGTCCCCCGCGCCTACGGCAGGAGCGACTACATACCCTGTATCTCCTGGGGCGCCGTCGCCCGCAGGACCTCCGGCTGGGAGGCGGGGACTCGCGTCACCGTGCGCGGAAGGCTCCAGAGCCGCGCCTACATAAAGATGGAGGACGACACCCCCGTGGAAAAGACCGCCTACGAGATCTCCGCCGTCACCGTCCGGCTTTCAGAGGACGAGGAGGAGCAATTTTGATATTTTGCCAACAAAACGCAAATTTATCCCTTGACGTTTTGTTGAAATGCTAATAAAATATAGCTGTTGAGAGTCGAACCGAGGGTTCGATTCACGTACAGTCAACAACAAATCAAAGAAAGGGAGATTCCACGCCCATGAGAAAAACAAAAATAGTCTGCACCATCGGTCCGGCATGCGCCAACGAGGATACGCTCACAAAAATGTGCCTCGCGGGAATGAACGTGGCACGCCTCAACTTCTCCCACGGCACCCATGAGAGCCACCAGGTCACCATCGACCTCATAAAGAAGGTCAGGGAAAAGTTGAATCTGCCCATAGCGATACTTCTTGACACAAAGGGCCCTGAGTACCGCATACGCACCTTTGAGAACGGCAAGATCACCCTCAACGAGGGCGACACCTTCACCTTCACCACCGAGGACATCGTCGGCAATCAGGAGCGTGTCTCCGTCAGCTACGAGGGGCTCCCCCAGGAGCTCCAGCCCGGCGACACCATCCTCCTCAACAACGGGCTTTTGACCTTCAAGGTCACCGGAACCACCAAAAAGGAAGTCGTCACCACGGTGGTGGAGGGCGGCGTCCTCTCTGACCGCAAGTCCATGGCCTTCCCCGGCAAGGTCCTGAAGCAAATTTACCTCTCCGAGCAGGACAAGGCGGACATACTCTTCGGCGTCGCCAACGACGTGGACTTCATAGCCTGCTCCTTCGTCTCCGAGGCGCAGAACATCCGGGACATCAAGGCGCTGCTGGCGGAGCACAATGTCAAGGGAATTGACATAATCGCCAAGATAGAGAACCGCGCCGGCGTTGAGAACATCGAGGAGATATGCGCCGAGTGCGACGGCATCATGGTCGCCCGCGGCGATTTGGGCGTTGAGATACCCTTTGAGGAGCTGCCCGGCATCCAGAAGCACCTCATAACCAAGTGCCGGCTGCTGGGAAAGATGGCGATAACCGCCACCGAAATGCTGGAATCCATGATAGAGAAGCCCCGTCCCACCCGCGCCGAGATCTCCGACGTGGCAAACGCCGTCTACGACGGGACCTCCGCCATCATGCTCTCCGGCGAGACAGCCTCCGGCAAGCACCCTGTACTGGTTGTGCAGACCATGGCGAAGATAGCAGAGGAGGCGGAGCGCGGCATCGACTTTGACGAGCAGTTCCGCACCTTCAACTTCAACATACACAACACCGTGGACGCCATAAGCCACGCCACCTGCGGCATGGCGATCGACGTGGACGCCAAGGTCATAGCCGTCTGCTCCCTCTCCGGCAAGACCGTCCGCATGGTCTCCCGCTTCCGCTGCCCCGTGGACATCCTGGGCGTCACCACCGACGAGAAGAGCTGGCGCAAGCTGGGGCTCTCCTGGGGCGTCTGTCCCGCCCTCTCGGAGCAGTACAACTCCACCGACGTCCTCTTTTACATGGCCACCCGCCTTGCCAAGGAGAATTTTGACCTGAAATCCGGCGACCGCATAGTCATCACCGGCGGCGCCTCCACCGGCAGAAGCGGCAACACTAACCTCATCAAAATTGAGAATATCTGAAAGCATTATTCTCCTACATAAAACCGGCGCCCCTCTGCGGAGCGCCGGTTTTTCGTTACTATGTATTGCTTTGGCGTTTCTGTCAGACAAAAACATTGCAAATCTTGCTGTATTTTACTTTACTTTAAAATTTTGCTTGACTTTTACTTAGTTCGGTGGTATAATGCGTTTGTAAGTGAAAATCGGTCCTCAGCCCCAGGGGTTTTCCGTGGGGTAGGGGAGAGATTTTGGCTGGTTGTGGGCTATGTCCTTGACGCCCAGGTACTTGAGAACCTCGAAGAGCGCCTTGCCGCAGTGGGCGAAGGCCACGGCGCCGTGGTGCGGGTATCGCTTCTCGATGAGCACGTGGCGGTAGAAGCGCCCCATCTCCGGTATGGCAAATACGCCTATGCCGCCGAAGCTGCGGGTGGCGACGGGGAGCACCTGTCCCTCAGCAACGTAGCTCCTCAGGTTGCCCTCGCTGTCGCACTGGAGGCGGTAGAAGGTGATGTCGCCGGGGGCGATATCACCCTCCAGCGTGCCACGGGTGAAGTCAGGCTCGGACCCCTCCGGCTCTAAAAGCCTGTGCTGTATGAGCTGGTACTTGATGGCGCGGCTCTCGCACATCTTGCACTCCGGCGTGTTCCCGCAGTGGAAGCCCATGAAGGTGTCCGTGAGTGCGCAGTCATATTTGCCCTTTATGTCCTCGTCGTATATGTACTTTGGCACGGAATTATTTATATCCAGCAGCGTCACCGCGTCGCCCGTGACGCAAGCTCCTATGTACTCGCTGAGGGCTCCGTAGATGTCCACCTCGCAGGCGACGGGTATGCCCCTGGCGGCGAGGCGGGAGTTTACGTAGCAGGGCTCAAAGCCGAAGGATTCCGGGAACGCCGGCCAGCACTTGTTGGCGAAGGCCACGTATTTTCTCGCGCCCTTGTGCTTCTCCGCCCAGTCGAGGAGCGTCAGCTCAAACTGGGCAAGGCGCTCGTTCATCTCCGGGAAGTACCGCCCCTCGCCCATCTCAGCCGCCATCTCAGCGCAGACAGCGGGTATACGCGGGTCGCCGGCGTGGGCCTTGTAGCTCACCAGAAGGTCGAGCTCCGAGTTCTCCTCGATCTCCACGCCCAGCTCGTAGAGCCCCTTTATGGGCGCGTTGCAGGCGAAAAAGTCCTGGGGGCGGGGTCCGAAGGTGATTATTTTGAGATTCTTTACGCCTATTATCGCGCGGGCTACAGGGACGAAGTCGGCTATCATGCCGGCTATGTCCTCAGATGTACCCACGGGGTATTCGGGGATATAGCCCTTGAGGTGGCGCATACCTAAGTTATATGAGCAGTTGAGCATACCGCAGTAGGCGTCGCCTCTGCCGTTTATCATGTCCCCGTCGCCCTCGGCGGCGGCGACGTACATGCAGGGACCGTCGAACTTTTGAGCGATGAGGGTCTCCGGCGTCTCTGGGCCGAAGTTGCCGAGGAAGATAACAAGGGCGTTGCAGCCGGCGGTTTTCACGTCCTCAACGGCCTTGAGGGCGTCCTGCTCGTTCTCCACGGTTATGGGGCACTCGTAGAGCTCGCCGGGATATGCGGCGACGATGTTTTTGCGCCTTTGTGTTGACAGCGCGATGGGGAAGCAGTCGCGGCTGACAGCCACGATGCCAAGCTTTACTTCGGGGATGTTGCTGCACATGACAGGTTACCTCCTTAATAGTATAAATAATTGTTTTTCCTTTGATTTACGCGTTTTCGATCGCCGCGAGGACGGCGTCAAGCATATTTGTCTCCACGCCCTCGATGTCCCCGGCATCCGCGGCCTCAGGAATGGCGGGCTCGATGGGCAGGCGGGCGGTGACCTCTATGCCGTGGGCCTTCGCCAGCTCCTCAAGGTGGCTCTGACCGTAAATGAAGTGCTTTTTCCCGCAGTCAGGGCACTCAAAATAGGACATATTCTCCACCACGCCCAGTACCGGGATGTTCATGAGCTCCGCCATTTTCAGCGCCTTCTCCACGATTACGGAGACAAGCTCCTGGGGGGAGGTGACTATCACGATGCCGTCCACGGGAATGGATTGGAACACCGTGAGGGGCACGTCGCCGGTTCCCGGAGGCATATCCACGAACATATAGTCCACGTCGCCCCAGTAGACCTCCTTCCAGAACTGCTGAACCACGCCGCCGATGATGGGTCCGCGCCACACCACCGGGTCCGTGGGGTTGTCCAGCAGGAGGTTCATGCTCATAAGCTCGATCCCCGTGCGTGTCTCGGCGGGGATAATGCCCTCCTCAGCGCCCAGGGCGCGCATATTGATGCCGAAAATCTTCGGAATGGAGGGGCCGGTGATGTCGGCGTCCATTATGGCGACGGACTTTCCCCGGCGGCGCATCGCGGCGGCAAGCAGCGCCGTCACCATGGATTTGCCCACGCCTCCCTTGCCGGAGACAACGGCGATAACCTTCTTTACGTTTGACGATGGGTTCCCCGCCTTGGGGTCCTCGTTCCTCTTCTCCCGGATGGCGCAGTTGGCGCCGCAGGTGGAGCAGTCATGGGTACATTCTTCGCTCAAGGTAAATTCCTCCCTTGGAATTCAATTTTAATAATACTGATTGTAGCTCATTTCACGCCGTCAGTCAATCCTTGATTTTGTCAGGCTCGAATTATGTCTACCAATTTTGGTGAAAAATTGTTGCAAAATCTCACAGGGAATGATATACTGATTAAACGTAGAATTTACGTCTCAAAGACGGGTATAATTACACGTAGAGATTCGGTTTTTAGGAAGGTGAGCCTTTGACAAAATATGTTATCAAAGGTGGAAGGCCGCTTCGCGGCACAATTGAGATAAGCGGCGCAAAAAACGCCGCGGTTGCCATTATTCCCGCCGCAATGCTGGTGGACGGGGCGTGCCGCATTGAAAATATCCCCCAAATCTCCGACGTCACAATGCTTTTGAACATCTTAAAGCGCATGGGCGCGCGTGTCCGCACCGTGGACAGGCACACCATGGACATCGACTGCTCCAATGTGAAGCGCGCCCGCGCGGACTTTGACATCATGACAAAAATCCGGGCGAGCTACTACCTCATCGGCGCCCTTCTCGGACGCTTCGGCGAGGCGGTGGTGGCGATGCCCGGCGGGTGCAACTTCGGCTCCGTGCGGCCAATTGACCAGCACGTAAAGGGCTTCATCGCCTTGGGCGCCGAGGTGGAGGTAAAGAACGGGCTCGTTGTGGCAAGGGCGGAAAACGGGCTACACGGCGCGGAGATATACCTGGACGTTGCCTCCGTGGGCGCAACAATTAACATCATGCTGGCAGCCTGCTTTGCCGAGGGCGTGACGCGCATAGAGAACGTGGCAAGGGAGCCGCACATAGTTGACGTGGCGAACTTCCTCAACGCCATGGGCGCGGACATCCGGGGCGCGGGCACCAACGTCATAAAAATCCGGGGCGTCAAGCGCCTTTCAGGGGGAAGCTACGCCCTCATTCCCGACCAGATAGAGGCGGGGACCTATATGGCGGCTGTCGCCGGAACGGGTGGGAGCCTGGTCATAAAGAACATCATCCCCAAGCACATGGACTGCATAACCGGTAAGCTGGAGGAGATGGGCGTCAGCATCGAGGAGGGCGAGGACCAAATGCTGGTCTCCCGCGTAAAGCCCCTGCGCCGAATAAACGTTAAGACCCTGCCCTATCCCGGCTTCCCCACGGATATGCAGCCGCAGATAGCCACCGTGCTGTGCCTTGCCCACGGCACCAGCACCATCACCGAGGGCGTCTGGGACACCAGGTACAAGTACGTCAACGAGCTTTTGAAGATGGGCGCCAACATCACCGTGGACGGGCGCAAGGCGATAATAGAGGGCGTTGACCACCTGACGGGCGCCAACGTCACGGCGTGGGACCTGCGCGCCGGCGCCGCGATGGTGATCGCCGGACTGTGCGCCCAGGGTGTCACGGAGATCGAGGGCGTTGACTACATCGAGCGCGGCTATGAGGATCTGGTGGAAAAGCTCCGCGCCGTCGGCGCGGACATCGAGAGCGTCGACATACCGGACCCTGAGGAGCAGGAGATAATCAAGATAGGCTGAGGATCTGACGCGGGGGCATATTTATGCCCCCTTAGCTTTGATGATATGCTTGATATTACACTTATCTGCGTGGGCAGGCTCAAGGAGAGGTTTTATCTTGACGCCTGCGCCGAGTACATAAAGCGTCTGGGCGCGTTTTGCAAAATTTCGGTCCGGGAGCTGACCGAGGAGCGGAAAAGCTCCTCCCCCTCCGCCGCGGAGACCGACGCCTGCCTTCTCAGGGAGGCGGAGGCCATAAAAAAGGCTGTCCCCAAGGGGGCGGCGGCGATAGCCATGTGCGTTGAGGGCGTTGAGATGAGCTCTGAGGAGCTTGCCGTCACCATGGATGGGCTCTCGCGGAAGGCGTCGAAGCTCGTCTTCATCATCGGGGGCTCCGACGGCCTGCACGGGAGCGTCAAGGACGCGGCGGATCTGAGGCTCTCCATGTCGCCCATGACCTTCCCCCACCACCTGGCGAGGGTAATGGTGTTGGAGCAGATTTACAGGGCGTTTTCCATAATGAACGGCGGGAAATACCACAAGTGAGGTGATCCTATGGACGGCTGGACCGTCAACTTCAAGACCGGCATCATAGGCAACTGGCCCGTCACCCCCTCCGGCGAGCCTGAGGAGCCGGTATTTCTTGAGCGCAAGACGGGCTCGGAGTCGGAGATAGGGCTTGAGCAGAATATGCTCTGGGCTTTCGGCGTGCCAAGTCTCAGCCGCTACCCTCTGGACGGCGCTCTGGGGAAGGTGGTGCTGGGGCAATCGGGCTTCGGCAAGGATATTTTCGTCCCCAAATCCATGCTTGAGGACGCGAAAAATATTATCAGCGCGGACTATTCAGATATTGAAAACATTAATGAGGAGGAATAAAACATGAGCTACCGTGACACCTACGAAAAATGGCTTAATTCCCCCGCCCTGTCAGCGGAGGAGAAGGCCGAGCTTCAGTCCATCGCCGGGGACGAGAAGGAGATCGAATCCCGCTTTATCGCCCAGCTTGAGTTTGGCACCGCCGGACTTCGCGGCACGATGGCGGTGGGCCTCAACCGCATGAACGTCCACGTGATACGCCACACCACCCAGGCCTTTGCCGAGGTCATACTGGCGGAGGGTCCCGATGCGGTAAAGCGCGGCGTCGCCGTTTGCTACGACTGCCGCAACAATTCGGAGGTCTTTGCCCACGAGGCCGCCAGGGTCATGGCGGCAAACGGGATATTCGTCCGTCTCTTTGACGAGATGCGCCCCACCCCCGAGCTCTCCTTCGCCATAAGGGAGTACAAATGCATAGCCGGCATCAACATCACCGCCTCCCACAACCCCAGGGAGTACAACGGCTACAAGGTGTACTGGGAGGACGGCGCCCAGCTGCCCCCGCAGCACGCCGACCAGGTGGCGGCAAAAATGGCGAAGCTGGACGTGTTTGACTGCGTGAAGACCGTGGACTTCGACGAGGCTGTGGCGGAGGGCAAAATCGTCCTCATGGGCTCCGAGACCGACGAGAAGTTCCTTGCCAACGTTATGGCTCAGCGCAACGACCCCGCCGTCATTGAGAAGGTGGCGGACACCTTCAAGATGGTCTACACCCCCTTCCACGGCACCGGCAGGGTGCTTATCCCCGAAGCGTTGAAGCGGCTGGGGCTCAAGCACGTCTACTGCGAGGAGAAGCAGATGGTCAAGGACGGCGACTTCCCCACCGTCAAATCCCCCAACCCCGAAAATCCTGAGGGCTTCTACCTGTGTATTGAGCTTGCGGACAAGGTGGGGGCGGACTTTATTCTGGGCTCCGACCCGGACGCGGACCGGGTGGGCATCATGGTCCGTGATCACGACGGGAAGTTCATACCCTTCACCGGCAACCAAACCGGCGTCCTGCTTCTCGATTACATCATCGGCGCGAAAAGGCGCGCCGGGACCATGCCGGAGAACCCCGTCGCCCTCAAGTCCATCGTCTCCTCCGAGATGGCCCGCGCCGTGGCGGAGAAGAACGGGCTCCAGTTCTATGACACCTTCACGGGCTTTAAGTTCCTCGCCGAGAAGAAGAACGCCCTGGAGGAATCGGGACAGGGCAAGGTGATATTCTCCTTTGAGGAGTCCTACGGCTACATGTTCGGCGACTACGTGAGGGACAAGGACGCCGTGACCGCCTCGCTCATCATCTGCGAGATGGCGGCGTGGTACGCCTCCCAGGGCATCGCCCTTGTGGACGCCCTGGACGCCCTCTATGAGAAGTACGGCGCTTACCTGGAGAAGACTCTGAACCTGGTCATGCCCGGACTTGACGGTCAGAAGAAGATGAAGGCGCTGATGGACGGGCTCAGGAACGACCCTCCCGCCCAGATCGCCGGACAGGATATAAAGCTCTACCGGGACTACAAGGACGGCTCCGAAAGGGACGCCACCACCGGGAAGGTGGAGAAGATGGAGCTCTCCGGCTCCAACGTGCTGTCCTTCGTCCTCACCGACGGCACCGTCATCATCGTCCGTCCCTCCGGCACCGAGCCGAAGGTCAAGGTATACGTCCTCTGCCGCGGCGAGAATATGCCTGAGGCAAAGGAGAAGACAGCACGGTACGCGGATTGGGCGATGAATCTTGGTGCGTGAAAGGGCTTTGCCCTTTCACGCACCAAAGGGGATACGTGCGGAAACGCCCTCTCGAATTCTGCGGAATTCGAGAGGGCGTTTCCTGCTGTCGCGCTGCGCGCACTCGTCGTCGCTGAAGCCGCTTAACCTCGCCCCGCCGCAAGCGGCAGGGCTCAGGCGCAGGCTCCGCTCCTCCTCTCCCCACGCAATCATGATTGCGTGGGGACCCCAAAAGGCGGCACACTTGCGCGACATAAGGTGATTTTTCCGACGTACATGCCGCCGGAAAAATGTTTTATTTTGAGATTCTGAGATTTTGGGTGGTTTCTTTTTGGGTAAGAGGGCATTATTGGGGGAAAATTACCGCTATGATGATGTCGCTGTCGGGGTTGGGGTAGTCAACGCGGTCGGCGGTGGGTTCGTATTTCTCTAAGAGCTCCGGGGTGATATAGCGTCCGGCGGCGCCGTTGGTGAAGGTGACGGGCTCGCAGGGCTCCACGTCCTCCGGGAACTGACTGAAATACACCACCGCGTAACAGGCGGCGGCAAGCTCGTCAAAGTCCCTGTCCGTAAGGGAGAAGGCGGTTATCCCGCTCTCCGGTGGCGCCATGCAGACGGCGGGGTCCTGTCCCGCCGTTTCATCCGTGCCTGTGGATATGTTGTACTGCTCCGGATTGCCTGAGCGCGACGCGCCGTTACTGTTATTATCCTTAGCGTTGTTTTGAAGCGTGCTGGGAATGACGGCAAGCGCCAGCACAGCCGCGGCGGCGGCAAACGCTCCGGCAAAGCCCACCCAACGGCGGCGCGCGCGGCTCCCCGCCGCTTTCTCCCGCCTCACGGACTCCATCACATTCGTGAGAAGCTCCGCCGGAGGCTCCACCTCAAATCCCAGCGCGCCGTGGGCGCGCGTCATTATCCCGTAAAGCTCGTTGCACTCGGGGCAGGCGGCGATGTGCTCCGCAAGCTCCCGCTCGCCGTCACCGTCAAGCAGGCCGTCAATTTTCAGGCTTATAAGCTCAATAAACCGCTCATGTTCTTCCACGCCGCTCGCCTCCTTCCGGTTTGGTGTTCTGTTTATTTGACTGGTCCGGTACGGAGAATGTTCCACGTTTTTTTAAATTTTCCGCGAGAGCCAGACGCGCCCTGGCAAGGCGTGATTTGACTGTCCCCTCCTCGATCCCCAGCGCCCTTGCTATGTCCGCGTAGCTCATGTCCCGGTATTCACGCATGAGCAGTATCCGGCGCTTGTCCTCGTCCAGCTCCGAGAGGGCGTCGCGCACCGCCTCCAGCTCCTCCTGCCGCTCCAGCTCCTCGTCGGGCAACGGGGCGAGGTCGGGAAGCTCCAGCTCCGCGCCCTCATCGCCCGCGGGCATTTGTACCACCGTACCGCGGCGGCTGCGCTTTATAAGGTCCATGCTGGCGTTGTAGGTGAGCCGGTAAAGCCACACGGACATCCGGCTGTCGCCTCGGAAGGAGCGGAGATTTTGATACGCCCTCAGAAACACGTCCTGGGACACGTCAAGAGCGTCCTGCTCGCTGCCGGTGAGCTTGTAGGCGAGATTGTAGACGTGACCCTGGTTTTCTGTGACCAGCCTTTCAAATGCGCCGGCGTCGCCCGACGCCGCCGCTCTCACAAGCCTTTGCTCCTCGTCGGCGATCATGCTCCTCCCCTCCTTTCCTCGTTTTGAAGGAAGTCATATATGTCCTCGGCAAGGCGCTCCACGTCGGAAAGCGTCTCCACCGACATTATCTGATTTCTGAAATACGCCGCCCTGGGCATACCGTGGGTGTACCAGGCAAGCTGCTTGCGCGCCTCAAGGCAGGCGGATCTCTCCCCCAGGTACTCGCTCGCCATCCTTATCTGCCGCTCCGCCGTGCGTATGCGCTCAGAGTACGCCGGCAGCTCCGGCACCTCCCGCCCCTCAAGCGCCGCCTTCGCGCGGGCAAATATCCAGGGGTCCCCCTGGGCGCCCCTGCCTATCATCGCGGCGTCGGCGCCGGTGTATTTTAGTATGCGCACTGCGTCATCGGCGGAAAGCACATCACCGTTGGCAATTACAGGAATTTTGACCGCCTCCCGGACGGCGCAGATGATGTCCCAGTCCGCGCGGCCGGAAAACATCTGCTGGCGCGTCCTGCCGTGGACCGTCACAGCCGAGGCGCCGGCCTCCTCGCACATTTTCGCGAATTCCACCGCGTTCACGTTCGCGGAGTCGTAGCCCTTGCGGAATTTTACGGTGACGGGCCTGTCCGAGGATTTGACCACGGACCTTATTATCTTTTCCGCCAGCTCCGGATTTTTCATAAGGGCGCAGCCGTCCCCGGCGCTTACTATCTTCCCCATGGGACAGCCCATGTTTATATCGATGAGCTCGCAGGAGCTAAGCTCACAGACCTTTGAAGCGGCGTCGCCCATACAGTCCGGGTCCGAGCCGAATATCTGCACCGCCGCCGGGCTCTCCCCCGGCGCCAGCGCCATTATTTGAAGCGACTTTTTGTCCTGGTGCATGAGCGCCATGGAGGAGACCATCTCAGTCACGGTGAGCCCCGCGCCCTGCTCCCGGCATATCGCGCGGAAGGCGGCGTCCGTGACGCCCGCCATAGGCGCCAGCACCAGCTTTGATTCGATTTTGACGCCTCCGATGTCCACGGGCACACCTCCTTGAGGAAAAGGGCTTTGGATATTGTACGAAATTTTCGCCCGAATGTCAAGAACGGCGGCGTTCCCGTGAAATTTTCGTCATTTCCCCTCTTGTCATACGCGGCGGGTTGGTATATAATCCTCCCATACTGTGCAGAGTAGGCCGGCGCGCGTCAAGTGCCCGAGGGACGGAGAGTTGCCCTCGGGACGAAGAGGGAAAATCCTCGCGGTGCGCCGTCCGCATCCCGCTGCGACAGAGGATCATACGCTATAGAGCGCGTATCTCCTGCCTGTGGATCTTTCTGCATGGAGGGAGGTATTTTTTATGGAAAAAATCAAAAACACCCTTGCGGAATCGGCGCTGGAGCTGAAAAACCTCCGCGTCCTCTGCGCCCTCGCCGTTATGGGGGCGCTTGCCGTCGCGCTCAAATCCGTGTCCATAGACCTGGGGCAATACGCCTCCATAGGCTTTTCGGGCATACCGAACCAGGTGGTGGATATGCTTTTCGGGCCCGTGACGGGGACGCTTTTCGGCGGGGCGATGGACGTGCTGAAGTTCTTCATAAAGCCCGTCGGGGCGTTCCACTTCGGCTTCACCTTCAACGCAATGCTCGCGGCGTTCATCTACGGGTGCTTCTACTATAAGCGCCCCGTGAGGCTCTGGCGCGTGCTGGCCGCCAAGGGGCTGGTGGAGGTGGTCGTCAACCTGGGCTTCGGCACGCTCTGGAAAAGTCAGCTGGCGGGGAAGGCGTTTTTTCATATGCTGCCCGTGCTCACCGTTTGGAGCCTTGTAAACTGGCTTCTGAACACGGCGGTGTTTTACGTGATAGCCAAGGGGCTTGAGAAGGCGGGGGTGTCCCGGCTCTTCAGGAAAGGCTGAAAAGCCGCTTGCCGTTCTCCAGGGTTATACGCGCCACGTCCTCAGGGCTCATGCCGCGAATTTCGGCGATTCTCTCCGCGATCAGGTGTAAAAGCAGGGACGAGTTTCGCTCCCCCCGGTGGGGCGTCGGCGCCATGTAGGGGCTGTCCGTCTCTATGACCATGCGCTCCAGTGGCATTTTCTCCGCCACCTCAACGCATTTGCGGGCGTTTTTGAAGGTGACGACGCCGGTAAAGCCCAGATAAAAGCCCATTTCCAGCAGCAGCTTCGCCGTCTCCCAGCTGCCGGAATAGCAGTGTACCACGCCCCGCGCGCCGGGGTTGGCCCTGAGAATGTCCAGGTTGTCCTGCACCGCCTCCCGCTCGTGGATTATGACGGGCAGGTCAAGCTCCTTTGAAAGCTCCAGCTGCTCTGAGTACACGCGCCTTTGCGTGTCCCGCGGCGAGAAATCGTAGTGATAGTCAAGCCCGATCTCCCCCACGGCGACGCATTTCGGGTCGCGGGAGAGCTCCCTGATGTCCTCAAGGTACGTATCCCCCGCCTCCGCCGCCTCATGGGGGTGAACTCCCGCGGCGAAATATACAAACGGGTATTCGCCGGCTATCGCCTGCGCCTTCCTCGCCGAGGCTATGTCCGACGCCGGGTCAACGATGAGCTCCACTCCGGCGTCCGGCATTTTCTCCAGCAGCTCGCGGCGGTCTGGATCGAATTTTTCGTCGTCGTAATGGGCATGGGTGTCGAAAATCATATTTTTTCCCTCCGATACGGGCAGAATTTTGAAAAAAACACTTGCAATTACAGTCAACTTATGATACCATAAAAGTCCCGCGAATTAAAGACTAATATTTTCTTATAAAGGATTGATTATTTTGGAAATCGCAATCACCATCATTCAGCTCATCGCGTGCGTCGCCCTCGTGGTCATCGTCCTCTTCCAGAGCGGTAAGAGCGCCGGTCTTTCCGGAGCCATTGGCGGCGGCAGCGGCGAAACCTTCCTTGCCAAGAACAAATCCAAGACCCTGGACGCCCGCCTCGCCCGCCTCACAAAATGGGTGGCGCTGGTCTTCATCCTCCTCACCCTGGTTCTGGACTTCATCGTAAAATAACCTTCACTCCTCCGGAAGCCTTCGGGCTTCCGGAATTATTATTCTTGCGGAGTTTGATTTAAGGTCGATCAAGGCCGCGAAAGGCAAATCGAAATTGCAGGGAAAGGCGGATAAAGAGATGGGTCTGAAAATAGCTTTGCTGCAATTGCTTCCGGAGGGCACGCTTGAGAGGCAATTGGAAAAAGGAAAAAACGCCTGCGTTAAGGCAAAAAATATGGGCGCCGATATAGCCCTGTTTCCTGAAATGTGGAGTGACGGTTATAAGCTTCCGCAGGATAGCCTGGAATTGGCCGCATTGTCAATCGACGCGCAAAGTGATTTTGTCCGCGCGTTTGGGGAGCTTTCCGGTGAGCTTCAGATGGCAATAAGCATCACCTTCCTTGAAAGAAACGAGCCTGCACCGTTAAATTCCATGATTCTTTTTGATAGGTTCGGCAAAGAGCGGCTCCATTACTCCAAGGTCCACACCTGCGCCTTTGACCTGGAAAAGGTATTGGCTCCCGGAGATGATTTCTATGTAACCGAGCTGGATATCGGCAGAGATACCGTAAAGGTGGGCTCAATGATTTGCTTTGACAGAGAATTTCCGGAAAGCGCGCGGATTTTGATGCTCAAAGGGGCGGAGGTTATTTTGGCGCCTAACGCCTGCCCCATGGAAATCAATCGGCTGTCAGCGCTCCGCACCAGAGCCTATGAAAATATGCTCGCTGTCGCCACTTGTAATTATCCCAAGGGACAGCCGGATTGTAACGGTCATTCAACGGTGTTTGACGGAGTTGCGTGGTTAAGTAATGAACCGGGAGTGCGGGATATGTGTATTCTTGAGGCTCCGGAGGAGGAAGGAATTTATTTAGCCGAGGTCGATATGGATATGCTGCGGGATTACCGTGACCGCGAAGTGATGGGAAACAAGTATCGCCGTCCGAACAAATACAAAGCTTTGGCGGCAGATATTGAATGAGAATAAATAAAGCAAATCTTGCGCAATGAGATTGAAAGGTTGCTGCCTGTATCAAAATCGGCAGGAACACAGAGATAAACTTGCAGAGCTTGATACAAAGCCGGGGAAAAAGGCACATTGCTTTTAGGGACTATTTGCGTTTCTATCCCGAAGCTGTATGTGAATACAGCCGTGTCAAAGAAGATGGGGCAGCACTCTATCCGTATGATATGGAGAAATATATCGAACACAAGTCTCCCTTTATCGAGAGAATATACAGGGAAATAGGGATATAGTAATTGGAGGTAGAATTTTACTATGTTAGAGCTTATTAAACGCTGTCCGGAATATGTTTGCGGATATAAGCAATACTGTCAGGAAGCATTTGACAATAATATTATATATTTCCGTCCAACCGATCCGAAACTAATTGATGAGGAATGGTTTAGCCGGACGAAAAATCTGTATGACAAAAAAGAAAACGGTCAGATCAAACCTATAAGCTTTCACTTTTGGGCTGTCGATGGAGAAAAATTTATAGGTGAATTTCAGCTTAGAACCGAATTAACGCAGGAAGTAATGAACGGTATAGGCAGTATAGGATATGCGGTACGAGTGTCTGAGCAAGGCAAGGGTTATGGAACGGAGATACTAAGGCAAGGATTTCATATAGCGAAAGAACACGGCATGGATAAAGTGCTTATGAATATCAATGACGAAAACCTTGTTTCAGCACATATATGCGAAAAGCTTGGAGGGAAATTGATGGATAAAATACAATCATATAACAACGCTGAAGGTCATCATATTATGCGAAGATATTGGATTTACCTATAATAACTCATTTTTTCCTGTCCGTATCAAAATCGCAAAGAACATAGATATGATCTTGCGGACTTTGATACAAAGCCGGGGAGAACCCAAAAGCGCGCCTTTGCGGTGTAAAATATGTTATAGGAAGCGGCGATTATGGATTTAAAGTTAGTTCGTGCCGGCGTGAAAGATGCTGAATGTCTTTGGAAAATGCAGATCGAGGCTTTTATGGATATGTATAATAGATATCAGGATAAAGAGACAAGCCCGGTCACTGAGCCATTAGACAAAGTGATTGAACGGTTGAAGCAGCCCTTTACATATTACTACTACATTCAGGTAGATGACACTGTTGTGGGTGCTATCAGAGTAATTGATATGAAAGAACCAAATAAATCGAAAAGGATATCCCCTGTTTTCATAATGCCGCCCTATCGGAACAAGGGCATTGCGCAGAAAGCGGTGCTGGAAGCAGAGAAGATACATGGTAACTCAAACTGGGAGTTAGATACTATATTGCAGGAAGCAGGCAACTGTCATTTGTACGAAAAGATGGGATATCGTCAGACAGGAAAAACAACGCCAATTAACGACAAGATGACGCTGGTATTTTACAAAAAGGATTAACTTAATTACAGTTTGTCGAAACGAACAAATAAAGTTTTACACCGCCGAAGCGACAATTATTTATCTTGTATCAAAATCGACAGGAGAATAGAGCCTCCCCGTAAGTGGGGAGGCTCTGTGCTTATTTGATTCAGGTCTGTCCGGTGGGTCAGTCCAGGGCGGCGGTGATGATGGCCATGGTGTAGACCTCGTCGGCGTTGCAGCCGCGGGAGAGGTCGTTGATGGGGGCGTTGAGGCCCTGGAGGATGGGGCCGTAGGCGTCGTAACCGCCGAGGCGCTGGGCTATCTTGTAGCCGATGTTGCCCGCCTCGATGATGGGGAAGATGAAGGTGTTGGCGTAGCCGGCAACGGAAGAGCCGGGGAACTTGAGCTGTCCCACGGTGGGGGAAACGGCGGCGTCAAACTGCATCTCGCCGTCGATGGCAAGGTCGGGAGCCATCTCCTTTGCTATCTTCGTCGCCTCGGCGGAGAGCGCCACGGTGCCGCCCTTGCCGGAGCCCTTGGTGGAGAAGCTCAGGAGCGCCACCTTGGGGTCAATGCCAAAGAGCTTCGCGGTCTTGGCGGTCTCCACGGCTACCTCGGCAAGCTTCTGGGCGCCGGAGACGGCAACGTTGCCCTCCTTGTCCAGGGTGTCCTCATAGGAGAGGTTGATGGCGCAGTCGCCCATGCAGATGGCGCGGAGGTTCTCCTCCCCGTGGTTGCGGGTGAGTATGAAGGCGGAGGAGACAAGATGCGCGCCGGGCTTTGTCTTTATGAGCTGGAGGGCGGGGCGGACGGTGTCGGCGGTGGAGTAGGTGGCGCCGCCCAGGAGACAGTCGGCCACGCCCATCTTCACCAGCATGGTGCCGAAGTAGTTGCCCTTTTTGAGGGCGGCGCGGCACTCGTCCTCGGTCATCTTGCCCTTTCTGAGGGCGACCATGGTCTCCACCATCTTGTCCATGTCGGGGTAATTGGCGGGGTCGATTATCCGGCTGTCGCCGATGTCAAACCCGCCCTTTTCCGCGGCGGCGCGGACCTCGTCGGGGTTGCCGATGAGAATGACGGTGAGGAGCCCCTCCTTCACCAGCCTGTCGGTGGCCTCCAGTATCCTGGCGTCGGGCCCCTCGGTGAACACGATGCGCCGTCCGGCACCCTGGAGCTTCTTTTTAAGGTTGTCTATCATTTCCATGGGTATCTACCTCCGTATATTAATTTTGATACGAATATTTTACCACCGCGGGGCCCTATATGCAAGACCTTTTTACTCCGCGTAGAGCCCGCGCAGGAGCTCAATTTCACGCTTGTAGCCCTCAAGCTCGTTGGGGGTCTCCAGGTAGAAGGGGAGGCGGCGCAGGGCGGGGTGGTTTATTATGCGGGCTATGGCGTCAAGCCCCAGAGAGCCGCCGCCGATGACCTCGTGGCGGTCCTTGTGGCTGGAGAACGGGTTTTTGCTGTCGTTGAGATGTACGCACTTGAGGCGTTCGAGCCCCAGGACCTTGTCAAACTCGGTGAGCACCCCGTCCAGGTCGTTTACTATGTCGTAGCCCGCGTCATAGACGTGGCAGGTATCAAGGCAGACCCCCAGCTTGTCCGAAAGCTCCACCCGGTCGATTATCTCCCGCAGCTCATTAAAGCTCCTGCCCACCTCGGTGCCCTTGCCGGCCATAGTCTCCAAAAGCACGGTGGTGCGCGTCTCCGGTCGCAGGGTCATGTTCAGCGTCTCGGCGATGAGCTCTATTCCCCTCTCCGCGCCCTGTCCCACATGGGAGCCGGGGTGGAAGTTGTAGTAGTTTCCGGGCAGCCACTCCATCCTCCGCAGGTCGTCCGCCATGGTTTGGCGGGCAAACTCAAGCGTCTCGGGCTTCTCGGCGCAGGGGTTTATGGTGTACGGAGCGTGGGCAAGGAAGGAGTTGAGCCCCTTTTCCGCCGCGATTTGAAGAAATTCAGCTATATCCGCCTCGTCAATGGGCTTCGCGCCGCCGCCCCGGGGGTTGCGGGTGAAGAACTGGAAGCAGGAGGAGCCGGTGAACACCGCGTCCCGCGCAAGGGCCACATATCCCCTGGAAACGGACAGATGACAGCCAATGTTAAGCATAAAAATGCCCCCTTTCGCGTTATATTATAAACAATCTCCCCCATTTTTTCAACACAAAAACCGGACCGCTTTCGCGGTCCGGCTTTTGAATCATGCTCCAAAGACTTTTATAAGGAAGCCCGCGGCGATGGCGGAGCCTATGACGCCCGCCACGTTGGGGCCCATGGCGTGCATAAGCAGGAAGTTGGAGGGATTGGCCTTCTGGCCCTCCACCTGGGCGACGCGCGCCGCCATAGGCACCGCGGAGACGCCGGCGGCGCCGATGAGGGGATTGATCTTCCCGCCGGAGAGCTTATACATGAGCTTGCCCACCAGGAGCCCGCCAATTGTGGAGAAGCAGAAGGCGATAAGCCCCAGGGCGACAATCTTCAGGGTTTCGATGGTCAGGAAGCGGCTCGCCACGGTGGTGGCGCCCACGCTGATGCCCAAAAACAGTGTAACTATGTTCATCAAGGCGTTCTGCGCCACGTCGGAAAGGCGCTCGGTGACGCCTGTCTCCCGAAGGAGGTTGCCGAACATCAGGCACCCGATAAGGGGCGCGGTGGAGGGCAGGAGCAGGATGACAAAGGCGGCGACGACGATGGGAAACACTATCTTCTCGGTCTTTGAGACCTCGCGAAGCTGCTCCATCTTCACCGCCCGCTCCTTCTCCGTGGTCAAAAGCCGCATGATGGGCGGCTGGATCATGGGAATGAGCGCCATATAGGAGTACGCCGCGATTGCGATTGGTCCCAAAAGCGCGGGGGCGAGAAGCGTGGCCGTCAGTATGGAGGTGGGGCCGTCCGCGCCGCCTATGATGCCGATGGCCGCGGCCGCAGGACCGGTAAAGCCCAGAAGCACGGCGCCGAAGAATGCGAAGAAAACGCCGAACTGCGCCGCCGCCCCCAGGAAAAAGCTCTTGGGGTTGGCGATGAGGGGACCGAAGTCGGTCATGGCGCCAACGCCGATGAAGATGAGGGAGGGGTAGACGCCCGCCTTCACGCCGATGTACAGTATATCAATGAGCCCGCCCTCTCTGAGTATCCTGCCGTAGCTGTGGAAATAGGGGCTTGACTCGTTGAGAAACTCGTCCCACAGCTCCATGTGGTAGAGCCCCGCGCCGGGCAGGTTCGTAAGCAGGCACCCGAAGGCGATGCCCACCAGAAGCAACGGCTCGAATTTCTTCTTGATACCCAGGTACAGGAGCACGCAGGCGACGGCGATCATGACAAGCGACTTCCACCCGTCCCCCACGAAAAAGAGGTAAAACCCCGAATCGGTCCAAAGCCCCTTCAGGGTCTCCAGAATTTTGTCCATGAAGCTTCCCCCTTACGCCAGCACCACCAGGGGAGCGCCTGTCTCCACCTTGGCGCCCTTCTGGGTGACCACCTGGGCAACGGTGCCGTCGTGGGGCGCCATTATCTCGTTCTCCATCTTCATGGCCTCCAGGACCACCAGAACGTCGCCGGACTTGACCTTGTCCCCGTCCTTGACGTTGATCTTCACGATGGTGCCGGGCATAGGCGCGGAGACAGCCTCTCCCGCGGCGACGCTCTTCGGGGCGGCGGGCGCGGCGGGTGCAGGGGCGGGAGCGGCGGGGGCAGCCGGCGCGGGCTCGGAGCGGGCGGGGGCAACGGCGTCGTACTCGTCCAGGAGCATCGCCTCGCCGTGCTCAACCTCCACCTCATAGGTCTTGCCGTTCAAAGTGACTAAATATTTCATTTCCTGTGGACCTCCCTGATAGAGATAAAGCGAAGTTCGTTAATAGGTATTTTCAGCTCGTCGGCGACGATCGCCATTATCATGGCGGCGTCCCTGTCCGGCGTGTCGTAAAGCTTCAAATCCCCCGCGGCGCCGGGAGCCGTGGGCTTGGGAGGCTCCTGTACCGGGGCGGGAGCAGGCGCGGGCGCGGCGTGAAGGGGCTTTGCCGCCTTCGCGGTCATTGCCTTGCCCACAAGCGCCACCACCAGCACCAGAAGCGCAATACCCAGGAACACGATGGCGTAGCCCATAACGGCGTCAATAAGCGCCTCGCCGACGTTCATTTTTATAGCCATGTCCCTTACTCCTCCACGATGGTGTACCTGACGTGGTGCTCCTCTTTTTCCCTGCGGTCTTTAAGGAACTTCACGGTCTGGTCGGGGTAGCAGATCCAGCTCATGATGTCCTCCTCGCTCCTTGCAAGGTCGCCCAAGGCCGCCCTGGCGTCCTCAAACTCCTTGCCTGTGCGCCTGGAGTCCTCGATACGGCAGTCCACGGGCTTGTTGCCGGCGCCGATTATCCTGTCCTGGAGCTCCTGGCTCACAGGCGCCGGGGCTATACCGTACTCGCCCTTAAAGTAGTTTTTGACCTCGTTGGAGATCTGCTTGTACCGCTCGCCCATGAGGACGTTCACCACCGCCTGGTTGCCCACCATCTGAGAGAGGGGCGTCACCAGCGGGGGGTAGCCCAGATCGCGACGCACGTTGGGTATCTCCACCAGCGCCTCGTCAAATTTGTCCATGGCGTTCATGTCCTTGAGGTTGGCTATCATGTTGGAGAGCATACCGCCGGGGACCTTGTAGACAAGCGCCTGGGAGTCCGTGCCCATGGACTTGGGATTGATAAGCCCGGAGTCGATGTACTTCTGCTTCACAGGCTTGAAGAAGTCGTTGACCTTGTTAATCACCGCCTCGTCAAGGCCCGTGTCGATACCCAGCTGAGTCAGGGCGTAATAGAGCGTCTCCGTGGCTGCCTGGCTGGTGCCGTTTGAGAAGCAGGAGGTGGCGGTGTCGATAACGTCCACCCCGGCCTCAATTGCGGCAAACAGCGTCATGTACGCCATGCCGGTGGTGCAGTGGGTGTGGAGTATAAGGGGAATGTCCCCCACTGCGTCCTTGATGCCGGAGATGAGCCCCTTGGCCTCGGCGGGGCTCATGGTGCCAGCCATATCCTTTAGGCAGATGGTGTCAAAGCCCATCTTTTTCAGCTCCTTGCACATCTCCACGTACTTGGCGACCGTGTGTACAGGGCTTTGGGTATAGGAAATGCACCCTGACGCCACCGTCCGCTCCCCGGCGTACTTCTTTGTCGCCTCCAGCGCGGTCCTTATGTTGCGGAAATCGTTGAGGGCGTCGAAAATACGTATCACATCGATGCCGTTTTTGATGGAGAGCTCCACAAACTTCTCCACCACGTCGTCGTGATAGTGCTTGTAGCCAAGGAGGTTCTGCCCCCTGAGAAGCATTTGGAGCCTGGTGTTGGGCATGGCCGCGCGTATCTTCCGAAGCCTCTCCCAGGGGTCCTCCCCCAGGTAGCGCAGGCAGGAGTCAAAGGTCGCCCCGCCCCAGCACTCCACGGAGTAATACCCCGCCCTGTCCATAGTGGGCAGGATCTTCTCATAATCGGCGTAGGGGAGCCTGGTCGCCATCAACGACTGGTTGGCGTCCCTGAGCACCGTCTCGGTAAATTGAACCCTTTTCATGCAGTTTTTCCCTCCATTTTACATAAATAAGGGGCAAAAATAAAGTTTTGAGCCGGAACCGGCGATATTCTCCAATCCCGACCCAGTATATAATATCATTAAAGCTTTCCGATTGCAACAGTCACCCTCGCCAAATCCATTCATATTTTGCGGCTTTTTCCTGCACTTCCGCAACAAAGCCCAACCCAAATACCAAATGGCGCAGCCGGGGGCGCGGGGAACCCCCGCAAAATCCCCTTTCAGATCACCTGAAATATATAAAACTTCAAATACTCCGTCTCCGGAACACCCCACAGTATGGGATGATCCGCCGCCTGCTTGCGCACCTCCACCTCCTTGAGCTCCCGCCCGGCGTCCCGCGCCGCCTCCCGCAGCATTCTCTCAAACTGCTCCATGGGCATGAAATGACTGCACGACGCGGTACACAGATACCCTCCCCGCGGCAGCAGCCCCATCGCCCGGTAGTTTATCTCCCTGTACCCCCTGTACGCGCTGTCCGCCGTCGCGCGCGACTTGGTGAAGGCAGGCGGGTCCAGGATAATGAGGTCATAGTCCCGCTTGAGCTTAGGCAGCAGCTCAAATACGTCCGCCCGAATAAATTCGACCTTGTCCTCCAGGGAATTCAGCCGCGCGTTCTCCCTCGCCAGCTCCAGCGCGGGCTCGGAAACGTCCACCGCCGTCACCCTCTCCGCCCCGCCCAGGGCGGCGTTCAGGGCGAAGGAGCCGGTGTGGGTGAAGCAGTCCAGGATGCGCTTATTTTTGGCAAGCCTCGCCACGGCAAGGCGGTTATATTTCTGGTCCAGGAAAAAGCCGGTCTTCTGCCCGTTTTCCACGTCCACCCGGTATCTGACGCCGTTCTCCGTTATCTCCGTGACGGCGCTTCGGGGGCACGCCTCTCCGGGGAGGGGATACCAGCCCTTGAACTCCGGAAGCCCCTCCAGCCCTCGCGCCGCCAGGTCGTTGCGCTCAAAAACGCCGCGTATCTCCTGTCCGTCCTCCCGCAGGACCTTGACAATAAGCGGAAATATCACGTCCTTGAGCCTCTCCAGCCCGTAGGACGCGGTCTGGACGGACAGAAGGTCCGAAAATCTGTCAACGGTGAGCCCCGGAAAGCCGTCCGCCTCGCCGAATATCACCCGGCAGCAGGAAAGGTCCCCGCCCATGACGGTTTTTCGGTACTCCCAGGCGTAGCGCACCCGCCGCTCCCAGAAGTCCGCGTCAAACCTGTCGTTGGCGTTGCGGGATATGAGCCGCGCGCGTATTTTGCTCTCACGGCTCAAAAGACCGGTGCCCAGGTACTTCCCTTTGGGGGAGACTACATCCACGAGCCCGCCGTTTTCGCACTCGCCCCGCTCCTCCGTGACCTCCGCCCCGTAGACCCATGGGTGTCCGCCCTCCACCCACCGCGTTCCCTTTGCCGTCAGCACCAACTGCGGAAATCCTCTCTCCGCTTTCATAAATATCACCGCCGTAAAATTATAATTTCTGAGTAAAATTTATTATATACGATACCGCGCGTTTTTTCAATCAGCATAAAAAATCCCCGACATTTCCGGTCAGGTCATAATCAGTTGATTTCTTTACATTTAAGCGGTATAATATCCGCATAGCGGATATTATACATGATTTCAAGCCGTTTTCTCCCCGGCTTCGCCGGAAACCGAAAAACACGGCGAA
>CANPYX010000008.1 GCA_947588955.1 uncultured Oscillospiraceae bacterium | reverse complement strand
CCAAAAAAAGAAGAGAGTTACCAGGGGGTTCCTTGGTAACTCTCTTCCCTTTTTATGGGGCTTTTTTCACAGCCCCGTTCTTGGTTGTTCTTGGTTAGTATAAGGTCCTGGCGATGACGGACCTGAGCGTATCGGCGTTTTTGAGGCTGTGGGCGGCAAGGTCCGGCAGGGGCGGCAGGGGCAGGCGCGAGCGCTCCAGCTCGCGCCCGTACTGGTCCCGCAGCGCCCGCAGGAGATAGGGGGCGCTGGGGTGCGCCTCCCGAACCGGGTGGGTGTCGCCGGTGAGCAGGTAATACGCCGTCTGGAGGCGGCGCTCCAGCTCCCGCTCACGCCGGGAAAGCGCCCTGAGCTCCCGCTCCGAGGCGGTCCCGCGGGTCTTCAGCGCCAGGAGCGCGTACATGGCGGAGCTGTCGGCGGCGCCGTCTATGAGGCTCCGAAGGAGCTCCGCCTCCTCCCCGGCGCCTCTCAGCGTTGACGGGGCGGGGCTTTCCGTCACCCTGGCGTACACCCTGGACATGCCGCGGGCGTCCACCTCCGGGATGTGCTGTGATGATTCCATACTGTTCTTCCTTTATGCGGCGGTCCCGCGGTACATTATATGAGCGGGGGCGGCACTTTGGGAAAAAGCAGCGCCCTCACCTTGCTTCGGCGGTGAAGGCGCTTTTTTATTTATACCACTGGGCGTCAGGCAATTTGGTCGGTGAAAAGGTCCCGGACCTGGCTGTTGAGAACAGTGAAGTGGATATATGGGGCGCCGTAGATGTCGAGATACACATCAAAGCCCGCCTGGGAGACGGCGTCGGTGTTGACCTGGATGCCCTCCGTCTCGGCTATCGCCTGAATCATCAGGCTGTACCGGGACTGGTCCTCCACCATCGACGCCACATAGCCCGCTAAACTGTCATAGCCGCTGGCGGTGACTAACGTCTCGGCGTCCGTGCCGTAGTACGCCGCCTGAGATTGGACATCGAGTGTGATGAGGTTGGCCACGGTATTCTTGACGGACTCTGGGACCTCGCCAAAGGAGCAGGCGTAGTAAACGCTGTTCATAACGCTGTCGATCTCAAGGTCCGCCACGGAGGCGTAGTCGGACGCGATGTAGGTGCCCATCTCGTCCGCGTCCTCAAAGCCCATACCGACGGCGTTCTCGTCATCCACGTCCCAGATATAGTTCACGGTGATGTTGAAAACAGCGTCCTTGCCCGCCAGGTCAGCGCTCTGGTAGGGGTCCGGGAAGGTTACCTCGATGTCAAAGACCTCGCCGGGAGCGTGACCCTTGATCTGCTCGATGAAGTCGTCAATGAAGCTTGTTTTGCCCACAACTATGTCCGAGCCCATTCCCTGGGTGCTGCCGCCGTCAAACTCCACGCCGTCAACGCTTCCCACGTAGTCGATGTTGATGATGTCGCCGTCGGCAACGGGGCGGTCATATATCTTTTCCACGGGGGGCTCAACGCTCCTGTAGTCGGGCAGGGTGACTATGTCAAGGGCGGTGACTCCCTCAAAAAACCCGCCCTCGGCAAGGCCGTCGGAGTAGGCGGCATAGTCTATGCCTGATGTCTCCGCGCCGTCGGTATCGCCGGAGCCGTCGGTACCGTCAGAGCCGTCGGGTCCATTATCGTTATCGCTGTTTTCCTCGCCGTCCGAGCCGTTGACGACCTGGTCAAGCTTGTCCGTGAAGCCTCCCTTTTGGCAGGAGGCGAGGGCAAAAATCACGCACAGGGCAAGAAAAAGGCAAAAAAGCCGCTTTATTTTCATTTTATCATATCCTTTCAGGTGTTGAGTGACAGGAAAATTATACAGGAAGCGGGCTTTATAAATGTGAACAAATTGTAAATACGGCAGGTTAATACATTTCTTCTTTTTTTCTTAAAAAAAGTGTGCTATAATATCCGCACGGCGGATATTATATTTGATTTCAAGCCGTTTTTCTCCCCGGCTTCGCCGGGAACCGAAAAACATGGCGAATATAGCTCAAAATCAGAGATTTTGTGCTATAATATCCAAAATACACCATCCGAAATACACCAAATATAACACACGCGAAAGGTCAGTTGAAATGGGACTTATTACAAAGCTTTTCGGGACAAGGAGCGACAGGGAGATAAAGAAGCTCCTGCCGGATGTGGAGAAAACAGAGGCGCTTTCCGACGAGATGAAGGCGCTTTCCGACGCGCAGCTCCGGGGGAAGACGGAGGAGTTCAAAAGGCGCTACGCCCAGGGGGAGAGCCTTGATTCCATGCTCCCCGAGGCCTTTGCCGTCTGCCGGGAGGCGGCGGACAGGGTGCTGGGAATGAGGCACTTCCGGGTACAGCTCATCGGCGGCATCGTGCTCCACCAGGGGCGCATAGCGGAGATGAAGACCGGCGAGGGCAAGACGCTGGTGGCGACGCTTCCGGCGTACCTCAACGCCATCGCGGGGAACGGCGTACACATAGTGACAGTCAACGACTACCTGGCGCGGCGCGACTCCGAGTGGATGGGGAAGGTGTACCGCTTCCTGGGGCTCTCCGTGGGGCTCATAGTCCACGGGCTCACGAACAACCAGCGCCGGGCGGCATACGCCGCGGACATAACCTACTGCACCAACAACGAGCTGGGGTTTGACTACCTGCGGGACAACATGGCGATATACAAGGGCAATATGGTCCAGCGCGGTCACGCATTTGCCATCGTGGACGAGGTGGACTCCATACTCATAGACGAGGCGCGCACGCCGCTTATAATCTCCGGGCAGGGGGACGAGTCCACGGACCTCTACCGGCAGGCTGACGACTTCGTATCCAGGCTGCGCAAGAAGGTATTTGCCTCCACCGACGAGAAGGAGGACACCACCGATGTGGACGCGGACTACGTGGTGGACGAGAAGGCCCGCACCGCGACCCTCACCGCCCAGGGCATAGCCAAGGCGGAGGCGGCGTTTGGGCTGGAAAACTACTCCGACATCGAAAATGCCACCCTGTCCCACCACATAAACCAGGCGTTGAAAGCCCACGGCATAATGAAGCGGGACGTGGACTACGTGGTGAAGGACAACGAGATCATCATTGTCGACGAGTTCACAGGCAGGCTCATGTTCGGACGCCGGTACTCCGAGGGGCTCCATCAGGCCATTGAGGCAAAGGAGCACGTGGACGTCCAGAGTGAGAACAAGACGCTTGCAACCATAACCTTCCAAAACTTCTTCCGCCTCTATGACAAGCTCTCCGGCATGACGGGCACCGCCCTCACCGAGGAGGAGGAGTTTGGGGCTATCTACAACCTGGACATCGTGGAGATACCCACCAACAAGCCCCTGGCGCGCGTGGACGACCCGGACGTGGTGTACAAAAACGACGCGGGCAAGAACAGGGCCATTATAAAGCAGATCATAGAGTGCCACGAAAAGGGGCAGCCGGTGCTGGTGGGCACAGTGTCCATCGAAAAGAGCGAATACCTTTCAAAGCTCCTCTCACGGGAGGGCGTGAAGCACAACGTTCTCAACGCCAAGAACCACGAGAAGGAGGCGGAGATAATCGCCCAGGCGGGCAAGCTGGGCGCCGTGACCATCTCCACCAACATGGCTGGGCGCGGAACGGATATTGTCTTGGGCGGCAACGCGGAATTCCTGGCGCGCGCCGACCTGAGGAAGGCGGGCTTTGAGGACGAGATCATCTCCGAGGCAGTTGGCTATGCCGAGACCGACGACGAGAACATCCTTGCCGCCAGGGAGCAGTACGCGGAGCTTTTAAAGAAGTACAAGGCGGTCACCGACGCCGAGGCGGAGAAGGTCCGTGAGGCCGGAGGTCTTTTCGTCCTCGGAACCGAGCGGCACGAGGCGCGGCGTATAGACAACCAGCTGAGGGGCCGCTCCGGGCGCCAGGGCGACCCGGGCGAGACAAGGTTCTTCATCGCCATGTCCGACGACCTCATGCGCCTTTTCGGGGGCGAGCGGGTCAGTATGCTCATGGAGACGCTGAAGATAGACGAGGATATGCCCATCGACCAGAAGATACTCTCCGGCGCAATCGAGAACGCCCAAAAGAAGGTGGAGAGCCAGAACTTCCAGTCCAGAAAGCACGTTCTGGAGTACGACGACGTGATGAACACCCAGCGCGGCATAATCTACGAGCAGCGCCGCAGGGTCCTGGACGGGGAGGACGTGAGCGGGAACATCAGGTCGTGGATACGGGAGGTCATAGCCTCCAACGTGGCCACCGCCATGGCGCCGGAGGTCTCCGACAATCCCAAGCACAAGCCTGAGCCGGAGCGCATGACAAGGGAAAAGCTGAGGGCGCTCATAACCAGCTCCTTCCTTGCCGCGGTGATCACGCCGGCGGAGCTTGCCGCCCTTCCCGATGCGGAGCTCGCCTCAATGGACGCCGAGGCGCTTACAGACTGGCTTGACAAGCGCGCCAACGCCGTATACGACAGGCGCGAGGCGGAGATGGGCACCCCGGAGGGGGCGTCACAGCCCATGATGCGCGAGGTGGAGCGCGTGGTGCTCCTGCGGGTGGTTGACGAATACTGGATGGACCACATCGACGCCATGAGCGAGCTGCGCCAGGGCATACGCCTCCGGGCATACGCCCAGGTGAACCCCGTGGACGAGTACAAGCGCGAGGGCGGCGAGATGTTCGACGCCATGATCGCGGGCATACGCGAGGAGGTGGTTCGCCGCATGTTTGTGGTGCGGGTCACCAGGGAACAGCCCATTGAGCGGAAGAGCGTGGCGAGAAACGCCGTTGCTGGCGCCAACGTGGGCGGCGACAGATCCGTGAAAAAGCAGCCCGTCAGGTCCGTGAAGATAGGGCGCAACGACCCCTGCCCCTGCGGGAGCGGGCTCAAGTGGAAAAAGTGCACCTGCAAGGAGTACCACCCCGACGACTGATGCTTATGCCGCGTGACGGCGCGATCTTGTTCCGAAAAAGAGGTTTTGATGTTCAGGGAGATTGAAAAAGACGGGCTGCGTCTCATGACAGCCCCAAATATATCCGCGCGCCACGCCTTCACCACCCGCTTCGGTGGGGTGAGCGGAGGGATATGGTCCTCCCTCAACTTGGGAGAGAACCGGGGAGACGATCCGGAGGCGGTGCGGGAAAATTACCGCAGGCTCAAATCGGCGCTGGGGATCAAAGGGCTTGTGTTTTCAAAGCAGGTCCACAAAACGCGCGTGCGTTACGTGGCGGGTGCCGACGCCAGGGAGCCCTACGGTCCTCTGCCCTATGAGGCGGACGGGCTGGTGACGGACGAGGCGGGGCTGGCGCTTATAATCTTCACCGCCGACTGCATACCCATTTTGCTCCACGACCCCAAAGGGCACATCGCCGCTGCCGCCCACGCGGGCTGGCGGGGGACGGTGGGAAATATCGCGGGAGCGGCGGTGGAGGCCATGGCGTCCCTGGGGTCCGCCCCCGCCGACATACGGGCGGCGATAGGTCCCGGCATATCGTATTGCTGCTTTGAGACGGGTCCCGAAGTGCCTGAGGCGGTGCTTGCCGTTTTGGGCGGCGACGGGGAGCGGTTCATAAAACCGTCGGCGAACGCGGGAAAAGCCTTCGTCGATCTGAAGGGCGTGAACAGGGAGCTTCTTGTCCGCGCGGGCGTGCCGGAGGAGAACATTTCTGTCTCGGAGGAGTGTACCGTGTGCCGCCACGACAAATACTGGTCCCACAGATATACAAAGGGAGAGCGCGGGTCCCAGGCGTCGGTGATAATTTGCGATTGATTTGTTAGGAGGAAAAGCCGTGAGGCGGAAAATAAAGAGAATAGCCGCGGCTTTCCTGGCGCTGACGGCGCTGTCCGGGTGTGGATTTCTGCCGCAGGCGTATTTTACCGGCGGACACGAGGACGCCGCCGAGCCGCCGGCGGAGGAGCCCGACGACAATACGACGGCGCATGAAAAGGAGATATACCTCAAGGCGGACAGCGTGTTTTCCGTCAACTACTCCGCCGCCCAGGAGTTAAACCCCATGAGATCCACGGGGTACTACAACGAGCAGCTCTTCAGCCTTCTCTATGAGGGGCTTTTCGCCCTGACCGGGGACCTGAAAGCCGTGCCGGTGCTGTGCGAAAGCTATACCACCGAGGACGGGAGGAGCTACTACCTTAAAATACTTGAGGGCGTCAAATTCCACGACGGGACGGAGCTCACCACGCAGGACGTGGTATACTCCCTCAACACCGCGAGAAGCTCCTCGAAGTACTCGGCGCGGCTGTCGGACATATCTGCCGTGGCTCCGGCGCAGGAGCCGATGACGGTAAAAATAACGCTGCGGCGGGCAAATTACGCCCTGCCAGCGCTCCTTGACGTGCCCATAATAAAGGACGGCTCCGCGGACGGCGCCACCCCCGTGGGAACGGGACCGTATATGCTGGGCTCAGGTATGCTCATCGCCTTTTCCTCCCATCGGGATTACGCCTCTACGTCGCTCAGGACCATATACTTAAAGGAGATCGACCCGGACGACATGGCGGACGCCTTTGCCGACAGGTCCCTGGACATAGTGGGCTACGACCCCACGGGAAGCGTGAGCCTCAACATCCACATGGTCCATGAGACCCGCTATTACGACACCTCGGACCTTGTGTACCTGGGCTTCAACTGCAAGCGCGGTCCCACCTCGGACACCTTTGTGCGGCAGGCGTTGTCGAGGCTTGTGAACCACGACGCCATAATCTCCGACGCTTATGGGAACGCCGCGCGAAGATCGATACTCCTTGTGAACCCCGCCCTGGGGCTGGTTGACGACATAAACGAGACTGGCTACGGATATTCCCGCGCCAACTACAACCGCCTTGCCGCCGCCGCGGGGCTGGAGGACACGGATCTTGACTCCTTTACCGACTACAACGGCGAGCCCATGAGCCTGCGGCTCATCGTCAACTCCGAGTCCACCGCGAAGCTTGAGGCGGCGCAGAGGATAGTTTCGGACATGCAGGACATGGGCATCAATGTGACGCTGGAGTTCATGTCCTTCTCCAATTACCAAAGGGCGCTTTCCCAGGGGAATTTTGATATGTACCTCGCCGAGGTGAGGCTCAAGGCGGACCTGGATTTCGGGGCGCTTTTCTACGGCAAGCTGAATTACGGCGGGATACAGGGAGACGAATACCGGCAGCTGGTGCTTGACTTTTTGGGCAAGGATGGGGAGGAAAAATCCGAGGCGGCGCTGGCGCTGGACATTTACACGGCGGAGGATGCCTCCATCGTGCCAATAGCCTGGAAGCAGAGGACTGTCCTTACGCACCTGGGCGTGGTCACGGGGCTTGCCCCCAGCCAGTCGGGGATATATAACGGCGTCCTGGGGTGGAAGGTAAATCTTGACAGAGATTGACGGAGGGACGGATATGACGGACAGAGAGCTGATAAACATCGCCGTTGAGGCGGCGAAAAACTCCTACGCGCCCTACTCCAACCAGAGCTGCGGCGCGGCGCTGGAGTGCTCCGACGGGACGGTGGTCACGGGCTGTACCGTGGAAAACGCCGCGTTGGGCGCAACCATCTGCGCAGAACGCGCCGCGCTGTCCTGCGCCGTATCCCGCGGCAAGAGGTCCTTCCGCCGGCTTGCCATCTACTCCCCCGAAAGTCTGGGCTACTACACGCCCTGCGGACTGTGCCGGCAGGCCCTCAGCGAGTTCTCCACGGACCTGGAGGTGCTGTGTGTCCGCGGCGACGGCAGGTACGTAAGCTACCGCCTGCGGGAGCTCCTGCCGGTCATGTTTTCAAAGGAAAAGTTCCAATAAAACTCATTTGACACAGGAGAGGAAGAAATGAAATTAGGCATCGATATACGCCGCCTAATTTCTGTAAATCCATGTATCTTCACATAAGTCCGTAAAGCCGCATAAAATCAGGGTTTTTTAAAATCTCGTGTCCATAAAGCTTCATAAAAAAGCACATATTTTCATACCGTTTGGGCGTAGAAATGGGCGTAGAAGAAAAGTACAAGGAAGCAGAGTCCAACGCAATATAAACCCTTCTACACTCGGATTATTTACTGCTGATGCCCATAGCGTATGGCAACGCAGGAGAACATAAAGGCGACGTTTCTTTATTCCATCATCGGCAGGAGAAACGTTGCCTTATTTTACTGCAACGACTATATTTCGGTAAGCTCCAAAGAAAAGATGTGCCTATGAACAGGCCAACAGTATAGTTGATGGAAATACGCCGTTAAAGGCGGATAATTAAATACATCGTTCCCCGGTGACGATTTCCTTCACCGGGGAACTTGCTATTTTTAGAAAAACTCTTTGCGACTATGAAACACATATGTTTTTACAGGAAAGGAGGTCATCACCGTGTCGCTGGAGCTGGATTATTTTTATGGGCCGGAGGCGGAGCAGTACAGCTTTTACCGAATCCCCAAGGTTCTTCTTACGGACCGGCATTTCAGGAGCGTGTCCATGGACGCCAAGGTGCTCTATGGGCTGATGTTGGACCGGATGGGCCTGTCCCTCCGCAACGGCTGGCTTGATGACGGCGGCAGGGTATACATCTACTTCACACTGGAGGACGCGCTGGAGATGCTGGACTGCGGCAAGGACAAGGCGGTCCGGCTTTTCAAGGAGCTGGACCGGGACGGAGGCATCGGTCTCATAGAGCGGCGCAAACAGGGACAGGGAAAGCCAACAAGGATCTATGTCAAGAATTTCACCGTTCGAGCCGATCCGCGGGAGGAAACAGCCGCTCCCGGCGCGCCTGGATCTCAGACTTCTGAAATCCCGAAGTCTGGACTTCCGGGAGAGGCCGAAGTCTTGACTTCTGAAAATCCGAAGTCTGGAGTTCCGATTTTACGCAGTCAAGACTTCTGGAATTCCGCCGCAAATAAGACTGAGAGGAATCATACTGAAATGAGTGATACTGAATCTTCTATCCATCCGCTCCCCTGCCCTCGATCATCACGTTCACAGCCGGGCCGTTCAAAGTCGGGGATAAGAACGGAGGAGATAGGAGCATACAGAGATCTGATCAAAGACAACATCGACTATGAAGGATTGCTGTTGGAATATCCCATGGAAGCCGAAACGTTGGACGGCTATGTGGAGCTTATGGTGGAGGTCTGCTGTTCCGGCAAAAGGTACATCCGCGTAGCCGGAGAGGATTTTCCGGCGGATGTGGTCAGGAACCGTATTTTAAAGCTGGATCGGGATCACATCTGTTATGTGCTGGAGAGTATGCGGAACAACACAACGCCCATCCGCAATATCAAGGCATATACGCTGGCCGCGCTCTATAACGCGCCGGTCACCATCAGTCAATATTTCACTTCCCTGGTCAGCTATGACACCGCAAGGGGATTTCAAAAAAAGGAGGAAAAATAATCATGGCAGCCAAGTATTCAAAAATGGTCGTTGAGGAGGATTCACGTTACCACGATACATGGAGGCTCCTGAAAAAGTACAGAGATGTGGTATGGAGCATGGAGCTTTCAGTCCAGCAGGTCAAAAAGGAATTTGAAATCGAGTACGGCACTTCCATCGACGTTTTTCTGGAATCCGTCTACCTTGCCGGGGCGGATCTGGGGGGAACAAAAATAGAAAATCACGCCAAGTGCATTGAGCGGAGCAACCGAATGCTCAAGCTTTTGGACAGCGCGGTGGAAACATTGCGCACCAGGCACAAATACGGCGAGACGTTTTACTGGATATTATACTACACCTTTCTTTCCCCGCAGCAGCTTGAAAATGTAAACGAGATCGTGGAACAGCTCCGGCCCCACATCCGTGACATCAGCCGGACCACGTATTATCGGAAGCGGGAACAGGCGGTGGAAGCGTTGAGCTCCATTCTCTGGGGGTATACGTCAAAGGAGTGTATGGCTGTTTTGGACGAGTTTTTGCCTTCCTTTTGACGTAAACCCATATAGGGACGGAATCGGGACGGTAATGGGTCAAAAACGGAACGCCGCAGGAATTGACACAGGATTCCATATGTGTTACACTGAGTATGCTCAAAACTGCGGAAAAAAGTGAAAGAGTTGTGTGACGGGCGCCGTGAGGCGTCCGTTTTCATAACTTGAGACGAAAACAGCGTTCGGATCCGGGCGCTGTTTTTGTTTTCACGGAAAAATCAAAAAGGAGGCAAACGATTGAAAACGGAAAAACACCTGACCGAAAAGGCGCGAAGGAAGCATGTGGACGTGGGGCGCATCCTTTATATCGGATTCCTTATGTCCTGTCTTGGCGCGGCGCTCTGCACGCCTGCCTACGCGGCGGCCGGCACAATATGGACCAAGGCCAGCGAGGTGATGAAGGACGTCTACACCCAGATCCTCAGCATCTCCACTATCGTAGCCGTGGTGACGGCGGCTGTGGCGCTGATCATGATGAACTTCTCAAAATCGGGGCGGACTGTGGACGAATCGCGGGCGTGGCTCAAGCGGATCGCCGTCACATGGATCATTCTCAACTCCCTGGGGTTCATCATGGCATATGTCACACCGTTCTTTGCCGGCGGACAATACACGCCGTAACAGCGTATGGGCATTCTTGACGGCATCGTAGACTGGATCGCGGAGCAAGTCATGCACGGCCTGGATTTGATCAACACATCAGTTTTGGGCGCGCTTGGCTGTGATATGAGCGTGTTTCTGCGATACTTTCCTGCGGCGCAGACTATGTATGAGGTGTTCGTGGCCTTGGCTATCGGACTCATCCTCCTCTTTTGGGTCTGGAACCTGTTTAAAAATTTTGGCATCGGCGGGGGCGGCGAGGCGGAGGATCCGGTGAAGCTCAGTATACGTGCCGTTCTCTTTATCCTTCTGGCCCTATACTCCGATCAAATCGTGGACACGGCGCTGGGCATCGGCGGGACGCCGTACAGCTGGATCATGACTTCCGCGCTCCCCGATTTGAGCTTTGCGGATTTTAATTCTGTTCTGCTTACGATCATCGGCGTCTGCGCCAACGGAGCCGTGGCTTTGATCGTACTCATACTGATGCTCATACTGGCCTGGAACTACATAAAGCTCCTGTTTGAGGCGGCGGAGAGATATGTTCTCCTGGGCGTTCTTGTTTTTACCGCGCCCGTCGCCTTTGCTATGGGCGCGTCACAGGCCACGTCCAATATTTTCAAAAGCTGGTGCAGGATGTTTGCGGGACAGATGTTCCTGCTGGTGATGAACGCATGGTGCCTGCGGTTGTTCGTGAGTATGGTGGGTACGTTTATCGCCAACCCGCTTTCCGTTTGAACGGAGGAAACGCAATGAGAAAATGTGTAAAGCTTCTCGCCGTGCTGTTTGTGGCGGCGGTGTTCTTTCAATGCCTGTGTATGCCGGCTTTCGCCATTACCGAGAGCGAGGTCGAGGCTCAGGTGGCATCCTCCGGCAAGGCGGCGGTCACCGGGAACGTGTTGATCTGGTTCCTGTGCGCCGTGGCGTTTTTAAAGGTATCGCAGAAAATCGACAGCTTCATGGCATCGTTGGGGGTCAATGTGGGACGGACAGGAGGCTCGCTGCTCTCTGAGGCAATGATTGCTATGAGGGCCTTAACGATGGTCGTGGGCGGTAAGGGAGGCGGCGCGGGCGGCGTCAAAGCCTCCGTCGGCAGCGGCGGCGGGCGGGCCGCTTCTACCGGAATGACAGGTTTCTTTAAGGGAGGACTGATCGGGATGGCAGGAAGGCATATCACAAACAGCGCGGTCAAAACCGCCACCTCGCAGACCTCCGCGATCCATACCGCCCGCAGCCAGGCGGAACAGGCGGCGGGCAGTGCCGGAACGGATGGCGGCTCCCACGGAAACGCGGCCGGCGACGATGTGATACTCGATTCTGTGCCAGGTGAAACGCTTGACACGGTTTCCGGCACGATGACCGGCACAAGCCCCGATGCAGCAGCGGTTGGCACAGCGCCTGATCCCGTACCCGGAGCGGTGAGCGGATTTGCGGCACAAAATGATGCCGCGAGATCCGATGAAGAGGTGTTCAGCCAAGGCTCGCCGGTCAAGGCGGCAGCTCACAGCGGTGCAATATCTCCCGGTGAGCCTCCGCAGGAGGGGGTCATATTGACCGGGGCGGAACCGTCCGGCGGAGACACGAAAATCGGTTCCGAGCCGGCGCCGGGGGAGGCGCAGGCCGGCATGAACGATGGCTCTGTTTCTTTACAATCGCCACAAAATGGTGTGGTACTTACCGGGACAGGCTCGCCTGCGGCAGTTTATGAGGCGGATCCGTCACCGGAGGCCGGGAGCGGCCCGGAAGACAGCGTGTCATCGGACGGAACGCTCGTCCAAACGGGCAATGACGAGATAGGCGGCAACTCCCCCGTTTACACACCGCCGTCAGACAGTCCTGTTTTCGTTGCCGGCGATGACGTAGGTTCGTCGGAAGACGGCGAGCGGTATACTTACGGCAACAGCGATCGTGCACAGGAGCCGCGTACTTCCTCGTCGAATCATCGATCCGTTCGATCAAACCATTCGTTTATGCGCGGGGCGGCGCTCCCCTCCCTGGGCGGAGCGATATTCTCCAAATCACTCGCATCCGGCGGAAGCTTTGCCAACAATGTGATCGGAACCGTGGCGCGTGGGGAGGTGGCGGGAAACATCACCGGGGACATGGCCTCCCGGTCGATGATCTCCTACATGGCTCATGCCGGTAAAGGCGGTGTCGGCGGCGACGCCCCTTCCTACTCGGATGTGGAAATAGGCCGGGGCAGGATCACGGGAGTGGAGACCGCGCCCGGCAGCCCGGAAGGGCGGGAGTTTGCCATGTACCATGCGGAACAGTACGCCGCGCCGACAGGCGAATACGCAAAAGTCACATCCGCCGACGGGACGCTGTGGTACAAGCAGTACGCCCAGGACGCAGTCGAGCGAAAACCGTATAAAGCCCCCGACGACACGGTGGCTTACCAGGAGAGCATCGTCAAAAGGCTGCCCACACCGCCAAAGCGCAAAGACCGAATATAAGGAGTTCCTATGAGACAAGACGAACGGGATATCTACTACATCCCACCGAATTTCATTGAGGGCGGCACCCTGCTGGGCGGCATGTTCAAGACACGCAACGTGATCGAGGCGGGTATTCTGGCAGCTGTGACCGGGATCCCCGTCATGGGTCTGGCAATGTCCCTTACCGCCCGTATCATACTTCTTTGCCTCACCGCCCTGCCCCTGGCGCTGGTGGCGCTCATCGGAGTCGGCGGCGGGAGCCTTTCTGAATTTGTGGTCCAATTTTTCATTTTTCTTCGCAATCGGAGGACACTGGACAAAAACGCGGAGAAGGAGAAAACGGAGCCGGCGCCAAACAGGGGCAGAAAAGTGAAGAAAAGCAACATTCCCCGTAACCGCAACAGCGTGCGGGTGGACGTAAAGGAACGAAAGGTCAACAAGTACAAGACCTTTATTCCGCCGGAGAAAAAGCCGCTGAATCCGCTTGCTGAATATGTACCCATCGAGAAGATCGAGCGCGGGGTCATATACACCCGTGATCACCGCTACGTCAAGGTGGTGGAGGTGGTGCCGGTGAATTTCCTCCTTCGGAGCGCGCAGGAGCAGAGGAGTATCATATGGTCCTTTATCAGCTACCTGAAGATCGCGCCGGTGAAGGTGCAGTTCAAGGTGCTGACAAAGCGGGCGGATATTGACCGTCATGTGCAGGCGGTGCGCCAGGAGATCGAGCGGGAGACCGACCCGCGCTGCCGGATGCTCCAGGAGGACTATCTGAGGCTCATCCGTCAGCTCGGTTCCAGGGAAGCCATCACCCGCCGGTTCTTCCTGATATTTGAATATGAACCTCTGCCGGGGACCAAACGGGGCCACGAGGAGGAAGAGGCCATAGCGGAGCTTCAGACCGCGGTTCGTTCCGCCGCCAACTACCTGCGCCAGTGCGGGAACAGCTTTGTCCTCAACTACGACGACGAGAGCGAGGCCGCGGCGGAGATCCTCTACCATATCCTTTGCCGGAAGGAGAGCAACGAACACTCCTTTGACGAAAAGGCCAGCCGGGTCGTGGCGGAGTACATGGTGTCCGGACGTTCGCCGGATGATGTGCCTGTCAACGAGTTCTACGCCCCCTCCCGCATCGACTTCTCCCACGGCCGGTATATCTGCATTGACGGCATCTACTACGCCTATATGCTGGTTCCCTCCGGCGGCTATAAATCTCAGGTCCCGGCGGGGTGGCTGAGCCTCTTGGTCAACGCCGGGGACGGGATCGACCTGGATATGTTTCTCACCCGCCAACCCAAGGATCGGATGATCCGAAAGCTGGGTCAGCAGCTGCGCATCAATCGGAGCAAGATCAAGGAGACCAGCGACACCAACACCGACTTTGACGACCTGGACGGAGCCATCCGCAGCGGGTATTTCCTAAAGGACGGCTTGGGAAACAACGAGGACTTCTACTACCTTAATCTGCTCATCACGGTCACAGCCGGGAGCGTGGAGGATCTGGAGTGGAAATGCGCGGAGATGAAAAAGCTCCTGCTGTCCCAGGACATGGATGTGCAGCCCTGTTCCTTCTGCGAGGAACAGGCTTTTTTGTCCTCCCTCCCACTGGTGTCCCTGGAAAAGCACCTCTACGAGCGGTCAAAGCGAAACGTTCTGACTCTCGGCGCGGCAAGCTGCTATCCCTTCACCTCCTATGAGATGTGCGACGACAACGGCATCCTTTTGGGTGTGAATAAGCACAACAACTCTCTGATCATCGTGGACATCTTTGATTCCCGCATCTACAAAAACGCCAATATCGCCATTCTCGGCACCAGCGGCGCCGGCAAGAGCTTTACCATGCAGCTGATGGCAACGCGGATGCGCCGCAAGGGCATCCAGGTATTCATTGTAGCCCCGCTGAAGGGCCATGAGTTTCACCGGGCCTGCTCCAATATAGGCGGCGAGTTCATCCAGATCTCCCCCGCGTCGCAAAACTGCATCAACGTCATGGAGATCCGGAAGGTGGACAGGACGGTAGACGAGATGCTTGACGGCCCCGGTGTGGAAAAATCCCTGCTGGCCGCCAAGATCCAGCGCCTCCACATCTTTTTCAGCCTGCTCATTCCCGATATGAGTCACGAGGAGCGGCAGCTTCTCGATGACGCGCTGATCCGTACATACGCGAACCTCGGCATCACCCACGAAAACAGTTCGTTGGATGACCCTGAGCATCCCGGACGATACAGGACAATGCCGGTGCTGGGCGACCTTTACGAGGTTCTGAAGGAGTCCCCCGATACACGGCGGCTTGCCAATATCATAAACCGCCTGGTCAATGGCTCCGCCCGCACCTTCAACCAGCAGACCAATGTGTCCCTGGACAACAAGTATACGGTTCTGGATATCTCGGAGCTCACCGGCGACCTTCTGACCGTGGGTATGTTCGTGGCGCTGGATTATGTGTGGGACAAGGCGAAGGAAAACAGGACCGTGGAAAAGGCCATATTCATCGACGAGTGCTGGCAGCTGATCGGCGCGAACAGCAATCGGATGGCTGCGGAGTTCGTGCTGGAGATCTTCAAGATCATTCGCGGTTACGGCGGCTCCGCCATCTGCGCCACCCAGGACATCAACGATTTCTTTGCCCTGGAGGACGGAAAATACGGCAAGGGTATCATCAACAACGCCAAGACGAAGATCCTTTTGAATCTGGAGGAGGAAGAGGCCCGCAGAGTCCAGTCGATCCTTCACCTGTCAGAGGCCGAGGTCATGGAGATCACCCATTTTGAGCGCGGAAGCGGCCTCATCAGTACCAACAATAACAACGTGACCGTGGAGATCAAATGCAGTCAGATGGAGAAGGAGCTTATCACCACCGACCGGCGGGAGCTTCAGGAGCTTTTGGACAGAACAGGCGAAAAGGGTTCCGCGTAATGCGGAGATTATACGCGCCGGCTCCGAAGCGAAAGAAGCAATACGCCCGCAATGCGCAGGCAATACGCCTTTATAAAGGTTTTGAGGAGCGTATACGGACTTAATACGCACAGAGGGCCAGATGTTCAATGCTGTACGCCCGTAATACGGCGATTATACATAAATACTGAGGTAAGAATCCATGAAAACAAGAGATCAGATCTATGCCCGCGACGCGGGCGCTCTTCTGCGGGACATCACCATGTACCGCGTTCTGACGGAGGCACAGCTTCTGAGGCTTCACCCCGGAAGGGATGAAAAAACGAAAAACCTGCTCTCCTACCTGGTTCGTCAAAACCGGGCCTGGCTGGTGGACGGATATTACTGCGCCGCTGCGGACAGCTTGGAAAAGGTTGACCGGGGACTCATGGCGGCCGTGTGGGTGCTGGTAGATTTCATCAAGGATGTGGAATACCACGCCGCCGGGGACTATCCCGCCAAAATCATCTTTTTTGCAGGCGGGGAGATCTACGAGATCGTGGAGGCCGTCCGGGGCAAGGAGATCCTGCTGTCCCGTGTGCTGGCGGACAGCGGGGGTCAAGCTTCCCGGTATCTGGTGATCGTGGAGGATCCGGAGCAGATTTCGGAGATCGACATTCCCAACGTCAGCGGGTACTGTACCGTTTCCAATGAGGGTGAGGTTCGATATTACAGGAAGGAAGGGGCAAGCCCTTGAACCGTTCCGCCGTATCCCAGAGAATATCCTCCATTTTGGACGACATACAGCGATTGCAAAGCGCCCTGTATGCCATGAACGCCACCGATATCCAGCGATATCCGGACAACTACGAGGTCCTGTCCACCGACGCCGCTCTTCGGGCGGAGACTGTGGCGTGCCGTCTGCGTCATCTTTTGTATGTCACCACCGGCGTCAGAAAGAGCGAGTATCTCACCTCCGCCGCCGAGACGCAGGGGGTGGAGATTCGGCAAAGAGGCGGCATTGTGGAGATCACCTTGCCATGCCTCCTCCCAAAACGCAAGCAGTCCCACAGCACGGAATATCTGATCGATCCGCTCACCGCCGCGTTGGAGCGGTATGTCATGGGACACGCGGTGCAACGGTTCCGGCGCTGTACGGTCTGCTTTTCACATAATTACAGCCGGGAAAACCCGGAACGCCGCGTCAGGGATTACGACAATCTGGAGGTCAAGCAGATTCTTGACGCGGTGGCGGCTTATCTCCTGGTGGACGACGGAGGACTGCTGTGCGATGTGTATCACACCACGAAGCTGGGAGATATGGACTGTACGCGGATGTTCGTCATGGACACTTCCCGCTTTCCCGCATGGCTTGAGTCACAGGGGATCGCGGCCCAGGCCATCGGTTCCGAATAGGAAAACCATATCCCATTTTGGCGTTTTTTCTTTCCTTTGAATGGGATATGGTTCTTCCGATTGAATGATCCCACCCAGTGCGGACTTTTTCGGATACGTTGGGCCGAAAAAGTACCGAGGTTGTAGACCCCTCGGTGCAAAACGATGGAGAAGGAGGCAAACGCCGTGGAAAATCAAGGCCGCCCGGAGCTTCCGGGGTTCAACACTTTCCCCGGCCTGCTCCTTGCGCTCACCGCCCTGTCAGGCGAGCTTCCAACGCCCCTGGTGAGTCGCTTGCCCGCCGCCGGTTCCTACAAGGAGTACGCCATAAAGCATCTCAAACGGGACAAGCTTCTGCGCACTTTCTACCGTGACGGCCTTCGCTGTCTGCGCCTGACCTCCACCGCCAAACGCCTCTTGACAGAAGAATGGCCCGATGAGTTTTCCCCTTTCCTCACAGGCAACACGGAAACAAACCGGCTGAAGTCCGAGGTGACCCGCCGACTGCGTCTCCACCGTATGGCCGAGGTGCTGGTGACGGTGTATAACGCTGACGTCTCTGTTCTGCCATGGGAAAAGCCGCCTCTGTTTGCCCCCGTGCCTCCCTCCGGCCTGACGGACATGGACAGGCCCACCTACTTCAGCTCCAGGGAGGTCAAAGAACTTGGCGAGCAGGCGGTCAAAATCCGCGGCTCCCGCTCTACCGGCGTACTGCTGACGGCGGATGATGTTTTCGCCGTATACAACACCGGCCCCGGCCTTATGAAGTGGGAGTACAGGGCTGAGATGCGGCTCAAGGCCCTTCTGGAAACAGAACTTTGCCTGTCCCGGCTTCCGGCGCAATATTCCCGAATCGGTCTGTCGGCAATCGTATTTGCCGCTGATATGGGGCTGATGGCCGGACTGATGGGGGCTGACGGCGGGAGGGGGAACTACCGCTTTGTACTGGACGGTAGCTTTGAGCACTTTTACTGTCTGCCCCTCGACCACCACGGGGAGGTCGTTTTGCGGCTGCTCTGCGATCCCGGCAAGAGAGCGGCATTGGACGGCATACTCAAACAGGGCCTCGATCCTCCCCGTCCCGGCTGGGGCGTGGAGAACGACGCCATGGACGGCGATCAGCCGGTGCTGTTCGCTTACACCTGTGATATGCCCCGCATATACAGATTCAACACCGTTTTGGAGTTGACCGGGCGAAACGGGGCGCTTTACTGCTTTGATTTTCAGGAAGACGTTTTGCGGCGTGTCTGCGGCCCGAACGTTTCCGTTTCGTGTATTGATTTTGAAGCGTATGAAAGGAGCGTGTTTTTATCTCCTGGCAAAAAGTAGTCAAGCTGTGCATCGCCATTCCCGCCGCGATCACCGCGCTCCTCTACGGAGGCGGATTCCTTTCCCAGTTCATCGCAAATTATACAGCGTGGCAATCCTCCGGGGCGGTCTTCGGAACCTCCCCGCAATTGCCTGATGCCGGCTTTTTTGTCTGCCTCGCCGCGGCGTTTCGTTTTCCTTACGGTTTTTACGGTGTGGGTATCTGCACGGCGGTTATAGCCCTTCTCATCTTCATGGTGATGCGCATGGGCTACAGCGACACCGGCGAATATGACCGGGATCGGAATTTGATTTACTCCAGCAAGGGCACCTACGGGACTGCGGGATTCATGGGCAAGAAGGAGGTACGGGAGGTCCTGGACCTTGTTCCCAATATCCGGCGACACCCCGGAACGATCCTTGGCGAGCTGGAGGGCGAGGTCGTCTGTGTTCCGTTAAAGACAAGGTTCAACGGAAATTTAGCGGTCTACGGGGCCAGCGGTTCCAAAAAGACAAGGGCCTTCTGCGTCAACATGATCCTGCAAAGCGCCGCGCGCAAGTCCTCGCTGGTGATATGCGATCCAAAGAGCGAGCTTTACGAAAAGACCAGCGATTACCTGCGAGAGCAGGGTTACTCGGTGAAGGTCTTCAATTTGGTCACTCCGGCGGCGTCAGACTCCTGGAACTGCCTTTCCGAAATCAACGGCCAGGAACTTCTGGCACAGCTCTTCTGCGACGTCATTATCAAAAACACCGGCAGTGAACGGGGCGACCACTTCTGGGACAGCGCGGAGATGAACCTGCTCAAGGCACTGGTGCTCTATGTGGAGCGAAACTACCCCAAGGAGCGTAGGAACATCGGGGAGGTATACCAGCTCCTTGCCACCAGTGAGGAGAAGGAGCTGAACGCCCTGTTTGACGTACTCCCCATCGGGCACCCCGCCAAGGCGCCTTACAGCATTTTCAAGCAATCAGGCGAGAGCGTCCGGGGAGGCGTGATCATAGGGCTCGGCTCCCGTCTCCAGGTCTTTCAGAATCAGGATATCAGGAATATCACGGCCTACGATGAAATCGACCTGGAGCTACCGGGCAAACAGCCCTGCGCCTATTACTGTATTACCAGCGACCAGGACAGCACCTTTGACTTCCTGTCCTCGCTGTTTCTCTCATTCATTTTTATAAAGCTTGTGCGGTACGCGGATGAGAAGTGTCCAGACGGAGCGCTCCCGGTGCCCGTCCATGTATTGGGCGAGGAGCTTTGCGCCTGCGGCGTCATCCCGGATCTGAGCCGAAAGATCAGTGTGATCCGGTCAAGGAACATCAGCATGTCCTGCGTTTTTCAGAATCTGGCGGGCCTTCAAAACCGTTACCCCAACAATCAATGGCAGGAGATTTTGGGAAACTGCGACATCACCCTGTTTTTAGGGTGTACGGACGCCCTGACGGCCCAATTTATTTCGGATCGCACGGGCGAGGCCAGTATCTCCGTTACGAGCCGTGCAAAGCAGCTGGGAACCTGGCGGATATCCAACTACACGCCGGAGTACCGGGAAACCAGCGGCGTCGGCAAGCGTAAGCTCATGACCATGGATGAAGTCCTGCGGATGGACATCGATAAGGCGCTGGTGATCCTGCGGGGCAAAAAGGTTTTGGAGGTTGACAAGTACGACTATTCCAAGCACCCGGAGGCGAAGAAGCTGCGGGCCGCCAAGGCCGCCTCCCATATTCCGGCGTGGCAGGCACAGACGCGGGAGACAGAAAAAACGACAAAGGACATCGCGCCGGCGCCGCCGCCCGTACCTATTGTGGAACCCATCACAGGGACAACGCCCCCGCCGGTAAAACGACCGGCTGCGAGACCTGCCCCAAAGCGAACACAGCAGGTCGTCAGTGCCTCGAAGGAATCAATTTTGTTAAAACCGAAAAAGGAGGAGTAATTTACTATGCCCAGAAAGAAATCAGAAATAACCGAAGGCCAGATCGCAGAGAACAGCGTGAGTGGTGAACACGAAGCTGTAGCGGTAACGGAGCTGGCGGCAGAACCCGGCGCCGGCGAGGAAGCGGAGGTGGCTGGCTCGGAAACCGAGTCTGTTCCCGTTCCGTCGTCTGACGATATCGGTGCGGAGAGCGACGATCCCGAATATGGGGCGCTGCTTCAGGAGCTGGGGCAGTCCGGGGAAGCGCGCGGCGTTGATGACGAACCACTGACGCTTGACCCGCCCCCTGAGCTTCCCTCTGATTATGCATCAGGCGCTTTGCCCGCTGAGGATACGGAGAAAGCCCCGGATACAGGTACAGACCGATCCGGAGAGCATCCCGTCCAGGAAAGGGCCACTGAGCCCGCTGCGCTCCGCCGTGGCCGTGTTCTGACCATTGAGGCGGGCGCTGAAGTCCAGACCGATGAGGAGCGGGAGGCAATCATCTGGCATGAGATCCAAAACGCCCACTGGACACGGCGCATCCTCACTGGGACGCTGGACGGTGTGGAGCGCACGGAATCCGGCCTGACCGTGGCCGTGGTCAACTACAAGGGCTTCCGGGTGGCGATCCCTGTAAAGGAGATGATGCTCATAATGGGGAGAATGCCCACCGGGCCTGAATACCAGGAGCTGATGAGCCGTATGCGCGGCATTCTCACCGCGCGTCTGGGTTCGGAAATCGACTTTGTGGTGAAGGGCCACGAAAATAAGACCCACAGCGTGGTCGCCAGCCGCCGGGACGCCATGCTCCGCAAGCGTCAGACCTTCTATCTCGACAAAAACGAGCGGGGCGAACCCATGATCTATGAAGGGCGCGTGGTGCAGGCGCGTGTGATGGCCGTGGCGGAAAAAATCGTCCGGGTTGAGGTGTTCGGCGTGGAGTGCCCCATCGTGGCGCGCGCCCTGTCAAGGGCCTGGGTCGGCAACGCGGCCGACGACTTTTATGTGGGTCAGCGAATCCTGGTGCGGGTGAACAAAATCAGCGGCGACACCCCGGAGGAGTTGACCATCTCGGCGGATGTCCGCAGCGTGTCCTCCTCCGCTCCAAGCGACGATCTCAAAAAATGCGTGAGGCAGGGGCGGTACGCCGGCCGGGTCACAGATGTGCGGGGCGGTGTTGTATTTATCCGCCTCAACAATGGTGTCAACGCCATTGCCCACTCCTGCTATGACCGCCGCGCTCCCGGCAAGGGGGATGACGTCAGCTTTTCCGTCACACGTCTGGATGAGGAGCAGGGCGTAGCCGTCGGCCTCATAACCCGCATTATCAAGCAGAATCTGTAAAGGAGAACCACATGAAAATACTAAGATACGCAGCGGTGTCTGTGATTTTGGCTTTTTCCCTGGCAACAGGCGCGTTTGCCAGCTCTGTTCCCGACGACCTGGTGGTGGAGAGCCTGAACGGTCAACAGCGCATTGTCAAAACATATGTTCTTCCGCCGGACGCCGATCCTGGAGCGTTGGAAGGAGACCCCTTTGATTACGAAGGGTATCATTACACCTGGGCATATACCACCAAAGAGGAGAAAACTTACCGGGAAGAGAAAGAGGTCTCGCAGACGGTCACAGTCGAAACAACGTCAAAGGATCTCAGTGATATCCTGGCGGCTCTCGAACCCACCATTGAGTATGATGACGGTGAGTTTAAAGGGGTGCTTGCTCTTGACCATACAACGATCAAGACCGAGGTATCCGGCTACACCACCAAATCGGCCACAGCCACGGCAACCAAAACCATCGGAAATCTGGATCGTAACGATATGTCCTATATTCCCGCCACAACCGTCAAAGACGGCAGAACGCTCTCGCTTAAAAATGTGGAATGGCAGGTCACCGGTACGGATCTTGTTGGGGACACTCTTATGCCCTGCACCTATCAGGCTGTGGCCTCCTACTCGGCGACGTACAGCTACAAGTCCGCCAACGGCTATGTCTCCACGGCGGAATACAAGGGGAAGGTCGTAGCCGAAGGGGTCGAAAGCATTATCTACACTGTGGTCTATGCCGGAGAAGAAATCGTTCCCTCAGATACAGAGCCGGATCGAGAACTGGAAGCGTTGCCGGGGCAAGAGCAGGAAGCAGATCCTGATCCGGCTCCCCCTACCGCCACCGGCACGGATCCCAACGAAGGCACAGGCCGGGATGACGTGCCGCAGAAAAACAACGGCGGCCGTCTCCTGCCGGTTGGCATCGCTGCGGCGGGATTGCTTTTTGCCGGCCTCGGCGGGTTCCTGTACTATAAGAAAAGGAAAAACGTCTACATTTATATTCCCGACGAAGACGAGGGGGATTACAGGCTCATTGATAAATTCAGGGTCGATAAAAAGATAAGAAGGATCAATCTAAAGAATACGGATCCCTATCCCACTGATATCGTAGCAATTGAGCTGAAAAAATCTGCGGTCAAAGCTCTGGCGGGGAAAAACCTGAAAATTATATGCAACGCCGGTGTTTACTACTATAAGGTTCCTACGGATGTCAGTGAGGATTGGCACACTTTCCACATCGAGGCGTTACAGCCCAATACATAAGGAGGAAAAATGCGAAAAACTATTATTGCCGTTGTCATGATCGCTGTTATGGTGTCCGCGTTAGCGGTGAACTGCTATGCGGCGGACTACGAATTCAGCTCCTCGGATGACACGGATTATTACGATCCGACCGCCTATGAGGAGGTCTACGGCGCAGAGTACAACTACGGCGGGCCGAATGTGGTAGATTATATGATCCCGTCGCTTAACTACGGAAGCTTCAGCTCTACACAAGCAGGATCGATGGAACGGGTCACTTTGCCTGGGTTACAGGCGTATGTTGCAGACGGCGGAGGAGACTATGGGATCACATCGGAGGGATCCGGCGCTTCCTTCTTCCCCGGCGTACAGATACCTGATACGGGCTATGCCGTCGAGTATAGGGAACCCAAGTATACCTCGGTTTCCGGTATGGCGTATAGCGACGGCAGCATCGGCACGGTCAGTATTCCTTCACTGAAAATCAACCTGAAGGTTTGGGAGGGTGAAACCAACGCCAGCATGGCGAAGGGCTTAGGCCATTATAGTTCCACCTCCGGATGGGACGGCAACGTGGGGGTCTGTGGACACAATCGCGGCGCGAAATATGTCATCGGGTCTATAAAAGATCTGAAAGCCGGGGAGGTCATCTCATATACCACGATCTACGGATCCCGTACATATCAGGTCACCTTCGTGGGGGTTATCTCCAACGATGATTGGTCATACCTTCAGGCCACTGTTGACAACCGCATTACGATCACCACCTGCCTTGCCGACCACCCCGAATCGCGCGTCTGCGTGCAAGGCGTTGAGATAAGCTGATTTCATTGTTGAAAAAGCCCTCCTGTTTTCGTATAACCTGGTATACACAAAAACAAGGAGGCATGATCATGAGAAGAACGAAGGAAATCGCCCTGGTCGCCGCCGGGATCCTGATTGGAACTGTCGTCGGCGCACCTGACGCGACTGCAGCTCTATCCGCCGAACCGAGCACGAACCGCTTCTTTGTTGATGGCGTTGAGACAAAGCTGGAAGCGTACCTCATCAATGGCAGCAACTACGTCAAGCTTCGGGATGTGGGTGAGGTCGTGGACTTCAACGTCTATTGGCATGAGGAGGATCGGACGGTACAGATCGAGCCGGACAAGCCATACACCGGCGTGGCGCCGGAGGATGATCCGCTGGACGAGAACATGGACATCCGGCTGGAGATCGTGCGGCTTGCCAACGAGGAGCGGAAAAAAGCAGGGCTGCGTGAACTTCCTGTTAACGACGCGCTCATGGACGCGGCCCAGGATTGCTCCGAACAGGGCTTCACCGACCACGATCCGAAATATGATTGTGAAACTGCTGTGGCCTACGGCTATGAGTATGGTTTCCTGTCTAACCTGGCTATCCTGCTCAACGCCTCCGATGATGACACCGCGGCACGTGCTGTAAACTGCTGGATAGGTTCACCCAATCATTATAAGACGATGATGGATCCAAAAGCCGATGCCATCGGTGTTGGCGTAGCGGTCATAGGAAATACGACCTACTGTTTTATGCTGGTGGGCGATTCCACAAGCTTCAACCCTTATGCATGACCCGTATGCACAAGAAATTGCGCTCTCAGAAATGAGGGCGCTTTTTTCGTACCAAATTTCAATAAAACAAAGGAGAACAAGTAATGAGTAAATCATTCAGAAGATATGGTAAGAGAACGCTGGCTCTTGTTTTGGCCGTTCTCTGCGTTGTGGGCCTTCTCCCTCACACGGTGAAGGCCGTGGATGACACCATCACGCTCACTGACTTCGGCTATTCCGATGCGCACTTCCAGTCAGCTGCGTTGGGCAGCTGCGCCATGAACCAGATGTACTTTGACCTAAACGGGAAAACCACCACCGGCTTCTGCGGCACCAAGGGAGGCGGGATGGGGACATCCCTGTTCGGTCAGACCTGGAGCAATCCGCGGGAGATAACCGACCCCACTGTGAAAACGGTGATGGCGTATTTCTACGCCAATCTGACCGGGGAACACACGGAAAAGGCCAAGTCCATGGGATATAACGTCAAGTGGACCAACTACGTCGCCTGGTACATGGGCGCGTGGACACAGGCCGTCATTTGGCGCTACCAGGAGGGAACCCTTGACCCGAATCCCGCCGAAGCCTGCGCCGAGGAGTTTATGGCGGTGCTCAACTCCCTGGACAATCGGAGTTTTACGAGCATTGATGAACTGTACGACGGCAGCTCCTTCCGCGACCGGGTAATGTATATCCTCAATATGGGAGCGCAGGGCGCCTGGGGCGAGTGTACCGTCTACGAGTATCTCTTTACCGGCGCCGGTTCTTCCGGACACCCCAAAGATACCGTCCAGAAGGTCGTGATCGGCGAGAGGAAAGTGGATACTCCCAAGCCGACATATACCCTCACCGTCAAAAAGGTCGATGCCGACGATCCCAACAAGACACTTCCCGGAGCCATGTTCCATGTGGAGTCCTCGGACGGGTCCATCTCGGTCGATGGCGTGACCAATGCGGACGGGACTTATACCCTCAAGAACCTGCCCGCGGACACCTACTCCATAACGGAGACGGCAGCGCCCGAAGGCTACGAGATAGACAACGCCGGCCCCGTATATGCCCTTGTCCCCGGCAGTGACGGCAGCACCACGGTGACTGTCACCTTCAAGGATTCGATGGAGATCACCGGCTCCGGCCATATCCGCAAGGTGGACGCCGACGACCCCAACAAGGGACTTGCCGGCGCTGTCATCAGGATCAAGGGTGTGGACAACACCTATTCCGGCACCTTTACCACCAGCGCGGACGGTAGCCTTTCCGACGTTCCCTGGGAGGATCTTCCCAAGGGGAGCTACACCGCGGAGGAGATCACGCCCCCGGAGGGATATACACTCAGCTCAGATCCCGGCAAGGTCAAGCAGGCGTTTATGTGGGACGGCAAGACGGATGTCAACCTCGTTTTTGAGGACGACGCCAAGGTAAAAATCCGGCTCGTAAAGAAGGACGAGAGCGGACGGCCTTTGGCTGGCGCTCTGTTCAACATCTTCCGTGACGGCCAGCTCGTCGGGAGCGATACGACCGACGCGGCGGGGACGATCATGGTTCCCAATGTGACCAAGGGCCTTTACGCCTTTGTGGAGGCAGCCGCGCCGGAGGGGTACAACAGGATGACCGAACCGGTTTTGGCATATGTGGATCAGGCGACCGTTGACGGCGGCGGCACGGTCACCGTCACGGCGGTGAACCATCAGCTGCCCGGATTGCTGATCCGTAAACTGGATCGGGCCACAAACGTTGGCCTCCCCGGAGTGACCTTCCGCATATGGCGCAACACGGTGCTTCTCGGAGATTATATCACTGACGGCAGAGGCGAGATCGCGCTGGAAGGATTGGAGCCGGGGACATACCAGGTGCAGGAGGTCAGCAGCGACGATGCCTACGTTCTGGACGGCGTCCCCCAGCAGGTGGAGCTGAAGGATGGCGGAGGCAGCGTGACCCTCACCGTATTCAACGATGTGAAACCCGGCATGAGGCTCCTGAAGCTGAGTCAGGAAACCATGTCTCCCCTCTCCGGCGCCAGGTTCCGTATCTCTAAAGTAAGCGGAGGCTTCACGCAGGAGTATACCACGGATGCCAGCGGAGAGATTGACCTTTCCAATCTCGACCCCGGTGCTTACGAGGTGGAGGAGATCGCCGCGCCGGAGGGGTATCTCATTGACGATGCCAGGCGCGTCGTTGAACTCAGAGCCGGAGTGAACACTGAGATCGTTTATTCAGACGCAAAGCGGCCTGTCCTCGAGCTTGTGAAGCTTGCGGCGGAAACCGGTTCCCCCCTGGCAGGAGCCACCTACCGTATCGGGAAAGCAGACGACCCCGACCACTATGTAGATAAGGTCACGGACGCCCAGGGACGCATCACCCTGGATGACCTCGACGCGGGACTGTACACCGTCCGGGAGATCAGCGCCCCCGCCGGGTACATTCTGGACAGCGTTGAGCATCGGATCAAGCTGTACCCCGGTGAGACGTCGAGGATCGTGGTGCAGAACCAGCGCAAGCCCGGCCTCGTGATTGAGAAGCGGTCAGCGAAAGACGGGTCCGTGTTGGCCGGGGCCACCTTCAGGATCGAGGAGATCGGCGACGCGGAGCGGTTTGTTGACCGGACTACGGATGCCGAAGGCCGTATAACGCTGGAGAACATGGACCCTGGTATGTACTCCGTCCGGGAGATCAGCGCGCCGGAGGGGTATCTGGTGGATCCCCAGGTGTACAACGTTAAGCTCACGGCAGGTCAGGTCACAACGCTCTCCGTGGTCGATGAGGCAAGGCCCTCGCTGCGGATCGTCAAATTAGACATTGAGTCGAGGACCGGACTCAAAGACGCCGTTTTTGAGGTGTACAGGGACGGAAAGCTCCTTGGCACCTACACCACAGACGGAAACGGAGAGATCCTGCTTTATGACCTGGATCCCGGCACATATTTGGTCAAGGAGGTCTCCGCGCCGGACAGCCACGTTACAGACAGCACCCCGCAGGAAATTGAGCTTGTGGCCGAACAGACCGGCACATTGGTTTTTCTGAATCATGTAAAGCCCGGTATCCACCTTGTGAAGCTGGACAGCCAGACCTTCAACCCGCTGGCAAACGCCAGGTTCCGCATTTCTCAGGTTGGCGGGAATTTCTCAAAGGAATTCACCACCGATGCAAATGGGGAAATAGACCTCTCCGGCCTTGAACCCGGCACCTACACCGTGGAGGAGCTGGCCGCCCCGGACGGGTATCTCATTGACGACGCCCAGCGGATCATCAGGATCGAGGGTGGTGAGTACGCGGAGTTTGTATATACCAATACGAGACGTCCCAAATTCGTCCTGGAAAAATATAGTCTACACGACGGAAAGCCTCTTGCGGGCGCGACCTACCGCATTGCTCCTGTCGATGACCCCGACCACTATGTGGACAAGGTGACGGATGAGGACGGGCGCATCACATTGGAGGGACTGGATGCCGGGGTGTACTCAGTGTATGAGCTCTCTGCCCCCGGAGGGTATATCCTCGACGGGACTGAACATCATATCAGGCTCTACCCCGGCGAGACGAGTACCCTCGTTGTGAAAAATGAGAAACGTCCCGCGCTCAGGATCGTCAAATTAGACATTGAGTCGAGGACCGGGCTCAAAGACGCCGTTTTTGAGGTGTACAGGGACGGAAAGCTCCTTGGCACCTACACCACAGACGGGAACGGAGAGATCCTGCTTTATGACCTGGACCCCGGCACCTATTTGGTCAAGGAGATTGCCGCGCCGGACAGTCACGTTACAGACAGCACCCCGCAGGAGATCGAGCTGGTGCCGGAACAGACCGGCACATTGGTTTTTCTGGATCATGTAAAGCCCGGTATCCACCTTGTGAAGCTGGACAGCCAGACCTTCGAGCCATTGGAAAATGCCAGGTTCCGCATTTCTCAGGTGGGCGGGAATTTCTCAAAAGAATTCACGACCGATGCAAATGGGGAAATTGACCTCTCCGGCCTGGACCCCGGCGCCTACACCGTGGAGGAGCTGGCCGCCCCGGACGGGTATCTTATTGACGATGCCCAGCGGATCATCCGAATCGAGGGCGGCGAGTACGCGCAGTTCGTGTTTACGGACAGCCGCAAGCCCAGCTTGAAGCTCACGAAAACCAGCTCCGACGGTACACCGCTTGAGGGTATCGCTTTCCGGCTTGCTAAAATTGAGGACGGGACCCACTACATTGACCGCACCACCGGGCCTGACGGCACCATCACATGGGAGGGGCTTGAACCCGGCGTCTACTCCCTTGTGGAGACGGCCACGGATGACGAGCACATTCTGGATACACGGGAGCACCACATTGAGCTGTTCCCCGGCAAGACCAACACCATCGTTCTGGAAAACCAGCGCAGGTCAAACCTCACCGTCCACAAAATGGATGCGGACACCGGGGATGTGGTCGCCGGAACCGTTTTCCTTGTCCGTGGCGCTGACGGTCACAGCGTCCAGGAGATTACCACCGGCCCCGACGGCATGGCCACAGTGGAGAATCTTCTGCCGGGAGTTTACGAGGTTTCCGAGAAGTCCGTCCCCGCCCCGTACCTTCTGGACGCGGACAGCCAGCTTGTGACCCTCTATCCCAACCGGGACAGGGACGTGTATTTTGAGAACCACAAGAAACCCTCCATCGAGATCATCAAGGAAAATTCCGTCACCCACGAGCGGCTTTCCAATGTGCGTTTCCAGGTGTGGTACGCCTCCAACGACACCGAGACGGGCGAGTACAACGACCTGGGCGTGTTCACCACAGACGAGAATGGGCGCATCGTTCTGGACGGCACCGCCAATGGCCTGCGGGACGGGTGGTTCCGGGTAAAGGAGTTGGAGCCGCCCCACGGCTTTGCCTTCAAGGGTAGCGACACCCAGGAGGCGTTCATCCCCGCAGGAAAGGGACACACCTTCCTTTTCCAAAATGTGCCCCTGTCCGCGTTGGTGGCGTACAAGTATGATTCCGTCAGCAAGGCCGCCATCGAGGGCTGTCTCTTTGAGCTCCGTTACCTGGGCGGCGATGTGTCCGGCACAGGCGGCACGGTCATCGGGCGGTACAGGACGGGCGCCAACGGCTCCTTCACCGTCACCGGGCTGAAGGCCGGGTATTACATCTGCGAGGAGGTGGAGAGCGACGGGGACCACGTCATCGACTCCGCCCCGCAATCCTTCTATATCTCCGGCAAGGACCAGGACATTGTCACCCTCTACTTCAACAACAGCCCCAAGGGCTCTGTCCTTGTAAAAAAGGTATCTGCCAGCGACGGCTCGCCCCTTTCCGACGTTGAATTTTCAGTGACCACCAGCAAGGGCACAGTCGTCGGCAACGCCAACGGCAAGTATGTGACCGACAGCTCCGGCAGCTTTCTTGTGGAGGGCATCGACCCCGGCACGTCCCTTGTCATTAAAGAGACGAGGGCAAAGCCCGGTTACCTTCTGGACGACACGGCCCAGACCGCGGAGGTCAAGGCCGGCGTCACCGTAACGCTGGAGTTTCGGGATAAGCCCGAAGGCGGCCTCATCGTCCATAAGCTCTCAAGCTCGGACAGAAAGACGCCGTTGGAGGGGGTACAGTTCAAGATAACCTACGCCGACGGCTCCTTTGTGGACAACAAGGGCGGCCAGCTGTCCTCCAATGGTCTTTACTTCACCGACGAGAACGGCCAGATCGTTCTGGATGGTGTTACCGGGACGCTCATCGTCACCGAGGTGCAGACTATCCCCGGTTACACCATTGACCCGGCAAAGCAGAGCCAGACAGTGGTCATAAACCCCGACGACACCCAGGAGCTGTGGTTCTATAACACCCCCACGACTACCCTCGTTCTGGAGAAGTATATAGAGGGAACGACCACCCCCTTAAAGGGCGTCACCTTCTTGGTGACTGACTCCAGCGGCGCGGCGGTGGGAAACAGCAACGGAGAGTATATCACCGATGAATTTGGGCGCGTCGTCATCAATGGCCTGACTCCCGGAACCACTGTTGTGGCACGGGAAGTAAAGACTGTTGAAGGCTATGTACTGGACACCACACCGAAATCTATCCTCATCAAGAATGGTGAGGCAAATGTCCTCCGTTTTTACAACAAGCCTACCGGGACGCTGGTGGTGTTGAAGCTGGACAAAAAGGACAACACTCCGCTCGAAGGAGTTGAATTTGAAATAACTTACTCTGACGGGCGCTACCTGGACGCGGACTATGGCCATCTCTCCAGCAAGGGCCTCTACAAGACCGACGCAAACGGCGAGATTCGCATCCCCGGCGTGGTGGGGACGGTGGTAGTCACCGAAACGAAGCCCCTGGAGGGCTACGTCATGGACGAGGGGACCCGGAGCCAGACCGTGGTGGTCAATCCCGGAGATACGCAGACCATTGTGGTGTATAACACCAGGGTCAAAGGGCTCACCATCGTGAAGTCCGATAAAAAGGACAAGACGCGGATCGCCGGCGTGAAGATGGAGGTCCGCAAGCTAAACGGTGGTGAGATCGTGGGCCAGTTTACCACAGACAAAAACGGTACGATCTACCTCCCCGAAGCTGAAAGCGGATGGTATGAGGTGGTCGAGCTGGAGGCCGCCAGCGGGTATAAGCTGGACGCCACACCCCACCGCGTCGAGGTCAAGGATGGCGAGGGCGGATTTTTGGAGGTGACCAATGAGCGAGCGTCCAGCGCCCTCATCCACAAGGTAGACAGCGTGACCGAAAAGGGAATTTATGGAGTCACCTTCCTTTTGAGTGACGCCGGAGGTGATCCTGTCGGTACCTATCAGAGCGACAACAACGGCTATGTCTACATTGACAAAGAGCTGGCGGACGGAAAATACACCATCCGTGAGATCGAGTGCGCCGAGGGGTACATTTTGGACACCCAGCCCAAGACCATATACATCGAGTACGGCGGGTGTAAAACCATTGAGTGGAAGAACACCCCTGTTACCGGCCAGATCCAGATCTACAAATATGCCGCCGAGGCAAATTCCGTCACAGGAACTCCTGCCGGAGCGCCGCTGAAAGGCGCGGTATACGAGATCACCGAGGAATACAGTGGTGAGGTGGTGGGATATATCACCACAGATGAGCGAGGTGTGGCGGCTTCCAAGCCGCTGCCGTTGGGCAGATACAAGGTTGTTGAAGTCACCGCGCCGGCTTATTGGCAGATCGACCCACAAATTTTTGACGTGACACTGAGGTATTCAGGGCAGATCATCAAGCTCTCCGCTTACGACAAGCCATCTGAGCTTGGCGTAAAGCTCACCAAGGCAGGAAACGCGGAGGTACTTACGGGAAGTCAGATGTGGTATACGTTCACGGTGACGAACGATTCCAATGTTGCCTTGGAAAACTTTTACTGGCACGACCGTATTCCCACCGACGCGGTACGCGCCGCTACGCTGGTCACCGGAACATACAGTTTCCGGCTCAACTACCGCATCCTTTACAAGACCAATTTCACCGCCGATTATCAGGTGCTGGCCTCTAATCTCCTCACCACCAATAATTATTCGTTTAATCTGAACGCCCTTCCCAAGCAGGCCGGAGAGGTGGTCACGGATGTCTACTTTGACTTCGGCAAGGTGCCAGTCGGATTCCAGTCCTCCGGCAGTCCGAAGCTTTCGGTGGTCGTTTTGGGGACACTTGCGGACGGGTACAAAATCACGAACCGCGCCGACGCAGGCGGCAGGTATCAGGGGACCTGGCAGAACGCCACCGCAAGCTGGGTGACCATTGTGCGGAAGCTGACAGGCAATACCACACTGCCCAAAACCGGCTTCTGATGTAAGAAAACGGACGGCCCTGCCGAGGCAGAGCCGTGTCAGCCCGTTGACAAACCCCAATCCAATATTTTTTTCCGGCGACATGTGCGTCGGAAAAAATACCTTTTGTCACGCAAGTGTGCCCCTTCGGGGCGCGCGCAACGTGACAGCAGGGAAAAATCTCTGAATTTCGCAAAATTCAGAGATTTTTCCCGCACGCATTCTCTTGTCGACAAAGGCCCTTGGGCCTTTGTCGACAGCTTGACGGCTCCGCCTTGGCAGAGCCGTCCCTGTTGCGGTTTGAGCCCACTATCCCCGTGTGGGGATGGCGAGAAGCTCGCGAACTCTTTGCTCAAGTAATTTTTCCAACAGTTGCAAATGCTCCTCGGGCAGATTGATGGACGGATGGCGGCGAAAACGAAATCCGATCATTCTCCGAAGCTCCGCCTTCTGTCTGCTCCCCATGACCGCGGCGCAGACCTCCTCAAACGTCAGGTTGTACGGGTTAGTCCGGGTGCCGGCGTATTCTCGCAGCGCCGTGAGATCGCGCAGCTCCCCGCTCCCCGCGAAGCACAAAAGGGAGAGGCCGTTGTCGAAAATTGGGGCGGGCGCGATAATGTCGCCCGTGTGGTTGTCCCGCAGCACCCCGAAATTTCCAAAGTGCCGGTCCTCATTCCATATGAGCGCGTCGAACACCAGCATACTGCGAAGCTGTTCCCCAAATCCCGCTACCCGATTCCTGTCCAGCTCGTCGTAATAGTCCAGGCATTTCCGGAGATTCACACCGTCTATGATCCTCCCGATGGGGACGTAGGACACGTCCGGGCTTGTGAACAGCGCGCACCTGGAGGCGGTGATGCCCTTCCAATTCTCAAGATCGTATCGAACGGCATTCAGCCGCATGGCTTCGGCGATTTGGGAGGCGTAGTATTCCATATAAGGCTCACGCCCCGCGTTGGATGTCCCGGAGGTGCCACCCTTGTAGAGAAAAATTCCCTCGTTTTCAATAAATCTCCACGCCTTAGGCAGCATCCCGCCGGTGGTAAGCTCAGGCGAGGTGGTAAACGCGTGACGGCTCCCTCCCGCGCCGGTGTAGGCCACCAGGGCCAGGATCTCCGAGAAGCGGTTCTCGTAAAGATCATACCGCGCGAAGGAGCCCTTGAATCCCTCCGGCACCACCCAGTAGCTGTCGTTCAGGGAGAGGCCCTTGCACACGTCGATGATCCCCTTGGTGTCGTTGTGGCTCAGCCCAAGAGTCTTCAATATCTCGTCCACAAACCGGCGGTTCTTGGGGATCACCCGGTGCTCAAGCCAGCGGATCACGCCCTGCCCGGTAAGCTCCAAATCAAGCGGGAGAAGATGGGCGTATTCCTGATGGACCTCTATGATCTCCGCCGTCAGCCCCTCAAGTCCGCGCTTTTCCATGGAAAAGCGCATCAGCTCCGTGTCAAATATGCGCAGGCTGTAACGATTTGCCTCCATCTCCGCGTCCTCCAATCCGAATGTGACCGTCTTACCCAGCACGGACGAGATCTTCAGTATCATATCGAGGGTGGGATTTTGAGCGCCGCTTTCCAGCCTGCAAATGTTCGACCGCTGGGTGCCGATCATACGCGCCAGCTCCGCCTGGGAGATGCCCTTCTCCAGCCGCGCGGCTGTCAGCCGGGATATGATGTCGCGCCTGTCCATAAAATCACCTCACGCAGTAATGTTATCATAAATGATAACATCTTGCAAGCCCTATTTTGGGAGGGATAGAATATTGAATAAACCTGAAAATAACGGATCTTCCCTGGCCCCAAGGATGGCGCACGCCGCTTACGGGACGGTCAAAGCGGGAAAAGCCATTGCCGCCGCCGCGAAGGGCGCGGCGGCGGGAGGGCCATATGGAGCCGCTGCGGGGCTGGCGGTGGCGGCGGGGCGGCATTCCGGGAAGCTTCTTGCCGGCGCCGTGCTCCTGCTGATGCTCCCGATCCTGTTTGTCGTTATGCTTCCTACCCTTATTTTCGGCGGGCCGAGTGAAGATCCAGGTAAGCCGATCCTCAACGACAATGCCGCCATTATCCGGAATGTAAATGATATTACCTTCGCGGTAAACTCTGTCCTGGGTGAGGGGATTACGGATGTCAAGGAAAGGATTGCCCTGGACTTTGCCGGAACGGACGGCGACAACTATGAGGTCGTCGATCCCTATTCCGACGATATGACAAGCAATATCAACGTCTTTGTCGCCCAATACTGCGCCTCCAAAGGCGAGGCCTGTACGGATATCTCCCTGTCGGATCTGGAGGCGATCATCCGGCAGAACAAAGGAAGCCTGTATTCCTACACCCGAACCAGCGAGACACGGACGGTGGAGGACGACGACCCGGACACCGCGGATGTGGTCGAAACGAAGGAAGAGCTTTGGTACGTCTACACGCTTTCCTACAACGGCGAGGGATATTTTGCGGACGCCGTATTCCATCTGTCTGATGAGCAGAAAGAGCAGGCAACAAATTACGCCGAGAACCTGAGCCTGTTTCTGGGCGACGGAACGATCCAGCACACGCCATATGACGGAAGCGTGCTTTCCTCTCTCGGTGATGTGCGTTTTACAGACGGAGTTACGGAGGTCGTTTACTTCAACCAGGGGGATGAACGCTGGGCGGATAAGCCATACGGCACCGACAACATCGGCGGCTATGGCTGCGGTCCCACCTCCATGTCCATCGTGATCTCGTCTTTGACGGATGAGATCGTAAACCCGGAGGAGATGGCGAAGTGGGCCTATGAACACGGCGGCTGGTGCAGCAAGAGCGGTTCCTATCACTCCCTGATACCCAACACCGCCAAAGCGTGGGGGCTTCCCGTGGAGGGATGTACCGCCTCGGAGCCGCAGCGGATCGTTGACGCTCTGTCTAGCGGAAAGCTGGTGGTCGCCCTTATGCTCAAGGGCCATTTTACCTCCAGCGGACATTTCATCGTCCTTCGGGGCGTTCAGGACGGAAAGATCCTGGTGGCCGATCCCGGCAGCTACAGCCGCAGTCAAAAGGCATGGGATCTGTCCATTATCCTGAATGAGGCCAGCACAAGGGCCGGATCCGGAGGCCCGTTTTGGATCATCGGCTGACCCGATCACATGACAGGAGAATATATACATGGATATTTCGATTCAAAAGACTTATAACTTCTTAGCCGCCTGTCGCGGAAACTGGAGAAACAGCATCTACATATCCGGCAAGGACAGTCCTCGCGGTTTTCTGCTGGCTCCGGACCGGGACGGCAGGCCGGTCATTGTGGAGACCGGCGCCCTCCAACAGCTGAGCGGTGAACAGATCGATCCCGCCGAGTGTCGGGGACAGCTCACCGAATCCGGCTTTCGGGATCTGTTCGACAGGTATCTTCTCTGGCGATTTCCGAACGCCGAAACAGACGTATTGACAGAATTAAGCCGATAGAAAAACGAAAGCGCTCGCGCATACCTTTTTGATGGTGTGCGCGGGCGCTTTTTTGTTTACAAAAAATTCACAGATTTCAGGGCCAATTTTCTGTTTTTCAAGGGCGTATTGATATGAAGGCTGAAACGCGGTTGATCGGCCTCCGAAAAAAACGAAAGAAGGTTATGATCATGAAAAAAATCCACATCAAATGTCCCTACTGCGGCGCGCCGGCAGTCTTGCGCCCGGCGTCTGCTGTCCATCGAAACGCGCAAAGCAACGAGGAGGTCTACGTTTGCTCCAGATACCCGGCCTGCGACGCCTATGTGTCCGCTCACCGGGACAGCCATATGCCTATGGGATCGTTGGCAAACAGGGAGCTTCGCGAGAAGCGGCGGCAGGCGCACTTTGCCCTGAACGCGCTTTGGGAAAATGGGTACATGACACGCAAAGAGGCATACCGATGGCTTCAGGTCCAGCTTGGACTTCCGGCCGATGAGGCGCACATAGGCCATTTCTCCGAGTACCGCTGTGACCAGGTCATCTCCCTCTGCCGGCGGTTCACCGACTCCCCTGGGAGAAGGCGCGGAGAGGTGAGGATATGACCCGCGCAGAGAAGATGGTAGAGGAGCATCTCGACTGTGTTCGATGGACCATTGGACGATATATCGGCGTCAACGAAAGCGTCTGCGGACTGGAGTACGACGACCTCTACCAGGAAGGGTGTATCGCTCTGTGGCGGGCGGCGGAGAGCTTTGATGAGAGTCATGGAGTTCTGTTCCGCACCTATGCCGTTTCGGTCATCCGCAACCACCTTGTGGATTACTGCCGAAAGATAAAATGCCGCACTCTCCCGACGGTTCCATTGGATCACATGGAGACCGCTTGTGGGATGGTAGGCGATGACGACAGCAGGCTTTTTGTGGAACAGGTTCTTGCCTACGGAAGGCGGACATACGGCGGCGTAGCCAGAATGGGGATCGAAGCCCTGGAATTGAAAATCGCGGGTTACAGCGGAACGGATATCGCCGCTCTTTACGGAGCAAAGCCCAACGAAATTGGGGCGTGGATCTCCAGAGCGGCAAAGAAACTGAAAAGAGACGTATTTATTGTTGATGAAACCAGGGAAGATACGTATAAAAAAGTATCCTAATTCAAAGGAGGCAGATATATGAACAAGCACAAATATTACACAGCCGTGGGACACTTCCGCAGGGAGCGGGACGGTCAGGGTAAAGTCCGCCCGGTCATCCTCATCAATGGCCGGGAATACTATGTGGATATCCAGGAGATGGCGATATGGACTGCGCTCAACTGGCGCCTGCTGGAGATTGAGGACATTATATCCGAGTACAACAGGCTGGATCAGGACTGGGTCATTCCCGCATATCGGACGCCGGAGGACTGCCTTGGCAGGCTGGTCACGCGCGGTCTTGTCGCATCAGGGACGGGAGAAACATGCTTTGAGGCGTTGTATGACCTGCTGAGCGAGCTCTACGTTGTTCCTCTTTCCAGGAGCGTTCCCCTGCGGCTGGCGGCATTTCTGAAGCTGACCGTCATCAAGGGAACCCCCGTTACCAGGGCGTGGCAACTCTTTCGCAGGGATCGCCCGACTGAACAGGAAGCCCAGGTCATGGCCCTGTCCCGTCAGGCGCTCCTTTCAACAGCCGAGCTTATCAAGTGCGCCGAGGTGGGAGCGCGGGATATATCCACGGACGATAAGCTGATGGACACCCTCTACGATGACGATTACACGACCAGCGACAATATAGCCTGTATGATGCTGACGGCAAAGAATCGGGAGAGCGTTACCATGGCCATCGCCAATCTTTATCTGCGTAAGCAAATCATCTTTGAAAGGGTGTCATAAAAGAAATTCAGAAAAACGTGAGGAATCTCGTTTGGAATGTCAGAAAAACGTGTTTATTTTATGTTGTAAACGCAAGAAAAACGTGTTACAATAAGATGTATCACAGGAAGGAGGCGGAACTATGAGGAGAAACGCCATGGTTGAGCTGGAGAGATGGAAGGGCGACGCGGATCGGAAGCCCCTGGTTCTGCGAGGGGCGCGGCAGGTGGGAAAGACCTGGCTCATGAAGGAATTCGGGAAAAGCCGTTATAAAAGCTTTGTCTATTTCAACTTTGACGAGGAGGATGAGCTGAGATCCGTCTTTGAGGCCAACAAAAACCCGCGGCGGATCGTAGAGCTTCTGTCCATGATCGCGGGCGTTAAGATTCTTCCGGGGGAGACGCTCATGATCTTCGACGAGATCCAGGAGTGCCCGGAGGCGCTCAATACCCTCAAGTACTTCCGGGAGAAGGCAAACGAGTACCACGTTATCGCCGCGGGAAGTCTGCTGGGTACGCTTTTGGCGGAGCCGAAGTCCTATCCGGTGGGGATGGTCAACCTTCTCGACCTGTACCCGCTGACCTTTGACGAGTTCCTGGAGGCGGTGGACCCGGCTCTCTACGCCTACTACGGGAGCATACAAAAGGGGCAGCTCATCGAGGACATCTTTCATAACCGGCTGCTGGAGGCGTACAACAGCTATCTCATCATCGGGGGGATGCCGGAGTGCGTGGCCTCCTGGGTGAAATACCGGGACCCTGCCAGGGTCTCCCGGATCCAGCGGGAGCTTGTGGAGATCTACGAGAACGACTTTTCCAAGCACAACGGCAAGGTGAACAGCGGGCGGATCCTGATGGTCTTCCGCAGTATCGTGGCGCAGCTTGCCAAACCCAATGAGAAGTTCATGTACGGCGCTGTCCGCGAGGGCGGCAGGGCGCGGGATTTTGAGGAGGCCATCGAATGGCTTGTCTCGGCGGGGATGCTGAACAGGGTCTACAATGTCTCCAAAATGGAGCATCCCCTGTCCGCCTTTGACAAGCTGGATCAGTTCAAGCTTTTCCTCTTCGACACCGGCCTTCTCAAGCACATGGCGGGCATCGACAACGGCGCGATCCTGCTCAAAAGCGACTACCAGTTCAAGGGCCAGCTGACGGAGAATTACGTCCTTCAGCAGCTTCGCGGGCAGTTCGCCGTAGAGCCCCGGTACTACTCCGACAAGAACAGTGAGCTGGATTTTGTTCTTCAGGTGGGAACGGAGATCGTCCCCATCGAGGTAAAAGCGGGAGAGGACAGATCCGCGCCTTCCTTCAAAAGATTCATCTCCGACCGCCGGCCCGAACACGCGGTACGGTTCTCCAAGCGCGGCTACCGCAAGGACGGCGGCATCACCAACATTCCGCTATACCTTGCGCGGAGAATGAAAGAGCTTATGTAAAAGAGTCATTCAGTTTTTATGTTCTTCAATCTCTCTACAATGTGCAAAATCTTCCGTATCATTGGTTGACAACCACAACATATTGTGGTATAGTGAATATGTAGATTGATTGTTTGTGCGTTCTCCGCTTAAAACGCGGAGCCAGGTCCCGATGACTTGGGAACGGGGAAGCACCCGGATTGCACACGTTGTCAGGGTTGTACGTTTGTCGGTTTGTCCGGCTCGCGGAACGGCGGGCGGCAGCTGACGGTTATTAAAGGGGCAGTATGTCCCAACGCATATCGCGGGAATGACGAAAGCTCTCCATTTTGGGGAGCGGAACACGGTTTTCACCGGGTCGCGTCATTCCCGCCTATTTTTTTGCCCAAATGCCGGAAGGCTTTGAGAATCAAAAATATAAAGGAGATGTCGATCAATGAAAAACAAATGGAAACGAAAACGCGAACAGAGGCCGCCGGAGAAGCACATCCGGGGCAACAGCCGGCAAATGATGAAGGTGCAGATCCAAAAGATACTGACGGAGGAGGAAATCGACGATGCCGCAGGATATGGCTTACCGCCCTTCGGTCCTGGTAGAAACGGAAAAGCTGACGCGGCCTGAGTGGCTGGAATACCGGCGGCGCGGGATCGGCGGCAGTGACGCCGCGGCGGTCCTGGGGATCTCGCCGTTTCGGACAGCCAGAGATCTCTACTACGATAAGGTGGGGATCGTGACCGCCGACGACCGGGAAAACTGGGTAGCCCTTGAGTATGGCACGCTGTTGGAACCGCTGGTGGCGCGGATATTCGCCGAAAAAACAGGCCTGAATATCTTTCAGCACAAGTGCATCTTTCAACATCCGCTTTATCCGTGGATGCTGGCGGATCTGGATTACCTTGTGGAACTTCCGGACGGAAGTACGGCCATTCTTGAGATCAAGACCACCAACTACAACGCGAAAGACAAATGGTGGCGCGACGGTGAGGAGGCCGTTCCCGCCTACTACGAAAGTCAGGGCCGCCACTACATGGCCGTCATGAACCTGGACAGGGTATATTACTGCTGTCTCTACGGAAACAGCGAGGATGACGCTCTGATCAGGCACATCGACAGGGATATGGATTATGAGCTGGAGCTCATCTCCCTGGAGAAGGATTTCTGGGAGAACAATGTCCTTGTCAAGTCGCCGCCCCCCTATCTTGAGGAAAACGGCGATCTCATTTTGGAGAGTTTGCGGCGGACACAGGGACAGTCACCCCCGGTCGATGGGCCTGTGAATTTCACCCAGACGCAATCAGCCAGGGTCGCCCGGTATTTGGAACTCCAGGAGGAAAAACGCCGGTGCGATACCGGCTCAAAGGCTGTGGAGAGTGAGATGAAACGGCTGAAGGCGTTGATCGTAGCGGATATGGGAGCAAGCTCCTCCGCTATCTCGGCCGACGGCTTTATCGTCTCATGGAAAATCTCACGGACTCCAGGCATCTTCAAGGATGGGCTGGAAAGGCTGAGAGAGGTTCACCCGGAAATTTACAGCGAATATGTCACCTACTCAGAACGCAGAAATTTCAGCATCAGGCGTCCCAAAGAGAATGTGGCATGAGAAAAGGAGGAAAAAGCGCCATGCGAATTGTGGCGGTATATGACAAAACAGTATTTTACAACTCCACAACAAAATATGCGGTAACACAGATGAAAACAGCGGACATCATGGTTCCGCAGGACGCACGCAATCCGTACAAATTCAGGGATCACCTGATCCGTTTCACCGCTGTGGGATATGATCTGCCCCAGTCGGATTCGGTAAAACTGGATCTGGACGGTCAGTGGGTCAAGGGAAAATACGGCTCTCAATTCCAGGTGGAACGGTGGAAGGAGATCGCCCCGACCACCGTAGAGGGGATCCGAAATTATCTTTCGTCCGGCCTGCTGAAGGGGATCGGCGGCGCTACCGCCAACGCCATTGTTCAGCGGTTCGGGACCCGCTCCCTTGAGGTGCTGGAAAATGACCCTGACCGCCTCCTTGAGATACGGGGAATCACGCCGGACAAGCTGGAGGAGATCAAAGCAGGGTACGCGGAGAGTCAGACCATGCGTGAACTGATGACTCTGCTGGGGCCTTTCCAGGTGACGCCGAACACCGCCATGAAAATCTACGAATATTTTGGGGTCGAAGCGGCGGAGCTTCTGCGGGAGAGCCTGTACAGGCTTTGCGAGGTACCCGGTTTCGGGTTCAAAAGAGTGGACGCCATTGTCCGAAAATCCGGCGGCAGTCTCCGTGACCCGGTTCGTGTTCGCGGCGCCCTGTTCTACACGCTGGAAAAGGCCAGAAGCGAAAGCGGACACCTCTTTCTGGAAACGGATCACATGCTGAGAAGCGCGTTGAAGCTCCTCAATGAATCTATGGAATCGGGAGAAATCCCCGTGGATCAGGAGCAGGTGGAGCGGGAGTTGGAAACTATGATCCTGAGCAACGTGGTGGTGTCGAACGACAGCAAGCTCTATCTTCCGCAGGTGTTCCGTCAGGAGACCGAGACGGCATACAAGGTAGCGCAAATGGTTATGGAGATCCCAAAGCCCGTTGATCTTCGCCAGGTGATGCAGGAAGTCAGAGGAAAGCTGGGCATTACCCTGTCTCCCCGGCAGATCGAGGGTGTGGAAACCGTCTTTCGGCACAACCTGTCCATCATTACCGGTGGACCGGGTACAGGGAAAAGCACGATCCTCCGCGCCGTGGTGGAAGCATACCGTATGCTCTTCCCAGACAAAAGGATCGCTCTGGCGGCGCCCACCGGAAAGGCCAGCAGGCGCATGGCGGAGACCACGGGAGTGGAGGACGCACAGACCTTGCACAGCTTGCTGGGACTCCACGGCGACGGCGACGGGCGGAGGAAAAGGCAGCCTCTGGAGGCCGGCCTCCTCATCGTGGATGAGACATCTATGGTGGATATGTGGTTGGCGCATCAGCTGTTTTCAAGGCTTGCCCCCGGAACTAAGGTCCTGCTGGTGGGCGACGCCGACCAGTTGGAGAGCGTGGGGGCAGGAAATGTGTTTCACGAGCTCATTGCGAGCGGTATTGTCCCTGTGACTGTGCTGGATCGGATATTCCGACAGGCTCAGGACAGCCGAATTGCCTACAACGCCAGATTCATCAATGAGGGCAACGGAGAACTCCTTTACGGGCCGGATTTTTCTTTTGTCCCTGCGGCGACCCAGGAGGAGACCGCTGAGACGATCCGCCGTCTCTATCAGGAGGAGGCCGCCAGGATCGGCGTCGGGCAGCTGCAGATCCTCTCCCCCTTCCGTTCGGACGGAGATGCGTCCTCAAACAGCCTGAACGCCGCCATCCGGGAGGATGTCAACCCGGATGAGGAGGGCAAACCGGACGTGATATATGGGAGCAAGAGCTTCCGGCTCCACGACCGGGTGATCCAAATCAAGAACAACTACAACATGGTCATCTATGACCGGCAGGGCAATCAAATCGGAAAGGGCGTTTTCAACGGCGATGTAGGTACGATACGGGAGATCCGCCCCGATACCGTCATTGTCAGATTTGACGGGCGGTACGCAAAGTACCCCCTGGAGGCTCTGGAAGAATTGGAGCTGTCCTATGCCATGACGATCCACAAGGCGATGGGCTCGGAGTACGATACGGTCATCATTCCGCTTTTGGCGGCCCATCGGATCCTGCTGAATCGGAATCTTCTGTATACCGCCGTGACCCGCGCCAAAGGCCGGGTGATCCTGGTGGGACAGAAGAAAGCTTTGTACATGGCGATATCCAAAACAAGAAAGGGAAAGCGGAACACGCTCCTGGGTGAGCGAGCGAGACTTTACCTTCAGGAATTGAACCGCAGGGCGTACTCTCCTAACGAAGCGCTGAAGCGGGCGGGTTGACAGATGCAGGTGCCGGGGAAACCGGAACGTGCGTCTTTTTTGTTGTCCACAACGGTGTATCCGTAAAAAAACATATTTTTGAAAGGAGATCCAGAAATGAACAAAAACACGATCATCACCACAGTCCCCGCCGCCGGAGCCCTCCACAAGGTACCGGGCTTCGATCCTTTGAAGTACTTGAAAAGGGTCGTTGGTTCCGACGGAAAAACAACCTGGCGGTTGGATCCCGCCTACCAGCGTCTTTGGTTCCGCCTGGCGTGTCCCAACGGCAGAATGCTCCTGACCCCGTTGAGAGTCACCGATCAGCTTGCGATCTTTGAGGCGAAGGTGTTCCTCAACAGGGACGACCCCGTTCCCGCCGGGAGCTTCACCGCAAATAAGTCGGCGCAGGACACGCGAAACTACATCCGCGACGCGCAGAAGGAGGCTCTCAAGGAGGCGTTGGACAGTGCCGGTTTCGGCATCCAGCTCTGTGATTTGACCCATACAGCCGCGGATGATGATGATCCCCTTTCGCCCGCGCCTCCAACAAGGGCGAAGGAAACTGCCTCCGCTCCGACGGACAGAGCCTCCAAAGCTGTCCGGCCTGACGCTGGGGAGCCGGCACCCGTCCCGCCGGAGAACGCCGCTCCCACTGTCGCGTCACCTGAATCCGCTCCAATTGAGGAATCAAAGGAAGAGATTCCCCAGGGAACTTCCGATGAAGCGCCTCAGGAGGCCGTTAGTGCCGAAGGCGGCCAGTCATCCCTGTTGTCGATGCTGGAATCAGCTCCGCCGGCGGAGGAAACCACGGCTTCGCGATCCCCCGAAACGCCAACCGCCATCACGGAGCCGGAAGTCGGCACCACTGAGCCGCCTTATACGGATGACACGCCCATTGAGCAGATCCTCCAGTGTATGACCATGGAGGAGGCCGGGAATGTCATGGTGCAAAAAGGCACCTGCAAGGGGATGAGAATGGAGGAGATCGCGAGGCGCAGGCCCTCCAGCCTCCATTTCTTCCTCACCCAATTCTGCGAGTGCGGCAACATTCAGAAGGCCGCCGCGCATCTGCTGATCCAGGATCTGGAGCTGAAGAAGGCAGGATAAACCCGCCGCGCCGCCCCGCGTTAGATGGAAAGGAGTGAGGCACTCATATCATGTCGGATTTCCCCTTTACCATTATGGACGTGGCTTACCTCCTTCGCCTGAATATCAGGCGGAGGGGGAATCCCCTGGTGGTGTACGCTGACTGTCCCATCTGCGGCGAGCACCGTGGAAGGATGGGCCTTTACCCGCAAACGAATACATGGCATTGTTTTCACTGCGGGGAGAGCGGCGGGATGCTTCCTCTTTACGGCAGGATCCACGGAGTCAGCAACTCCCAGGCTTACCATGAGATCTGCGATGCCCTGTCGGGGGGCGGATTCCCTGCGGAAAGCGGTGCGCCGGCAGTCACCGGCACCGGGAAGCAGCCGCAGGAGGCTCCCGCTTCGGACAGAGCTCCTGAACGGGAGATCCATCGGACGCTGACAGCCCTGCTCGCTTTGCTTACACTGACGCAAGCCCACAAGGAGCATCTGCGCACGGTGCGAGGGCTGACGGACGAGGAGATCGACGGCTTTGGCTTCAAAAGCACCCCGCCGTACCACCTGTGCCGGGAGCTTACGAAAGAGCTCATGAAACGGGGGCTTCGTGTACAGGGCGTTCCCGGCTTCTATGTGGATGACAACGGTGGATGGACTGTCAAGTTCTATCAGCGCACATCGGGGTTTCTCATTCCTCAGCGGGGCGTGGACGGTCTTTTGCGCGGCTTGCAAATCCGTTTGGACAACCCCATCCGGGATGATAACGCTCCGTCTGAGAAGAAAGGGGCGAAATATCTGCCCCTTTCCTCAGCGGGTAAAAAGCTCGGCGTCACTTCCGGAAGCCCGATCCATTTTGTCGGCGATCCGCACGCGCGTGTGGTGTATGTGACGGAGGGGGCGCTGAAGGCGGATATAGCCCACACCCTGACGGGGCGGACCTTCGCGGCCACTGTCGGAGCAAACAACACGGGCGGCCTTGATGAGCTGTTTTCCTTCCTCAGCCGGAACGGCACCGAGGAGATCATTGAGGCGGAGGACATGGACAAGCACCACAATGTGGGCGTTTATCGTGGAGCGTGCGCCGTACACAGTTTGGCGCTGAAGCACAAAATGGCCTGCCGCCAGCTCAACTGGGATCCCGCTTACAAGGGGATCGACGATTGGCTGTTGGCGCTTTATCGAAAAAGAAATGAAAAAAAGGAGTAATTTAATATGGGAGCATTTTCAGAAATGGATATGGAACTCCATGAAGGAAACACGTCGGCGGACGGGTTTGATACCTCCGCCTTTGACGACGACGGGGTGGATGCGGATGTTGAGGCTGATCCTTCGCCGGAAAATATACCAGCAGAAACCGTGCCGGTACAGGGTGCCGCCGCTTCCGCTTCGGTGAGTGCGGCTGAGGACACGGAGGAAGCAAAGCGTCAGGCGCATGAGGAGGCTGAGGCAAGGAGAAAGGCCGAATTTGACGCCCGGCAGCGTAAAAAACAGGCAGATCTTCAGGCAAAGCTTGACCGCCTGGACGCTATGAGCGACGAGGAGGTGATGGCCGCCTCCATGAAGCGGGTCAGCGAGGATACTGAAAAGCTGACCCGCCGCAACATGAAGGAGTGCGTTGCCGAGTACATCCAGACCCTGTGCATTGAGGACCCCGCGCTTGCGAGAAAAGCAATGCACCCCCGCAAGAGCATGGTCCACTGCTTCCAGTATATCAGCCGGAAGGCATGGGAATATGTGCAGGATGAGCTGAAAGCAAACGGAATACAGCCCGGTACCGGTTCACAGGGCTACGGCTGTGACGTGCCGGATGACCTGTGCTACCAATGGGCGTTGGACTACTTCAACGATCCCGACGCCAAGGAGGATAAGGAGGAAGAAGAGAAGTTCGTTCCAAATCCCTATCGCGGCAGTTCCACTTCAAAATCTAAAAGTTCTTCAAAGGGAAAGGTGAAATCCGGAGAGAAAAAGCCCGATGTACCAAGGAAAGAGGATAAACTTGCCCCCAAGCCTGCCAGTGGTATGGGCCAGATCTCCTTCGGAGACTTTCTAATGCCGGAGGAGAAGGCGGGATGATCGCGTATAAGGGCTTTGACCGGGGGCTCGTCTGTCGTGGCTATCGGTTTGTGATGGGACTCAACGTGACCGATCAAGCCAACTGTGCCTCGAACGGATTCCACTGTGCGGAGGATCCGCTGGATTGTCTTACCTATTACAGCGACATGAAGCACTCCGAATATTGCCTGGTGAATGCCGGCGGCGACGTTGACGAGGATGAGCATGATTCCAAGATCGCGTGTACAGAGCTCACCATCATCAAAAAGCTTGACCTTGCCGAGCTTGTCCTGCACGCTCTGGCATACATAGCGGATCATCCGGGCCGCAAATGGAACAGATATGTTCAACTGAACCGGGGCCATGCGGAAAACGGCTTCGTGATCGTGCGAGGCATCGATCCTTTGGCCTCCGGGGAAAAAGGAGACGTTCTGGGCTTTGCCAAAGAGTCGCCGGACGGCGGGAAGATCGTCCAGATCGCCATGATACGGGTGGATGGTGAAAAAATCGTCCCCGACCGTTGGTATGACACTGATTTAACAGAAAGAAAGGCGGTGTAATCGTGAAGAAAAAGAAGCTGCTGCAGATGCGGCGGTTGATGGCCACATCCAAAATGATAAAAATCGCGAAGAATGACGTTCCCCAAAGCACCAAGTCCAATGCCAAATGTTATCAGGCGCCGCGCAAATATCAATTATATCTGCGCTGCCAGGTGGAGAACGGCATTTTGAAAGCGGCGCTCTACTACCCGGACAGTCTCCGCTCGGAAGGACGGCTGCCATCCTATGTGGTCTACATAGACCGTGAGGCCAGGCGGTTTGTCACCTACGACTGCATCAACAACAAATGGCTGGAGGCCAAGGTGGACAGGCTGGCTTGGCCCCATTATGTCCCTTGTCAGCCGAGCACATGGATCTCGGACAGGGATTCCAAAGTGGCGGGGCAGTACCTTGGCTCTGAGAAAACGGGGTACGACGCGATCCACGAATACCAGCTGAAGCTGCGGCTCGAAGCGCGTAAAGAGCGCTATCGGAAGGAGACGTCCAAGTGGGATGCGGACATGGCTTTGACCCCCGCCCTCCCCAAGGATTGGGACCGATGGGTGGATAAGGTGGGCATCCCTCAGAATTTCATATTCTACGAGTACCGCAGAGGCGGCGCCAAGACCGGCTACTGCACATTCTGCGGCAAGGACGTCCCGCTTCGGGAGAAGCCGCGCCATAACAAGGTCAGCCGCTGTCCCTGCTGCCGGCATGAGATCACGTATAAATCTCTTGGCAGGCTGGGCCGGGTTCTGGACACCGATGAGGTCTCGGCTTACCTGATCCAGTCAAGGCCGGACGGCTTCGTGGTCAGGGAGTTTTGGGCGCAGCGCAGGTACTCAAAGGAGTCATACAGACAGTCGACCGTTTTTTGCGTCGAGCATTGGCGCGTGATCTACGACAAACATCTATCTCGCCGCACATATTTCTGGGGCGAATACAAGCAGGTCGTGACCCGCTGGATCGCCGGAGTACCAAACTGCAATTGGATGGGTTCCAACAGTATTTACGCTACACACGGCGGTCAGGACGGGCGGGTCTATGGAAAAACATTGCCCCATCTTGCCAGGAATGTGTTGAAACATATAGGACTCACAGAATGGCTGCGTACTCACGGTTTCACAGGAAACCCCGACAGGTATCTGTCGCTGGTCAAAAAATACCCGCGTTTTGAACAGCTTTGGAAGGCCGGCCTCCCAAAGCTGACCGAGGAAAGCTGGGAATGGCCTCATCTTTTAGACGGGATCATCCGCGATCCTCAAGCACCCAGCCTGACGAAAGCGCTGGGGATCGACAAACGGGAACTTTCGCGGCTGCGTACTCTCAACGGGGGCAATCTCATTCTGCGGTGGCTCCGGGAGGAAAAGGACGGCGGCAAGGCGATCTCCGACGAATCGCTGATATGGCTCAGTAAAAATAAAATCGAGCCGCACCAGCTGAGCTTCATCCGTCAAAAGATGAGCGTCCCTCAGATCTGCCATTATCTCAGGCGGCAGTCGCAGGAAAGCGGTGAATATGTTCTGCAGGTACTCAACACCTGGCAGGACTACCTTTCCATGGCTGAACGGCTGGGGATGGACACAGGAGACGAAATCATCTACCGTGTGAGGCTCCTGCGCCAGAGACATGATGAGCTTGTCCTTCGTTGCAAACAGGAGGATCTTAAAAAACAGGCCGAAGACATACTCAAAGCCCACCCGAATCTGGATGAGATTTGCAAATCGCTCAAGGAGAAGTACGAATACGCAAACGACGATTTCGCTGTTGTCGCTCCCCGCGGTGCGTTGGACATTCTCGTAGAGGGTGACGCGCTCTGTCACTGCCTTCGCCGCAGCGACAGATATTGGGACAGGATCGAGACGCATGAGTCTTATATCCTCTTCCTCCGCCGCACATCCGCCCTGAATGTTCCGTATTACACCCTGGAGGTGGAGCCGGACGGCACCGTGCGGCAAAAGCGCACCAAGTATGACCGTCAGGAGGCCGATATTGAGAGCGCCAAAATGTTCCTCACAGAATGGCAGGGCGTCATCAACCAGCGCCTTTCCGTCGGAGACCGCAGGAAGGCTGCGAAGAGCCGCATTTTGCGTGAGCAAGAGTTTGATCAGATGCGCCGGGACAATGTCATCATCCGCACAGGTGAGCTTTCCGGCCACAGGCTTGTGGACGTGCTGACCGCCGACTTGATGGAAGCGGCATAAAAAGGTGAGCTGGCATATTCTTTTCGAATACGTCAGCTCGCCAAAACGTTGCCCTTTATTTTTTCCGCAGACTGTGGTAAAATGAATATGTGGAGGTGGTTACGAATGTCAACAGCCGAGCAAAAAAGGCGGGTCGCCGCCATAAAGACAGCGGACGCTATCAATGCCATCGAGGGCGCGCCCATATCCGACTTTGCGAGAAAGCTCTCCAACAGCTGGGCCAGGGGCGAGCTGACAGACGAGCAGGCGCAGGACGCCCTCTGGCTCTATCATCAGCAGATTGCAGAGCGGGTGAACAGCCATGCCTGACCCGTATCTCTATGACGATGCGCCGGTCCTCAAAAACAAGCTGGGCATCAAGGACGACAAGGTTCTGGATATGATTGAGGCGGAGCAGTCCCGGCAGAACATGGCCATCCTCTACAAGCGGGGCTTTGATGATTTCTCTCCTGCGGGGCTGTGTGAGATCCACCGATTCCTTTTCGGGAAGGTCTACGAGTGGGCCGGACAGTACAGGATCATCAACATTGAGAAACGGGAAAAGCTCCTTGCCGGACGCAGCGTGTGGTACAGCAATGACGAGGATATACCGAGGGAGTTGGTTGATGCCTTTCAGGACATAAAATCCCATGATTGGTCCGGCATGACCCACGATGAGTTTGTGAAGGCTGTGACCACGGAATTTCCCAAGCTGTGGCGGATACACCCCTTCAGAGAGGGAAACACGCGGACGGTCGTGATGATGCTCACGTTTTTTGTGGAGCATTACGGCTATTATATGGATCAGGAGCTCCTGGCCTCCTGCGCCGGGTATGTGAGGGACGCTTTTGTGATGGCATCCCTTGACCAGTATTCGGAGTATGAGCATCTGGAAAAGATCCTGTCTGACGCCATATGCGAACATCCCGTGGAATACTCCGCAGACTTTCTTGACACGCCGGTTGTGAACGACTCCGTCAACGGAAAGTACGCAAAATATCAAAAAGAACGATACGAGCCGCAGCCCCATTACAAGCGTGAGGGCTGAGACTTACGGTTATTTGAGGGTGCCGGTTATTCCGGTACCCTTTTTAATTGCCGAAACGATGAAAAAGGCGCGCCTTTGAAAAGCGCGCCTTTACTATTACAATATTGGAGGATATAAAAATGTCACAATTAAATTTTGACCGTGTTCGGGCGCTTACCGCTCAGTTGAACCGGTACAGATACGAATATTACAGTCTCAACGCTCCGACAGTGAGCGATGAGATATACGACAGGCTCTTTGATGAACTTAAATCTTTGGAACAGGAGCTGGGGATCAGAATGGGAAACTCCCCGACCCAGACTGTGGGATGGCCCGCTGTGGAAAAGCTCCAAAAGACCGTTCATGCCATCCCGCTCCTGTCTATGGACAAGACAAAACGTGTGGAGGACCTCTGTTCATTCATGGGAGACATGAAGGTGATGCTCATGCCGAAGCTGGATGGGCTCACCGTCAAGTTAACCTATATGGACGGAAGTCTTCAGGAAGCCGCCACCCGCGGGAACGGCAATGAAGGAGAAGTCATCACGCACAACGTTCGGGGCATCAGCGGTATTCCTACGCAGATCCCTCACAAGGGTAGGCTGGTGGTTACCGGTGAGGCGTTTATTCGGACAGACGATTTTGAGACTATGAAGGCGAAACTTCTGGACAGCGGCGGACAGCCTTATCGGAACGGGCGGAATCTGGCAGCGGGTTCCGTTCGACTGCTCAAGTCAGAGGACTGCCGGAATCGGCACGTGACCTTCATCCCGTTCAGCGTTCTGGAGGGCCTTGATGAGCTGGAGAACAAATCCGACAGGCTGAGAGCCCTGGATCCGCTGGGATTTCAACGCTGTCCCTTCCTCGTCTCCAACAGGAAGCTGACGAAGGAAGAGATGGAATCAGGTATTCAAAGAATACGAAAGGCGGCGGAAAATGCCAGGCTTCCCATAGATGGGATCATTGTGACCTACAACAGCGTTGCGCATTCCAAAGGCTGTGGCCGCACCGGGCATCATTATAAGGATGGAATCGCCTTCAAATTTGAGGATGATCTGTCTGAAACAAAGCTCCGCGGTATCGAATGGACGCCCTCTCGCTCCGGCGAGATCGCCCCTGTCGCCATATTTGAGACGGTGGAGATTGACGGCTGCGCCGTGTCCCGCGCCAGTCTCCACAACCTGTCCTTCATCGAGGATCTGGAGCTGATGCCCGGAAACCGCATCCTGGTCTCCAAGCGGAACATGATCATCCCCCACGTGGAGGAGAATCTGGATCGTGGCGGCTTCGATATGGACAGGCTCGTCATCAAAAGCTGTCCCTGCTGCGGCAAGCCCACACGCATCCATGAAAACAACGGCACAAAGACGCTTTTCTGCGACAATCCCGACTGCGCCACCCGGCGGCTAAAGCAGTTTGCTCACTTCGCCGGCGAGAAGGCCATGAACATCGAAGGGCTATCCGAAAATACCTTGGAGAAGCTGATAGGTCGGGGGCTGTTAAAGGATCGTCTGGACATCTACCGGCTTGATGAACATCGGGACGCTATACTCGACATTGACGGCTTTGGGGAAAAATCCTGGCAAAAGCTCTGGGAGGCCATTGGGCGTAGTCGTGATACCACCTTTGAGCGGTATCTGATTGCCATGGATATTCCCATGATCGGCAACACAGCCAGCCGCGCGCTTGCCAGGCGTTTCCACAGCAGTCTCGACGAATTTGAGGCGGCTGTATGCGGCGGCTTTGATTTTACGACCCTACCCGACTTTGGCGAGACTCTGCATCAGAACATCACCGACTGGTTCAGCCGGGAGGAAAACTGGTATCTGTGGTGGGAGCTTCGCAATTACGTCACTGTCCGTCCACCGAAGAAAGAGACTGTCGAAGCGTCCGGAGGTAATCCGTTTGCCGGTATGACCATCGTAGTCACCGGCAAGGTGGAGCCATACACCCGGAATGAAATCAACGCGAAAATTGAATCTCTCGGCGCTGTCGCCGGCAGCTCGGTCACGCGAAAAACAAATTACCTTATTTGCGGCGACAACGCCGGAAGCAAGCTCGACAAGGCCAGGGAGCTTGGCGTCCCGGTATTGAAGCCGGCCCAATTTTTTGAAATGGCCGGAATATAAAGAAAGGAGCGCAATATGGCAGATTACAGCAGGTATAAAACCGAAACGCTCAAAAAAATGCTGGACACCGCTAAAGCCAGATATTATGCAGAGACAGAAAAGCCCTGTGGAAACTGGGGAGACGGTATGCGCCGTTCCAGGCTGCCGCAAAACAAAGCTTGGGAACGGGCAAAGGACAGGTACGAGGCGATCTGCGCAGAGCTGAATCGGCGTACAACCGAGGACAAGTGCATAAGCTGTGTCCACAATGTCGGTGTTGAAGAAATGGTGTGCGAATGCTATTGCTACGGAGTGGTAGAAATCGCGGATGAGGGCCGGATAGTCATCCGTTGTGATGATTACAAAGAGAAAGAGGTGTACGGCAATGAGTGACAGGACCCTTGTAAAAGTATTTGCCGATGGGGACTTTATCGGCTTTAAAACCTTCTCCCGGAAGTGGAAGTCAAGTCCCAGATTTTTGATCTCACGGCATGAGCTTGAAGTCCTTGAGCGCGAGAATTCCGTTACCAGCAAGGATATAAATTCTTTTGCTGTTCTGCGGCGGAATACCGCTGCCGGTACTCTGAGTATTGAGTTCTCATGGCTGCGAAGGAGCAGTCTTGACCTCTTTGGCCACAGTGAAGCGGTCGCCCTCCCTTATGACAAGCTGGCGGAATTCATATACGCCAGCACTCAGAAAGACGGGCCGAAAACGTGGAGTACGCTCTCTCTCGAAAGGACAGCAGAGCCGGAAATAATATTCAACGACACGGCAGGACTTCGCAAGTGCCTGGAAAACAGGATCGTCAGGAAAAAGCTCACCCGTGCCCTCAGGGACTGCTTCCGCGGCTACGAGCGGGTCATTCTCTATAACGATTTCGTCCCCTACTCCTTCTTTTTCCGCTCCTTTATTTCAGGAGAACCATATATCTGTGGAGGACTCATATTCCACAGCTGCGATGACATGGCAAAAGCCTACTACTCCATACATACCTGAAGCTGAGCCAGCCAAATGTCCATACCATATTCAAACGGCAAAGGCCAATGTTCCCGTAGCGGATGTCCTTAAAAGCCGTCACAGCAATATACTATTTAAGCCTGCATTTCCATAACGGAGATGCAGGCTTTTTTGCTGTTATAAAAATCAAGGCCTATTCATATACGCCCACTTTTTCGTTGCTATGACAGGTTTATTTCTTTCCCGGCTACGAGGTGCCGGTGGGTATAATATGTCATGCTTATAATCCCTTCACAGCCCCTTGGAAGATCTCTTTTCTTCTTTTTTGGCGTGTAAACGGTCACATTGTCACAGGTCAGGAACATCTTGCCAAAAAACTCCTTGCACTCTCCCAGAAACAACCCGGAGTCATAGTAAAAATCGAAGTCAATGCCATCTTCCAGTTGGACGATGTCCATATTGATTTCAAAAATAGTTGCGATTTCTTTTGCTGTGGAAATCAGGCCATTCACCTTACCGAGACGTTCCGGAATGGGAATATACTCGCTTTCCTCTTTGACTTGACGAATGATCTCATCACATTCTGCCCGATATTCGCAACGAACCTTCTTGGGAAGTATTAAGCGGCGCCAGCGTCCGGCTGATGTGAACTCACTATCATATCTGCATGAATAGATGATTTCTTTTGACATTTTTATCCTCCCCGACATTCGGCGTAGCTGATGATTCTTTTCTTCTTTGTAACGGCGTAATCGAGCGCCTTTGCCGCCCCGCCCCAGCTGTAAAGCACATAGGCTACTACCACATCCGCTTCTGATACCATTCAACGGTTTCTTGCTGATATGGCGTAACGCTTAGGCACCTTCTCAATAGGTGGATAAGTCGTATAATCGTAGCTGTCCACCTCCAGTTTCGCATCAAGATAAGGAAGCACAAGAACGGTGACGATATTTGGATGGCGCGTCTTCGCGTTCCATACCACCGAAGCTGCGGTACGGTCAAAGGCGCCATATCCTCCATGAAAAAACTTAGTCGCCCCCTGATCTATAAGGTCTTCTACTGTCATCTCAAGCCAGTGTGCTACGTCGCCCTCGATCGCGCCGCTTCCGTGGCCGCAAAATGTTACTGTTATGGAAATCCCCCCCCTGAATCAGTATATCGCATTGTGGGTATAATCACAATATTGTTTTGAGAAAATCCGCCCTATAATTAGTTTGATTTATTATGAGCGATTTGGGGTGGCGACGTGATCGATTACAGTCCTCTCTGGGAAACAATGAGACTGCGCAATATAACCCAGTACCAGCTTTTGAAATCCGGCATTGACAATAAAACGCTTGATTCTCTGAAAAAAGGGAAAAACATAACAATGCTGACGCTTGAGAAGCTGTGCTCCATAATTGGGTGTACTCCAAATGACATTGTTCGTTTCACGGATTGACCGGCCACATTGGATGGCCGGTTTTTCTGTCTCTGTTGTTGAAAAAGGCGTTTTGCTTCCGTATAACAGGAGTATAAGGAGGAGTGAAAATGCTGATTTCAATCGACCATGGGAACAAACAAATCAAGCTCCTGCGGAGCGAACCCTTTGTATCCGGGCTGCGGGAGAGCGAGGTACGGCCATACGGGGCGGATGTGCTGAAATACATGGGAAAATACTATCAGATATCCGACCAACGCATCCCCTATCGCCGGGACAAGACTGAGGACGACAGGTTCTTTATCCTCACCCTTTTTGGCATCGCCGGGGAAATCAACGCCGCCGGGGCATATTCTTCGGATATGATCCGCGTACAGTTGGCGGTCGGACTTCCGCCTGCCCATTACGGGACGCAGCATGAGACGTTCTCCCGGTATTTCACAGGACGCGGTGTCGTCAGCTTCGTCTATCAGGATAAGCCCTTCTCGATCTGCATCGACAACGTTGCCTGTTATCCGCAGGCTTACGCGGCGGCAGTGTCCATTCTGCCCACCCTGACCACTATTCCAACAGCCCTGATTGTGGACATCGGAGGGTACACCATGGACTATCTGCGGATCAAAAAGGGGCGGGGCGACCTTTCACTGTGCGACTCTTTGGAAAGCGGGGTCATCATGCTCTACAACAGGATCATCTCTCAGGTTCGAGCGGCGCGGGATATTCTGCTCACCGAGGAGGACGTTGACGCCATACTCACAGGAAAACCGATTTTGGGATTCGAGGATGTCACGCCCATAGCGGAGAAATGCGCGCGGGAATTCGTCTCGGACATTCTGAGTACCCTGCGGGAACGGCAGTTGGAGCTTCGGACAGCTCCTGTGATATTCGTTGGCGGCGGCTCCATCATCCTCAAACGGTATATCGAAGATTCCGGCAAAGTTGCCCATCCCGTGTTTGTAGAGGATATCCGCGCCAACGTCAAAGGGTACGAAACGCTTTACAGGCTCGCGCATAAAAGGTGAACGGTATGAGCGATAAGAAAAAGCCGGGGCGCTTTACCATACAGTTCAACCTGGAGGATCCACAGCAGCTGGAAGTCTCCCGCCTTCTGGAGCAGCACGGCCGGCGTAAAGCGCAGTTCATCACAAGCGCGGTCCTGTGCTATACGCAGGATCGGGAACAGCAGGACAAAAACGACGATGCGTTGGAGCAAAAGATCCTTTCCGTCATACGGAGCCACCCGGAGATCTTGCCGTCCTCAAAAGAGGACGGGGCTGCCCGGTCAGAAATCTCATTTCCAAAACAGCCGGAAAGGGTATGGGACAATTCGGAGGACAATGACACAATGAGAGCTATTGCGGAGACCCTTGCCGGTTTTCAGAGAGGTGAAATGACAGCCTGAAGGGTCTACCGGCATAGAAAATGCTACCTCGCAAGCGTCAAAGCTATATTGTAATTATAAAATGCTATTTGCAACACGTCAATGACGTGTTGCAAATTATTTAAATATTTTCGCTCTTTGGATAAAATAGACACAAAGATCCAAAGGGTGGTGATTCCTTGGAGGCACAATTTGACAACAGCCAGCGGATGGAGAACCTTTCTTACGCCATTGGATATTATCGCAGGAAGAAGAACCTCTCTCAGGAGCAAATGGCAGAGATGTTGGGGATCAGCCGTCAACATCTATCCGCTGTTGAGGCGCATGGGGTTAAGCGCGGCCTTTCGCTGGAATTGCTGTTCAATATTGCAACGGTTCTTGAGATCGAACCGTATATGCTTTTGAAGTTTAAGCTGGAGATATGAGCATTCGGAATGTAATGCTCATATACAACAACGCAATAGCACAAAATACAGAAAAATCTTGTTGACACACGCTATATATTGTGGTATAGTGACCTTAGCAATTGATTGTTTGTGCGTTCTCCGCTTGAAATGCGGAGCCAGGTCCCGGTGACTTGGGAACGGGGCGGCACCCGGATTGCACACGTTGTTAAGGTTGTACGCAAGTACCGGTCGGACGGACTGCGCTCAGATGGGAGCAGTCTGCCCGGGCCGGTATTTTTTATATAAATCTATTTTTGGCCGAAAGGCAGAGAGGATGATGTCAATAGCGTATATACCCACGACCCCATGTCCTGCCAAGCCAGGACACAGCCGGAGAAAACCTCCGGCAAAATGAAGAGGCATGATACCTCATATCCCCGAAACGGGAGTGAGTATCATGCCTCCTTTTTGTTTAAGTAAAAAAGAAAAGGTGGCTCGAAGAAATGAAAGAAAGAAATCCCATTTGGAACAGTGTCGGTCTGCTGATCGGCGTTGTGATCGCCATACTCGCCATCGTGCGTGGACGTTGGCAGCTCCCGCTGCTGATCCTCGCAATTTCCGTATGGGCGCTGTGGATCGTGTACTCGCTTGTCGTCCTTACCTGGAAAGGAAAAGCCGGCTTTAAAAGACACGGCAAAAAATCCGCCGGCATTGACCGGGCCATGGCGGAGATGGTCCTCCGTCATGTCAACTACCGTATCACGGACCGTCTGAAGGCGGCTTGCCCCGATGCGCGGTGGGAGTGGATGATGCGCGACCCCGCGCTGTTTGTCGTTCAAGGCGGAACGGGACGTATCCGCGTTTACGGCGTCCCGGAATATGACTACGCCGACATCACGGTGGATCAGGGCGGCAAACTTTCCTGCTCGTTTATCACCATGACGCCGGTAGAAAGCCTGGCGGGACAGCCTGAACCGCCCAATCGTCAGGAACAGGATCCCCAGGCGTGGTATGACGCCCACGCCGAGATCATTCTGGATCAGCTGACAGCCGATATGGAATCCAGAGGGAATAACAGCCTTCTTCTGAAGGAAGATGGATCGGTGGTCGCTTGCTTCGGCGAGGACGAAGGCGAGACAAGGCAAGGCATTTTATCTCGTCTTCCGCCCAAAGCCCAATGGAACGCATTGGCCGAGCTCATAGAACAGGACGGACTGTCGGCTACGGTACGGGACTCCTGTATTGCGGTCACATGGTAAGAAAGTGAGGTGCGCTTGTGAAAAAAGGAATGACGATCCAGGAAACGCTGACCGAGATTATACGCCAGAGCAATGCCAAGGCGGACTACATGGTAAATCTCAGAAACATGCACCTGGAGACTTGCGACGGTACGCCTGTCCTGCGCCTGCTGGATGAAAACGGCCTGGACAGAGTGGAACCCCTGGACATTCTTCCTACCGCTCACCAGCAGATCGGTAAATTTCTGAACATCCCCCGGAAGTATTATGACAAGATGCTTCAGGAGAACATCGGCCTTCTCGCCGAAAACGTAAACAGTTGGCTTAGCCGTTCCGAGGGTGAGCGCATGGTTCGCACCATTGACGGCAAGGCCAGGGCGTTTTTGAGCAACCGCTACCGGCGCATCGACAATCTGGATATCGCCCGCATCACCCTTCCTATTATTGAGAAGATGCCCGGCGCCATCTATGAGAGCTGTCAGATCACCGATGACGCCATGTACATCAAGGTGGTCAATCCCAGGCTTATGGCTGAGGTCGTTCCCGGCGATGTAGTTCAGGCCGGTGTGGTCATCTCCAACAGCGAGACGGGCCAGGGCGCCGTAAGCATCCAGCCTTTGATTTTCCGCCTTGTCTGCACCAACGGCATGACGGTGAACGAGGCCGGCGCCCGCAGAAACCACATTGGCCGGATAAACAGCAGTGATGAGAATTTCCTGCTGTATTCTCAGGCGACCATCGAGGCCGATGACCGTGCGTTCATCATGAAGATCCAGGACACGGTACGCGCCGCGGTGGACGAAGCCCAGTTTGCCAGAGTCCTGGATAAGCTGCGGGAGAGCAAGAACAGGAAACTGAATACCGCCGATCTCCCCGGCGTGGTCAAGCTGGCAAGCTCCAGCATGGGCATCACGGACGCGGAGAGCGACGGGGTGCTCCAGCGGCTCATTGAGGGTACCGACTACACACTCTATGGCCTTGCCAACGCCGTTACCCGGCACAGTCAGGATGTGGAAAGCTATGACCGCGCCTCCGAGCTGGAGGAGATCGGCTATCAAATCATCACCATGTCGCCGGAGCTTTTCCGGCGCATCAACAATGTAAATCGCATGGCCGCATGAAGGCCGTGCGGAAATAAAAATATGAGGAGGATTACACATGAATACTCAGGAAACAAATTTGATGCAGTGCCCGCCCTTTGTTCTGCCCGATCTTGAAACGGTGGCCAGCGACTCCGGCTTCACCAAGGAGGAGCTGGAGGGAGATATGGACGGCCTCCGGCTGAACTTCCAGCGCGTGAAGATCCCCAGCGGCGGCCAGGTCCAATTCGAGCTCCCCGGCGACGACCCGGACAACCCGGACTACGCCAAGTTTCTGGACGGCGTCATCGTCTACAGCCACAACTCCAACGCCTACTGGCCCGACGGAGATGACTACGACGACAACACACCGCCCGCCTGCCAGTCCACGGACGGCAAGCTGGGCTACGGTACTCCCGGCGGCATCTGCGCCGACTGTCCCATGAACCGTTTCGGCAGCGACAGAAAGGGCACCGGAAAAGGCAAGGCCTGTAAGAACATGCGCGTCCTGTACCTGCTCCGCAGCGGGGACTACATGCCCATCAAGCTCTCCCTCTCTCCCACCAGCATCAAGCCCTACACCGATTTCGTCAATGCCGCGTTCATCTCAAGGCGCCGCGGCGTTTGCGGAAGCGTGGTGCGCATCGGTCTGAAGAAAAAGAACAACGGCAAGGACGACTACAGTGTGGCGACCTTCCAGAGGCTCTACGACTTCACCGGCGAGGAGCTGTCGCGGGCCAGGGCGTATGCGAACAATTTCAGGCAGCAGGTCGAGATGATCCTTTCCCAGCGTACCGGAGATATCGAGGCGGAGGCCGGCAGCGGTGTGGAGATGGAGCGCCCTGCAAGAGTCATGCCCAACAACGCCGGACATTTTGAGGTCGGCGCCATCAACGGCGACGCAGACGATTTGCCGCTGTAATTCGGATGCCACCCCTGACAGACGAGCAGCGCCAATTTGCGGCGGATAATCACGCCCTCATCTATTCCTTCCTTAATGAGGAGGGTCTTGATGAGCGTGAGTACTATGACATTGCCGCTTTGGGGTATGTGTCTGCGGTCAGGCGGTATTTGATGCGGTCAGAGCTGCGCCGCTACGCCTTCTCCACCGTTGCGTGGAAATCCATGCGGCGCAGCATTACGGCGTTTTATAAGGCTGAGTCCCGCAGAGTGAAAGCGGAGCAAAGCTATTTGGAATCATCCGCCGTGGAGGATCCCATGGAAGAAATGGAGGCCAGATTGATTTTGCACGACCTGGCCTCTGTTGCCCACAGAGCTCAGTACGAGCTGGCGATCCTGCGCCTGCAGGGGTATTCCATCGCCGACGCAGCCGAGAAACAAGGTCTTTCCCCTAAAAAGGTACGGTACCTTTTAAAAAATCTGTATCGAGAATTATTACAATTTTATTCAAAGAAGGAGGCAAAAACATGATAACCAAAACCCACAGGACTCTGAGCGGGTCACTGATGCACCCGCTTTGCGTTGGCAGCTGTGCCTTTATCCGCCACGAATCGGGATACACTCGAACGTCCCGTGTCGTTGCTATCAAAAGCGTGAGCCGTGAGGAGATCTGTTTTGAGACGCAGAACACCCACTACCGGCTTGTGCCGGAACCTACAACCGAATGTGCTGACGGTCTCACCGTTATGGGCTTGACGGCCTGAAAGCTCCGGGAGCGCACGAAGGGAACAATCCCTTTGTGCGCTCCCTTTTTTGAGAGAACATCCAAACTGCGCAATGCAACGGAGGTAACGACAATGTACACGATCCAAAATATCCGAACAGGTAAATTTCTGTTCGGCACAGCCTTCGGTTATGGCCCCGGCTCATGTAAGCAGAGAACCAGTTTTGAAATGATGGTCACTTACGACAGCCTGTTTTCCGCGAAGGTGGACTATTTGCACCGGCAATGCGGTCGTGATTACCGAATCGTCCGTCTCAAGCCGCCGGAAGTGGATCGCGTCATAATGTACGATACTCCCGGCGGCTATGATACCGGCGTGCGTGAGGAACGATCGCGAAAAGTGAAACGGAGGGATAGGCAAAAATGAAGATCACCGATTCTGACGCCCCCAGGGGCGTCATCTGGTACTACGACACCGCCTGCCACAAGTGCGGTACGACGCCGGTCAACTCCTGGGACAAGCGGGTGTCCCGCGCCCTGGGCTACAAGCACATCCACTGTGAGGCGTGCATCGCAAAGGAATATGACATCTCTGTGGGTGAACTCCGGGCCGTCATGCAGGAGCATTACGGGCTGGTGCCCTGTTCCGGCCTATGAACGAGCTGACCAGGAAGCTCCTGGAGGAGGGCTGGACACTGGAGCACTATCCGGACTATGTTTACAGAGGCCGCTATGACGAGGGACTTGAGTACAAGTGGGAACACAAGCTCAAGCTCGTCTGGCAGACCGGCTGCGGGCTTTTGGTGAAGGGCTGGACCGTGGCGACTTCCGATGCCTGGTTCATGGGCGTCCAGTACTGCCCGGAGAATGGGAACCCGCTGCTGCGGTGTCCGTACAACAACCGCAAATGCGAACACATCCCGGAGGGGTTCCCGCTCCCCATGTGTCCGTGCCGGCTCACGGATCAGCCCTATGACTACGAGGCCAGTGCGGAGAAGGTGTCCAACGACAGAGCCAAGGCCCGGCGAAAGCAGTACATGGAGATCACGGGCGGCCAATATTGCGCCTGCGTGGTGGACTGCAACGGCTATGAGGGCGGCCGGCTGGAGGTCAGGTATGATGTAGACAAATGCATACGTACCAGGTGCAAAAATCAGTTTTGCTCCATCCGCAAAAAGCCCCGTGACCTGACACCGGTGAATATCTTCTATGACATCCGCCGCACATGGAAGACCCGGACGGGATTTCTGGAGGAAACGAAGGTGGCCATTGAAAAGGGAGTAAAGGTGTTCCCCAAGCCGGTGGCGCGGACAGACGCTGAGATATGGCTGAAGGTCAAAAAGGCCGAGTACAATCCGCTGACAGGTCAGACCATCATCAGGCCTCACCTGACATCGGAGGACCGGCGGCAGGAACACTTTTCGGACTATCACAGGACGTGGCCGGGGTACGATTACTTCGAGTTTCACTATGAGGTGGAGAACATACGCATCGAGAGGCGTGAGACGCGGGATCTCCTTCAGGACCTGCGGGACGTTGAGGATGGCATCGAGGTCGTCCACGCCTCGGACCTTGAGAAAGCCGCGAAGGTCCAAAAGCGTGAGCGCCTCGCCAAAGCGAGGCAAGCCCGCGAGAAGAAAAAGCGGCGGCAGGAGATGCTTTTGCCGTCCGCATGGGAATATGAACAGATTGATTTATTTACGAAAGGAGCGTTTGAAGCAAACCATGGCAAATCGCAGTAAACTTATGACTCCCCTGTTTATAGATGGGATGTTCAATAAAGACGGCCGCAGGATGTACGCAGTGTTTGAAAAGGAAATCACCGACGGCAACACAACATACGCGCTTTGGCGTAGCGCCGGGAAGCCGGATGTCGGGTATCCGAGAGCGGAGAACGACAAATATTATCTTTTCGCGCATCTGAACGGCCGTCTTCTCCCCCTTTGCTTGACCGAATGGTCATTGATCGACCGGTGCGGATATGACGCTGCGGTAACAAATCTCTATGGCAGTAAGGAAGCGCGGCAGGAGCATTTCGACCGCCTGCGTCAGTTCGATGGCGGCTACGGAATCGCCGCCGCCCTCGAAACCGAGCAAATCGAGATCGAGCGTTGCGGAAACGAGCCCGCGCGTCAGACAGCATATATCCGGAAGTTGCTTGAAGGCCATGTTAGCGCCTATCTCTCCTCAAAGGAGGACGGCGGCAAGAGCTTCCCGGACTTCATCGGGGCTCTCGTTATGAACGAGTTACCAAAATGCGTGGAGCTGTCTGCGGTTCACAAGTCCTTGCGCGCTAAGGAGCGCGAGGAGTTTGTGGCCCGTGAGGCGGCAAAAGCAAAGGAACACGCGGACAGTGTGAACAACGAGCTTGAGCAGACGGTTTTATCGACCCTGCAAATCATCAAAAGCGGCGGAGTCGTGGAAAACCAAAAGGTCGTCTACTACGAGACCCCAAACTGCGGTAAAGCCTGCTCCCTCATCAATTTTTTGATGCGGCGCTACAACGTGGAGGTACCGATCAGAACACAGGGGTGGATAGAGGGAATGCTCACAAAAGTAAAAGTCGAAAACGGCAGATGTCTGGGAACGTCGTTCCTCCGCTCAAAAAAGGGGCGTGGTTCACAATCATTCTACCGGTACATGGATGAGCTTATCAGCATCATTAACGGCAAGCCGTCGGAGGTGGAACAGTGATAAAGAGCGACCTCATAAAATCGGAGAATAATATCGCGTACACAGTGACCATCGAAGAACATATATCCGGAGAATTTCACGTAACGGCCGGGGACGTGTTCCATGCCCTGGATCTTGCTGAGGAAAAGTACAGGCTGGGCGAATCTGTCGTCCTCCCCTCACCTCCCACAGCGCGGCTCATTATGGCCGAGAATGACGAGACCGGAGACGTAACCGAATGGAAGGAGTTTTGAATGGACGCCCATTATATAACCCCCGTGGTCGGTCAGGTATACGCAAACCGCAACGGCGGAGAGTACCGATGTATCGGCGATACCTACTACTGCGACAGCCAGGGCAAGCCCAAAATGGCCGCTCCTCAGGAGAATTGCGGCTTATTTGAGCGGGTGTCAGACGGATGGAGGATTTTCGCCAACGGTGTCCTGCAGTACGAGGACGGCACAGTCGAGTGGAATTACTCCACCAACGGTCATTACGCCGGCTGAAAGTCCGGAAAGCTCCGTAAAACCGGTATCATTGAAAGCGCCCGGAGGATACGCCTGCCAACGCAGGTATGTTCTCCGGGCGACCCTTATTAAGGAGAGTCAAAATGGATCTACTGAAAAAATTTGACGCGGTGACCATTTGCGCGTCTGCCCTCATTTCGGAGGCTGACCGTGAGTTCTGCCAAAAGGAGCAGGATCTTTACAGCGACGCCGTGGAGGGCTTCTACCAAATCGCATCTGTCTGGATGGACATGCGCGCCCATCAGAAATCCGCCCGTCTACCGGAAGATCGTGACGATTGTTGGAAGCAGAAATACCTGGTCTCTCACTGGTGGGACGATATATCCATGCGTGACATGATGAACCATATCTTCTCTGTACACCGCAAATTTATATCCACCATCGTCGCATATCTGAACAGCACGTACTTTCTATCCCTGGACAGCGCGGATCATATGAGAGGGCTCCTTCCGGAGCAGCCGCCTCCCGACTACGAAAATGACGAGGTTGACTGGTCCGCTTACCCGCCGTTTGTTCTGCAATACGAGGACATTATCAAGCATATCCTGAGGCAATTCAACGGCAGGACGTTCAAAGAGCAGGCCGTCTACGAGCTGTTGGACGGCTGTCACAAGGCGGTTTGGGACAGCCGGGAGCACAGCGCGAAGTTTGAGCAGAAAAAGAATACCGTAAAAATCCTGTATGACGCCTGCGGGTACGGCTACTACAACGGTTATGAGCAGTGGTATGTAGAGAGGGATATGAAATATGTTCTCAAGGGCCTTGCCCGCTTTGAGACGGATGCCCTCGGTACATATCCAAGCGGGATATACGCTCTCATATCGGACGATGTACGCCGTTGGTATGACCTGTGGGAGTTCCCGCAATGTAATAAATTTGACCGGATACGCCTGTTCAAGAACGGGCGCATGGACATCCGCTTTACCAGCGAGGAATACGCCCGGAAGTTTACGGACGAATACCTTTACATGGCGGAGTAAGGAGAAAAAATGATTTATAAAGATTATGCGACACCTATCCCGCCCGAACGGCGTGAGGAGCTCAACGAAAAAATAATATACCTCATTGACAGCGGGCAGGCGGAAGCATACGGGATCACCAGGGAGGATATTTATAATGCCTACACCGGTATCGGCGGATTGCACGGTCTGAAGCGTGAGGATTTTGCCAACTACCATGAGTACAGCGAGCATAAGAAGCGGTTCGAGAACGGCCAGTTTTTCACGCCATCCCGAATATGTCAGCTTGTGATGACCTGTCTGCGCCCCGGAGAGCATGACCTTGTCGCGGACTTGACCTGCGGTATGGGGAATTTTTTCAACTACGCTCCGGCGATGTCAAATGTTTACGGCTGTGAGCTTGACGTAAACGCATGGAAGGTAGCAAGCTATCTCTACCCGGACGCCAATCTGGAGCAGTGCGACATCCGTACATATAAGCCGGAGGTCCGCTTCGACTATGTGGTAGGCAACCCGCCGTTCAATCTTCGCTGGTGGATCGGCGACGGAGATGAGGTCGTTTCGCAGTTATATTACTGCCGCAAAGCGGCGGAGCTTATGAAGCCGCTGGGTATCATGGCTCTTGTTGTGCCCCGGTCATTCCTGGCGGACGATTTCTCTGACAAGGCCCAGATCCGCGCAATGGAACAGAACTTTAGATTTTTAGGGCAAGTCGGCCTCCCTGACAACGCTTTTGCCGCCCTGGGAGTCAAGGACATGCCCACCAAACTTCAATTCTGGCAAAGACGCAGTGAGGAAGATAAAGGTTCCGAGCGGCGGTACAATACCGATCAATTTGACCTTCTCTCCCCCCGCTTTGACGTGGCAAAAACATCACAGCGCATTTATGATACGTTCCTCATGCTGCCCAAAGCTGATCTTGAAAAGAACAAATCCAGGGTGATGCTTGAGCTTGCCCGAAAGTACAGCGCGTCTCAAGGCTTTACATATGAGACGCAGAAGCTCCTATATCACATCAAGGCCCACCCCGCGACCCGCTGTCAGTACTCCAGGTGCTGCGAGTACCTCCACCGCTTTTTCACTCAGGAAAAGCCGGAGGACATGGACTATAAGGAGTGGGACAAGAGCAAGCTGACCGAGGCCAAGGTCCTGGCATACCTGCGCCGTGCCCTTCAGAAGCAAAACAAAAAGCCGGAGCGTGATATTATCGCCCTTGTCAAGCGCGACGATTGCTTCGTATATAAGGCGTACAGCGCCAAAGCGCGGCGGGAGCTGACCGGAGATATGCAGTCGCCTGTCCCGGTCTACCAGGCGGTTTTGGACAACGAGCCGGAGAAGTTTCCGGGCTTTGAGCGTCTACTGCGACGCAAGCATCGGGAGTATGAGCGTCAAAGCCAACCGTTCAACGATATGTCGGAGGATCCCGAAATCGGCCAATGGCTGAGTACCCTCAAGCTGTGGGACGCGGAAAACGAGGAATATATCTGTCTCAACGACATCCAGCGTCACGACATCAACCTAATGCTCCAAAAGCGTTACGGTATGCTCCAATGGGAACAGGGCAGCGGAAAAACGCTGGCCGCTATCGCCATTGGGCTGTACCGTATGGAAAAGCAGGGTATTCACTCCACCTGGGTCGTCTCCTCGGCCATCTCCATTCGCAACAACTGGGATGTCGTACTGCCAAACTACGGCCTTTCGTATGTGTTCCTTGAGCGCATCGGGGACCTAAAGCGAATAAAGCCGGGAGATTTTGTGCTGGTGACGCTAAACAAGCTCTGCATTCTCCGAAGGCAAATAAAGGATTGGATCAAGCGTCACGGCCAAAAGATAATGCTGGCGCTGGATGAGAGCGACGAAATATCCAACCCAACCTCCAAACGCGCCAAGAGTACCCTGTCCTGCTTCCGGCGGTGCAAAGTGAAGCTCCTGACCACCGGCACCAGCACACGGAACAACATTTCCGAGTTCGCGCCCCAGCTGGAGCTCCTTTACAACAACTCAGTCAACATGATCAGTTGGAGCCAGTACACCTATTATTACAGCAAGGAGGCCGACGAGATGGACTACGATATGAACCCTTATTACGGTCACCCCATCCCCGCTTACAAGAAGGGTTACTCGCTGTTTTCCTCATGCCATCTGCCGGAGAAACCTACGGTATTCGGCATTGGGGAACGCACCCAGGACATCTATAACGCTGACACGCTCAATGACATTCTGGCCAAGACCGTCATTACCCGCACCTTTGAGGAGGTCACCGGGAAGGAGATACGCCGTATCCATCAGGTGCCGCTGATCTTTACAGCCCAGGAGCGTGCCGTCTACGACATCGTGATGAAGAAATTTGAGGAGGTCCAGCGCACCTATTTCGCGTCTACCGGCAACTCCCGCAAGGATGCCATGATGAAGCTCGTACAGCAGATCACGCTGATGCTCAGGGTCGCGTCCGCGCCAAACACTCTCCGGGAGTATTCAGGTGAGACGCCGCTGAAAATCATGACGGCTGTGGAGATGGCGTCCCAATGGGATGACGAGATCGTCGCCATCGGCGTCCGCCATCAAAACGTACTGGACGCCTACGCCGCCGCGTTTCGGGAATACCTCCCCGACCGCCCGCTGTTCACGGTCACCGGCTCGACCAGGACCTTCGCCCAGCGCCGCGCCCTGCGCAAAACTCTGCGGGAAAGCGGCAACGGCATTTTACTCTGCACCCAACAGAGCCTTCCCTCCAGCGTGAACTTCGAATACGTCAACAAGATACTGATACCGGAGATGCACTACAACAACTCCGGAATGAGCCAATTCTACATGCGCTTCATCCGCTACACCTCAACTGAATATAAAGACATCTTCTTTCTCAATTACACCGGAAGTCTGGAGTCCAACCTTCTTCAAATGGTGCTGGCCAAGGAGAAGATCAACCTCTTTATGAAGGGGCAGGATACCGACCTCGATGAGATATACGAGAAGTTCGGTGTCGATTATAACATCCTCTCCCTCCTGATGCGCCGCGAGGCGGACGATGAAGGCCGCTTCCATATCCGCTGGGGTAAGCAGAAGATAGCGTAAGAAACAATGCGCAAACGACCTTCAAGGTGGCAGTCTTTCAGGCTGTCACCTTTTGTTGTACAAAAACGCCACTGTATAACTGATATGCTCCCCCTATAGTAGACAGCGAAAAGGAAAAACACTGTCGAGATAGGGGGAGCATAGTTATATGAAGG
>CANPYX010000007.1 GCA_947588955.1 uncultured Oscillospiraceae bacterium | reverse complement strand
GTGGTTATTTTTCCACACAAAAACCGAGGCTGTGAAAAGCCGAGCGTGTAGATGCTCTTTTTTTCACAGCCCCTTTTTCGCACGTTCTCCTTTATTAAAAAAGGGCAAAGCCCTTTTTTAATAATTTTTTGTGCTGTTCATAATAAATTCACTTGCACATTTGGGCGCTTTACTGTATAATAATCCACTGAGCGCATTGGGTGCTCATTTTACTAACGGACAAAGGAATGATTCACTATGAGCGATTATGTATCCGCCAAGGCCGCGCGGTTGGCAGAGGAGGAAAAGGCTCGCGCCGAGCACAGAAAGTATATGACCATCGTCTACTGCGTCGTCGCGGCGGTAGTTTTGGCGATAGTCTTTGTGGCGCTCTTCGGCTCCAACCTCTTTTATAACGGCACCACCGCCCTTGACATCGGCGGCAGCAAGTACTCCGTCGCGGACTTCAACTACAACTATTTCTCGGTGTACAACAGCTATTACAGCAGCGTCGTCAGCAGCTACGGCACCGACAGCAGCGGGCTGGCGGGCCTCATGCTCCCCTCCACCGGCACCTCCTTCAGGGAGCAGGCATATTTCGGCAGCGAGGACCAGACCTGGGCTGACTACCTTGAGGAGGCCGCCATTGAGCGCATGAAGAACGTCTCCATGCTGTGCGCCGAGGCTGAGAAGGCGGGCTACACCCTGCCCCAGGAGGATATCGACAGTGTGGACGAGACGATAGTCCAGACCAGGAGCAGCGCCGTCAGCGGCGGCTACAAGGATCTGCAGGCGTACCTTGTCATCATGTACGGCAAGGGCATGACCGAGAAGGTATTTCGTGAAAACCTCCTGCGTGACGCCCTGGCAGCCTCCTACTCCCAGTACAAGAGCGACAGCTTCACCTTCACCGCCGACGAGATAGCCGCGCAGTACGAGGAGAACGCCGCCACCTACGACTACTACAAGTACCGTCTCTACTCCTTCTCCGGCGCTGCCGTCACCGACGACGAGGAGACTGAGGAGGACGAGACCATGTCCGCCGAGGACGCGACTGCCAAGGCAAAGGCTGACGCCGAGGCCTTCAAGGCCGCCGTCACCGACGAGCAATCCTATATCGACTACGCCGCCTCCCTCAGGTCCGACGACGAGGACTACGACGCGGACGAGGCGACCTTAAACGAGGCTCAGGGCGCCTCCATCACCCAGGTGGTGCTGGACTGGCTGTCCGACAGCTCCCGCAAGGTCGGGGATGTGGACGTTGTCAAGTCCCCCGACGACTCCTCCACCACCTATTATTACGTGCTGTACTTCCTGGGCAGGGACAACAACAGGTACAACGCCGTCAGCGGCTACTTTGCCCTCTTTGCCGGAGAGCCCTCCACCGAGGACGGCTCCGAGCCCTCCGAGGACTCCATCCGGGAGTACCGGGAGGCAAACGCGCAGGAGTTCCTGGACACCTACAACTCCGCTCCAGACCCCGAGAAGGGCGTTGACCTGTTCGCCGAGCAGGCAGGAAGCTTCTCCGATGTCATCTCCAACAGCGGCAACATCACCACCGTCGGCATTTACGACGTGCCCGACTCCATGGTCGAGTGGCTCTTTGACCCCGCCAGGGTCGAGGGTGACACCACCGTCATTTACGACGAGGACGGCGGCGCTTACGCGCTGTACTTCTCCCAGTTCGACGGCGTGTACGGCGATTTGATGGCAGAGGCAGAGCTCCGCTCCGACACCTATACCGAGTGGTCCGAGGAGGCCACCGAGCCCTTCAACACCGTCGACAGGCAGTGGGAGATGGGTCTTTCCAAGAAGATTACCGCGCTTGGAGGATAAACAATTTTCGGACAAAGACCTTTGGGTCTTTGTCCGAAAATTGGAATATGCGGAAAAATTTCTTGAATTTTGCGAAATTCAAGAAATTTTTCCTGCTGTCACGCTGCGCGCGCCGCCGGAGGCGGCACACTTGCGTGACAAAAGGTATTTTTTCCGACGTACATGCCGCCGGAAAAAAATTAAATTGAAGGTTGTTAATTGACCGATGCGGCTCATATGAGCCGCATCGGGTTTTTGGAGCTTATATGACACTTTTTGAAATGCTTTCGGAATATTCGCGATCCGGCGCGTTGGCGATGCATATGCCGGGGCATAAGAGGAATGAGGCGGCTTTTCCGTGGCTTTCGGGGGTTGCCGGGATGGACATCACGGAGATCGAGGGCTTTGACAACCTCAACGACCCGGAGGGGATATTCGCCTCGCTGGAGGCGCGTATCGCCGGGCTTTGGGGCGCGGGCGAGAGCGTGTGCCTTGTAAACGGCAGCACCGTGGGGATACTTGCCGCGGTCATGTCCGCCCTCTCAAAGGGCGGGGACATTCTCATGTCCAGGCGCTCTCACAGGTCCGTCTACCACGCGGCGCGCCTTGCCAAGGCCGGCACGCGTTACCTCCCCTCCCCCGCCCCGGAGGACGTGGAGGCGGGGCTCAGGGACGCCCCGGACACGGCGCTTGTGTGCGTCACCTCCCCCACCTATGAGGGCGCCATATGCGACATACGCTCCATATCGGACATATGCCACAGGCACGGCGTGCCGCTTTTGGTGGACGAGGCACACGGCGCGCACCTGGGCTTCGGCGGCTTCCCCACAAGCGCCGTGAGACTGGGTGCGGACATGGTGGTTCAAAGCCTCCACAAGACACTTCCCGCCCTCACCCAGACGGCTGTCCTGCACCTGAATCCGGGGCTAATTGAGCCCGGAAGGGTCCGCAAATACGTGTCCATGCTCCAGACCTCCTCCCCCTCCTACCTCCTCTCCGCCTCGATCGACGGGTGCGTTGACTACCTGGAGCGCCGTGGGGACGCGGAGGCGGAGCGGTGGCTGGAGGCGCTCGCCGAATTCCGCGCCGCCGTCTCGGAACTTAAAGGCATACGCCTGCACCGGGAATTTCCGGGCTTTTTTACCTCCGACCCATCAAAGCTCCTGTTTGACTGCGACGGGCTGTGGCTGGCGGACAGGCTCAGAAGGGAATACAAGATTGAGCCTGAATACGCCGCCCCACGCTCGCTTCTTGCCATGACCGGCATGGGCGACACGCGGGAGAGCCTTTTCCGCCTCGCCTCGGCGCTTTCGGAGCTGGACGCCTCGGCTCCCCACTGCCCCACGGGGCGTGACGGCGACGCTTACGTCCCGGAGCAGGTGCTCCCCATATACGCATCGGAGGGGCTTGACGGCGACGCTGTGCCGCTCCGCGAGGCGCCGGGGCGCGTCTGCGGGGAATATGTGTGGAGCTATCCCCCCGGTGTGCCGCTCATCGTCCCCGGCGAGAGGATAGACGGGCAGGTGATCGAGGCAATTTCCGCCGCCGGAAATCTCCGTTCCGACAGTAAAGGCTCACCGAATTTTATTTTTTGTGTTGACCTTCGTTGAATCTTGGTGTAATATATACCTGTTAAGAACTTGGGAAAGGGGGACAAACCCATGAAGAGAATCAAGACCGTTGAGACCCGCGACCTGAAGGCCAGCGTCAAGACCGGCGGCTGCGGCGAGTGCCAGACCTCCTGCCAGTCCGCTTGCAAGACCTCCTGCGGCGTTGCCAATCAGCTTTGCGAGAAAAAGTAAAGCAAGAAAACAGTACCGCTTGCGTTGGCGCAGGCGGTATTTTTTGGGGTGAACAGATGATACATCAATACAAGCTCAACGGATACAACATCGTCCTGGACGTATGCTCTGGCTCCGTACACTGCGTTGACGACGTGGCGTATGACATGATCGCCATGTTCGAGGACCGCACCGGCGACGAGATTGTGGCGGAAATGCTGAAAAAATACGGCGACCGCCCTGACGTAACCGAGGCGGATTTGAGGGAGTGCCTTGAGGACATCGAATCCCTCAGGGACGCGGGAAAGCTGTTTTCAAAGGATACATACGCGGACATGGCGTTTGACTTCAAAAAGCGTTCCAACGAGGTTAAGGCTCTGTGCCTGCACGTGGCGCACACCTGCAACCTCAACTGCTCCTACTGCTTCGCAAGCCAGGGCAAGTACCATGGCGAAAGGGCGCTTATGAGCTTTGAGGTGGGCAAGCGGGCGCTGGATTTTCTTGTGGAGAGCTCAGGCAAGCGCACAAATCTGGAGGTGGACTTCTTTGGCGGCGAGCCGCTTATGAACTGGCAGGTCGTCAAGGACCTGGTGGCATACGCCAGGAGTATCGAGGAGGAAAAGCACAAAAAATTCCGCTTCACCCTCACCACCAACGGCGTGCTTGTGGACGACGACGTGATAGAGTTTGCAAATCGTGAGATGAACAACGTGGTCATGTCCATCGACGGGCGGCCGGAGGTCCACGACAGGTTCCGGGTGGACTACGCAGGGCGCGGAAGCTACGAAAAGATAGTCCCCAAATTCCTGGACTTTGCCAAAAAGCGCGGTGACCGCAGCTACTACGTCCGCGGCACCTACACCCACTACAACACGGACTTCACCAACGACATTTTCCACCTGGCGGACCTGGGGTTCACGGAGCTTTCCATGGAGCCCGTTGTCTGCGCCCCCGACGACCCCTGCGCCCTCACTGAGGAGGACCTTCCCAAGCTCTTCGAGCAGTACGAAATACTTGCCAAGGAAATGCTCAAGCGCGAGGAGGAGGGCAGGCCATTCACCTTCTACCACTACATGATCGACCTCACCCACGGTCCCTGCATATATAAGCGCATCTCCGGCTGCGGTTCGGGCACGGAATATCTCGCCGTCACCCCTTGGGGCGACCTGTACCCGTGCCACCAGTTTGTGGGCGACGAAAAATACCTCATGGGCAACATCTGGGACGGCGTCACCAACACCGCGCTGCGGGACGAGTTCAAGCAGTGCAACGTCTACGCGCGCCGGGAATGTGACAACTGCTGGGCGCGCCTCTACTGCTCCGGCGGCTGCGCCGCCAACGCGTACCACGCCACGGGGAGCATCACCGGCGTCTACAACTACGGCTGCGAGCTCTTCCGCAAGCGCATGGAGTGCGCAATAATGATGCAGGTTGCAAGAGCAAAAGACGACTGATTCATCTTTTTACAATAAAAATCCCCGTCAGCACAGTTTGCTGACGGGGATTTTTCATTTAAGGACGATTTTCTTATAGCTCTTCTTCCCTCGCCGGAGGACTACGCCCCGGCGGAGCTCGTCGGCGGTGAAGGTCTTGCCTATATCGCTGACCTTCTCGTCGTTGGCGGTGACGCCGCCCTGCTGGATGTTGCGCCGCGCCTCGCTCTTAGAGGCCACAAGCCCCGCCTTCACAAGTAGCGTCATTATGTCCGCCGCGCCGTCCGCAAGGTCGCTCTCGGCTATCTCCTCCGTGGGCATCTCCCCGGTATCTCCGCCGCCGAAGAGCGCCCTGGCGCTCTGCCGCGCCTTTTCCGCCTCCTCCTCGCCGTGGACGAGCTTTGTAAGCTCGAAGGCAAGTATTTCCTTGGCGGTATTTATCCGGCTGTCTGTCCAGGTCTCCATCTCGGCGATCTCAGAAAGCGGCAGGAAGGTCAGCATCTTGAGGCACTTCACAACGTCCGCGTCGCCCACGTTGCGCCAATACTGGTAAAAGTCGTAGGGCGAGGTCTTGTTTGGGTCGAGCCAAACGGCGTTGCCCGCGGTCTTGCCCATCTTGTTGCCGTTGGAGTCGGTCAAAAGCGTGATGGTCATGGCGTGGGCGTCCTTCCCCAGCTTGCGGCGTATGAGCTCCGTGCCGCCCAGCATATTTGACCACTGGTCGTTGCCGCCGAACTGCATGTTGCAGCCGTAGTGCTTAAAGAGGTAGTAGAAGTCGTAGGACTGCATTATCATGTAGTTGAACTCCAGGAACGAAAGCCCCCGCTCCATCCTCTGCTTGTAGCACTCGGCGCGGAGCATATTGTTGACGGAGAAGCAGGCTCCCACGTCCCGGAGAAGGTCAATGTAGTTGAGGTCCAAAAGCCAGTCGGCGTTGTTCACCATCTGCGCCTTGCCCTCGCCAAACTCAATAAACCGCTCCATCTGCTTCTTGAAGCAGGCGGCGTTGTGCTCGATGTCCTCGCGGGTGAGCATCTTCCTCATGTCCGTCCTGCCGGAGGGGTCGCCGATCATGGTTGTGCCCCCGCCGATGAGGGCTATTGGCCTGTTCCCCGCCATCTGGAGGCGCTTCATCAGCGTCAGCGCCATAAAGTGCCCCGCCGTCAGGGAATCCGCCGTGCAGTCAAAGCCGATATAAAATGTGGCCTTGCCCGCGTTTATCATCTTCCTTATCTCTTCCTCGTCGGTGACCTGAGCGATAAGCCCCCGCGCCACCAGCTCCTCGTAAATCTCCATGGTTTTCTCCTTTTTTACTTATTTTCACGGAACCGGCTCCATGAGCCTCTTTCCGCAATATGGGCACATCGCGCCGTCCGGGTCGTGCGTCGTCCCGCCCTTCCTAAAATAACAAATCCTCCGCCCGGAAAACCGGACAGAGGGCGTCTTGACGCGGTACCACCTCTGGTCGCGGACGCCTCGCGGCGACCGCCTCACGGGGTCCGTGACCCCTCGCGCGCTATCGGGCGCACCCGTCGCAGCCTACTTGCCGAAGCTTTCGGTGCGCCGCTCCGGGCCGTATTCGCCAGCCGCTCCCCTCCCCCTTCCACCGAACCGGGGTCTCTCTGCGCGGGAGCTCGTCAGGCTACTTGCGCCCTTCATCGCGTTCCCTATGATTTTACGATGAAATGTTTGATTTGTCAATTCTATTTTTTGCCGAACGAGTATTTCTTCTTGACAGAACCGTTCCCGAGGAGTTATAATAACCACAGATAAAGGGTCGCCGCGGCTGACGCGGCCGCCCGGTCATCGACAAGCGGTTTGGCTCCGTTTCGTAAACAGTATTTTAGCGTCTACCTTTCAGCAAACGCAAAACCGTCACTTGGCAGAGTGGCGGTTTTTGCGTCTATCCAGGTCTATACGTACCGTGACCGTGAATATCCACGGATGGAACGTGATCGTGATAGGCACAGGCCATCCCCCCTTTCGTCAGGGAGTGAGCCAAACCGCCGCCGTTTTCTATGACCGGGAGGCCAACGTTTCCCCGCGGCTTCCCGGTTCATAGTGTAGCACATGTGTCGATTTATGTCAACAGCCTCCCGAATTTGGGAGGCTGTTAATTGTAGGGTTTACAATGATATGTGACAAGTAGTAAAAAAGGTAGCGAATAGGAAGTACCCGTGTTAAGGTATAGTTGCCGACACCAAACCGAAAGGCGGGTACACCTATTCGCTATGGATAAGATAACACAAGAAGCACGGTATAGGCAAGCGTTAATTTTATACGCACAAAAGTACGGCGTAACAAAGGCAGCTGAACGGTACAAGACCTACCGGCAGTACGTCTATCGCTGGATGAAGCGGTATGACGGGACCCTATCGTCCCTGGAGAACCGCTCCCACCGTCCACACAGCCACCCCAACCAGCACCGTCCAGAGGAGATTCGGCTCATAGACAACATGCGCCGCCGCAACCCCAACGCCGGCCTCGTGGTGTTCTGGGTCAAGCTGCGGCAAAAGGGCTACCAGAGGTCCATCTCGGGCCTGTACAGGCTCCTGCGAAAACGCGGCCAAATGGCGGTGAAGCCGCCTAACCCCAAGTATATCCCCAAGCCCTATGAGCAGATGGACCATCCCGGCCAGCGGGTACAGATAGACGTAAAGTTTGTCCCCGCCTCCTGTCTTGCGGGGGTCGCCGTTGAGGAAGCCAGAGAGAACGGAGGCTGTTATTACCAGTATACCTTCATCGACGAATACAGCCGTTTTCGTTATCTTGAGGCTTTTAAAGAACACAATACGTACTCTTCCGCCCAGTTCTTGCGTCACTGTGTGAAGAAGTTCCCTTATGCCATCGAGTGCGTGCAAACGGATAACGGTACCGAGTTCACCAACAGGCTTATCCCCCAACGCTCAAAGAAAAAGACACTATTTGAGACGACACTGAGTGAATTAGGCATCCGGCACAAGCTGATCCGGCCCTATACGCCCCGGCACAACGGCAAGGTGGAGCGAAGCCACCGCAAGGACAACGAATACTTCTACGCCACACATACGTTTTATTCCTTCGAGGACTTCCAGACCCAACTGGCCCGTTGGAACAGAGCCTACAACCATTTCCCCATGCGTCCTCTTAACTGGCAGTCTCCCTTTCAGGTGCTTCGTTCCTTCCCTTCTCTGTAACACATCATTGACAAACCTACACTCCCGAATTTGGGAGGCTGTTAATCTTGTCGGCAAAGGCCGTTGGCCTTTGCCGACAATGGGTGGGAGGCTGTTTTTTAAATCTGATCCAGATGCTCCGTGTAGAACCTTTCGTAGTTTGCCAGGTTATACTCTATGAGCTTGGGCGTGTCCAGCCCGTAGGGGCACCGTGAGGCGCAGGCGCGGCAGTGTACGCAGTCCGCCATCTTCATTGCCTTTTTGTGGAAATCATCCGTCATGTACTGCCGCCAGGGGGAACGGGTGAGGAGCATGTCCAGCCGCGCCATGGTGAATATCTCTATCCCCGCGGGGCAGGGCAGACAGTACCCGCACCCGCGGCAGAAGGAGCCGGCAAGCTCCCGCCTCTCCCTCTCCATCTCCTCTATCAGCTCCGGCGTCATGGAGGGCTCCGCCTCCTCCGCCTCGATCCACTGCCTCAGCTGCTCCTCGAACTGTATCCCCCAGATGGGCACCACGTTGTCGAACTGGTTCATAAACGCCCTGCAAAGCGTCACGTTGGTCAAAAGCCCACCGGCAAGCCCCTTCATGGCGATAAAGCCCATGTCGTGCTCCCTGCACTTTCGCACAAGCTCCATCTCCTGCTCGCCGGCAAGGTAGCTGAATGGGAATTGGAGCGTCTCAAAGCTCCCGCTCTCAATCGCCTCATGCGCCACCCTCAGCCTGTGGTTCGTTATACCGATGTGCCGGATATACCCCTTTTTCTTCGCCTCAAGCGCCGCGGCATAGGGTCCCGCCGGGTCCTGGGGATTGGGAAGCTCAGCCGGGTTGTGGAACTGAAAGAGGTCTATATAGTCCGTCCTCATCCGCTCCAGGCTCATCTCTATGTGCCTTTTCACCGTCTCGTAGTCGCTCCCGCCGCTCTTTGTGGCGATTATGATATTTTCCCGCACGTCAGAAAGCCCCATTCCGATCTTTTCCTCGGAATCGGTGTAGGCGTTGGCGGTGTCGAAAAAGTTAATCCCCGCCTCGTAGGCCATTCTCAAAAGCCGCGCCCCGTCCTCCTTTGACCTTCTCTGCACCGGCAGAGCGCCAAAGGCTGTCCGTGTCACCATGAGCTCCGTTCTGCCAAGACGTATTTTTTTCATTTTATGCCCTCCTTGTATCTCTCCGCCGCCTCCAGCTGCTCCCGCGCCGCCAGAAGCGTGTTTTTCGTGATGTTGTCCCCTCCGGTGAGGCGGGCGATCTCCCCTGTCCTGCCCTCGCCGTCCAGCTTTGTCACCCTCGTATACGTCCTGCCGCCCTCCACGGTCTTTTCAATGGAGAACTGCTCGTCCGCCATCGCCGCGATCTGCGCAAGATGCGTCACGCATATCACCTGCTTGTCCCTGCCGATGGACGCCAGCTTCTCCGCAACCCGCTGCGCCGCTATGCCCGACACGCCGGTGTCTATCTCGTCAAAGACCATCGCCCCCACCGTATCGGCTCTGGAGAGCACGGTCTTCATCGCCAGCATTATCCTGGAAAGCTCGCCGCCCGAGGCGACCTTGGCGATCCTCCCCAGGCTCTCCCCGGCGTTTGCCGCCATGAGGAAGCGCACCTCGTCCGCCCCCTCAGGGCCCAGCTCCGAAGGCTTTATTTCCACGCTGAACCGCGCCCCCGCCATGGACAGCTCCGAAAGCTCCCGCTCTATGGCGCCCGCCAGCTCCCCGGCGGCCCTCTTGCGCCTCTCCGTGAGCTTGCCGGCAAGCCTCCCCGCCTCCTTTTCGGCGGCGGCAAGCTTTACCTCAAGCTTCTTTATCCTCTCGTCGGAAAACTCTATCTCCTCAAGCTCCCGCTTTGCCTCCTCCAGCGTTCGGAGAGCCGCCTCCTCGCTGCCGCCGTACTTGCGGGTGACCCTCTTCAAAACGTCCAGCCTTGACTCCAGCTCGTCCAGCTCCTCCGGTGAAAACTCCAGCCTCTCCCTGAGGTCCCGAAGCTCCTCCTGCGCGTCCTCGGCGGCGTATTTCAGATCCGTCAGCTTTTGCGAGAGCCCCGACAGCTCCTCCGACCACCGCAGCGCGTAGGCTATCGTCCCCGCCGCGGACTCAATGAGCGACACCGCCCCGTCGGACCTCTCCGTCCCTCCCAGGCACGCCGCCGCGTCCCGCACGGAGTCCGATAGCTTTCCCGCCGAGCGCAAAAACTCCCGCCGCCTCTGCTTCTCCTCAAGCTCCCCCGGCGTAAGTCCCGCCCGCTCTATCTCGTTCACCTGGAAGGTGAGTATGTCTATCCTTCTCTCCCGCTCCCCCTCGCTGAAGGTGAGCGCCCCGATCTCGTCCCGCAGCTCACGGAGCCGGGCGTAAGCCTTTTTGTACTCCTCAAGCTCCCCCCGGAGCCCCCCGAACCCGTCAAGGTACGTAAGGTGCCACCTCTCGTTGGTGAGCCTCTGCCCATCGCCCTGACCGTGTATGTCAATGAGCCTCAGCCCCAGCTCCCGCAGCTGTACCGCGGAGATGGGCGTCCCGTTCACCCGGCAGGAGCTCTTTCCGTCCTCGGAGATACGGCGCGTCAAAACAAGCTCGTCCTCAAACTCCACCCCGTTCTCCTCGCACCACTCCCCCACGTCCGCGCCCACGAACGTGGCAGTCACCAGCGCGCTCTTAGCCCCGGTCCGCACCAGCTCCCTACTCGTCCGCCACCCCAGCGACGCCTCCAGCGCGTCAATGACAATAGATTTCCCCGCGCCCGTCTCGCCGGTAAGTACATTGAGGCCTTCATCGAATTCAATATCCGCGCGTTCCACGACGGCTATGTTTTCTATGTGCAGCAATGATAACATTTTATCACCTCCGGAGCCGGTAGGCTCTTAATTTCTGAAATTCGGCACCCTGCCGAAGGGGTTGCCTCACCGCGGTGGGCGGTTTGTTCCCGCCCTTGCGGGAAACGGGGGTCTTCTTTTCTCATCTTTTTCTCAGAAATGAGAAAAAGACGAGTAAAAGAAGCAAAAGAGAGAAAAAGAATTTTTTATTTTGGGGTCGGCAGAAGCTTTATACGCCCTACCGTTTAGTCTCGCGACGGCTCCCGCGGTCCAAAACTTTCACGCACGGGCAGAAGGAACGGCGCGCGGGTTCCCAAAACTGAATTGCACAGTCTCCGAAATCGCTTAGCCGCTTAACGTGGTCGGTTGTCAGTACGCCCTGCCCTTCAACATTGCCGCGCTTTGTTGGTTCTTGTCGGGCAAAAACTTTCAGCACAGCCCCTACACCGTGTTTTCGCAACTGCTGCCGATACGCTCCCCACCGGGGGTTCTCCACATAGGGGGCCGCGGCCCCCTGTGTGGTCGTTTTTAAAAGGGGTGTCCAGAGGGGGAAAATCGAAATCCCCCTCTGGTCGCTTTTCTCCTCTTTGTTACTTTACTCCTCTTTTGGCGAATCCAAAAGAGGAGAAAGTAAATCCCTCCGCCCAATAGGGGCGGAATCCTTTACAAAAGCCCCGCGGCTTCGGAGCCCTAAATTTTTTGTTGAAATTGACGAAGCATTTTTAATTATTTTTGCTTGACATTTTCAAAATTTGTGGTATAATGCACTTATAAATCAAAGCATAGCCCGCCCCCCGCGGGCACGCGGGGCTTCCAAAGGGGGTTCATATCCCCCTTCCGATCCTCCTCACGAGTTGTTCAGCCGCGTCGTCGTCCCGCATGGCAAGAAACGCCGTGTCGTCGCCGGCGATAGTGCCCACGAGCCCCGGCACCTTCATCTTGTCCAGCGCCGCGCAGGCCGCCGGCGCAAGGCTGGGGAGCGTCTTTATCACCACTATGTTCTGCGCCCTGTCTATGCTCACCACGCACTCTCTGAATATCGCCCGCAGCCGTTGCTCCGCGTCCACGGTCTTTTCCCTGGGCGTTACATACCTGTATTTCCCCTGCGGCGTCAGCTCCCTTACGAGCCTCAGCGCCTTTATGTCCCTGGAGATGGTCGCCTGCGCCGCGCGCACGCCCTCCCTCTCCAGCGCCGCCTGGAGCTCGGCCTGGGTACCTATGATGTTTTTCGATATTATGTCAACTATTTTCTCCTGTCGCTCGTTCATCACGGTCTCTCCCCCAGCTTTGAGCTGACCTTCTCGTAAAAGCTCCTGCCCGTCACGCGGACAAGCTTTGTCACGGTCGCCGAGGCGCGGACCTCCACCCTGTCGCCGGTAAGGAGCCTCACGCTCTCAACTCCGTCCACGGAGATGTACGCCTCCTTGCGCCCCAGCTCCCCCAGCTCCACGGTCACCGTCCTCTCTGGCGAGAGCACGTAGCTGCGCGCCGAGAGTATGTGTGGGCACACAGGCGTCACGATAAGGCTCCTCGCCGTGGGTTCCACGATGGGGCCTCCCGCGGAGAGGGAATATGCCGTGGAGCCGGTGGGCGTGGAGACGATCACCCCGTCCCCGTCAAAGCCCATTATCCTCCGACCGTCGCCGTAGACGTTCACGGATATGACCCGCGCCACGCCTCCCACCACCGCCTCGTTGAGGGCGAAATCGGAATACACCGGCTTTCCGTCCCTGTATACGTTCACATCCGCCATCATTCTGGGCTCGACGGTGAATTTTCCCCGGAACGCGGTCTCCGCAAGCCCCACCTCGCCGGGCTCCAGCTCCGCCATAAAGCCCTTGTGACCAAGATTTATGCCCAAAATGGGTATCTGCGTCCCGCAAAGGGCCCTTGCCGCCCGCAAAATGGCGCCGTCTCCCCCGAAGGTGACGGCCATCCCCGCGCCGGCGGCGCGGGACCTCACATCCCCGTCCGCCGACACCGCCTCGCAGTCGATGCCGAGATTCGCGGCTATCTGCCGAACCCTCTCAAGATACTCTCTCCCCGAATCCCTCTCCGGATTTTCAAAAAGCAGGACCTTCTCCATCAAAGCACCTCATGGGCGTTTTGCACCACCCGGCGTATATCCGCCCCGCACTCACAGGGGGAGCTCACCAGGTGCCCCAAAAACTCGATATTCCCCTCCGGTCCCTTTATCGGCGACCAGGTGAGGTTTTCCACATAAAATCCGGCGTTTTGTGCGTTCTTCATAAACGCCTCCAGGACCTCTATATGCGTCTCAGGCTCCCGCACAACGCCCTTCTTCCCCACCTTCTCGCGCCCCGCCTCGAACTGGGGCTTTATGAGGCAGAACGCCTCCCCCTCCGGGGTGAGCACCGAGCGAACCGCGGGAAGGATGAGCGAAAGGGAGATGAAGCTCACGTCGATCCCGGCAAGCTCCGGTCTTTCCGGGAACATATCCGGCGTCAGATAGCGGGCGTTGGTCCGCTCCATGACCACCACGCGCTCATCGGAGCGCAGCTGCCATGCGAGCTGTCCGTAGCCCACGTCCACGGAGTAGACCTTCACCGCCCCCCTTTGGAGCATAAGGTCCGTGAACCCGCCTGTGGAGGCGCCGCAGTCCAGGCAGACGCGCCCCTTCGGGTTCCCCCCGAAGAAGTCCAGCGCCCTCTCCAGCTTCAGCCCTCCGCGGGAGACATATTTGAGCGTCCCGCCGCGGACCTCTATGCTCACGTCCTCGCCGTAGGCGTTTCCGGGCTTGTCGGACCTTTGACCGTTGACGAACACGTCCCCCGCCATTATTACCGCCTTTGCCTTCTCCCTGGAGTCGAAAAAGCCCCGCTCCACCAGCATCACATCAAGCCTGGTCTTTGCCATTCCCCTCACCTCTCACGGCTTTGAAAATCGCCTCAAAGACGCTTTTTTCGTCTATGCCGCAGTACCTTCTCAGCTCCTCCACGCTCCCGTGGGGTATGAACCTGTCGCCGGTGTTCTTCAAAATGAGCGTGTCGATTTTCACTCCATTCTCCAAAAGCTCCGCCGCGACCTGCTGCCCTATACAGCCGTTGGCGGTGGTCTCCTCCAGCACCAGGAGCCTCCCCGTGCGGCGGACAGACTCATCGATTGGTCCAAGCTCAATGGGCTTTATCCGCCCCAGCTTGATTATGTCAACCGAAACGCCGCGCTTTTTCAGCTCCTCCGCCGCGGCGAGAGCGGTGTTTACGCTTATCCCGTAGGTCACAAGGGTGAAGTCGCCGCCCCTTTCCAGCACCTTCACGGGCTCCGCGCCGCCGGAACGGTATCCGCCCTCGGCGCCCTTAGGGTAGCGCACGGCGACAGGCCCCTTCTCCTGAAAAACGGCGTACCTCAGCATATCCCGAAGCTCGGCAAAGCTCGACGGCGACCACACGGTCATGTTGGGGGCGCTTGTCAAAAATCCCACATCCATGGTCCCCTGGTGCGTCTCCCCGTCCTCGCCGGAGAGCCCCGCCCTGTCCACGGCAAGCACCGCGTGCTCGTTGCCCATGGCCACGTCCTGCATTATCATGTCATAGCTTCTCTGCAAAAACGTGGAATACACGGCGAACACCGGAACGCACCCCTGGTGGGCGGCGCCGCCGATCATGGATACCGCGTGCCCCTCGCATATCCCCACGTCGAAAAATCTTTTGGGGAAGCTCTTTGAAAACTCCGTAAGCCCCGTGCCAGAGGGCATGGCGGCGGTGACGGCAAGGACCCTCTCATCCTCCGCGGCGATCTTGCACAGCTCGTCCCCGAAAACCGAGGAAAAGCTCTCCCCGGAGGCGGGGATCACGCCCGTCTCAGGGTCGAAGCACTTCACCCCGTGGAAGGCGTCGGGGTTTGCCTCGGCAAAGCCGTAGCCCTTGCCCTTTTTCGTTATCACGTGGACCAGCGCCGGACCCTTCGTGTCCCTGGCTATGCTCAGCGCCGCCGTCAGAGCCTTTACGTTGTGCCCGTCCACGGGGCCTATATAGGCAAAGCCCATCTCCTCAAACATGGAGCAGTGGAATATTGCCTCCTTCACCCAGGACTTGACCTTGTGGAGGACGTTGTACACCGCCTTGAGCCCCGAAAACCTGTTCATGAACCTGCGGTAGGCGTTTTTGAAGGCGATATACCCGTGCTTGAGCCTCTGGTGCGCCAAATGCCGTGCCATTGCCCCCACGTTCTCCGTGATGCTCATGCCGTTGTCGTTGAGGATGACTATAATGGGCTCCGTGCTGTCCCCGGCGTCGCAAAGCCCCTCATAGGCGAGCCCGCCCGTGAGGGCCCCGTCGCCCACAAGGGCGATGACGCTGTAATCCTCCCCCAGGAGGGTCCGCGCCCTGGCCATTCCCAGCGCCGTGGACACCGCGGAGGAGGCGTGCCCCGCCACGAACGCGTCGTGGACAGACTCAGAGGGCTTGGGAAAGCCCGATATCCCCCCGAAGGACCTGAGGGAGCCGAACTCCTCCCTGCGGCCCGTCAGTATTTTGTGGATATAGCTCTGGTGCCCCACGTCGAATACGAGCCTGTCTCTGGAGGTGTCGAACACCCGGTGGATCGCCACCGTCAGCTCCACAACCCCCAGGTTCGGGGAGAGATGTCCCCCCGTCCTCGCGGTAGTATCCACGACAAAACGGCGCAGCTGCGCACAGAGCTCAGGAAGCTGCGCCTCATCAAGTTTTTTTACATCCTCAGGCGAGGATATGCTTTCCAAAATGCTCACAGGCTACCCCAAAAACTTATTTTTTCTTTCCGAATTTCGGCAGGAAGGACATGAGCTTGCCCACCGTGAATATTATCTGCGTGTTGTTTGAAAGGGCTATGGTCTTCCCCACCGCCTTGCCGCCGATGGTGAGGGCAGAGACAGCGCCGGTCACCACCAGCGACATCACCACGCCGTTGAGCCCGAAATCGCGCGTCAGGTTCCCCGCTATCGCCGCCGCCGTAGCGCCGGAGATTATGCCGGATATGTCCCCCACCACGTCGTTGCATATGGAGCTGACCTTGTCAGACTTCCTCAAGAGCCTCAGCGCCTCCCGCGCCCCACGCTCCTTGTGGGACGCCATGGCGTGAAAGGGTGTCTCCGTGGCGCTTGTCACCGCCACGCCTATGACGTCAAAGATAACGCCCAGCGCCACAAACGCCAGCAGCAGCACAAACGCCACTATGTACCCCGCCCCGTCCAGTATCTCCGACGACATGAACGAGAACACCACCGACATAGTAAGCGAAAAAACAACGATCTCAACTATCCACCTGATATTAGTCTTCTTTTTCATAACACCGCCATAAAAATAAATGCCGCACCGCGGCGATTTTATTAAAATATTTACCTTGTTCTCCAAAACAAAAAGTATTTTTCCGGCGGCATGTACGTCGGAAAAATCACCTTTTGTCGCGCAAGTGTGCCCCTTCGGGGCGCGCGCCGCGCGACAGCAGGAAAATTTTCTCTGAATTTCGCAAAATTCAGAAAAATTTTCCGCACGTTCCCCCTTGCAAAAAAGACCTCCGGTCTTTTTTGCACAAAAGGCGGCGGCGAACAGGATAAATCTTGCGGCTTAGGTCGGGTAGGCTTTCCCGCGGGCATACCTCCCGTTGCCGTGAAGGCGGTTTCCCATTGAATACCCGCTCCGGCCGTCGCCGGACCGGTCACCCGATCGCCACTCAGACCGCACTGCAATCCCCTGTTCGCCCAATTGACAGCCTAGATGTTTTCCATGGCGAAGCGAAACGTCTCTTTAGCCTCTTTTGCAGGACATATTTCAAGGGGATATCGCCCCTCGCCCTGGCCGGGGCGAGAAACGCGTAAGCTCCCCTATCCGCATGTTCCACTCAAGGCAGGCTACTCTGCACACAGCACAGGTTGAGTCAAAAAAGTCTCTCCCATTGGTTCGCACCGCAATACAGGTTTAAACCCCGGACCGTAATCAGGTCGCGTACCGCGAAAGGGAGTACGCCTGACCACAGCACCGGGTCTCCACACCAGCAGGGTCGGGGCCGATATGCCATTATCAGTCGCCCTGAAGATGCAGGCCGCAAAAACGCGCCTCCCTCCAGCACCCACCCGGAACTGGGCGTTCCAAGCAGACACAAGAGGCTTCAACGATGTGCCCTTCAAAGGATTTTTAGGCCCTTCTTAGGAGACGCCCGCTCCGACTAGAATACTGCGCCACCGAATACATTTTACCACATATTTATGATTTTTCAATAGGTCAATATGATAAATCTCTTACCGTATTTCTCAGCTTTTCCTCACCGCCAGAGCGTCAGCCAGTGCCTCGAAAAATCCGCCGCTGTCGATGGCACCCTCCAGCGCCGCCTTCGCCCTTTCCGTGGCGGCGAGAACCTCCCGCTCCGCCTTATCCACGCCTAGCACCGAGGCGTAGGTGGGCTTTTCGTTTGCCTCGTCGGAGCCCACGTTCTTCCCCAGCTCCTCCGGCGTGCTCACCACGTCAAGTATGTCGTCGCGTATCTGGAAGGCCCGCGCAAGCTGCTTCCCGTACTCCTCGGCCGCCTCAAGCTCCCTCTCGCCGCCACCGGCGGCTATGACCCCAAGAGCGCAGGCCGCCCTGATGAGCGCCCCGGTCTTCAGGTCGTTTATAAGCGTCAGGCCCTCTATGGACCTGTCGGTGTCCTCGGCGGTGTCAAGCTCCTGCCCGCCGCACATACCCCGCGCCCCGGCGCAGTCGGCAAGATACGCCACCGCCCTCACGGTCCTCTCCGGCGGCAGCTTTGCCGACGATACCAGCCCGAACGCCGCCGCCTGGAGCGCGTCACCGGCGATGACCGCCCTGCCCTCGCCGAAAACCGTGTGGTTCGTGGGCAGACCACGCCTCAGGCTGTCGTCGTCCATACAGGGAAGGTCGTCGTGGATGAGCGAATATGTGTGAATGAGCTCCAGCGCGCAGGCAAGGGGCATCGCCGCCTTTGTATCTCCGCCCAGCGCCTCGCAGAACTTCAACGTCAGCGCGGGCCTCAGCCTCTTTCCCCCGGCAAGCAGGGAGTAGCGCATGGACTCCAGCAGTCTCCCGTAGGGCGCGTCCTCGGTGAAGAGCCCCCCAAGATACGCCTCCACAGCGCCCCTGAGCCTTCCAAGCTCAGCCGAAAGCTCCATCACTCGCCCTCCTCAAAGGGCGTCTCCACCGGCTCCCCGTCGGGTCCCCGACGGAGCTTGACCACCCTCTGCTCCGCCTCGTCCAGCACCTTCCCGCAGGAGCGGACAAGCTTCGTCCCCTCCTCAAAAAGTCCCAGCGCCTCCTCCAGGGGCCTGTCCCCCTTTTCCAGCGCCTTGACTATCTCGTCTATCCTCGCCATGGATTCCTCAAAGGAAAGCTTTTTCCCTGCCATAATATCCTCCTTCACTTCACCGCGCACTCTATCTCTCCCCGGCGCAGCTTCAACGTAAATTCGTCCCCGCTTTTCACGTCATTTGGGCTCCTGACGACCTTCCCGTCCGCCTTCACCGCTATGGCGTACCCGCGCCCCAGCACCTTAAGCGGGCTCATGGCGTCAAGCCTCGCGGCGCTCTCGGCGTATACGCGCCTGTCCTGGGCAAGAAGCGCCGACATCACGGCGCACAGCCTCTCCGATTTGCCGTCAAGCGTCTGGCGGCACACGTCCACCCAGCCGCCCGGGTCCCGCAGGACCCTTCTTTCAGCCAGGCTCTCCAGCCGCTCGCGCTGCGCGGCTATCCTCTTTTCCACCGCCCCCGCGCCCCTGACGCCGTACTCCCGCACGGCCTCCCGGAGGCTCAGTATGTCCGGCGCGCAGATTTCCGCGGCGTTTGAGGGCGTCGCCGCCCGCACATCCGCCACAAAGTCGGCTATGGTCACGTCGGGCTCGTGCCCCACGGCGGAGATGACGGGTATGGAGCAGTCGTATATAGCCCTCGCCACCCGCTCGTCGTTGAAGCACCACAGGTCCTCCATGCTCCCGCCGCCGCGCCCGACTATGAGCACATCGGCGACCTGGTGCCTGTCGGCGTAGCGCACCGCCGCCGCTATCTCCGGCGGAGCCTCCTCGCCCTGGACACGCACCGGCAGGAGCAGTACCTTCGCCACGGGCCAGCGTTTTTTCAGCACACGTATGATGTCGTGTACCGCCGCGCCGGCGGAGCTGGTGACGACCCCGACTCTCATGGGGAACACCGGCAGGGGGACCTTGTGCTCCCTGTCGAATAGCCCCTCCTTGAAGAGCTTCTCCTTGAGCTGCTCAAAGGCAATTTGCAGGTCCCCCACGCCGTCTGGCGACAAGGACGTGACGTAAAGCTGATATGCCCCGTCCCTGGGGTAGACCGACACGCGCCCGAAGGCTATGACCTTCATCCCGTCGGCGGGGCGGAACCTGAGCCTCGCGGCGGAGGACTTGAACATGACGCACTTTAGCTGTCCGCCCGCGTCCTTCATGGTGAAATAGTGGTGCCCGGAGGGGTATATCTTGTAGTTTGAAAGCTCCCCCCGCACGTATATGTTGGCAAGACGGGGCATGGAGTCAAACACGTTTTTAAGGTACTCGTTGAGCTCCGACACCGTCACGATGTTTCTCTCATCCATTGGCGTTCACCGCCCTCCAGGTGAGTATGGCAGTACCCATGGCGTTGTCGGTTGAGTATTTCGGCTCGGCGAATATCCCCTCCGGCGTCATGCTCCTCAAAAGGGAATTTGACGCCACCCCGCCGGAATAGAGCACCGGCAGGTCACCGTATAGCCTCTTTGCCTCCGCCGTCGCCTGGTGTACCGCCCGGATGACGGAGCAAAGGGCAAAATACGCCGTCTCCGCGTCAGGCGCTCCCGCCTCCTTCATCTCCTTCATCTTGTGCTCAACGCCGGAGAGGGAGAAGGAGCACCCGTCCTTTTTGGGAAGGTAGGAAAGCCTCTCCTTAGCCTCCCCGGAAAGCCTGTCCAGCTCCCTGCCGGAGGGGAAGGGCAATCCGAGAAGCTGTCCCGTCCTGTCAATGAGCTGTCCCGCGGACACGTCCTTTGTCCCGCCGACGATCTCGCACCTGACAGCCGTTCCATATGGCCTTACAAGCAGAAGCTCCGTTGTCCCGCCGGAGAGGTGCCACGCCAGGTGATCCCTCTCCATAAGCTCCGGGCGCCCCGCGGACCACGCCGCCGCCGCTATGTGCCCCTGCTGGTGGGAAAAGCCGAAATACGGGACCTTCAAAAAGTGCGACAGCGCCCGCGCCTGGGCGACACCCGCAAGAAAGCAGGGCATATAGCTGCCCTCCGTCTCTCTGGGCGTCTCCGAGGCTCCCACGGCGATAATCTCACCCTCGACCGGCAGGGCGTCCACTATCTCCGGCAGTCTCCTGACATGCGAAAAAAGGGCGTCCGACTGGCGGAGACCCAGCTCGCCGGGCCTCACGTCCAGAAGGCGTCCCGAATTGACCCCCCGCTCTCCGTCAAAAAAGGCGCAGGAGGTGGTATAATTTGATGTGTCAAACCCTACGGCTATCTTCATTTGGGCAGCTCTTCCCTCACAAACGTACCGAGGACGCCGTTGATAAACGCCACAGTCTCCGGCTCGTCGTACTTCTTGGCGATCTCCACCGCCTCGTTTATGGCGGCGCCGTTGGGTATCTGGGGCATGTACATTATCTCGTACATTGCCGTCTTCATCACCGCCACGGCCGTGCGTGAGATCCGCCCGAACTTCCAACCCTTGGCGTACTTCTCCACGTAGAAATCCAGCTCCGCCGAGTGCTCGCCTATCCCAAGCACCAGCTCCTCGATGTACTCTTTGTGGTTGGGCTGGGGCTGTGACTCGTACAGCTTGTCCTCCGAGGCGAGGGAGGCATAATACTCCCCCTCAAAAAAACCCTCCAGCACCTCTTTAGCGTCGCACTCCCGGCTCGAAATCTCAAAACAAAGCCGCATAGCGACCTCTCTCGCTTCCGATCTGTTCATAAAATCAACCCTTACAAGTCCCCAAACGGGACCCCCGATTTAAAATCCCAATAAAATATTTTTTCGGCGGCATGTACGTCGAAAAAATTTCCTTATGTCACGGTGAGTGTGCGAGCGCAGCGAGTGCGCGAACCGTGACAGCAGGAAAAATTTCTTGAATTTCGCAAAATTCAAGAAATTTTTCCGCACGTCCTCCCCTTAATTTTTGCAAAAGGGCAAAGCCCTTTTACAAAAATTACTTTAAGCTCACGCCAACAACATGCACATTTACCTCGGTGACCTTAAAGCCCGTCATGGACTCTATGCCGCCCTGGACCGCCTCCTGGACCTTCTTGCCCACGCTGTGGACGGACACGCCCAGCTTCACGGTGAGCCAGACGTCCACCTTCACGTTCTCCCCGTCCACGGCTATGCGCACGCCCTTGGATAGGTTCTTTTTCCCCAAAAGCTCCGAAAGGTCGCGCCCCGCCGAGAGCGCGGCGACGCCCTCCGTCTCCATCGCGGCGGAGGCGGCGATGACGGATATGACCTCCTCGGATATGTTTATGCTCCCCTTCTCGTCGGGGTGGGTGATGTAATCCTTGTTCTCGCCCATGTCGTCCTCCAAAAATATAAAGCTTTTTACCAGGGCGGCTCCGCCGCCTCATTTATCCTATCACATGGTATTCTACCACACCCGCCCCAAAAAGAAAAGCAAAACTTCTCAAAATCTCCTTATTTTATCTCCGTGACCCACAGCTTATCCGCGGAAAGTCCCGTTTGGGACACAACAACGTCGGTTATCTTCGCCACGGACGCCTTGTCAAGTCCCCCCTCGGCTGCCACGGTGACGCTGGCGGAGTCGTCGGTCAGGTACACCACGGCGTCAATGAACCCCTTGGCCCTTATCATGTTCTCCAGCTCCGCCTCCTTGACGGCGTACTCAGCCATGCGCGTCATAGCCTGGAGAGCGCCGTCCACAGTCTCCTTCGAGGCGCCTTCGGCGTCCGCCACGGTCCTGAGCGTAGCCGACGCCTCGTCCCGCGCCTGGCTCCTCTCAAGCCTCACCTGGGCAAAATACTCGTCATATTCCCCCGTCGCGGCGGCGCCGGTATCGCCTCCGCCCTCCTGCGTATCCTGCCCGTCGGCCCCGCCGTCCTGCTTCTCCCCGCTCACGCTGTAATAAAGCCCCGCGTCCCCCTCGTCGGAAACGCTCCCCAACGTCTGCGCCCCGCCGGTCACCGTCTCCTCCTTCTTCTGCTCCAGGGTGTCGCTCTCCCCGTCCTCCACCTTGGACGCGTCCTCCACTCTCTTGTTGTACGACCAATTCAAATACACCGCGGCACACACAAACAACATGACCGTCAGTATCACCGCATTTCTCTTAATTGCCTTCATAAATACCTCCAAATTTAATAATTTCGCTCGCCGCGCGGGGCGGTTTATTCCCGCCTGGGCGGGAACCGGTAGGTCTTCTTTTCTCATCTTGTTTCAAAAGGGCTGCGCCCTTTTGAAACAAACAGGAACGTGCGGTAAAAATTTATGAATTTTGCGAAATTCATAAATTTTTACCTGCTGTCGCACTGCGCGCACGCCCCGTAGGGGCGCACACTTGCGCGACAAAAGGTGATTTTTCCAACGTACATGCCGCCGGAAAAATACTGAAATAAAGCCCGCTTCTCCATCGCTTCGCCGTCGCAACCGCTGCCGGCGGTGCTCCCCACCGGGGGTTCTCCACATAGGGGGCCCGCGGCCCCCTGTGTGGTCGTTTTTAAAAGGGGTTTCCAAAGGGGGAAAATCGAAATCCCCCTTTGGTCGTTTTTTCTCTCCTTTGTTTCTTTCCTCTCTTTTTGACGAACTCAAAAAGAGAGGAAAGAAAATCCCCCGCCATTTAATGGCGGATACATTATAAAGAGCCCAGCGGCTCAGGAGCCCATGCGCGGTCCTTAAAGGTGCGGAACCTTACTTCCCGCCTCCAAGACGGCAAACAACAATCCGCTCCCCCGAAAGGCCCGTCGCCGCCTTCACTGCTTCCAAAAGATTCAGCTTTACTCTGGGGTCACCGGCACCCTCGGCGGCGACGACGGCGCCCCGGTAGCTGGGGTAATTATATGACACCTCCACCGCCTCGCTTCCCCCGCCGGAGCGGGAGACTATGACGGCGGACTCCGAGGTCTCGCTTCTGCCCTCCCCGTCGCGGGTCTCCGATGAGGTCTCGGTGTCCCGCGCCAGCACGCGCTCCCCGTCAGTGGAGAGCGTCAGCAGTACGCGCACCTCTCCGGCGCCGTCCACAAGCGACAGGATCTCCTCAAGCCGCGCCTCCAGCTCCCGCTCAGGTCTCTCCGCGTTCTGAGGGTCCGCGGCGGCATTTTCACCCTCGCCTGTCTTCTTGTCCCCGCCGGTGGGCAGGAGCAGGAGCACAACGCCCAAAAGCAGGACGAGCAGGACGTATTTCGCGCCCTTGAGCTTCTCCGCCGCCGCTTCAAACGATTTTTTAATGTCCATCTTCCGTACTCCAAACCTGATTTTCCCGGCTGATGCCCAGCTCCGCCTCTATCTTCCTTGAAAGCTCACCGCTCTCATCTCCCTCCAGCATCGCTTTGACGGGATACCAGAACCCCTCGTCGCTCCACTTTGCCGTGACGGAGACGCTCCGCAGGGATACGCCCATCGACGCGGCTTTGTCCAATATATATGCCTCGCACCGCTCCTCTATGATAAATCTTGTCTCACTCCTCGCCCTCTCTCCGGCGTCCTCCACGGCGGCCTCGGCCTCCTCCCTGAACCCGGCGGCGTACATCCCTATTCCCAGGGCGTCCACGTCGCCGGCAATGCTCAAAAGCGCCGCCATCACAGCAAAGCCGCACACCGCGCCCACGACCCTTTTCCCCTTTCCGGGGGATAACGATCTGGCGACGGCGCACACCACCCCCGTCGCCGCCATCGCCATGACCCATCTTCTCAACGCGTCCAGCATAAATACCTCCTGAAGCTCACATTTGCATAAGTCAAAGCTTTTACGCACCCAGGCCCTTCGCCGCGGCTATCACCGAGACTGTCAGCATCACCGCCTCGGTCCCCGCCAGCGCCAGCATGAGGGAATACGCCGTCGCCACGGACTCGATGAACCCCGTCACCGCCTTGGGAGCCACCGTCTCCGAAAGCGCCGCTGCCGCGCGGAGCACCAGCGAATTTACCGCCAGCTTCAAAAACGGCACCGCGCACACCGCCGCCACAGCCACGACTCCCGCCGCCCCCGCCGCGCTGCGTATGACGCCCACGCCCGATGCGACGGCGTCCGCCGCCTCGGAGACCATTCCTCCCACCACCGGCAGGAGCGTTGAGATGGCGGTCTTTGTGAGCTTCACCGTCACCGCGTCCGCCGAGGACGCCACCAGGCTCACGGCGGTGAGATATACGGAAAACGCCAGCGCCGTCACGGTAAGAGCCTGCTTTATGAGCCGGGCCACGAGCTTCGCCGCGCCTCCCACGCCCCCGCCAAACGCCGCCTCCCCGGCGGACGCCGCCAGAAACATATATATGAGCGGCACGATCAGCTTTTTGGAGAGCTGGCCCAGCACGTTGAGGAAAAGCGCGGACGCGGCGTATTTCGCCGCCCCGGACGCCGCCGCGCCGGAGGCGGCGGAGGCCGATGCCATAACCGGCAGGAGCATGGTGCCGATGTCCGAAAGCTCCCCGATCACCTCCCGCGCCTCCCCCATAAGCGTCCCGAAGCTGCCGACAGTGGAGGCGAGGATTACAAAGACGCCCACGATATTCACGTGGTCCACGCCGTTTGGAGTCTCGGTGAGGGCCCCCGCGACGGAGCATAGGACAGCCGCCGCGAGCACGGAGACACCCCCCGCGAGAGCCCCTCTAAATACCCCTCCAAGTGCCCTGCAAAGGGTACTGAAAACGTTTCCAAATACTTTAGATACCCCTCCGGATACCCCTCCGAGCACCCCCTGAGAGGGGGGTAAATTTGCGTTTTTCAACACCTCCGCCGCCTCCGTGGGCAGCTTTTCCTCAAGCTCGCGGGTGTCGATTATCCCCTGGGAGGGCGCCGCCAGAGCGGTGACGGAGAGGGCCCGCGACATGAGGAGGACGGCGAAAATCCCTGTCACCGCAAGCTTTTTCAGGCGGTCCATATGAGCTCCTTTACGGTATGTAAAACGCCGCGCATCACGGGCATTGCCGTCCAGAGAGCCGCCGCCGCGCCCGCAAGCTCCGCTCCCGACGCCGCCGCGCCAAGCCCCGCGTCCTTGCACAGGTCCGCGGCGAGGCGGGAGATCACGGCGATGCCCACGGTTTTCAGCAGTACCGCGAGGACCGTGTCCGATATTCCGCCCAGCTCCGCAACCTCCGCCATAAAGTCCCGTATCTCCCGCAGAGCACCGGCGGAGGTGAAAATCACAAGGCATCCGGCGGCTATGGCTATGAGCATGGCCATGGCGGGGCTGTCCTTTTTGAGGAGGCTTGCCATAAGCGCCGCCGGGATACAGACGGCGGCGGTTTTCAAAAGCATGTCCATTATATCCCAAGGTCCGTCCGAAAAAGCCCGAAAAGGGACTTTATGAGGTCAAAAAGCGACGATATTTCGCGTATAAGCACAAGCAAAACCACCACGAGCCCCGCGATGGTGACCATGAGCGCCTGCTCGTCCCGCCCCGACCTTCCCAGAAGGAGGTTCAGCACAGCCACAAGTATGCCAACGGCGGCGATTTTAAAGATAAGATCAACATTCATTTGCCGGTTCCTTCGTAAATCAGATAAAATGTTCCGTTTTTTGGACCTTTTAAAGAAGTATTATCACGGCGAATATGCCTGAGGCGATGCCGAAAAAGGCGTGGAGCTTTGAATCCCTCGCCCGCTCCTCCTCGGCTTTGGCAAGCGCCGCCTCCAGCCTTCTCTCCGCCCTGCCGATGGCCTCCGCCTGCTCCCTCACGTCGTACCTGCCCAGGGAGAGCCCCAGGTCCGTAAGTGTCTGCTCCTCCTCGGCTCTCAGGTCCAGCTCGCGGCTTTTTTCCACCGCCATTTTCCAGACGGTGAAGAAGGAGCACCTGCCCAGCGCCTCCAGTCCCCCGTAAGCCCGGCGGTAGAGCCCTCTCACAGGCGCGGGCGCCTCCCGCGTCAGCTGCTCCAGCACCTCGCGCATGGGAGCCATTCGGGAGCATATCTCGCTTTCCATTATCTGGAGCGAAGCGATGAGCCCCTCCAGCACCGCCGTCCTTTTCCTCAGCGCCAGCACGCCCCGCAGTCCCATAGAGCCCGTGGCGGCTATTATAAGCGCCGCGCCCAGCGTCCTCAGCATGGCTCACCGCCTCCGTTCAAAACCTCAAAGCTCCTGCCGCTCACGGTTTTTTTGATGACCACAAGTCTTTCAAACGCGCCGCCCGACAGCATGTCCCGATAAAGCGGGCGGCTTTTCAGGTCCTCAGCGCCGGAGGCGTGGGCGGTGGCAAGGAGCGACACGCCGCAGTTTCGCGCCCGCTCGATGGCCTCCACGTCCTCTGGCGCCGTTATCTCGTCCAGCGCCACCACCTGGGGGTTCATGGACCTGAGGACGGTCATCACCGCCGCCGCCTTGGGACACCCGTCCAGCACGTCGGTCATGGGTCCCACCTCCAGCTCCGGCACGCCCTCGCGCAGAGCCGCCACCTCTCCCCGCTCGTCGCACAGGGCGACGCGAAGTCCGGGTCTCGCTCCCGACGGAGTGGAGGCGAGGCGTGTAAGCTCCCTGAGGAGCGTGGTCTTTCCCCCTCCGGGCGGGGCGATTATGAGCGTGGAGCGCAGTCGGCGGCCGTCAAAGAGCCCGCGGACAAAGCCGTCGGCGATCCCCCGCTTTTCCCTGGCTATCCTTATGACGGCGGAGGAGTAGGCGCTGTAGCCAGCCGTCTCGCCGCCGGAGAGGTATACGCTCCCGCAGAGCCCCACGCGGCAGCCGCCGCGACAGGATATGTAGCCGTTGGCAAGCTCCCGGCGGGCGGCGTGAACGGAGGCGCCTGTGGCGAGCTCCACCAAAAGCTCCAGCTCCCGGCGGGTCACCCTTTCGCTCCCCAGCTCCGCCTCCCCGGAGGGGAGGAGCACCGTAAGGGGTCTTCCCACACGCACCCTCAGCTCCTCCGCCGCCGCCCTGTCGGTTTTGCAAAGCCCCCTTGCCCTCTCCCGAAGGGAGTTGGGCAGTAAGAGCACCGCCCCGTCGTATCGGGACGCCTGACCTTCCGTATCCGTCACAGCCTGTCCTCCTTTGTGTTGTGGCGCAATATCCGCCTTGTGTGAACGGTACAATGTATGCCGGCGGGAAAAATTTTATACCCCAAAGAAAAGGTCATTTTGGCGCATATGGAATTGATACGGTCATTCAATTTGTACTTCCACTTTTTAAATTACTGTGCTATAATATCCGCGCAGCGGATATTATACTTGATTTCAAGCCGTTTTTCTCCCCGGCTTCGCCGGGAACCGAAAAACATGGCGAATATAGCACAAAATCAGAGATTTTGTGCTATAATACCTCCAACACAGGAAACGCGGGTGTGCTTATGGTTATTGAGTCCTTCAGCGAAAAAGACACAGTGGACGCCGGGGAGAGGCTGGGAAGGCTTTTGAAGCCCGGCGACGTGGCGGCGTTTTACGGCGGGCTGGGCGCGGGGAAGACGGCGTTCATACGCGGGGTCGCCCGTGGGCTCGGCCTTGACGCCAGGGTTTCCAGCCCCACCTTCACCATCGTAAACGAGTATCTGGGTCCCGTGCCGCTCTTTCACTTTGATATGTACCGTCTGGGCTCCTCCGACGAGCTTTTTGAGATAGGCTGGGAGGACTACCTGACCCGCGGCGGCGTGTGCTGCGTGGAGTGGACGGAGAACGTGGAGGACGCCATGCCCCAGGGGACGGTGCGGGTGAGGATAGCGAAGACCGGGGACAGCTCCCGGAGGATAGAGATAAGCGGGGTGGGACAATGAGGATACTGGCGATAGAGTCCTCCGCCAAGGCCGCGAGCGTGGCGCTTACGGAGGGCGGGGCGCTTATTTCCCAATATTACCAGGCAAGCGGGCTCACCCACTCCAGGACGCTTTTGAAGATGGCGGAGGACCTGCTTTCAAACCTGGAGCTCACGGTAAAGGACGTGGACGCCGTGGCCGTGGCAAAGGGTCCGGGGTCCTTCACGGGGATAAGGATAGGCGTCGCCGCCGCAAAAGGGCTTTGCTGGGGCGGGGACAGGCCGGTGATAGGCGTCTCCACTCTCGAAGCTATGGCGTGGCACGGGGCGGACCGGGAGGACGTAGTAGTCGCCCCCGCCATGGACGCCCGCCGGGGGCAGATCTACAACGCCCTTTTCCGTTTTGACGCGGGAAGACCCGTGAGGCTGTGCGAGGACCGGGCCGTGGCGCTGGAGGAAATAGTCGCCGAGGCAAAAAAAGCTAAAAAAACTTATTTTTTTGTTGGAGACGGAGCGAAACTGTGCTATAATAGATTTTTGGAGGCGGGACTTCCCACCCTGCTTCCGCCGGAGCCCCTGCTTTTCCAGTCAGCCTGGGGAGTTGCAAAGGCAGCCGAGGGCATGACGCCGGAGCCGGGCTTTGACCTTGCGCCGAATTATCTCAGGCTCTCGCAGGCGGAGCGGGAGAGGCTGGAGCGCGAGCGATCCGAAAAGGAGCGCGGCTGATACCGGCCCCGTCATATAAGGGCACAAACAATACATTCCAAATATTTTATACGGAGGATAAAAAACATGGCAGATCTTCATGTACTCGACCACCCCCTCATTCACCACAAGCTTTCAGTTCTGCGCGACAAGAACACCGGCGTCAAGGAGTTCCGTGAGATAGTGGGGGAGATTTCCACGCTCATGTGCTACGAGGCCACCCGCGGGCTCCCCACCGTGGAGACGACGGTCGAGACCCCGGTCGCTCCCGCGCGCGTTCGCACCCTGGGCGACAAGAAAATCACCATTGTCCCCATTTTAAGGGCGGGGCTTGGGATGGTGGAGCCCATGCTGAAGCTTCTCCCCTCCGCCAGGGTTGGCCACATCGGGCTTTTCCGCGATCCGGACACCCACGAGCCCATAAAGTATTACTGCAAGATGCCCGACGACATAGCCGAGAGCTCAGTCATCATAGTTGACCCCATGCTCGCCACCGGCGGCTCCGCCTCCGCCGCCATTGACTTCATCAAGGAGTACGGCTGCAAGGACATCACACTTGTGGACATCATCGCCGCCCCCGAGGGCATAGCCGTCATCCGCCGCGACCACCCGGACGTGGACATCTACGTCGCCGCCGTTGACGAAAAGCTCAACGACCACGCCTACATCGTCCCGGGACTGGGCGACGCGGGAGATCGTATTTTCGGGACAAAATAAGGAGATAATCTCATGAAAAAAGCGGTCGGTTCCCTCGTTATCATGGTGCTTGCCGCGATTGCCGGATTTTTCCTTGGCGCGGCTTTGGAGAACATAGCTGGAGGAATGATCCTCCTGGCGCTCATCGCGGGGATCGCCTGTATCGTATACGCCATTGACAGCGCCGGCAAAGAAAGCTCTGGGAAAAAATAATTGTCAGCAGCTCAGAATTTAATATTTTACCGGCGGCATGTACATGCCGCCGGTAAAATATTTGAAGGGAGAAATTCCGCCCTCTCCGTATAGTGAGGGGGTTTTTATAGTGTTGCGGTGAGACCGAGAGTTAAGATGCCCTCGTTTTCGGCGTAGATTTGAGGGAATTGGGAGAGGGGCAGGGGGGCGGCGCCGGAGCCTACCTCGACGGTGTAGCCGGGGCGGTTATAGCTTTGAATGAACCAATCCTTGTAGCCGGCGTAGCCGGAGGCGGTGGGGGTGAGCTCCGCCGTGTAGCCGCTGACGGCGGCGAAGCTCTGGGCGATCTCGTAGGACCTTGGCGGCAGGTAATCTAAATATTTCCAATAAATGACGCGTCCCTGGGTGTGGTAGGATATGGTGAGGGTGAAGTCGTGCTGTCTTGTCAGGTTAAAGGCGGCGCGGCTTTCCGGTATCTCCAGCGGGGCGGCGCCCACATAATCTCTCGGCGCCGGGGAAACATAGCCCTGGGCGAATTTTATCTCCCGCGCCTCGTTCCAGCCGGCGGGGTACTGGAGGTTCGGGTCAACGCCGTTTATGTTTGCCTTCCAGCCGTTGGGGAACGGTATCGAGGGGTAATTGGCGGATATTTCCTGAGCGCGGCGGTAATACGCGCCATCGGTGAGCTCGCCGGTGACCAGGGCGACGCCGTCGGGGTTGACCATGGGCATGAGATAGAGGGTTGTGAGGGCGTAAAGATTCTCCGCGCTCTGCCCGAAGACGGTGGAGCCCAGGGAACGGGCGCGGGCGTATTTTTCCAAAAATTTCATCAAAAGCGGGCTGGTGATCCACTCGTTGGCGTGGTGGGCGGCGTTGTAGAAGACCTCATTTTCGCCTGTACCTATGGTCAGGACGTGGAGGGTCCTGCCCATCACAGATGTGCCGCCGCTGAAGGCGTTTATGAACGGGTAGCGGGCGGTGAGGCCCCGGACGCATATGTCGAGGTATGCCGGGGTGAAGGGCACCTGGGCGGACACCACGTCGAAGCCGCGGGGGATCACCAGGCGCGAGCCCACGCGAAGCCTGAGCGGGTCGGCGGAGGGGTTTGCCGTCTCCACGGCGCGGACGGTGGTGCCGAAGGCGCGGGCGAGGGAGTAGATGGTGTCGCCGGGGCGGACCGTGCGGTAAAAAAAGCCGGTGAGCCAAGAGTCCAGCGCCGCCCATGTGTTGGGTCCCGCCACGCCGTCGGGGGCAAGTCCCCAGGCGGATTGGAAGGCGCGCAGGGCGGAATCGGTCCGGGGACCGAATACGCCGTCAAGGGCGCCCTGGTAAAAACCCGCGCGGGAGAGGGCGAGCTGGAGAAGCGCGACGTCGGGTCCTGAGGAGCCGCGGCGCAGTATTTTAAAGGACAATAAGCTGTCGCCTCCTTGTAGGAACCTCTGAACAAATCGCCGCACCGATCTTGGCGGCATATTTTCCACCATATTTCGTCAAAAAATTTTGAAATACACAAAGTATGTCTGCAATTTTTTGCCTTCATCTGGCGAAAAATCTGCTCGCCAATCTCGGCACTTCGATTTATTCAGAGGTTCCTTTATAATATCTCCCTTTATCATATGTATCAAGTTTGCAGAAAATTACGGAAAAGCGGGTTTTTGGCGAATTGGAGAGAGCTTCCGCGCCTCCTCGCGGAAGGGCGCGAGGGCGGCGGGAAGCGAATATGTGGAAAACCAAAAGCGAAATAAATTTCTACGCTGACCGCGCCGTTTACGGTACATATTAATACAGAGCCGAAGGGCTCAATATTGGTTTGGGAGCGGGAAGAAATGAAGCTAAAATTTGTAAAATTGGCTGCCGGCGCTGTGGCGTGGGCGGCGGCAGCCGTTATTTTCCCCACGTTCGCCCTTGCCGCCGAGCTTCCGGAGGAGCTGGCGCCGGTGGGCGAGGCCGTGGGCATCGCGGTGAGGACCGACGGAGTGATGGTCTCGGAGCTTTCTGAGTTCCGCGGAGAGGGCGGAAGCGTCTCCCCCGCCAGGGACGCGGGGCTTTTGCCGGGGGACGTGATAATCGCCATTGACGGCGTGAGCGTGGACTCGGCGGCGGAGATGTCGGAGCTTGTGGAGGCGGCGGGCGACACCGTGACCGTGGGCTACACCCGCGGCGGGGAGGAGCGCCGGACGGTGCTGCGCCCCTATGCCGAGGACGGGGAGCGTTACCTTGGCGTATGGGTGCGGGACTCGCTCACGGGGATCGGGACCGTGACCTATTTTGACCCCGCCACAGGGGAATTCGGCGCGCTGGGGCACTCAATAGCGGACAGCGCCACGGGCGCGGACGTACCTCTGCGGGAGGGGACGATCCTTGACGCCAGCGTTACTGGCATTACGAAAAGCCGCTCAGGTTCACCGGGGCAGCTGGGCGGGAGCTTTGACAGGTCCCGTGTGCTGGGCACCATAGACGTAAACTGCGGCTGCGGCATTTTCGGCACGGCGCCGGACGGCTTTGACGGCTGCGGGCTCCTGCCCGTGGCGGGAGCGGATGAGGTGAAGCCCGGACAGGCGAAGATTATCTCCGACGCCTCGGGAGAAAAGCGGGAGTATGCCGTGGAGATCACCCGCGTGTACCGGGGCGGGGACTCCGGCAGGGATATGATGCTGAAGGTGACGGACCCGGAGCTTCTGGAGCTCACGGGCGGCATTGTCCAGGGGATGTCGGGAAGCCCCATAATCCAGAACGGGAAGCTGGTGGGCGCGGTGACGCATGTGCTCATAAACGACCCGAAGAAGGGGTACGGGGTGTTTGTGGAGAATATGATTAATTCGCAAAAAAGGGCGTAGCCCTTTTTTGCGAGGGGGGACGTGCGGAAAATCCTTGCGAAAGGTCTGCGGACCTTTCGCAAGGGTTTTCCTGCTGTCGCGGTTCGCGCACTCGCTGCGCTCGCACACTCACCGCGACAAGAGGTGATTTTTCCGACGCGCATGTCGTCGGAAAAATGTTTGATTGAGAGGGGCGATGGGGATTGGCGAAAATTGGGGAATTGGGGCGATTTTTATGTTAACACAACATTTAGTGGTGTTTCATGTATTAAATTCACTAAAAAGTTAGAAATATGGGGGAATTTTTTCAAAAATTTGTAAATTTCCTCTTGCAAAGTTTGTCTTGATATGGTAAATTATTCCTATAAAGATAGAATTAAATTTGTACGTGGAGGAAATTACAATGGACGAAAAGTTGACGGTGCTCATAGCCGACAGGGGCGCGGATTTCAGGGAGCTGCTGGCGGAGGCGATAAACTCCGAGGCGGACATGGAGGTGGTGGGCTCCACCGACAGCGGGCTTGAGGCCATGGAGCTCATCGGGGCGAAAAAGCCGAAGGTGCTGATAACCGACCTTGTGCTGACGGGGCTTGACGGGCTTGGACTTGTGGAGCGGATGTCGGAGCTCTCCCCGGAGCGCAGGCCGGTGGTGATAATAGTTTCCAGCTTTTCCAACGAGAGGACGCTGAACACCGCCTCTCGCGCGGGCGCGGCGTATTTTATGCCGAAGCCCTGCGATATACAGGGGCTCATCTCCCGTGTAAGGCTCCTGGCGAGAGAGCAGGGCTTTACGGGCTCCGGGGTAAACCTGTCCGCCGCCTCGGACCCGAATCTGGAAAACGTGGTGACGGAGATCATCCACGAGATAGGTATTCCCGCGCACATCAAGGGCTACCAATACCTGCGGGAGGCGATAATCCGCACGGTGGAGGACATGGACGTGATAAACGCCGTGACCAAGGTGCTATACCCGGAGGTGGCGGAGAAATTCGGCACCACGCCCTCGCGGGTGGAGCGCGCAATACGCCACGCCATCGAGGTGGCGTGGGACAGGGGCGACGTGGAGACGCTCCAACGCTTTTTCGGCTACACCGTGTCGGGGATAAAGGGCAAGCCCACGAACTCCGAGTTCATCGCGATGATAGCGGACAGGCTGTACCTTCAGAAGAAGGGGGAAAACAGTCAAAAAAGGGCTACTGCCCTTTTTTGAGACTGCCAGAAAAAGCCCTGACGGGCTTTTTCTGACAAGGGGAACGTTCAGAAAAAAGCCGTGAATTCTGCGGAATTCACGGCTTTTTTCCTGCCGTTTTGCTGCGCGCACGCCCCGTAGGGGCGCACACTTGCAAAACAAAAGGTGATTTTTCCGACGTACATGCCGTCGGAAAAATATTTGATTGGGGGTTTTTGGCAGTTTGAGAAGTCGGGCTTTATTCTATGCCGGAAAGGTCATAGCCCTCAAGCCATTTTGCGGCTTTTTCGCAGACGGTGCGGAGGGTGTCGGGGGAGAAGGGGCTTTCGAGGGCGGCGTTTTTCAGAAGCTCCGTAAAGGGACGGCTGCCACCCTGACGGGTGTAGGCCATATATTTTTCCCAGGCGGCGCGGGGATCGTCCTGGAGCAGCGCCCAGAATTCCAGGCTAACGGTCTGGGCGAGGCAGTAGTCGATGTAATAGAAGGGGCTCTGGTAGATGTGTCCCTGCCTCTGCCAACCCTCGCCGTCGGCAAAGAAGGGTATGCCGCCGTCCAGCCTGAGCCAGGGCTGATAGACGCCGAGAAGCCGCTTCCAGGTCTCGTGGCGCTGCTCCGGGGTCATCTCCGGGTGCTCGTAGACCTCGTGCTGGAAGTGGTCCACCAGGGTGCCGTAGGGAATGAAGGTGATAGCCGCCGCCAGGTGGCTGTAGCGGAATTTGCGGGCGTCCTCGCCGAAGAAGTCCTCCGCCCAGGGCCACGCCATAAACTCCATGGACATGGAGTGGACCTCGCAGGCCTCCATACCGGGCCAGCAGTAGCTTGAGGGGACGCGGTCACGGTTCATCCAATAGGCGAAGGCGTGGCCGGCCTCGTGGGTGACGACGGTGACGTCGCCCTCGGTGCCGTTGAAGTTGGCGAAGATGAAGGGGACGCGGTACTCGCCCATGCCGGTGCAGTAGCCGCCGCCCGCCTTGCCCTCGGTGGAGAGCACGTCCATGAGCTGACGGTCCAGCATCATGTCAAAAAATTCCTTTGTCTCGGGTGAGAGCTCGGAGTAGAACTTCCTGCCGGCGTTGAGCACGTCCTCCGCCGTCCCCTTGGGCCTGGGGTTGCCGGAGCGGAAGGACAGCGCCTCGTCGGCGAAGCTCAGGGGGTACTCAACGCCAAGCCTCTCAGCCTGACGGCGGTATATGGCGTCCGCCACGGGGACCAGGTATTTTTGGACGGCCTCGCGGAATTTCTCCACGTCCGCCTTCCCGTAGCAGTTGCGCCCCATTCGGTCGTAGCCCAGGGGGATGTAATTTTCATACCCCAGGTTTTTGCCCATTTGGTCCCTGAGGTGAACAAGCTCGTCGTAGATGCGGTCCAGCTCCGGGCGGTTGTCCCTGAACCATTCGCCCTGCGCCCTCCACGCCGCCAGACGCCGCGCGTCGTCGGGGTCGGTCTTCATGGGACCGAGCTGGGAATGCGTGTAGGTCTTCCCCTCAAACTCTATCTGTGCCGAGGCGATGAGCTTTGAGTAGGTGGTGGTCAGCTCGTTTTCCCTCTGCATAAGGGGGATATTTTTGGGCGAGAAGGTCCTGAGGGAGATCTCGGTGTCGGTGAACATGAGGGAGCCGTACTCCGCCTCAAAATCCTTGCGGAACGGGCTTTCAAGCATGGCCTTGTTCCACTCCTGCCCGTACTCGGAGAGCTCCGGTTCAGCCGCGTCCCAGAAGCTCACCTCACCGTCGTAAAATTCGTCCCTGGTGTCGATGTCGTGGCGGATCATGGCGAGCACCGATTGGGCGCCGACGCGCATATCCTCACGTTCATAGGAGAGGAATATCTCCCTTGCCTCCTCATATGTCTTTGCCTCCCTGAGCCGGCGGATATGGTCGGCGCATGCGGCCTTCATCTCCTCCAGATCCGGGCGCTTGTAGGGCATATCGGGGAATTTGATGTTTGTGTCGGGCATCTTCTGACCTCCTGAATTTGATTTTGTAATATTATAGCTCTGTTTTGCCGGAAGGTCAAGGAAAAGCCGTCCGTGTAGACGCGCGGGAAAAATTTCCCGATTTTTTATATTTTACTATTGACAAGCGCGTGTATACTGTGTATAGTGTATATATACAGTCGACTGTGAGGGATAGAATGAACATTATAATATCAAATTCCGACCCAAGGCCAATTTATGAGCAGGTGGGGGAGGCGATACGGAGCGCCATTGTTCGCGGTGAGCTGGAGGCGGGCGAGGCACTGCCGTCGATACGGGGGCTTTCAAAGGACCTGCGGATCTCGGTGATAACCACGAAGCGGGCGTTTGAGGAGCTGGAGCGGGACGGGTACATTGAGACTGTTCCGGGAAAGGGCTCCTTTGTCGCCGCCTCCGGAACCGGGCTTTTGCGGGAGCGGAGGCTTTCGGAGATCGAGGAAAGCCTTCGACGGGCGCTGCTGCTGGGGCGCTCGGCGGGACTTGGGACGGAGGAGCTTACTGAAATGCTCAGGGTTCTGAGCGAGGAGGAATTATGAACGCCATAGAAGCGCGCGGACTTTCAAAAAAATATTCCGGGTTCCAACTGCGGGACGTGAGCTTCACCCTGCCGGAGGGGTCGATAATGGGGCTCGTGGGCGAAAACGGGGCGGGCAAGTCCACGCTCATACGCCTTATTATGGGAGCCGCCGCCGCGGACTCGGGGCAGGTGACGGTGCTGGGGACGCAGACCGGGAGCCCGAAATTTATCAAGGCAAAGGACGACATAGGAGTTGTGCTGGACGAGGCGCACTTTCCCGTGAGCCTCAACGCCGCCCAAATAGGGCATATCATGGAGGACACCTACTCCCGCTGGGACCCGGTCGAATACGCGCGGCTCCTGCAAAGGCTGGACCTGCCGGAGAAGAAGCCCATAAAGAATTTTTCACGCGGCATGACCATGAAGCTGGCCCTTGCCACGGCGCTGAGCCACGACGCGAGGCTCCTGGTGCTGGACGAGCCCACAGGCGGGCTTGACCCAATGGTGCGGGACGAGATACTTGACATACTGGAGGACTTCACCCGCCGGGAGGACAGGTCGGTGCTCATATCCTCCCACATAGTCTCGGATTTGGAGAAGCTTTGCGACTACATCGCCTTTCTCCACAAGGGCGAGCTTCTGCTTTTTGAGGAGAAGGACCGGCTTTTGGAGGAGTACGGCGTCGTCAAGCTCTCCGAGGCTGATTTTGAAGCCGTTCCAAAGGCCGCGGTAAAGGGCGCGCGCCGGGGGAAATACGGCGTGGAGGCGCTGGTGGACAAGTCGATCGCCGGCTCAGTTCGGGCGGAAAAGCCCACTCTTGAGGACGTGATTATATTTTTCGCGAGGGGGGATCGGGAATGAAGGCGCTTTTAAGGAAGGATATTTATGTGATCCTCACACAGTTCAAGCTTCTCTTCCTGGTGATGATCATATTCAGCGTTATACCCGGCGGGCTGTTCGTGCCCTTCACCTTTATATACTCCACCATGCTCTCCGGCGTTTCCATCATGAGCATCGACGAGCAGAGCAAGTGGGACAGCCTGGCGCTGATGCTCCCCTACTCGCGCGGTCAGCTTGTCACAGTGAAGTATATAATGGGCTGGCTTGCCCTGGCGGTGGCGCTGGTGCTCTCGGCGGTATGTCAGTGCCTTTGGGCGGCACTGGGCAGCGTTCCCCTGCCCGACGGCTTCGCGGCGCAGCTTTTCGTTTTCTCCGCCCTCGCGCTTGTGGTGCAGGCGGTGACGCTGCCGGTGAATTTCTGCTTTGGCATCGCCAAGGGAAGGATCGCCACAATAGTGGTAGTCGCCTTCATCGGCGCCCTCGTCGGCGCGACCATGGGCGAGGGTGACGGCTTTTACACTCTCATCAAGGTCACCTCAAGCATCCCCGGCCCCGTCTACACCGTCCTCGCCGCCGCCCTCTGCGCCGCGACGATACCAATTTCCGTGGCGGGATTCAGAAGAAGGGCAGAAAAATAAAGCAAACAGCCCCCGATTTTTCGGAGGCTGTTGACATAATCAGAAAAGGGTCGTATAATACGCGATGGGAAGCCGCGGTGACGCGGTCGGATACTACGGTGCGGTCTGGTCCTCCTTGAAAGAAAGGAGGAATGTGAAGATGTTCAAACATATTCTTCCATTGTCTTTTACATTTCACTGGCGCGGACTACGGTTCTCGCTCAGGATAATAAAAGACAAGACCGCCACTGGGAAAGAGTGACGGTCTTGTCTGCGCTATGACATTTGTTGTAGCCTGAACATCCGGTAATACTCAGGACCAGGCCGCTTGTTTAAGGCCAAACGCCCGCGGCGACCCTTTTCTGCTCATATTATAACTCTCATGACCCTTCCTTGTCAAGGGTTTTTATTTTTCCGCCCTTTTCCGAAAATTCGGGGACTGGGGGACTGTTTGTTTTATATCCCCGACGCGCCATAATTGGATAGGACGCGGGCGCTGGGGTCGGTGACGGCGCAGTTGGGCCAGGAGCTGTTGGGCATCCAGAAGCCGGCGATCATCTCCGCCTGTCCGGGGTAATATTTTTCGAAGATCTCCCGGTAAAGCAGGCTCTCCTTGGTGAACGGGGCGCAATAGGCGTATTTTTTGCGCTTTTCCTCAAATTCAGCGTCGGTGTAGAGCCCGTCGGCGTACTCCTTCAGGTCGTCCACCATGGAGTGACCCACGGCGTCGGAGAATGCGGCCTTCTGGCGCCAGAGTATCTGCCCGGGGAGGATGTCGTCAGCCTCGAAGGCGTGGCGGAGAAGGTATTTGCCCATGTTGTATTTGTTCATCTTCAGCTCCGGGTCTATCTTCATCACGTATTCCACAAAGTCCAAATCGCCGAAGGGCACTCGCGCCTCCAGGGAGTTTACGGATATGCACCTGTCGGCGCGCAGGACGTCGTACATATGAAGCTCACGCACACGCTTTTGGCTCTCAAGCTGGAACTGGGCGGCGTCGGGGGCGAAGTCGGTGTACTTGTAGCCAAAGAGCTCGTCGGATATTTCGCCTGTAAGCAGTACGCGGATGTCCGTTGTCTCATGAATCGCCTTGCAGACGAGGTACATTCCCATGCTGGCGCGGATGGTGGTTATATCCCAGGTGCCAAGGGTTCTTATCACCGTCTCAAGGTTCTCTATTACCTCGTCGCGGGTCATGAAAACCTCAGTGTGGTCGGCGCCGATGTACTCCGCCGCCTGCCTTGCGTATTTAAGGTCGATGGCGTCCTTGTCCATGCCGATGGCGAAGGTGCGTATACTCCTGCCCAGTATTTTGGCGGCGATGGCGCAGACGAGGCTGGAGTCCAGCCCTCCGGACAGCAGAAAGCCGATGGGGGCGTCGGAGTCCAGGCGCTTTTCCACGGCGGCTATTAGCCTTCCCCGGATGCCGGCGCAGACCCGGTAGACGGAGCCGGAGATGTACTCGCCGTCAACGCTGGAAATATCCCGGTAGCGGACGAATTTGCCGCCAACCCAGTAGTGCCCCGGCGGGAAAGGAAGCACACGCTCGCAGAAGGGCGTCAGGTTTTTTGGCTCGCTGGCGAAGGCGGCGGAGCCGTCGGGGAGATATCCGTAGTAAAGGGGCCTTATGCCGATGGGGTCGCGGGCGGCGACAAGGCCCAGCTTCGCGTCATAGATGATCATGGCAAACTCCGCGTCGAGCCTTGCGAACATTCCAAGCCCCAGCTCCCTGTAAAGGGGAAGGATTATCTCGCAGTCAGAGTCGGACTTGAATTGATACTTTTTCGCGATGCGGCGGCGCACCGGACGAAAGCCGTAGAGCTCGCCGTTGCAAACCACCATGTTCCCGTCCAGCTCAAAGGGCTGCATCCCCTCTGGCGTCAGGCCCATGATGGCAAGGCGGTGGAAGCCAAGCCAGCCCTCCCCCGCCTCCACGAAGCGGGACATATCGGGGCCGCGTGAGACCGTCTCCTCAAAGCCGCGCATGGCAAGCTCCAGCGGTATGGACCGCTTTGTAAAGCCGATTATAGAGCACATAAAAAAGCCTCCTGACAAAAAGGCGCGGACCCGCCCTTCGTTGGAAGGCGGAATCCGCACCCTTGCAGATTCAACGAAAACAAAATACGATTGGATTTTACATGAAAAGGCGGCTGTTGTCAAGTGATTTTTGCAGGATTTGAATTTGGAAAATTCATTTTGGAGGGGTGAACAAATCGGCGGGCGGAAACATGGGGTTTTTGGGCTTTACATAGCGTTGACAATTCGGGCTTTAGCGCCTATAATCTTATTAAAATGGATAAAAAGGGGCTGTTTCCATGGTCAAGGTAAACAATAACTTCCAAAAGCTCCCCGGCGGCTACCTCTTTCCCGAAATCGGGCGGCGGACCAGGGCGTTCCAGGCGGAAAATCCACCGAAGTCCATCATACGCATGGGCATCGGCGACGTGACGCGCCCCCTCGCCCCCGCGGTCGTTGAGGCGATGGTTAAGGCGAGCCGGGAGATGGGGAAGCAGGAGACCTTCAGGGGCTACTGCGAGGAGACCTGCGGCGCTTACGATTTCCTCCGCTTCGCCATACGCGACTCCTACAGGGAGCGGGGCGTGGAGATAGCAGACGACGAGATATTCGTCTCCGACGGCGCGAAATCCGACTGCGGGAACATCGGGGACATCTTTGACCGGGACAACGTGGTGGCGGTGTGCGACCCGGTCTACCCCGTATATGTGGACACCAACGCCATGGCTGGCAGGGCCGGAGACTACGACGGGGAGAGGTGGACGAACCTTGTCTATCTGCCCTGCACAGCGGAAAACGGCTTCTTCCCGGCGCTGCCGGAGAGGGTGCCGGACATGATATATATCTGCTCCCCCAACAACCCCACAGGCGCCGCGGCGACAAAGGAGCAGCTGAAGGTGTGGGTTGACTACGCAAACGAGCACGGCAGCGTGATACTCTTTGACTCCGCCTACGAGGCGTTTATCACCGAGCCCGGCATCCCCCACAGCATATTTGAGGTGGAGGGCGCAAAGACCTGCGCCATTGAGTTCCGCTCCTTCTCCAAGTCCTCCGGCTTCACCGGCAACCGCTGCGCCTACACGGTCATACCGAAGGCGCTCATAAGGGACGGCGTGAGCCTGCGGGATATGTGGAACAGGCGCATGGGCACAAAGTTCAACGGCGTGCCCTACGTCATTCAGCGCGCCGCCGAAGCCGCTCTCTCCCCGGAGGGGCGGGAGCAGTCCATGGAGAGCGTCAGGTATTATTTAAACAACGCGAAGGTCATACGCGAGGCGCTTTCCGGCGCGGGGCTTACGGTGTACGGCGGCGTAAACGCGCCCTACATCTGGTGCGGCACGCCCAACGGCATGGGCTCTTGGGAGTTCTTTGACAGGCTCCTGCGCGAGGCGTGCGTGGTCACCACCCCCGGCGCGGGCTTCGGTCCCTCCGGCGAGGGCTACGTTCGCCTCACAGCCTTCGGGACCTACGAGAACACCTGCGAGGCAATGGAAAGAATTAAAAAAATGTTGTCAAGACAACATTTTTTAGAGGATTTGCCGGTTTGCTTCGCGCACTCGCTCCGCTCGCACACTCAGCAAACCTAAAAGGGCATTTTTGCGACGCGCATGTCGCCGCAAAAATGATTTGAATTTATTCGCGTCTGCGGACGCGAAATCTGCGATGCTTGATGAATACGACTGTATGGAGGGTATATGGGAAAGGCATATTTGATTCTGGAAAACGGGAAAAAATACGAGGGGGAGTCCTTTGGCAGGGCGGGGACAAGCGTTGGAGAGCTTGTTTTCACCACGGGCATGACGGGCTGTGTTGAATCTCTTACGGACCCCAGCTATTTCGGGCAGCTGGTAATTTTTACGTTCCCGATGTTTTGTAATTACGGTGTTGCCGACGCGGACATGGAAAGCTCATCTATCCATGTCCGCGGAGCTATAGTCAGGGAGGTTTGCACCGAGCCCTCCAACTTCCGCTGTCAGGAGACGATACAGCAATTCATGGAGCGAATGGGCATAGTTGGCATCTCCGGCGTGGACACCAGGGAGCTGACGCAGATGATCCGTGACGGCGGCGTAATGAACGCGGTGATAACCGACGACCCGGACTACGACTGGTGCGGGCTCCGTGATTTTCGCGTCGAGGGCTCCGTTGAGGCGACAAGCACGAAAAAGCCGGAGATACTCCTTCCGAAAGGCGAGGCAAAGCGCACCGTGGTACTCATGGATTACGGCGCCAAGGGCTCCATCACGGAGAACCTTTTAAAGCGCGGCTGCCGGGTGGTGGTGCTCCCCTACGATTCAAGCGTGGAGACCATTATGAGCTATGACCCGGACGGGATCATGCTCTCCAACGGTCCCGGCGACCCCAAGGACAACGTGGGGTGCATAGAGGTGATCAAGTCGCTTTTCGGCAAAAAGCCCATGTTCGGCATATGCCTGGGGCACCAGATGATGGCCATTGCCGCCGGCGGCAAAACGGAAAAGCTGAAGTTCGGTCACCGGGGCGCCAACCAGCCGGTGAAGGACCTGGAGACGGGGAGGGTATATATCACCTGCCAGAACCACGGCTACGCCGTAAGCGTCTCGGACATTGAAAAAGTCGGCGGCAAAATGCGCTTTGTGAATGTGAACGACGGCACCTGCGAGGGTGTGGACTATCCGGGGAAAAACGCCTTCTCCATGCAGTTCCACCCGGAGGCCCACGGGGGGCCCAGGGATACCGAGTGGGCGTTTGACAGATTTATGGACATGATGGAGGTGCGGTAATGCCTTTAGACACTTCGATAAAAAAAGTAATGGTCATCGGCTCCGGCCCCATCGTCATCGGACAGGCGGCGGAGTTTGACTACGCCGGCACACAGGCCTGCCGGATACTCAAGCAGGAGGGCGTCAAGTCCGTCCTCGTAAACTCCAACCCCGCCACAGTCATGACCGACGGGGATATGGCGGACAGCGTGTACTTAGAGCCACTGAACGCCGACACTGTCAAACGCATAATCCTCAAGGAGAAGCCCGACTGCCTCCTCGCGGGACTGGGAGGGCAGACGGGGCTCACCATAGCCATGCAGCTCACCCATGAGGGCTTCCTGGCAAAGCACGGCGTGCGCCTCATCGGCACCAACGCCGAGGCCATAGACAAGGCGGAGGACCGGGAGCTCTTCAAGGAGACTATGGAGAAGATAGGCCAGCCCTGTATCCCCTCGGACATCGCCAACGACGTGGAGACCTGCGTCGAGATAGCGGACCGCATCGGCTACCCCGTCATCGTCCGCCCCGCCTTCACCCTGGGCGGCGGAGGCGGCGGAGTGGCATATTCCGCCGACGAGCTCAGGCGCGTGGCGTTCGTGGGGCTGGAGACCTCCCCCATACATCAGGTGCTCATCGAGAGATACATCTTCGGCTGGAAGGAGATAGAGTTCGAGGTCATCCGTGACGGCGCGGGGAACGTGATAACCGTATGCTCCATGGAAAACTTCGACCCCGTGGGCATACACACCGGCGACTCCATCGTCGTGGCTCCGGCGCTGACGCTCATGGACCAGGAGTACCAGATGCTCCGCTCCGCCGCTCTGGACATAATAACGGAGCTTGGCATCGAGGGCGGGTGCAACTGCCAGTTCGCCCTGAACCCCGACAGCTTCGAGTACGCGGTCATCGAGGTTAACCCCCGCGTCTCCCGCTCCTCCGCCCTCGCCTCCAAGGCGACTGGCTACCCCATAGCCAAGGTAGCGGTGAAGATCGCCCTGGGCTACACCCTTGACGAGATTAAAAATGACATCACCGGCAAGACCTACGCCTGCTTTGAGCCCACCGTGGACTACTGCGTGGTCAAGTTCCCCAAGTGGCCCTTTGACAAGTTCCACGGCGCCCAGCGCAAGCTGGGCACGCAGATGAAGGCCACCGGCGAGGTCATGTCCATAGCTCCCAACTTTGAATCCGCCCTCATGAAGGCCATACGCGGCGCGGAGATTGGGCAGCAAACGCTGAACCGCGCCCCTGTCCCCGGAAAGTCCCTGGAAGAGCGGCTGGCCGCAATGGACGACCTTCGCATATTTACGGTCTTTGAGGCCCTCAAGGCCGGCGTCAGCCACGAGCACATCCATGAGGTCACCATGATAGACAGGTGGTTCCTCTCCAAGCTCCAAAACCTGGTGGATTTTGAGGCGTACATCGCGAAAAACGGCATTGACGGCGAGACTTACCTTCGCGGAAAACGCTACGGGTACACCGACGCCGCGCTCCGCGCCATCTCCGGTCAGGCGGAGATACCGCACCTTGATCCCGTGTACAAGATGGTGGACACCTGCGCCGCCGAATTCGAGGCCGAGACGCCCTACTACTACTCCGCGTACAACGACAAGTGCGACTCCCGCCCCCTCCCCCGCCGCCGCATGAGCGTCATCGTGATTGGCTCCGGCCCCATCCGCATAGGTCAGGGCATAGAGTTCGACTACAGCTCCGTCCACTGCGCCGTAACCCTCAAGAAGCTGGGCTACGACGTGGTGATAATAAACAACAACCCTGAGACCGTCTCCACCGACTACGACACGGCGGACAGGCTCTACTTCGAGCCGCTGACGCCTGAGGACGTGATGGGCGTAATAAAGGTCGAAAAGCCCGTGGGCGTTGTGGTGGCATTCGGCGGGCAGACGGCGATAAAGCTCACGGAGTACCTTGATAAGCAGGGCATACGCATACTTGGCACCTCCGCCGAGGGCATAGACCTGGCGGAGGACCGGGAGCGATTTGACGCGCTTTTGGAAAAGATGGGCATAAAGCGTCCCCGCGGCTTCGGCACCCACACCTTAGAGGAGGCGCTGAATGCCGCCGAGACTCTGGGCTACCCCGTGCTGCTTCGCCCCTCCTACGTTATAGGCGGGCAGAACATGGTCATCGCCCACGACGAAAACGACGTTCGCAGCTACATGGCTCTGATCGTGGCAAGCACCGAGCGGGACGACAACTCAGTCCTCGTGGACAAGTACATGCCCGGCACCGAGCTAGAGGTGGACGTCATATCCGACGGCACCGACGTGCTCATGCCCGGTATCATGGAGCACATCGAGCGGGCGGGCGTCCACTCCGGCGACTCCATAGCCGTCTATCCCCCCTACAACCTGACGGACAAGATGATGGACCGGGTGGTGGAGTGCTCCACGCGCCTCGCCCTTGAGCTGGGGACCCGTGGGCTTGTGAACATCCAGTACCTCATCTACAAAAAGGAGCTCTACGTCATCGAGGTGAACCCCCGCGCCTCCCGCACCGTGCCCTACCTCTCCAAGGTCACCGGCATACCCATGGTGGACGTGGCGAGCCGCGTCATGATGGGCGCAACCCTTAAGGGGCTGGGATATGAGCAGGTCTTGTGCGACACGCCCCCATATTACGCCGTAAAGGTGCCGGTGTTCTCCTTTGAAAAGATTACCGACGCCAACTCCATGTTGGGGCCCGAGATGAAGTCCACCGGCGAGGTCTTAGGGCTCGGACGCACCTTCTCCGAGGCGCTTTTCAAGGGTCTGCGCGCCGCCGGCTATAACCTCTCCGGCGCCTTCACACCCGGCAGGAACGGGGTTCTGCTCTCCATCGAGAACCACGAGCTTCCCGAAGTGGTGAAGCTTGCCAAGAAGGTAAACGACCTGCACATGAAGCTCTACGCCACGCCCGATACCGCCGGGGTCGTTGAGGCCCTGGGCATTGAAGTTACGCCCGTCAAGCACGTCCACGACGCCTACTCCCTGATGGACGAGGGCGCCATAAGCTTCATTGTCTACACCGGCGCCCTCTATGACGACACCATGGGCGACTTCATCGACCTTCACGCCAGAGCCGTGCGGCTGCGCATCCCGTGCATAACCAGCCTCGACACCGCCGACGCCGTGACCGACACTTTGGCAAGCCGCTTTACAAATGAGAACACGGAGCTTGTGAACCTGAACGGTATGCGCAGGACCCGCGAGCTCATACACTTCGCCAAGATGCACACCTGCGGCAGCGACTACATCTTCTTCGACAACCGGGACGGGCGCATCACGAGCCCCGAATCCCTCTCCGTCACCCTCTGCGACCGGGTCACCGGCATAGGCGGCGGGGCGCTGGTGCTCATTGAAAATTCCGCCGGGGCGGACGCAAAAATGCGGATATTCAACCGGGACGGCACCGAGGGGCGCATGGCCGCCAACTCAATCCGCTGTGTGGGCAAGTACCTCTTTGACAAGGGTATAGTCCGCCATGAGCACATGACCATACAGACCGACACCGGCATCCGCTCCCTCCAGCTCTACACCCGCAACGGGCGCGTCAGCACCGTCAGCGTCCACATGGGCACCGCCTTCCTGGACGCCCGCAGGATGCAGGTGAATCTCATCGGCAAATCCCGCGTTGTGGACGAGCCTGTCACCGTGGGCGGGCAGGAGTACCGCATAACCCTCTCCACCCTTGGCGTTCCCCACTGCACAGTGTTCACCGACGACCTGGGCGGCGTGGACGTGGAGGGCGTCGGCTCCGCCCTGGTGGGCTCCGGCATACTGCCGGAGGGCGCCTTTGTGGAGTTCGTGAAGGTGGTAAATGACGACACCCTGCGCATACGCGTCTACGCCCCCGACGAGGGCGAGACCCGCGCCAACGGCACCGCCGCCTGCGCCGCCGTTATAGCCGCCACCGAGCGCGGCAGCCTCAAAAAGGCCCGCGACATCACCGTCAAGCTCCCCGGCGGCGATGTAACCGTCAACTACTCCGACGAGTTCGTCACCCTCACCGGCGACGCCGTGATGGTATTCGAGGGCGTTTACGAGTATTGATCGCCGCGAAAAAACGGTGAAATTCATTATATTTGTGCAAAATGCCATCTTGTCTTTTGGATAATAAAGTGTTATTATCTACGTAACAAATGGCCCGTGAGGTGCTGTATGAAAAATACCGTATCCGCAAACACTTTTTTCAGCTATTATTTTGGCTTTACCTTCTTTTACGGTAAGGCTTAATGGGTTTGGCTGAAAAAGGTTGACGGGCACACATAAAAACGCCTTTGACCCTCGCAGTCAGACCGACTGCGAGGGTTTTTTTACGGCACAAAAAAAGGAGAGCGTTACCATGATAGTCATTCTCAAGGAAAACCCCAATCAGCTCCAGGTTGATTCTTTGATGACCTGGCTTCGCAGCAAGAACATCGAGATACACACCTCCATCGGCGAGCATCAGACGGTCCTGGGTCTTGTGGGCGACACGTCCCAGCTGGACATGGACCTTCTCCTGGCTCTGGACATCGTGGAGGACGTAAAGCGCATACAGGAGCCCTACAAGAACGCCAACCGCAAATTCCACCCGGAGGACACGGTCATTGAGGTGGGGAACACCAAAATCGGCGGGGGGAACCTCACCCTCATCGCCGGACCCTGCTCGGTGGAGAACGAGGCGCAGATAATCGAGGTCGCCCAGGCCGTGAAGGCCAGCGGCGCCACAATTTTGCGCGGCGGCGCCTTCAAACCCCGCACCTCCCCCTACTCTTTCCAGGGGCTCCACGGCGAGGGGATACGTCTTTTAAAGCTCGCCCGTGAGGTCACGGGGCTCCCCATTGTCACGGAGCTCATGGACGCCTCGCACCTGCCGCTTTTCGAGGATGTGGACATCATCCAGGTGGGCGCCCGGAACATGCAGAACTTCGAGCTTTTGAAGATGCTGGGCACCGTTGATAAGCCCATCCTCTTAAAGCGCGGCCTTGCCAACACATATGAGGAACTTTTGATGTCCGCCGAGTACATCATGGCGGGCGGCAACCACAAGGTCATACTCTGCGAGCGGGGCATACGCACCTTTGAGACCTACACCCGCAACACCCTGGACGTCTCCGCCGTTCCCGTGCTCAAAAAGCTCTCCCACCTTCCCGTGATCATCGACCCCAGCCACTCCGCCGGAAAGTGGGAGCTGGTGGACCCCCTGAGCTGCGCCGCCGTCGCCGCGGGAGCTGACGGGCTCATCATCGAGGTACACAACGACCCCGCCCACGCCATGTGCGACGGCCCCCAGTCCTTAAAGCCGGAGGTCTTTGACGCCCTGGCGAACAAGCTAAGAGCGATCCATAAGGTGGTTTCCGCCCAGAAATAAGGGAGGCTTATATTATGTCAACCGTCGGTATCGTCGGTCTGGGGCTCATCGGTGGCTCCATGGCCAAGGCGATCAAATTTCACACCGACCACGCCGTCTACGGCGCGGACCTGAACCGGGACACCATGTCCCTTGCCTTCGCCTCTGGGGCAATTGACAACGTGCTGGACGTGGGCTCCATCGGGGACTGCTCCCTGATCCTTGCCGCCCTTCCCCCTCGTGCGCTCATAGACTGGGCAAGGGAGAACGCCCCCCGCGTCTCACCCTCCGCCTGCGTGGTGGACCTGTGCGGCGTAAAGCGGCTCATAGTTGACGCACTGCGCCCGCTATCGGAGGAGTACGGCTTTTCCTACGTGGGCGGGCACCCCATGGCGGGAAAGGAGCACGGGGGCTTCAAAAACTCCACCGCCCTCCTCTTTTCGGGCGCGTCCATGATACTCACCCCCGACGAGCGGGCGGACGCGCCGCTTCTGGAAGAGCTTAAAAAATTCTTCCTGTCCCTGGGCTTCGGCTCCATCACCTACTCCACCCCCGCCGAGCACGACAGGATAATCTCCTACACCTCGCAGCTGTGCCACATCACCTCCTCCGCATTTGTCAAGTCCCCCACGGCGCAGACCCACATGGGCTTCTCCGCCGGCTCCTTCCGGGACATGACGAGAGTGGCCTACCTGGACGAGGGCATGTGGACGCAGCTCTTCATGGCCGACCGGGACTACCTCACGGCGGAGCTCGACACCCTCATCAATCACCTTTGCGAGTACCGGGACGCCCTGGGCTCCGGCGACGAGGACAGGCTTTGCGAGCTTCTGCGCGAGGGGCGGGAGCTGAAAATGACGGCGGGAGGTACATGATGGAAGTAATGACACTTCACGTTGACGCGGGCTCCGGCTACGATATTATCATCGGCTCCGGGCTTATAGACAGCGCCGGAAAATATATAAGCTCCGCCCTCCCAAAGGCGAAGCGGCTTTTCGTGGTGACCGATTCCAACGTCTCTCCCCTCTACGGCGCGCGCCTTGTGGCGTCCCTGGAGATCGAGAGCTTTGAGGTACACACCCACGTCGTCCCGGCGGGGGAGACCTCAAAAAGCGCGGAGAACCTCATATCCCTCTGGGAGTGGATGACCGCCCACGCCATCACCCGCACCGACGCCGTAGTCGCGCTGGGCGGCGGTGTCGTGGGGGATCTGGCGGGCTTCGCCGCGAGCACGGTTTTGCGGGGCGTGGGGCTGGTGCAGATCCCCACCACGCTCCTCTCACAGGTGGACTCCTCCGTGGGCGGCAAGACCGCCATCGACCTTTCCACCGGCAAGAACCTGGCGGGCACCTTCTACCAGCCGGACCTGGTCCTCATGGACCCGGAAACGCTGCGCACCCTGCCGGACCGGGAATTTGCCGCCGGCATGGCGGAGGTCGTCAAGTACGGCTGTATTTGGGACGCCGGGTTTTTTGGCTTTTTGAAGGCCCGTCCCGGTCGGGAGGCGCTGATGGCCGATATCGCCCACATTCTCCACACCTGCTGTGACATCAAGCGCCAGGTGGTGGAGACGGACGAGCACGACACCGGCCTTCGGATGATCCTGAACTTCGGTCACACCCTGGGCCACGCCTACGAGCTTTCGGGAGGCTACGCCCGCTGGACCCACGGCGAGGCGGTGGCCGCCGGCATGGTCACGGCGGCGAAGCTGGGCGTGGCGCTGGGCGTCACAGGCCCGGACGTGCCGGGGCAAATCGAGGCGATTTTGTCCCCCCTGGGCCTGCCTGTCGCCATTGACTGCGACTTCAGCGACCTCGAAAGGGCCGTGGGCATCGACAAGAAGAGCGCCGGGGACGACGTGACCCTCATCCTGCTTGAAAGAATCGGCGCGGTCCGGCCCATGAAGCTCCCGAAGGCGGAGGTTTTGGACGTCCTCGCCGGGATGTACAGGAGGTAACCATGGACATACGCATCACCCCTCACCCGCTTCACGGCGACGTGACCCCTCCCCCCTCCAAATCCCTCAGCCACCGGGCGCTGATCGCGGCGACGCTGGCCGGGTCCGTGGAGCGGATCACCAATCTGGCTGAGTCCCAGGACATCACCGCCACCCGCCGGTGCCTGGAGGCGCTGCTGACCCCCTCGGACGGCTTCCCCGTCCTGGACTGCGGCGAATCCGGCTCCACCCTGCGGTTTCTCATCCCCCTGGCGCTGGTCCTGCGGGGCGGGGCGAAATTCGTGGGCCACGGACGGCTCATGGAGCGGCCCATGGAGCCGTATTTTGACATCTTCCGAAAGAAAAACATCCACTTTGAAAAATCCGGCGGTGTGCTCACCGTTATAGGTCAGCTCACCCCCGGCGTCTACAAGCTTCCCGGCGACGTGTCCAGCCAGTTCGTCACGGGTCTTCTCTACGCCCTGCCGCTGCTGCCGGAGGAGAGCAACATCATCATCACCTCCCCGCTCCAGAGCCGCCCCTACGCCGTGATGACGGCAAAGGTGCTGAAGGCGTACGGCATCGCCCTTGAATACGACGAGCATGACCCCCGGTACTTCACCGTCCCCGGCGGCCAACGCTTCACCCCCTGCGATTACGACATCGAGCCCGACTGGTCCCAGGCGGCGTTCTGGTACGCCTGCGCCTTCGTGGGCTCGCACCTCAATGTCCACACCGCGGGCATTCTGTCCCCCCAGGGCGACAGCGAGATATTGGGCTGGTCGCGGATGCTCATGTGGACAGGCGGTGAGATGGAGGTGGATGTCTCCCAGATTCCAGACCTTCTCCCTCCCATGGCCGTCATGGCCGCGACGCGGCACGAGGGACACTTCAACCGATACGGGCAGGTCACCCGGTTTGTGAACATCGCGAGGCTCCGAACAAAGGAGTCGGACCGCATAGCCTCCACCTCGGCGATGCTCCGGGCCTTCGGCGTCAAGTGCTGGGATGAGCTGGACCACCTGCAGGTCCTCAGCACGGACTCTATCCGCTCCTGCACCGTGGACGGGGCAAATGACCACCGGATCGTCATGGCCGCGGCCATTCTGGCCACCGTCGCCGACGGACCCGTGACCATCTTGGGTGCGGAGGCAGTGAACAAGTCCTACCCCACCTTTTTTGACGAATTCAGACGGCTGGGAGGGATCGCGGATGTCCTCTGAGATCGGAAAAGCTTTGAAAATCTCGGTATTCGGCCAGTCCCACGGGAGGGCGATAGGCGTTGTCATCGATGGTCTTCCCGCCGGCGAGCCGGTGGACGAGGAGGAGCTTTACGCCTTCATGTCCCGTAGGAGGCCGGGGACCTCCCGTCTCTCCACCCAGAGAAGCGAAGCCGACAGGCCGGAGATCATCTCAGGGCTTGTAAACGGCGTCACCGCCGGCTCGCCCCTGTGCGCCGTCATCGAGAACACCGACACCCGCTCCGGCGACTACGCCGCCCTCACCGACCTCCCCCGCCCCTCCCACGCGGACCTCACCGCCAGGGCGCGGTACGGCAAGGCGGTGGATATGCGCGGCTCCGGTCACTTCTCTGGGCGTCTCACCGCCCCCCTGTGCATAGCAGGGGGCATAGCGAAGCAGCTTTTAGCCCGGAAAGGCATATTTATAGGCGCGCACCTTCTCAGCGTTGAAAAAGAGGCAGACGATCCGTTCCCTCCCGAGCCCACACCGGAGCTTTTCGCCGCCGTCGCCGCAAAGCCCCTTCCAGTCGTCTCCGACGGCGCGGGCGAGCGAATGGCGCGGGCGGTGGAGCGCGCCCGGGCGGAGGCGGACAGCGTGGGCGGCGTCATCGAGTGCGCCGCCGTCGGGCTCCCGGCGGGGCTGGGCTCCCCCATGTTCGACGGGATAGAGAACCGCCTTGCCGCCGCCCTCTTTGGCGTCCCCGCTGTTAAAGGCGTGGAGTTCGGCGCCGGGTTCGCGGCGGCGAAAATGCGTGGCTCCGTCCACAACGACCCATACATCATCGAAAACGGAGAGATAAAAACGGCGAAAAACGACGCCGGCGGGATAATCGGCGGCATAACCACGGGTATGCCCCTGGTGGTAAAATGCGCCATGAAGCCCACGCCCTCCATTGGGCGACCGCAGAAAACCGTCAGCGTCTCCAAAATGGAACCGGCGGAGCTGGAGATAAAGGGCCGACACGACCCGTGCGTCGCCATCCGCGCCGTCCCCGTCATAGAGGCGGTCACCGCTTTTACAATACTGGACATATTACTGGAGGAACAGGGCCATGGAAATGACTGAGATACGTAAGAGGATAGACGAGATCGACGGTAAATTCCTCAAGCTCTTTCTTGAGCGCATGGAGCTTGCCGGGGAGATCGCACGTGTAAAGGCACGGGACAACCTGCCCATTCTCAACAAGGAGCGGGAACGGGAGATACTGAAAAACGTGTCGGACAGCTCCGGCGAGTTTGACCTGTATTCCCACAGGCTCTTTTCCACCGTCCTTGAGCTGAGCCGCACCTACCAGAGGGGCATCGTCAAAACCGGCTCAGCGGTGCGCTCCTTCATCGAAAAATCCATGGAAAACGTCCCCCAGCTCTTTCCCGAGGACGGGCTCATCGCCTGTCAGGGTGTGGAGGGCGCCTACTCCCAGATGGCGGCGGACAGAATGTTCCCCCGCGGCAAGCTCATCTACTTCAAGACCTTTGAGGCTGTATTTGACGCGGTGAAAAACGGCTTCTGCCGCTTCGGTATCCTCCCCATCGAAAACAGCTCCAACGGCTCCGTGAGGGCGGTCTATGACCTCCTCCAGACGAAGGAGGTGTCCATCGTCCGCAGCGAGCGGCTGTGCATCTCCCACGAGCTCCTGGTAAAGCCGGGGGTGAAGCTTTCCGAGGTCCGGCGCGTGATCTCCCACGAGCAGGCGCTGGGACAGTGCAGTGAGTTCCTCAAATCCCTGGGCGACAGGGTGGAGGTGGAGCGCTGTGACAACACCGCTATGGCGGCAAAGTACGTGGCGGAGTCCCCCGATCGCTCCGTCGCCGCCATATCCAGCTCCAACTGCGCGGAGCTCTACGGCCTGGAGGCGCTCCCCTGCGGGCGCATACAAAATTCCGACAACAACTACACCCGCTTCATCTGCATAACCAAGTCCCCCGTGGTATACCCCGGCGCCAACCGCATAACCCTGGTGCTGTCCTGTGAGCACCGCCCCGGCGCGCTTTACGACGTGCTGAGCCACATCTCCGCCCTGGAGCTGAACCTTATAAAGCTTGAGTCCTGCCCCATGGTGGGCCACGACTTTGAGTTCCTCTTCTTCTTTGAGATCGAGGCGTCCGTCCGGGACCCCAAGGTGGTGGATATGCTGGAGAGCCTTGAGCACTCCTGCCGCTCCCTGAAGTACCTGGGCAACTACCAGGAGGTCTGACCATGCGGCGGGTTTTCGGGCTTGTGGGGAGGAAGCTGGGGCACAGCCACTCCCCCGCCATCCACGCCATGCTGGGCTGCCGTGGCTATAAGCTCTATGAGGTCGAGCCCGAGGAGCTGGGCGGCTTCCTGCGCCGCCCGGATCTGGGGGCGGTGAACGTCACCATACCCTACAAGCGAGACGTATTCGACCACGTGGACCTCGTGGACAGCGCGGCTATGGAGATAGGCGCTGTCAACACCATCGTCAACCGGAACGGCGAGCTCACAGGCTTCAACACCGACATAGACGGCCTGAAATACGCCCTGCGGCGTGGCGGGATAGACCTTTGCGGCAAAAAGACGGTCATTCTCGGCTCCGGCGGTACCTCCCGCACAGCCACAGCCGCCGCGAAGTCCTTGGGCGCGCGTGAGACGGTGATAATCTCCCGCTCCGGCGAAAATAACTACGGCAACCTGGAGAAAAACGCCGACGCGGACATACTCATCAACACCACCCCCGTGGGCATGAGCCCCAACTGTCCCGCGTCGCCCGTGGACCTGCGGGCCTTCCCGCGTCTCCTGGGCGTTATGGACGTGGTATACAACCCCATTCGTACGGGGCTTATAATGCAGGCGGAGGAGCTGGGAATACCCCACGCCGGCGGTCTTGCCATGCTGGTCGCCCAGGCAAAGGCGGCGGAGGAGCTGTTCTTCCACAAAGAAATCGACGACTCCAAAATTGAGGAGATAACCTCCGCCCTTACCCGTAACGTGACAAACGTCGTCCTCATCGGTATGCCAGGCTGCGGCAAGACCACCGTGGGCAAATTCTTAGCGCGTATGTCCGGCAGGGAACTGGTGGACATCGACAAGCTTGTCACCTCCCGCACCGGCACACGCCCCGGCGACCTGATAACCGAAAGGGGCGAGGCGGAGTTTCGCCGGCTTGAAACGGAGCTTCTGCGGGAGGTGATGGCGTGCACCGGCAAGATCGTCACCACCGGCGGCGGCTGTGTCACGGTGCCGGAAAACTACCCCATACTCCACCAGTCCGGCAGAATTTACCGCGTGGACCGGCAGCTTGATATGCTCGCCACCCGCGGACGCCCCCTCTCCGCCGGCGGTATAGAGGGGCTTCGGGCTCTCTTTGAAACGCGCGACCCGCTCTACGCCCGCTTCGCCGACGTGACGGTAAAAAACGACGGCACCCTTCAGGACGCCGCCGACAAAATTTGGAGTGATTTTTGTGAAAATACTCGTTATTAACGGTCCCAACCTCAATATGCTGGGGCTTCGCGAGCCGGATATTTACGGCAAAAGCACCTACGCCGACCTCGTCTCACTGATCCGCGCCGAGGCTGAGAGGCTGGGCGTTGAGGCGGAATTTTACCAGTCCAACCACGAGGGCGCCCTGGTGGACGCCATTCAGGGGGCATACGGCAGGATAGACGGGATCGTAATAAACCCCGGCGCCTACACCCACACCAGCGTCGCCCTTTTGGACGCCGTAAAGGCCGTCTCAATACCCACAGTCGAGGTCCACATCTCCGACCCGGACGCCCGCGACGAGTTCCGTAAGATAAGCTACATCCGCGCCGCCTGCGTCAAAACTGTCAAGGGCAAGGGCTTCGACGGCTACCTTGAGGCCATCCGGTTCTTAAAGGAAAACTACGGCAAATAAAAATCTTTTCCCTCCCCGCCAATTGGCGGGGAGGGAATTTTTAATACTGCTTATTCCTTTTTGTCTGTATTATCCGTCTCGGTATATTCCGCCTCCACGGCGCTGTTTTTGCGGGCGGATCTTCTGCGGCCGCCGCGAATTATGGCGATCAGCGCCACCAGCGCCGCTCCGATGAACACGGCAGCCACAAGTATCACCGGCAGGTTCACCACCAGCCACTTGAAGAGCGACTTGAAGAAGTCCCCGATGCTCTCAAAGGTGTTTTGGAGCCCGTCGCCTATCTGCTGCCAGTAGGTGCGGTGGATCTCCACGGGCCGTGTGTACTCCTCCACCTCGCGGATAGTGACGTTGACGGTGCTGTAATCCACCTGGTTCTGCCAGTTGCGCAGGGTTGACTCCAACGACTCCAGCTGATAGCGCACCTCGGAAAGCCTGGACTCGATCTCTATCATCTCCGTCACGGTCTCGCACTTTTCCAGCATGGCCATGAGCCGCTCCTGCTCTATGCGGTAGGACTGTGCCCGGGACTCGGTGTCGTAATACTGCACCGTGATGTTCTCGGCGTAGGTATTCTTGCTGACCACGTTGCCCACGTCCTCAAGGCCGTCGCGCAGCTGGACGAAGGAGCTTACCGGTACCCGTATGGTGAAATACGCCCGCCGGTAGGTCTGGTACCCGTAGTAGGAGTCCGAATAGCTCCTGCCGGAGACGCTGGAGGACTCCAGAAACGCCCCGAACCTCTCCAGCATGGCCTCAACCGAGTCCACCGCCGCGTCAAAATCCACGGTCTCCACGTCCACGTCGGCGGTGTAGATCATCTTCTCCGTCATGCTGGGCGTGGGGTTGATGGCATCCCCCGTGGCGCCCACGACGTCGTTCCAGCTGTCCTCGCTCCAATCTCCCCCCGTACCGGAGGACTCAGGGGCCGAGGCGCTCATGTCTTTGTCCCCGCCCCAATATGCCCCGTTCTGCTCCGTATCCGTCGCCATCGATACCTTGGAGCAGGACGCCAGTGCCAGGACCAAAGCCAAAGCCAGCGCGAGTATAGCCGCGATCTTCCTTTTCATTTTATACACTCCTTTACCGTTTTTTGTTTCCGTATAAGCGGAAGCTTTTACCCTCTCACCTATTAAGACGCAAAAAACGGCGGAATGTTTCACTAAAAAATCAAAAAATCGCGGATTTTCCCAGCTCGTCCTCGATTTTCATGAGCCGGTTGTATTTTGCCGTCCTGTCGGTGCGGCTGGGTGCGCCTGTTTTTATATACGGCGCGTTCACCGCCACCGCCAGATCAGCTATGGTCGTGTCCTCCGTCTCCCCGGAGCGGTGGGAGATCACGGGCACGTACCCCGAAAGCTTCGCCGTCTCCACAGCGTCGAGGGTGTCCGTCAGCGTCCCGATCTGGTTCATCTTTACAAGCACCGCGTTGCCCGCGCCCAGCGACGCGCCCTCCCTGATTCTGGCGGAGCTTGTGACGAACAGGTCGTCGCCCACGAGCCTGACCTTACCGCCAAGCTCCCGCGTCATTTTTTGCCAGCCGTCCCAATCCTCCTCCCCAAGGCCGTCCTCGATGGAGAGGATGGGGTATTTTTCGCAAAAGCCCCGCCACCTGTCAATTAGCTGCTCCGCGCTGAGCTTTTCCCTGCGCTTCGGGAGGAAATACCCCTCCTCCGTCCTCCACTCCGACGCCGCCGCGTCAATGGAGAATCTGAAGTCCCGCCCTGGCTCGAAGCCCGCCGCCCGGACCCCCTCCACAAGCACCCTCAGCGCCGCCTCGTCGGACTCCAGCTCCGGCGCGTATCCGCCCTCGTCCCCAACTCCGGCGGACCGCACCACCTTTTTCAGCGTGTGGAACACCTCGGCGCACCAGCGCACCGCCTCGCGGAAGCTCTCCGCCCCCACCGGCACCAGCATGAACTCCTGTATGTCCACGCAGTTTCCCGCGTGTGCGCCGCCGTTCAAAACGTTCATCATGGGCATCGGCAGCCTCGCCGCCCCAATGCCGCCGAGATACGACCAGAGCGGCAGTCCCCGGCTCACCGCCGCCGCCTTTGCCGCCGCCACGGACACGGAAAGCACCGCGTTGGCGCCCAGCCGCGACAGATTTTCCGTCCCGTCCAGCTCCCGGAGCCTCCTGTCCAGCCCCCGCTGGTCCAGGGCGTTGAAGCCCCTCAGGGCAAGGAATATCTCCCCCGACACGCTCCCCGCCGCGCCCAGCACGCCCTTTCCGCCGTAACGCCCGTCCCCGTCACGCCTCTCATGCGCCTCAAACGCCCCCGTGGAGGCGCCCGACGGCACCGCCGCCACCCCCACGCTTCCGTCCGCCAGAGTAACCTCCGCCTCCACTGTGGGGTTTCCCCGCGAATCGAGTATCTCCCGTCCGGAGACTGTGCAAATTTCCACACATTCCCGCATAATGTACCTCCATACCGCGCAGCCGCGCTTTTTCCGTCCGTTTACGGACTTTTATCATTATGCGCGCCTCCCCCTCAAATCATGCGCTCCCTTCGTTCACAAATTGTTTTCAAAATACTACTCCAGTAGTATTGACAACTGCATACGACTGTGGTAGTATACATCTTGGACCCATACTACAGCTGTAATAAGAAATAGGGAGGACTTTAACATATGGACGCGAAGCTTTACGATTCCGAGCTGAAGGTGATGAACGTGCTGTGGCGCGAGGGCGACTCCACCGCCAAGCACATCGCGGAGGTGCTGGGCAGTGAGGTTGGCTGGAACGTGAACACCACCTACACCCTGATAAAGCGTTGTATCGCCAAGGGCGCCATTGAGCGGCGCGAGCCCGGCTTTCAGTGCCGTGCCCTCGTCTCCCGCGCCGAGATACGTGAAGCGCAGACAAACGAGCTCATCGGCAAGCTCTACGACGGCAACGCCGGCAGTCTCTTCGCCGCGCTTCTGGGGCGCGAGACGCTCACCGAGGAGCAGCTTTCGGAGCTTCGCCGCGTTGTGGAGGGGTGGGACAAATGACCCTTTTGAGAATGAGCCTGTCGGGTGGGGCGCTGGTCCTGGCGGTTTTGGTCCTGCGCTCCCTGTTCCTCGACAGGCTCCCCAAGCGCCTCTTTCCCGCGCTGTGGGCGGTAGTCGTCGCGCGTCTCCTGCTGCCGGTGCGGATTCCCGTTCATCTGCCGGTCTATGAACGCGTGGAGGAGGCTTTTTCCGCCGTCTCTTGCATCGTCATACCCGTTCCCCACGCGGAGAACGTCCCTTCGCCGGACATCTCCGGCGAAGCGGCGGCAGCGGCTCCGGCAGCGGCAAAAATCCCGCTCCTCCCCGTCATCTGGGCGGCGGTGGCGCTGGCGCTGGCGGCGTACTTCCTCATCTCCTGGCTTCGCTGCCGTCGGGAGTTTGCCGCCTCCACCCCCGTGGAGAATGATTTCGTCTCCTTCTGGCGCGTGACTCATCCCCTCAAGCGGCGGCTGGAGATACGCGAGCTTGACGGTCTGCCGGGACCTCTGACCTTCGGCATTTTAAAACCGGTGATACTCCTCCCCAAGGCCACGAACTGGCAGGACGAGCGGTCCGTCCGCTACGCCCTTTACCACGAGTACACCCACATCCGCCGCTTCGACGCCCTCCGCAAGCTCTCTGCGGCCGTCGCGCTGTGTCTCCACTGGTTCAACCCCCTCATATGGGTGATGTTCGCGCTCCTGAACCGCGACCTGGAGCACGCCTGCGACGAGCAGGTCCTCCACCACTACGGCGCCACCCACCGCCGCCCCTACGCCCTCGCCCTCCTGACCATGGAGGACCAAAAACGCCGCTTCTCCGCCATAACATCAAGCTTTTCCAAAAATATTTTTTCAGAAAGGATCGAATCAATCATGAGGTTCAAAACATCAACAAAATTGAGCAGACTTATCTCCGTCATGCTCACCCTTGTTATGATCGTTGCCGCCGTCTCTTCAACGGTTGCCCTCGCTGCCGACGAGCCCGAAATTTCCGACGAAGAAATCGCCCTTGCTTACAGCGACCTTGACGCCGCCGAGACCGACGCCGAGCGTGAGGCAATAATCGCCGCCAGAAACAAGGTAATTTTCTCAAAAAGTTGGACCACACACGGCGCAACTGTCACAAATCCTGACGGAACTGTCCAGGACATTCCTGATTTCTATTCACTTTTCCCCGAAGATTGGGACCTACCTGCGGCAAGTTATTCGGGAAGCGCAAAAACCTGGGTATCTCACTTGGGTCCCACTTCCGTTTTCGCATCGACCTTCGGCGACTTCCGTGGCGGCAACTTTGACGATTACATGGATAAAATTGAGGCAGGAGAAATTGACGTCCTTTTCAACGGAAATGTTTATCTTCATATAACTGACGACGAGACCTCCACCTCTCCCTTCTACAACTTCACTTCCGACGGACGCACTGTCGAATGTTACGCCGCCACTCTCCCCGGTGACAAATGCAACATTGGCATTTTTAATGAAGATACCGGCAAGCTTGAGGACTGGATAGCTAACGTTGGAACGTTTTATCCCCTGTCATTTCCCAATACCATCGCCGGAACCCGGTATGGATTTGCCGCCAGCGTATACTCCGACCCTGGCTGGGCACGTATGGTTGTAGAGGTCTCCGACTGATTTGGCTGCTGTAAAAAAAGCTCGTCGGCTTTCAGGAATCGGCATATTGGCAGCCGTCATTCTGGCGCTGACAGTCGTGGCAGAGGCTCTGCTTTTAGCGAAGTTGCACCTTGCGGTCTCCAATCTGAGCTCGGACCTTGAACGGGCGTACAGCCAAATCCGCGCCCTTGATGAGCTTATGAGTGAACCGGTTTTAGAACAGGAGTCCGCCCCCAAGGGGTCACTTTCCGGAAGAGAAATACTTGAGGGCAGCAGTGTCGTGGCTCACGCCCTTGGTCCCTGCGATGACTGGCTGGGCAGGAATTGCCTTGAGGCCTTTCAAAAGGCATACGGTTCGGGAATCAGAGTCTTTGAAGCCGACATTGTTTTCACCTCAGACGGCAAACTTGTCCTGCGCCACGACTGGAACGTGAGCCCTTGGGAGGAACTGGAGAATGGCACCGTACCCTCCTTCTCCGAATTTGTCACCCTGGGTCCAATAATGGACAAGTACACCCAACTCACATTCCGTGACCTTCTCCGCCTGATGGAGGAATATCCCGACATAGTGGTGATCACCGACACGAAGCACACAGACAACGAAACTGTCTCCGTCCAGTTCACCGAGCTCTATTCCGAGGTAAAGGACGCGGGGCTTCTGTACCTCCTGGACAGAATGTACATACAGCTTTACAGCAAGGAGATGTACACCACTCTTGAGCGAATAAACCACTTTCCCCATTACATTCTCACCCTTTACGCCTCCGGCTTTGACGGCAGCAAAGCGCAATTTGAGGACTTTGCCGATTTCTGCTGTGACAACAACATCGAGGGAATAACCATGTGGAACTACTGGTGGAAGCCCGAATACAGCGGTATTCTTACCTCACGCTCACTTCTCTCCTGGACTCACACCGTCGACGACATATCAGAGGCAAAAACAATCCTCTCCCAGGGCGTTACGGGTATCTATACAAACACTCTCACCCCTCTCGCCGTTGCTGCGGCTGCTTAACTCTCGTCCTCACCCAAACCGCTTCTCCGCCGCATTTACCGCGAATTTCATGAAAAATGCCATTTTGGAAAGGATCAATTCAATTATGAAGTGCAAAAAGGTATCGAGGGCAACCAGGTACGCTGCCGCGGCGCTCTTGCTCGCTGTGTCCATCGGCGCGGTCTCCTCAACCTTCGTTCTCGCCGCCCCCGACCGGGAGCACGCCGGCTCCAACGACGTTTTCACAGACGGCTTCTTTGAGGAAGTCCTGATTATTGCGCCGTTTATGAATTCTGATGCCGTTTTGAGCGGAGACTCCGCGGAAGACCTGATACGTTATCTGAAGGGTCTCCGGCTGGAGCCGGCGGAGACTGCGGACCCTTCCGACGCGCGGCAGGATGTGCGTTTCGGCGGCAACCAGGGCTTTGAGGTATCGTATCGGGACGGGAACCACGTCCACTTCAGCGCGTCCGGCTCTTTGCTCACGGTAGGAACGGAAAACTATTACGTCTTGAACGACGACGGAACCAAGGCGGCGGATTTTGACGAAACCCTGTGGAGCTTCTTCCACCCTGACGAGGGGTGGGACAAATGACCCTTTTGAGAATGAGCCTGTCGGGTGGGGCGCTGGTCCTGGCGGTTTTGGTCCTGCGCTCCCTGTTCCTCGACAGGCTCCCCAAGCGCCTCTTTCCCGCGCTGTGGGCGGTAGTCGTCGCGCGTCTCCTGCTGCCGGTGCGGATTCCCGTTCATCTGCCGGTCTATGAACGCGTGGAGGAGGCTTTTTCCGCCGTCTCTTGCATCGTCATACCCGTTCCCCACGCGGAGAACGTCCCTTCGCCGGACATCTCCGGCGAAGCGGCGGCAGCGGCTCCGGCAGCGGCAAAAATCCCGCTCCTCCCCGTCATCTGGGCGGCGGTGGCGCTGGCGCTGGCGGCGTACTTCCTCATCTCCTGGCTTCGCTGCCGTCGGGAGTTTGCCGCCTCCACCCCCGTGGAGAATGATTTCGTCTCCTTCTGGCGCGTGACTCATCCCCTCAAGCGGCGGCTGGAGATACGCGAGCTTGACGGTCTGCCGGGACCTCTGACCTTCGGCATTTTAAAACCGGTGATACTCCTCCCCAAGGCCACGAACTGGCAGGACGAGCGGTCCGTCCGCTACGCCCTTTACCACGAGTACACCCACATCCGCCGCTTCGACGCCCTCCGCAAGCTCTCTGCGGCCGTCGCGCTGTGTCTCCACTGGTTCAACCCCCTCATATGGGTGATGTTCGCGCTCCTGAACCGCGACCTGGAGCACGCCTGTGACGAACAGGTCCTCCACCACTACGGCGCCACCCACCGCCAACCCTACGCCCTCACTCTCCTGACAATGGAGGACCAAAAGCGCCGCTTCTCCGCCGCGACATCAAGCTTTTCCAAAAATATTTTTTCAGAAAGGATCGAATCGATCATGAGGTTCAAAAAGCGTTCAATTTTCAGCCGGCTCTCAGCCGTGGTCCTGACGATGCTTCTCATCGCCGGCGCTACCGCCACCACAGCAGTCTACGCCGAATCCGACGTCGAGCCGTTATTTGAGGATTTGGACATAGCGACCGACACCCCCTGGACCATCACCGACGATGACGTTGCCCTGGCATATTCAAAGCTCACCGGCAGCGAAACCCAAAAGCAGCGCGACGCCGTCGTCGCCGCCCGCAACAAAATAATCCTGTCCGTCAAGGGCTGGAGCGCCGAAAAAGGTATGTGCAGTAAGTGCCGGATCGACCCGGAGACCCACGAGATCACATTGTTAGCCCCCCTCCCCTGGTTCTACGACCTCTTCCCCTCCGATTGGGAAATCCCCAAAATCAACTACTAACCCCCACCGCCCAACAGCGCCACCCGCGGGCGCTCCCCCACCGAATTCCAATCAGTGTCCATTAAGGGATAATCTGACAGTCCGTCGAAAAACTTCAAATCAAATATTTTTCCGGCGGCATGTACGTCGGAAAAATCACATCTTGTCACGGTGAGTGTGCGAGCGATGCGAGTGCGCAAGCCGTGACAGCAGGAAGACCTCCGAAAAAAGCCCACAGGCTTTTCCCGGAGGTCTTCCGCACGTTCCCCTTAGTCACAAAAGGGCGCAGCCCTTTTGCGACTAATCAATTATAAGGCTGCTGCCCGACATCTCGGCGGGCTTATCGATCCCCATGAGCTCAAGCATCGTGGGGCATATATCAGCCAGCCGCCCGTCCCGGAGCTTCTTCACCTCCGGCGCGCCCACGATAAAGAAGGGCACGGGGTTGGTGGTGTGGGCCGTGTGGGGCGTGCCGTCCTCGGCGATCATCTTATCCGCGTTGCCGTGGTCGGCGGTGATGAGGCATACGCCCCCCGCCTTCATGACGGCGTCCACGATCTTCCCCACGCACTCGTCCACGGTCTCCACAGCCTTGACAGCCGCGTCAAAAACTCCCGTGTGGCCCACCATGTCGCAGTTTGCGAAGTTGAGGATTATGGCGTCGTACTTTCCGCTCTCAATGCGCCTGACGCACTCGTCGGCGACCTTGCGGGCGCTCATCTCAGGAATGAGGTCGTAGGTGGGGAACTCCTTGGGCGAGGGTATAAGCGCCCGGTCCTCCCCGTCGTAGACCTGCTCGGTGCCGCCGTTGAAGAAGAAGGTGACATGGGCGTACTTCTCCGTCTCCGCGATGCGCAGCTGCTTCATGCCACGCTGAGCCAAAATCTCGCCAAAGGTGTTCCTCAGCTCCTCAGGCGGGAAGGCGACCGTGACGTTGGGCATGGTTGCGTCGTACTGGGTGGTGCAGACGTATTTCACCGGGAAAAATCCCTTTTTCCTCTCGAAGCCCGTGAAATCCGGGTCAACGAAGGTGCGGGTGATCTCCCTGGCGCGGTCCGGGCGGAAGTTGGTGAAGATAACGGAGTCTCCGGGTTTGACCGTCCCCTCAGGGTCCACCACGGAGGGCACCACAAACTCGTCGGTGACGCCGGCGTCGTAGCTCGCCTGCATCACATGGACAGGGTCGGGGTCAATGTTCCCCTCGCCGTAAACCATGGCGCTGTAAGCCTTCTCAACGCGCTCCCACCTGTTGTCCCGGTCCATGGCATAAAAGCGCCCGGCGATGGTGGCTATCTTGCCCACGCCTATCTCGGCGCACTTTGCAACACACTCCTCGATATACTCCTTGCCGGAGCTGGGCGGCACGTCGCGTCCGTCCATGAAGCAGTGAATATAGACCTTGTCGAGCCCGCGCCGCTTCGCCATCTCCAAAAACGCCCAGGTGTGAGTGTTGTGGCTGTGGACGCCGCCGGGGGACATGAGTCCCATCAGGTGCAGCGCGCCGCCGGAGGCCTTTGCCGCGTCCATGGCGGCGATATACTCTGGATTTTCAAAAAAGCTGCCGTCACGGACGGCGACGGTGATGCGCAAAAGGCTCTGGTACACAATCCTTCCCGCTCCGATGTTGGTGTGCCCCACCTCGGAGTTGCCCATCTGCCCGTCAGGAAGCCCCACGTCCTCCCCGGACGCCTGGAGCTTGCATATAGGGCTCGCGGCGATCAGCCTGTCCAGATTCGGATGCCTCGCCGCCGCAATAGCATTGATCTTCGGGTCCGGCGTATCGATCCCAAACCCGTCCATAATAATAAGTGTCACAGGACGTTTCATAAAAAACCTCCATTCATAGTTGTTCGCATCATCACAAACATCCCCAAAGCTTTGCGCCGGAACCCCACTTCTGCTCCGTTCCGACCCGCTCTCCGGGGTTCTCCACATAGGGGGCCTCAGCCCCCTGTGTGGTCGTTTTTAAAAGGGGTGTCCAGCGGGGGAAAATTGGGGCCCCCACGCAATCATGATTGCGTGGGGAGAGGAGGAGCGAAGCCTGCGCCTGAGCCCTGCCGCTTGCGGCGGGGCGAGGTTAAGCGGCTTCCGCGACGACGACATCCCACGCTGGTCGCTTTTCTCTCCTTTGTTTCTTTCCTCTCTTTTGGCGAAACCAAAAGAGAGGAAAGAAAGTAAGTCCCCGTCCGCCCATTAAGGGCGGACACCTTTTAAACCGGCTTTTATTCTTGGTTTGCCGCAAATATAATTTTGGCAAACTTCTCCGGCACTAAGCTCGCTCCCCCGATGAGCCCGCCGTCGATATCCGGCTGGGCAAGGAGCTCAAAGGCGTTGGCGTCGTTCATGGAGCCGCCGTAGAGTATGGTGGTGGCGCGGGCGGTGCGTGCGCCGTAAATGTCGCGGATGATGGAGCGGATATAGCGGTTTACCTCGTTAGCCTGCTCGGCTGTGGCGGTGTTGCCGGTGCCGATTGCCCAAATGGGCTCGTAGGCTATGACCACGGACTTGATCTGCTTCTCGTCCACCCCCGCCAGGGCCGCGCGCACCTGGTAGTTTATCAGCGGCGCGGTCAGGTCCATCTCCCTCTGCCGGGCGCTCTCACCCACGCAGATTATGGGCTGGAGCCCGCACGCCAGTGCCGCCTTGACCTTTTCGTTGACAGTAAGATCCGTCTCGCCGAAATACTGGCGCCTCTCGGAGTGCCCGATGATGACGTACTTTACGCCGCCCATGTCCCGGAGCATCTGCCCGGAGACCTCGCCGGTGTAAGCGCCCTTTTCGTGCTCGCTCAAATTCTGGGCGCCGATGGAGATCCTTGCCTCCTTGTTGAGGTACTTTATAGCCGCCGGCAGGTCCACAAACGGCGCGCAAATCACCGTCTCGCACCAGCGGGGGCGGTTCACCAGCGCCTTCATGGACTCGGCATAGGCCTTCAGCTCACCGGGGAGCATGTTCATCTTAAAGTTTCCGGCAATGATAGTCTTACGGTATTTTCTGTTCATCGGTCTGCCCTCTCCTTATTTGTCGAGTAAGCAGGCAACGCCGGGCAGCTCCTTGCCCTCAAGGAACTCAAGGGACGCGCCGCCGCCGGTGGAGATGTGGGTGATCTTGTCCGCGAAGCCCAGCTGCTCGCAGGCCGCCGCGCTGTCCCCGCCGCCCACGATGGAGATGCAGTCGGATTCCGCCAGGGCCTTGGCGACGGCGATGGTACCGGCGGCAAGGGTGGGATTCTCAAATACGCCCATAGGCCCGTTCCAAACGACGGTCTTGGCGTTCTTCACGGCGTCGGCGAAGATTTCGCGGGTCTTCTCGCCGATGTCCAGGCCCATCTTGTCCGCGGGGATTGCGTCGGAGGCAACGGTCTCCACGCTCACGGGCCCGTCGATGGGGTCGGGGAAGGAGGCGGCAACAACGGTGTCCACGGGCAGAAGGAGCTTTACGCCGTTCTTCTCGGCCTTGGCCATCATTTCCTTGCAGTAGTCAAGCTTCTCAGAGTCAAGAAGCGAGGTGCCAACGGTGTACCCCTTGGCGGCCATGAAGGTGTATGCCATGCCGCCGCCGATGATGAGGGTGTCCACCTTCTCAAGAAGATTGGAGATGACATTGAGCTTGTCGGAGACCTTGGCGCCGCCCAGAATGGCGACGAAGGGACGGTCGGGGTTGGCAAGGGCCTTGCCCATGACGCCCAGCTCCTTCTCTATAAGGAAGCCGGAGACGGCGGGCAGGTACTCGGCAACGCCGGCGGTGGAGGCGTGGGCGCGGTGCACAGCGCCGAACGCGTCGGACACGTAGACGTCGGCAAGGCTCGCCAGCTCCTTGGCAAACGCGGGATCGTTCTTTGTCTCGCCCTTATTGAAACGTGTGTTCTGGAGAAGCATGATCTCACCGGGCTTCAACGCCGCGGCCTTGGCCTTAACGTCGTCATTCACCACGTTGATGTCACCGGCCAGCTGGACCGGCTTGCCCAGCAGCTCGGAAAGGCGCTTTGCCACGGGCTCCATGCACAGCGCCTCAAGGGACTTCTGCCACTTGGCCTCGGTGATATCCTCAGGGGCCTTGCCCTTCTCGGCCTGCTTCTTGGACCACTTCTCGAAGCTGGGCTCAGGCTTGCCCAGGTGCGAGCAGGCGATGACGGCGCAGCCCTGATCAAGCAGATACTTGATGGTGGGGACCGCCGCCACGATGCGCTTGTCGCTGGTAATCACGCCCGCCTTCAAGGGGACGTTGAAATCACAGCGCAGCAGGACCTTCTTGCCTGCAAGGTCAATGTCACGGACTGATTTCTTGTTGTAGTTCATGTCAATACTCCAATCCTTAAAAAATTTATTGATAAACCCAAAAGGGAAAAACCACTTATTTAGCGGAGACCCCGTTTTAAATATTTTACCTCGCCATGCTCCCCGTCCCGGAGAGCCCCGGAAACCCCTGCTGTCGCAGCGCCTCGTAGGTGAGTACCGCCACGGAATTCGCCAAATTCAGGCTCCTGGCGTCCTCCCTCATGGGGATACGGACGCATTTATCAAAATACCTCTCCCGAAAAAACTCCGGCAGTCCCGCCGTTTCCTTGCCAAAGACAAGCCAGCACCCGTCCCGGTACTCGCCCCTGTCGTAGCTCCTGGGCGCCTTGGTGGTGGCGAGCCACAGGTCCTCGTCCCCGTGCTTATCCAGAAACTCGCCGAGATTTTCATACACGGTGATGTCCACCATGTACCAGTAATCCAGCCCCGCCCTTTTAACCGCCCTGTCGGATATGTCGAACCCCAGCGGGCGGACCAGATGGAGGCGTGAGCGCGTGGCGGCGCAGGTCCGGGCGATGTTTCCCGTGTTCATGGGTATTTCCGGCTCCACCAGCACGATATTGACCAATCTCCTCACTCCTCAGCGCCATATATTTTATAACTTCCCGCTTCGCTTTTCAATATAAATCGTTAAAAAAATCCCAAAGTTTTTACGATTTGTTAGTTTTGACAAATTTAACTCAAAAAACCGCCCCCCAATTGGGGAGCGGGATAGCCAATACGGATTTTTTGGGATTTTATTCTTCTTTTTTGTCCTCAGCGGTATCCTCAACAGTCTCCTCCACCGTGACCTCCACGGCGGTGTCCTCGGCGGGCTCCTCCTTTTCCTCGGCGGGCTCCTCCGTCACGGTGGCGTCGGGCTCCTCGTCCTCGTGCTCGCCCAGTGCGTCAATCTGCGCTTGGGCAGTCTCTATGGCCTCCAAGGACGCCTCGATGGCGGCGACGGTGTCGGAGAAGTCGGGGTCGGTGCTGCCGGCGTACTTCTCGTAGTAGAGCTTGCCGAGCTCGGTGTATTTCTCCTTCAGCGCCCCGCGCTGGGCGGAGATCTCCATGTTGAGCTTCGTCTTCTTCGCGGCGGTCTTCGTCTGCTCCGCCACGCTCCTGGCGGCGTCCGAGGACTTATCCGCCACGTCCTTTGCAAACGCCGTTGTCTTCTCGGCGACGGTCTTTGCCGCTTCGGTGAGCTTCTGCTTCAGGTTTTCAAAATCAATGCTTGCCATAATATGTACCTCCGTTTGATTTTTATTTTTTGTTGAAAAGTTGAATTGCCTTCCGAAAACAAATGTGCCCCGCTCGCCCAAAAGCCTCCTCAGCGGCTCCAGGGCGCCGTCAAGCTCCCTCTCATCCATCGTCCCTCTCCCGGTCCTCCTCCGGCGCGGGCTCCTCGGCCTCCGCCGGCTCATCCGGCTGTGTCGGCTGCTCCGGGTCCTCTCCGGCGTCCTCCGGGGCGGCTATCTCCACCGCCAGCGCCGCCTTTTTCCTGTTCACAAAAAGGTCCATGGGGTCCCGCCGCCTTTTTATTCCATTGTACACCAAAATCGCCGCAGACGCAAGCAAAAGAATGAAGGACACCAGCTGGCTCACCCTTATGTCCGTCCCCCACAGATACAGGCTGTCGGTGCGCAGTCCCTCGATGAGCATACGCCCGCAGCCGTACCAGGCAAGGTACACAAGGAGCACCTGCCCGTCGTACCGGCGGTGCTTTTTTGACCAGAAGTGCATGAAGGTGAAGCCCACCAGGTTCCAAAGCGACTCATAGAGGAACGTGGGGTGTACGTAGTAGGTTACGCCGTTTTGGGTGAGCCCCATCTTGCAGAATATGTCCGTCTCGTACCCGAAGGCCTCGCGGTTCATGAAATTCCCCCAGCGCCCCATGGTCTGCCCGATGATAAAGCCGAACACCACCATGTCCAAAAAGGCGAGTATGGAGAGCTTCTTCCACCGGCAGTATATGACCGTCGCCAGCACCGCGCCGAATATCACGCCGTACATTCCAAGTCCCCCCTCCCATATGTAGAGGACGGAGATGGGGTCGTCCCTGAAAAGGTCCCAGTGGAAGGCGCAGAAATATATTCTCGCGCAGATTATCCCCAGGGGAACTCCCAGGAGTATCACGTCAAAAACATTGTCCGAGGTGAGCCCGAACTCCTCCGCCCGGTGGGCGCAGTACAGCACCGCCAGCAGAAAGCCCGTGGCGATTATCACCCCGTACCAGTGTATGGTCAGCGGGCCGACCTTAAAATACGGCGCGGGGTTTATTGACCAATCCCCCAGCATGGGGAAGGATATGGACGCGTTTGGCATACTTTGAGGCATGATTCATTTACCTTTCCTGTCCTTATTTGTTCGCCGGAGTGACAACGGATATGGCGCACCTGTCCAGCGTCAGGTATTCCGCCAAAAACGCCCTCACGTCCTCCTCCGTCACCGAGTCGATGACGTCCACGGTGTCCAGGTAGTCATAGCCCGAAAAGCCCCCGGCGGCTATGTTGTAGCACACATTCTCAAACGACCCCAGCGCCCTGAGCGCCGAACCCCAGGCGGTGCGCTTGCGGCGGGCGAAAAACGCCGGGTCTATCCCCCCGGCAGCAAGGTCCGCCGCCGTCTCCAGCACCCTCATGCACACGTACTCCGGCTTTTGCGTCTCCCCGCCGAAGCTCAGTGTGGAGTACCCTCCGGCGTTCTCCAGGTCGTACCCGAACGTCTCGTTTATGTGCCCCGCGTCGTAAAGCTCCCGGTAAAGGGGCGTTGCCGAGCCCAAAAGCGAGCTCAACGCGAGCGTTGCGGTGAGCTCAAATTTCACGCTCTCCCTGCCGGAGAGCCCCGCCCTGCCCTTGGCTCCCGCCAGAAACATGGGCGCGCCCACGTCCATCTGCGAGCTTGTGGACACCTCCACCGGCAAGGGTCCCTCCGCCGGTCCGTACTCCCTCTTGGGAAGCTCCCGGTAGGCGCTGTCTGTGAGCCTCTCCGCCGTCTCCAGCACCCTTTTCGGGTCCTGTGGTCCCACTACCGTCAGATACATATTCTCCGGTATGTAAAAGGCCCTGTGTACGTCAAAAAGCGTCTCGGCTGTTATGTCCCCTATGCTCTCCACCGTCCCCGCGGCGGACTCCCTCAATGGCGAGCGCTCATATAGGCACCGCATAAGGGCGTAATACATCACGTCCTCCGGGTCGTCCTCCAGCATTTTTATCTCACGGGTGATTATGGACCTCTCCCGCTCCACCCCCTCGGCGGTGAAGTAGGGCGTTGAGACAAATTTCAAAAGCAGCTCCAGATTTTCAAAAAACGAGTCCGTACACTGGAAGTGGTAGGCCGTCATGTCGGCTGAGGTAAAGGCGTTGGCGTCCGCCCCCCTTTTTGACATCGTCGTCAGGGCGTTGTCCTCGCCCTCCACCTCAAAGAGCCTGTGCTCCAAAAAGTGCGCCGTGCCCGAGGGTGTGCTGTAAAGCCTCCCGCCCAGGCGGAAATCCCTGTCCACGCTCCCGTAATTCACCGCCAGGAACGCCATGGACCTTTTAAACTCAGGCTTCGGAACCACGGTGAGGCGAAGTCCGCTCTCCGTGCTGCCGGTGTAGGCGGTCTCGCCTATGCGGGCGTATTCGCGCTTTTTCAGCATCCCTCTCCCTCCGCGGTCAAAAAATATGTGTGCGTAAGGCGGGCGTCGGCGGCTATTTTCGCCACGTCCTCCGCCGTAACAAGCTCGCACATCGCCGCCAGCTCCTCCGGACGGCTGCGGTATCCCAGTATCGCCCTGTCAAGGTAGAGCTCCTCCAGCCCCATGGGGTCGTCCAGGGAGGCAAGCAGGGAGCTCACAACGGCGCGCTTTGCCGCCTCCAGCTCCCAGGGCTCAAAGGCGGCGCCGGCTATCGCCTCAAGCTCCCGGAGCACCTCGCCGTGTACCTCGTCGAATTTGTCAAAGTCTATCCCGGCGGAGACAAAGAGCGCCCCCTTGTGCCTGTCAAGGGCGGAGCTTGCGTAGTAGCACAGCGCCAGCCGCTCCCTCACGTTCAAAAAGAGCCTTGATGTGGGCGAGCCCCCCAAAAGGGCGTTCATCACCGCCATCGCCGCGTAGTTCGGGTCCTCCATGGTCCTTTGCAGGCGGAAGCCCATTATGAGCCTGCCCTGTGTCACGTCCACGGTCTCCCGGTAAATCTTTTCCCCGCCGCGGAAAGCCGTCCTCACGGACGTTGACGGCATGGTGAAGCTCCCCGTCCTGGGAAGCGCCGCCAGCGCCTCGCGGAGCACCCCGGCGACCCTCTCCGGCTCCTCCGCCCCGCAGTAGAATACCTCGATGGGCGCGGTGGACAGGACATTTCTGTAGTGCGCCGTAAGCGTCTGAGCGGTGACCGCCGACGCACCCGCCGCGGTCCCCAGCTTGCTGACCCCGTAGCTCTCGCCCCGGAACATGTTCTCGCAAAGCCGGAGCCCCGCGTATGAGCGTTTGTCGTTTATCTCGGCGGCGATGTCGTCCAAAAGGTTCTGCCTCTCGGACGCCACAAAATCGCCCCTGAGCCTGCCTCCCCTTGTGGCTGGGGTGAGCAGAAGCTCGCCCGTGAGGTACGCCACGTCCGAGAGGATGTCGTGTCTCCCCGGCAAAAAGCTTCCGTCCGGGAAGTCGGCGCAGAAGCCGACGGCGGACACCTCGCCCTTCTTCCTTATGGCGGGCTCTATCCTCGCCCCGTACATGTCGTCCATGGCGGCGGCAAGCGCCTCCATGTCCGTAAGTCTGGCGGTGCCCCGGCGCAGAACGTATGGCAGTACGGCGTTGAGCGACGCCGTTTTTTTCGTGTGCGGGACGAGCAGCGTCACGGAGAGACAGCCGGTCTTGAACCGCTCCGCCTTCACCGACGTCAGCCGTACCCCACGGGTGAGCTCCGTCTCCACAACCCTGTCCGCCAAGCCTCTCCACCGCCTTCTTTACATTTATACACAGTGCAGTATAGCACATTGATTCGGCGGTTGCAAGATTTAAATTGGCGTGTTCACAAAAAATTAATTATTTTTGCTTAACTTTTACTTGACTTTACGTTGCCTCCGTGGTATAATGCCCCTATAAGCGAAATAGGTCATTCACACGCGCTCCGAAAAAAGAGAAAGGAGGGGGTGTTGGTAAACGCACCCATTTTACCCCCGGAGCGCACCGCCGCCCGCCCCAACCCCGCCCGCGCCAGCACCGCCAGCGCGGATCAAGTCTGCGCGGGCTCGGTTCCGGGCAGGCGGAGCTTGATGCCGTCCTTCGGAACGGGAGCGCCGTTGATCAGGACGCCCTCGGGGTAGAGCTCAATATCCAGCGTCTCGCCGTTAAGCGTATATTTCACCCTGGCAGGGTACATCCGTTCGGGCATTTTCGGCTCAACAAAGAGCCTGCCGCCGCGCATTTTCAGCCCCAGAAGCGTCTCTGTCACGGTTTTGAAATACCACCCGGCGGAGCCGGTGTACCAGCTCCACCCCGCCCTGCCCTCAAGCCCCGGCGCCGAGGAGACGTCGGCGGCGATGACGTAGGGCTCGGCGCAGTAGGTTTTGGCGTCCCTACCCCAGGGGGAGAGCTCCGCCAGGAGCTCCGCCCCCAGCTCCGTCTGCCCGCTCTCCAGAAGCGCCCCGGCGAGCCAGACAGCCGCGTGGGTGTACTGCCCGCCGTTTTCACGAAAGCCCGGCGCGTAGGAGCGGATATATCCGGGGTCGGTCTTCCCCCTGTCAAATGGCGGGTCAAAGAGCTTTGTGAGCCTGTTTTTCCCGTCTCGCAGGTGGGAGACGGCAGAGCTCAGGGCGGTTTTCGCCCTCGCCCTGTCCGCTCCGGCGAAGAGGGCGAAGGACTGGGAGATGCTGTCTATCTCGCACTCCCCCGTCCCCGGTGCTCCCAGCGGGGTGCCGTCGTCGTAGTACCCGCGCAGGTATCTGTCCCCCGCCCAGGCGCCCTCGGCGGCCCTCATAAGGTCACGGGAGTACCTCTCGCACCGGCCCTCAAACTCACTGTCACCCTGTCTGCGGCACAGCTCCGCCAGGGAGCGGAGGGTCATTGCGCCGAAGAAGGTGAGCCACACGCTCTCGCCCCTTCCCTCACGTCCCACGCCGTCCATGCCGTCGTTCCAGTCGCCGCCCAGCATAAGGGCGAGGGAGTGCTCCCCCGTTCCCCGGCGCATGAACTCCCACGCCGCGCGCTTGGCGTGACCGAATACGGTGTCGTCCTCGGAGCTTACTCCGGGGCGCTCGTACCTGTCCCTCTCCCCCTCTCCAAGGGGCTCGGAGGCGAGGTACGGGACCCTCTCGCGGCACACCGACATATCCCCCGTGCGCTCCACATAGCCGCACAGCGCCCAGGGCAGCCAGAGAAGGTCGTCGGAGCAGTGTGTCCGCACGCCCACGGGCCCCTCCGGGGTGTCGTGCCACCAGTGCATAACGTCACCCTCGGCGTACTGCCGGGAGGCGGCGGCTTTGAGCTGCCTGCGGGTCAGATCGGGCCTTACGAGCATTATACAGGATGCGTCCTGGAGCTGGTCCCGGAAGCCCGTGGCGCCGCCGTTCTGGTATACGCCGGTCCTGGCGAGGAGCCGGCAGGCGACGGTCTGGTAAAGCGCCCAGCCGTTTAAAAAGCTGTCTATCCTCTGCTCCGGCGTTTTTAGCGTCAGCGCCCCCGCCAGGGCTCCCCAGTGGGATTTTGTCCTGTCCAGAAGCCCCTCCGCGTCACGCAAAATCCCCTCCAGCGCGCCGTTTTGGGCGCAGCCGCAGACTATTACGGTCCTTTGTGAGACCGGCGCGGTGAAGGCGATACAGGGCTCCTCACCGGGTCCCACGCTCCCGTCAAGCTCCCCCGTTATGGCGCTCGCCCGCCTCATGGTCCAGGCGGCGGGGGCGACAGATGGGATCAGAGTGAAGGTCTCGCCGCGCGCGGGCCTCGCCGTGAACGCCCTGCCGTCAAAGGCGGTGACTATGGCCCTTGCCCCGCCGCCGGTCTCTCCGAGGATAAGGCCGGTGTAATAGCCGAGCTCCGCCCCGGCAAGGTCGCCCTCTGCCTCCAGCAAAAGCACCCGCGCGGGGACCTTCGGCGGGACAAAGGCGGTGAGGCGCGTCCTCACCCTCCCCAGCTCCCTGGACCAGGACGCCCAGCCGAAGCCGTACTCCACCAGAGTAGGAGCGCCGGTGCCGTCGGCAAAGAGGGAGTATTTTTTCCCCTCCGCCGTGAGCGTCAGCCTCTCGCACCCGACGGTCGCGTAGGGGTCGTTGAGCCACCTGTTTATCTTGCCGAGGCGGGAATTTTTGTACCACATATGCCCCGTGCCGCAGTCCGTGGCGATGAAGCCGAAGCTGTCGTTTGTCAAAATATGGCTCCAGGCGGTCTCCGGGAGGGCGTCGGTCACGGCGAAGCGGAACGCGCCGTTTTCCTCAAGGCGAACGGCGGGCTCCCCGGAGCCTCGGACATATTTTGGCGGCGGCTCCGGCATACGCTCCCGGTGGGCGGGGACGGCGGGTATGGCGTCAAGCCTCACCCACACGTCGGCGTGGGCCTCCGCCACCCTCGCCGCCCTGCCGCCGGCGTCTATGAGCCTCACCCCGCCGGGGGCGTCGAGAGTGCCCTCCCTGCCTATGGCGCGAAGCTCCTCAGTCACCGCCGCGCGCTGGCTTTTCCGGTAGTCCCCGCCGTCGGTGAGTATGAGCAGAAGGTCCGACTCCACCCCGTTCTCCGACAAGAAGGCGTGCTCGCGTATGAGCGCCCTCACGCCCTCCAGGTCCTCCGCCGTCTCGGGCCTGGCGGCAAGAATCGGTACCGTCCCGGAGACGCCCAGGCTCCAAAGCTCCTCGCGGGGTATGCCGCCGCTTTTCAAAAGCCCGCGCCGCTCCTCCGAGGGGGCGGTGCCGTAAATGAGCGCCGGCAAAAGCCCCAGCGCCGCCCGAACGCGGCTCGAGGACATACCCAGCATGAGGGCTGCCGCCGCCATGCGGCTGACGGACTGGACCTCCCGACGCTCCGCCGCCCTTTTAGCGCAGCCGCGCGCCTCCTCCCGGTCAAAGGACGTTGAGAAGGCGACCGCCGCCCGTCCCCTGCCGCCGGTGAGCCTTACGGGGAGGGTGAGCGTCACGGAGAAGTCCGGGCAGGAGGTCAAAAGCTCCCCGCGCTCAACGCCGTCGCCCCTCCTGCGGTGGGTGGCGGCGGTGAAGCGGGTGTCCGCCGCCACAGCCAGGTACACCTCCCGCTCCCCCGGTCTCGGACGGCGGCGGACCGTCAGTATCCCGCCGGAGAGCTCCGCCTCCAGCGAGAGAAGGGAGAACGCCGGGTGGGAGAGGTAGTCCTCCCTCCTTTGCAGCACGGGTTTAAAGCGGCATATGACCGCCGCCTCGGAGACATCCGCGGGGCCTTCCACCTCCACCGTCCGCACCTCTCCCGCTCCAGAGGGCGGGACGGTGACGGAAAGGCAGGCGGATACGCCGCCGCACTTTGCCCTTATCTTGCCCGAAACGTCGGAAAGCTGGGAGGAATAGCGCACGTCACGGGGGTAATCGGGCGATGCCGTAATGGGCAGCAGCTCCTCGCCTATTTTTACATAAAATTCCATTCCCGTGTCCCCCAGCGGGTCGGGGCTAAAGGCGGTAACATCCAAGCCGCGCCAGAGGGAGCGGGAGGAGCCCGCCTCGGTGAAGAGCACGGAATACTGCCCGTTGGACAGGGGCAGGCAGGCGGGGGTAATGGCGTCCACCCCCTCGATACTCCGGCAGATCTCGGAGCTTTCCTGCCTTCTCGGTTTTTCCGGCACGTCCCTTGGGGGCTGGCGGAGGACGATTTGTCCCAGTGGGACCCGCTCCTCCAAAAGCTCCCGGTACGCCGCCATACGGCGGTCAGCCATAAATCTTTTCTGGAATATGCCGCCGCAGAGGGTGTTTGCCACCGCCACCAAACTCATGCCCAGGTGGTGCGCCATAAAGCTCCTGACTATGCGGGGCTTTGGCGGCTCGGCCCTCGACGGGGTGAAATCCGCCGCCTCAAAGTGGCCGTAGGTCCCCGTGACCCCCAGAGCGTCCAGCCGGCGCAGGTTTTTGACGGCTCCGGCGGGGTCCAGGGGTAGGGCGAGGTAGGAGGAGTATGGGGAGACGACGCGCTCTGAGTCCATGCCGCGCTTGAGGGCGAGGCGCTGGACGCCGTGGGCCTTGTAGCGGTAGGAAAGTCCGGGGTCGAAGGCGTAATAGGCGCTTTCGGATATGCCCCAGGGGACGCCGGAGCCCGCCCTTTTCTGGGCGTAGAGGCAAAAGCGGGAGCTTTCGTAGATGAGGCTGTCCTCCGGGCAGGGCAGGAGCAGGTTTGGCATGAGGTACTCGAACATGGTGCCGGTCCAGCTCGCCATGCCGGAAAAGCCGTCCATGGAGACAAGCGCCCTTCCCAGCCGCCGCCAGTGCTTTCTTGGCACCTGTCCCAGGGCGGCGGCGATGTAGCTCGTCTGCCGCGCCTCGCTTGCAAGAAGGTCGTACCACCCCTCCGAGGGGGCGTTTTTCGTAAGGTCCCAGCCGATGCGAAAGAGCTTTCGGCGCGTGTCGAAAAGGGGCCTCAGGTCCGTCGCCTCAAGGAGCAGGCGGCACCGCTCGGCGGATTGGGCGTCGTTGAGCTCCGTAAACCAGCTCTCCAGGGCTATGAGCGCGCCCATGAGGTTGCCCGAATCCACCGTGGAGACGTATCTGGGCTCCAGGGGCAGAAGGGAGCGGGTGTCGTACCAGTTGAAAAGCTGTCCGTTCCATTTTTCCAGCTTTTCCACGGTCGTCAGGGTCCTTTTCACCAGCTCCGACGCCTCCCGCTCCCCCACGAGCCCCAGATCCGACGCGGCGGCGCAGGAGAGCATGGCAAGGCCAATATTCGTGGGCGAGGTGCGGTGGGCGGGTCCCAGGTTCGGCTCCTCCTGAAGGTTGTCCGGCGGGAGGAAGTTATCGTTCTCCGTCAGGTTGTCGGCAAAAAAGCGCCAGATCTCGCCCGCGCGGGCCAGGAGGTAGGACCTGTCCGAGGGGGAGACGCGCTTCTCGCGGCTTATCTCCCGTGAGAGGACGCAGGCGTAAGCAGGTGTGAGCAGCCAGACGACGCCCACAGCCGCCGCTGAGGGGGAGGGGGCGGCTAAAACGGTGAAAAGTCCCGCCAGGGGGCAGGCGATGAGGGAGAGATAGTTTGCCTTCAGGGTGTTCCCCGCCCTTCGCTCCGCCTCGGAGCTGGTGACCCAGGCGAGGAGGCCCCGTCGGGTGACGGTCATGCGGTAAACGGCTGTGATAATTGCCTTCAGCGACATCCAGCCCTCCGCCGGCAACAGGGCGAGGCCTATGAGGGAGCGCATGACAGCCCCGCCGAAGCCTGAGACGATGGCGGAGTGGTACCTCGCCCGATTTGTCCCGTCGTGGCGGAGGAAGGACGCGGCGGCGGAGATGAGAAGCCCGCTGAGCTTTCCCGCCAGGGCAATGAGCCCCGCCGCCGCCATAGCGGGAGAGGCCGTCACAAGAGCCAAAAGCAGGGACAAAAGCACGGTGACGGGCAGGAGGCTCCGGCGAAGGTTGTCAAAGAGCTTCCAGCGGTCAAGGGACGGGAGGGTGTTGACGACAAGCGCGCCGTCGCGGTTTTTGACCCGGCGGGTACACCAGCGCAGATTTTGCCAATCCCCGCGGGTCCATCGCTCCTGGCGGGAGAGGAAGGAGGTGACCTTATAGGGCCAGCCGTCCGTAAGCTCCACGTCGGAGACGTAGGCACAGCGCATATACGCCCCCTCAAGGATGTCGTGGGAGAGGACGCGGTTGTCGGGGAGGGCGCCGGAAAGGAGCTTTTTGTAGACGGGGACGTTTATGAGCCCCTTGCCCATGAAGGTGCCCTCGGAAAAGAGGTCCTGATAGAGGTCGGAGACCACGGAGCTGTATGGGTCCGTGCCGCCCTCGCCGGCAAAGATGCGGGAAAAATCGCTTCGTCCGGCGGCTCTCAGGTCCACCGAGACGCGCGGCTCAAAGATGCCGTAGCCGGAGACGACGCGGCGCTCCCTTTCGTCCACCGTGGGCACGTTCAGGGGGTGGAGCGCCGCCCCCACCAGCTCCCTCGCGGCGCCTGCCGTGAGGCGGGTGTCGGCGTCAAGGGTGAGGATAAAGCCTGTGCCGGAGAGACGCTTTTCGTCGCCCTCCGCCACCCGCAGGGCGCTTTTTGAGCCGCTGAGCAGCTCCACCAGGTCCTCGATGGCGCCGCGCTTCCGCTCGCGCCCCATCCAGATGTTGTCCGCCTTGTTGAGCTCGCGCTCGCGGCAGAAGAGGTAAAAGCCGCCGGAATATTTTTTGTTCAGCGCCTCCACCGCCGCCCTTGCTGATTCCAGAATGGGTCCGTCCTCCTTCACCCTTTGGGTGGGCGCCTCCTTGAGGTCGGCGAGGATGCCGAAAAGCAGGTTTTCACCGGCGTCCCGGTTCAAAAGGCGGTACTCCTCCAGGAGGTTGGCGAATTTCGGGCCGTCCTTCTCTCCTGTCAAAAGGGCGGAGATGACGCAGACGGTCTTGCCCTTTGGGGGTATGCCGCCGGAGAGCTCAAGCCTGGGAAGGCGCTTCGGGCGGACAAGGCGGAGGGCGAAAAAGTCCAGGAGGTTTTTCACAGCCTCGGATATTGGCACGAGCGAGAGGAGGGCGGCGGGGATCGAGCCTGTGAGTATACCTGTGAGGACGCCCAGAAAGAGGGAGGTCAATACTACGGTGGAGATATACCACCCGCCCTCTGGCTCACGGCGCTCCTTCCCCAACGGGCGGGTGAAGATATAGGTCCCCACGTGCCCGTTTTTCTCCTCGCGGGAAAGCTTTATGACGAGCTTTGCCGCCTCGTGCTCGGACATCCCCGCCCTTTTCGCCTCCCGCGCCAGCCTGTCCCGGTAGCTTCGGCGGGTGTCCTCGTCCATTTTGGGGTAGACACCGGAGGGGTCGGCGCGAAGCTCCGCCTCCACGGGGTTCACCTCCTCAAGTATGTCCGAGACGTCGATTATGGAGAGGGCGCGCAGGGAGGTGAAGACGTTTTTCATGAGCAGGGCGGCGTCGGGGCTTTGGAAGGCGGCGGAGAGGAAGGCGCAAAGCTCCGCCTTGAGAGCGGGGACGAACACGGAAAGCTCCCGCTCAGTAAGCGGGCGGGTCTGGCTGTATTCAGAGAGAAAGAGGCGGATACGCTCGCCCGTCACCTCTCCCCTGCCGGAGCGCACCAGGGCGGCGGCCGCCTCCGAGACACAGGCGCGTTTTGCGCATTTGGGGTATGAGCCGTGGAAGCAGGCGGCGGCGTCCTTGCCCTCTCTCTCGGCAAGATACCAGTTGTCCGAAAACCACTCCTCCGCCTCGCTCCGCCCGCCCCGTGGGAGATTGCGCAGGCGTCCCCGCAGAGAGCGCAGGACCGACATTATGTCGGCGGCGACGGCGGAGGCGCGTATGCTCCCCTCCGGCTCCAGGGCCGCGGCGGTGTTGCGGGCAAAGTTGCCCAGCGTCTCGTTTTCCATGTAGATGCCGGTGTCGGCGTCGTTCATAGCTATCCCTCCAAAGCTGTGCCGAAAAGGGTATATTTCCTTTTTTGGCAAATGCGTTATGCTATTATTTGTTTAAAAATATGAAAATATTCCTTGACAAAGGGTTGGGGGGAGGGTATAATGAGCCGGTGAGTGTAAAGTTGAAACGCTTTACAGGTGATATGATGCAGGATAAGACATACGAATTGACGCTGCTCTATGACTTCTTCGGGGAGCTTTTGACCCCCACCCAGCGGGAGTATTTTGAGTATTACTACTCCGACGACCTGTCGCTTTCCGAGATCGGGGAGCTGGCGGGGGTGTCCCGTCAGGGCGTGCGGGCGGTGCTCCAGCGCGCCGAGGCGCTTTTGAGGGAGTACGAGGAGAAGACGGGCGTGGTGGCAAGGTTCCGGCAGATGTCCCGCGACATCGACGCTCTGCGTAAGGACGCGGAGAGGCTTGCGGAGATGACCCAGGGGCAGGCGCGGGAGCTTGCCGGCAGGATTTATTCGGGACTTGGCGAATTGAAGGGTTGAGCTATGGCATTTGAATCTCTTTCCGACAAGTTAAGCAACGTTTTCAAGAAGCTCCGGGGCAAGGGGCGCCTTTCCGAGGCCGACATCAAGGAGGCCATGCGGGAGGTGCGGATGGCGCTTTTGGAGGCGGACGTGAGCTACAAGGTGGTCCGCGACTTCGTAAAGCAGGTATCCGAGCGCGCCGTGGGGACGGATGTGCTGGAGTCGCTCACTCCCGCGCAGATGGTTATAAAGATAGTCAACGAGGAGCTGGTGAAGCTCATGGGCTCCACCAACGCCAAGCTCAACATGAGCTCCAGGGGGCTCACGGTGGTGATGCTGGTGGGGCTCCAGGGCGCTGGCAAGACCACGAACGGGGCAAAGCTCGCGGCGCTCATGCGCAAGCAAAACGGCAAGCGGCCGCTGCTGGTGGCGTGCGATATTTATAGGCCCGCCGCCATAAAGCAGCTGGAGACGGTGGGGGCGCAGCTCAATATACCCGTATTTCAGATGGGGACGGAGAATCCGGTGAACATCGCCAAGGCCGCCGTCGCCCACGCGAAAAAGAACGGGAACGACATTGTGTTTTTGGACACCGCCGGGCGGCTGCACATCGACGAGCAGCTGATGGACGAGCTCAAGGCCATAAAGGCCGAGGTTCAGCCGGACGAGATACTGCTGGTGGTGGACGCCATGACAGGGCAGGACGCGGTGAACGCGGCGGCGGCGTTTGACGAGGCGCTGGGGATAACCGGCGTTATGCTCACAAAGCTTGACGGCGACGCCAGAGGCGGCGCGGCGCTGTCGGTGAGGGCGGTGACGGGCAAGCCCATCAAGTTCTGCGGCGTGGGCGAGAAGCTGGACGCCATAGAGCCCTTCCACCCGGACAGGATGGCAAGCCGCATTTTGGGCATGGGCGACGTGCTGACGCTCATCGAGAAGGCGGAGCAGAGCTTTGACGAGAAGAAGGCGCGGGAGCTTGCGGAAAAGATGCGCAAAAACGCCTTCACGCTCCAGGACTACTACGACCAGCTCCAACAGCTCAAGACCATGGGAGGTCTGGGCGACATCGCCGGTATGCTCCCAGGGAGCATGGGCAAGGCCGTGGCGGGGGCGAAGATAGACGAAAAGCAGATGGCGCGGACCGAGGCGATCATCCTCTCCATGACGCAAAGGGAGCGCAACGACCCGTCCATAATAAATTCCTCGCGGAAAAAGCGTATCGCCGCCGGCTCCGGCACAGAGGTGGTGGACGTGAACAGGCTTTTGAAGCAGTACGAGATGATGAGGGACCTTACGCGGCAGATGTCCAAGGGGAAGCTGCCGGGGTTCCTGGGCGGCGGAAGACGGCGGGGAGGGTTCCCCTTCTGAGGCCCGCCAAAAATACACTGAGTAATCAATGTTAAATTGATATAAATTCTACAAAACTTTGGAGGTAAAACAAAAATGGTCAAGATCAGACTTCGCAGAATGGGCGCCAAGAAGGCCCCCTTTTATCGCATAGTGGTGGCGGATTCCCGTTTCCCCCGCGACGGAAGGTTCATTGAGGAGATCGGCACATACGATCCCCGCACCGAGCCCAACACCGTGAAGGTTGACGGCGAGAAGGCAAAGGAGTGGATAAAGAATGGCGCTCAGCCCACCGACACCGTCAAGAAGCTTCTCAAGAGCGCCAACGTCCTTTGATCGGTGATCCGCGATGAAGGAGCTGCTGATCTATATCGCGCGAAATCTCGTGGACAGCCCGGACCAGGTGACTGTCACCGAGCGCGAGGACGGGGACAAGACCGTCTTTGAGCTGAGGGTGGCGCCCGACGACATGGGCAAGGTCATAGGCCGCCACGGGAAAATCGCCAAGGAGATCCGCACCCTGATGCGCTCCGTTGCGCAGAGGCAGGGGCGGCATATCTCCGTGGACATAGTCGACTAAAAACTTCACAAAAGGGGCTGCGCCCCTTTTGTGAAAGGGGAACGTGCGGAACAAATTTTTGAATTCTGCGGAATTCAAAAATTTGTTCCTGCTGTCGTCGTCCTCGCACGAGCCGCTTCACCTCGCCCCGCGCAAGCGCAGGGCTCAGGCGCAGGCTCGGCTCGTCCTCTCCCCAACGGGCTTTTGCCCGTTGGGGACCCCAATTATTCGCGCCGCCGGAGGCGGCACACTTGCGCGACATGAGGTGATTTTTCCGACGTACATGCCGTCGGAAAAATGTTTAATTTTGGGATTTTTTTGGCGGGCTGGGGCCCGCTTTTTTGGAAAAAAGGGTATGGGTATGGAGCTTGTTGAGACTGGGAAGATCGTTAATACGCATGGGCTGAGGGGCGAGGTTAAGATCGAGCCGTGGGCGGACTCGGCGGAGGCGTTTTGCGCCTTTGAGAGGCTGTACATCGACGGCGCGGAGCACAGGACAGAGCGCGCCAGGGCGCAGAAGGGCTTCGTCATAGCAAAGCTTGCGGGGATAGATTCCATCGACGAGGCGGAAAGGGTTAAAAACCGTATTGTCTATGTGCCGCGGGAGGACATACCCTTGGAGGAGGGGGGCTTTCTCGTCTCCGACCTTGTGGGCTGTGAGGCGCGGGACCAGCACGGGAACGTGCTGGGGCGCGTCACGGACGTAATAAGCCTTCCCCGCGGCGAGGTTTTGGAGATACGCGGGGAGCGGGAGATACTTGTGCCGCTGGTGAAGGAGTTTTTGATTGACGCCGCGCCGGAGCTGGGGGTCATCACCGTGTGCGTTATAGAGGGAATGTGATGAGGTACTGGATAGACATCATGACCCTTTTCCCCGACACCGTGGGGGATCTGATGAATGAGAGCATTTTGGGGCGCGCCCAGGACAGGGGCATCATACGGATCGAGACGCACCAGATAAGGGACTACACGAAAAACAAGCAGTGCCAGGTGGACGACTACCCATACGGGGGCGGGCGGGGGTGCGTCATGCAGGCGCAGCCCCTTTACGACTGCTGGCGTTTTTTGCAGAAGGCCCACGGGGAGCGGGTTCACACCGTGTTCCTCTCGCCCTGCGGCAGGACCTTCACCCAGGCGGACGCTAAGAGGCTGGCGTCGGAGTACGACAAGCTGATACTCGTCTGCGGGCATTACGAGGGCGTGGACCAGAGGTTCATCGACGAGTGCGTGGACGAGGAGATAAGCCTGGGGGACTTTGTGCTCACCGGCGGGGAGATACCCGCCATGGCGGTGGCGGACGCGGTGTGCCGGCTCGTCCCCGGCGTTCTGCCGGACCCGGAGTGCTTTGAAAACGAATCCCACTGGGACGGGCTTTTGGAGTATCCGCAGTACTCCCGCCCGGAGGAGTGGCGCGGGCGGCGGGTGCCTCCCGTACTGCTCAGCGGGGACCACGCCAAGATCGCCCGGTGGCGGCGGAAGGAGTCGATAATCCGCACAAGGCTGAGAAGGCCGGATATGTACGAAAGGCTCACCTTTGAGAACACGAAGCAGGAGCGAAGGCTTCTGGCGGAGATAGAGGAAGAACTGAAAGACCGCTCCGGAGAGGGCGGAGAAGACAAAGGAGGATAAACCTATGGACCCAAGATTTGAAAAGTACGCAAGGCTTTTGGTGAATGTGGGCATTAACGCCCAGCCGGGGCAGACGTTGGTGCTGTCGGCCCCCGTGAGCGCGGCGGATTTCGCCCGGCTGTGCGTGAGCGAGGCTTACAAGCTGGGCGTCCGCGAGGTGGTCATGCGGTGGCATGACGACTTTGTGACGCGGGAAAAATATCTGCACGCGGCTGATGAGGTCTTTGACATTGTGCGCCCCTGGCAGGCGGAGGAGATGAACACGCTGGCAAGGGAAAACGCGGCGTTCCTCTCCGTGGGGAGCTCCGACCCCAACGCCATGCGGGGGGTGGACCATTCCCGCATGGTGCGGTGGAGCCGCGCCTCTGGCAAGGCGATGGCGGAGTTTGACGGGCTCCAGATGTCCGACAAGATACAGTGGTGCCTGGCGTGCGTGCCCAATCCCGCCTGGGCGAAGAAGGTTTTCCCCGATTTGGCGGAGGACGAGGCTGTGGACAGGCTTTGGGACGCCATATACGCCACCATGAGGATAACCGCCGACGGCGACCCGGTGGAGGAGTGGAGGCGCCACAACGCGGAGCTCAACGAGAGGAAAAAGAAGCTGACGGCTTACAATTTCAAGTCCCTGCGCTACACAAACTCGCTGGGCACGGACCTGACGGTGGAGCTCCCGCAGGGGCACTACTGGGACGGGGGCAACTCGGTTTCCGCGCACGGCGTGGCGTTCAACGCGAATATGCCAACGGAGGAGATATTCACCGCTCCAAAGAGGGACGGGGTGAACGGGCGTGTCGTCTCCACAAAGCCCTTCCGGGCGGGCGGGGAGATAATCGACAGGTTCGCCTTCACCTTTGAGAACGGGAAAATAGTCAAGGTGGAGACGGAGGACCCAAAGCACAAAAAGATACTTGAGGACGAGATAAGCGTGGACGAGGGCGCGTGCTATCTTGGCGAGGCGGCGCTGGTGCCCTACGACTCGCCCATAAGCAAAATGGGCATTCTCTTTTACAGCACACTCTACGACGAGAACGCCAGCTGCCACCTGGCCTTCGGCGCAAGCTACCCCACCGTCAAAGGCGGGGCGGACATGACGGAGGACCAGCGAAAGGCCGCCGGCCTCAACCAGTCAATCACCCATGAGGACTTCATGGTGGGCTCCGAGGACCTGTCCATAGTGGGCACCACCCACGACGGGCGGGAGGTGCCGGTGTTTATTGATGGTAACTTTGCATTTTAATAATTGACAAAGATTTTCAACAAAACAAAGCGGACGCGTTACGCGTCCGCTTTGTTTTGGTCTGTTGGGGCGGGTTTTGCCTCCTCATTTGCGGGGGCGGGAGGGTCGGGGAGGGTGGGGGCATTGGCGGGTTGGAGCTCGGGGTGGCGGGTGCGGAGGCGTTCGGGCTCCTCGCGAACGAAGCGGTTGATATAGGCGCCCACGAGGAGGATAAAGAGGCAGTAATATATCCACAAAAGCGCCACGATGACGGTGCCCAGTATCCCGTAAACGCCGTAGCGGTCTGAATAGCTCACGTAGAGGGAGAAGCCCCAGGAGAACACCAGCCACGCCACGGTGGTGAACAGCGCGCCGGGCCACTGCCTCATGAGCCTGCGCTTTCCCGCGGGCATCCACTTGTACATTATGAGGAACACCAAAAACAAAAACAGCATCATCACGGGGTAGCGGCCTATCCTGATTATCGCCAGAAGCACGTCCTCCGCCCAGGAGCCTGTCAGGTGACGGCTCACGATGTCAAGTATCCGCCCGCCGTAGACGATACCGCACAGGGTCATAAGTACGGCGGCGAGGGCTATCACCATGAAGAAGCAGGCGCGCAGCCGGAAAACGATGAAGTTTTCCTTCCGGCTAATGTCGTGCGCCGCGTCCATGCCGCGCATGAGGGAGAGCGTAGCCAAGCTCGCCGTCCAAATTGACGCCACGGCGGTGACGGAGAGCGTGGTGGTGGAGCTGTCGTAGATGCTGACGATGATGCCGGAGAGGACGGAATAAAGCTCCTCCGGGGCGAAGCGTTGCAGGAACGCCAGGAATGTGGCCTCGGTCAGGGGCGTATACGGCAGCACGGAGCAGACAAGGCCGAGTATCGGCACCAGGGACAAAAAGAGGTAGAAGGCCGCCGCCGCTGCAAAGGTCCATATCTTCCTCGCCCCTATGCCGTCAAAAAAGTCCACCGTGACGGCGACGGCGCGTTTTAATCTTTTCAGCTTGGATCACATCCTTTGTGAATGCCGCGGCTCAGCCGCAGAAGGCGGCGACAACCTCGGCGTACATCTCTCCGCCCAGGAGAAGCTCCGCGACGTCCACCCTCTCGTCGGGCTCGTGCATGTGGACATCGCTTCCGGGGAACTCGGCGCCGAAGGCGACGCCGCCCTCGATCTCGTGGACATACGTCCCGCCGCCCATGGACTGGGGCTCACACCTCTCCCCGGTGTACTCCTCGTAGATTTTCAAAAGTCCCCGGACGAAATCCGAATCCCCCGGCGTGTGGTGCGGGGCGGACACGCCCAATATTTCCACCTTCGCCAAATCGCCCAGCGTCTCCCGGAGGGCGGCGGCGATCTTCTTTCCGTCGCCGCAGACGGGCACGCGGCAGTCCACGTGGGCGGTGAGTCCCTTGTCTGCGTCGTACTCCAGCACTCCCAGATTCACCGTGAGAGCGCCTGAGAGCTCGTCAGAGCAATTCTGCCCCAGGGCGAAGCCTCCGTTATCCCCGTGGGGGAAAGCCCGGCTGAGGGCACGGAAAAGGGCAAATCCGCCGCCCTCGCGTTCCGCCAGCTCCTCAAGCATTTTTGTCACGGCGTTGTCGCCCTCGTCGGGTGTGCTGGCGTGGGCGGCGCGGCCGGTGACCTCGATCCTCTCCCCGTCGGATAGCTCCGCGCGGCACACGGCGGGGACGGCGTTGGGCACCGAGCCGCCGGACACATATTTCACGCCCTCGCCCTGTGGCGGGGCGGTGATGAGCAGGTGCGCGCGGCCCTTTTCGGTGTTCACCACCGGGAATGAGCCGTCGGGGGTAAAGACCTTCGGCGGCATTTTGTAATGCTCCATGTACCACTCGATGTCTCCGGAGCCGCACTCCTCGTCAGAGCCCAGGATGAGCTGCACCTTCCGGCGCACAAGCCCTAAATCGCGGGCGCAGAGCAGCGCGTAAAGGGCGCAGACGGCGGGCCCCTTGTCGTCGATGACGCCGCGACCGTAAATCTTGCCGTCGACGCGGCGCATGACGTAGGGCTCGGTGACCTTCCACTCCCCCGCCGGCGGCACCACGTCCAGGTGCGCCAGAATCCCCAGCTCCGGCTCGCCCTCGCCCAGCTCGGCGACCAGGACCCGGTCGCCCAAAATACTGCCCTCAAGCCCGTGGGCGCGGACTATCTCCAGCGCCCTCTCCAGCGCCCTGCGCGGTCCCGGTCCGTAGGGCGCGCCGGGCTCGGCATCGCCTCGGACGCTGTCAACGGCGACAAGGGCGGAAATATCCTCCAAAATTTCGTCGGAACGGCTCTCGAAATATTCCTTTACACGTTTATCCATGCGGCGCCTCCAAAAAAGGTGATTGTTTCCTAAACTGTTATTATAACACATCTTTTTCCCGCGCGCAATACTTTGCCAGAATTTGGATAATACGCATATAAGACACAGGGAAAATTGCGAATTCTGTCGAAATGTTTTTGATTTTCGCCTGTTTTTGCGCAAATAGGCGGGTTTTCCTCCATAATGTTACTGTAAATATATCCCAATTTTTATTAAGGAGGAAACACTACATGAAGACTCTGAAGAAGACCCTGTGCTTGGTCTTGGCGGTAGTCATGGCGGTGGGCGTGCTGGTAATTCCGGCTAACGCTGCTACCGAGTTCACTGACGATGCCGATATCACGCACGACGAGGCTGTTGCGGTGCTCTCTGGGCTGAGCATCGTCAACGGCAAGGGAGACGGGACCTTTGATCCCGACGGGAATTTCACCCGTGGACAGGCCGCAATCCTTCTGGCTCAGGTTGTCCTGACTCCGGAGGACGCTGCTCTGCTTACGGACACCAAGGCTGATTTCAGCGATGTTCCCGTGACCAGCAACTACAACAAGTATGTCACTTGGGCTGTTCAGGAAGGCTACATTCACGGCTACACCGACGGGACCTTCAAGCCCAACAAGGAGCTCACCGGTCTTGACCTTGCCGCTCTCATGCTTGAGGTCCTGGGCGAGGAGCTTGATTCCTCTAACCTCAAGAACTTTGTCGCTCTGAAAACAAAGGAATATGGGCTTTCTGAGGGCATCACCGCTTACTCCGCCTCCAAGGTCATCTCCCGTGACGATGCTGTTCAAATGATGTTCAACGCCATGAAGTATGACCCCAACGGCGAGACCCGTTATCAGGTTAAGATTGGCGATACTGACTACGGCACCTATGACACGCTGACCGAGGCTCTCGTTATGATGAGGCTTCTTGGTGATACTAATGGTCAGCCCACGCCCGTCACTGTCGGTAACGACAACATTCTCAACAACACCTATAACGTGACCCACAATACAGCCAATAAGGACATTTTCGGTCGTCCCACCACCACCTGGACAAAGGACGCCGGAAAGAAGACCGAGGAAGACCTTTATCTTGAGGAAAACACCCCTGTTGCCGGTCCTTACTACACCGCAAAGACTCTGAAAGATATCTTTGTGACTGACCTCAAGCTTGATATTACTGGCACCAAGTCAGTTCAGGCTAAGCTCTTCATTGACGGTGATAGAAAAGAAATGTCAGCAGGTCATGCTGATCGCACTGACACTAATCCTAACAATATTGTTGAGGCGGATGTTTCAACTAATGCAAGCAATTATGTCATGGGCGGTCAGGGCTCCGAGACCACCGTTTATAAGAATGGCGATGTCTATGAGATTTATGTCCTTACAACACATACACAGCCTGTCACCGCTGATAACCTCAAGAACGGCGCTGTCGAGCTGATTGCGAAGAAGGGCGATGTTCCTGCCCAGACGTTCGAGAATGTTGCCGTTGGCGATGTTGTCATTTGGCAGGGCACTGCCGATGAGGTATACAAGGCTCAGAAGGCTGAGATCAAGAACGGTCGTATCACCGGTAAGAGCACCAGCACTACCGATCATTACTTCCTTGTTGAGGGCAGCAAGACGTATCTCTCCGCTGCATATTTGACTACTTCCAGCGCGTTTAATAGCTTTGGCGCTGTTACTGTAAACAAAGACAATGTTTACAACGTCTGGACCGACTTCCAGGGTAATGCGATTCAGATTGCTCTTGACACAGGCGATATTACAATCACCGCTCCCAATTATGTGTACGTTGCTGAATATGTGACAACAGACGCTACTCCTGGCACAACGCTTGGCTCCGCCAGCACTGCTCCTTATGCTCAGGCTCGTCTTTACAACCTGTCCACTGGAGAACTTACCACCGAGAACATAGCAATTGCGCAGAATGATTCCGGTGTTTGGTGCCTTGCTGATAGGAATGGTCTTGCGACTGGTTATACTCTTGCTGATGACGTTCGCTTTACTGAAAGTGGTGGTGTTAATGGTGCTGGCTTTGCTTCTTACGAGCTCACCGCTGACGGGGATTATGTTCTGACTCCTGTAACCGCTACAACAGGTAAGGTTGTCACTTCTAACGAGGCGACTGTTGCTGAGAAGAAGGCGAACATCGTTGTTGAGGGAGTAACCTATTATGCCAACTCGACCTCTAAGATTGTGACTGTTAACAGGACCGGATCTGCTCTTGGCAGCTATCGTTACGCCGCTCCTGCTGAGACCATCGGTTACACCAATTTTGCTGAGATTACAAACTATGTGAAGGTTCTCCTTCTCTCCAACGACAGCAAGGTTGTTGATACTCTCTATGTCATTAGAAATGCCGAGGGCGAGGTAACTCCTGCAAGCACTAAGGACATTGCGCTCTTTATGAGCAAGGGTGACACAGACCTTAACGGTACGCCTTACACCTTCCTTATTGAGGGTAAAGCCACAACTTATTACTGCTCCAACGATAACCTCAGTGTTACTGAAGGCGAGGTTTACAAGCTTACCTTCAGCCGTCAGGACGCTTCTATTCTTGCAAGTGCTGAACCTGATACGACTAAGCTGACAAAAGTTCCCTCTGCGAAGGTCGCGTTCGTCAGTGACGGTTACATCATAACTGGCGTGGACACATTTACTTATTTGACCTCTGATTGCATGGTTTATAACCTGACCGATCATGTTGCCGCGACGAGTGTTCCCGCTTCCACCAGCACCGAAAATGTAAACGCTGTTGTTTACACGCTTAAGTCTGGCGATGATGTGAACAAGGCATTCATCATTGTCTACACTCATTCCCCTGTTACAGCTGGCTAATTAACCCCCCAAGCACACCCCAAGCCCCGCGGCGTTTGCCGCGGGGCTTGGTTTTTAGTATTTAACCTTGTCGACCTCCCGGATTAGCTCCGGGAGGTCTTTGTGGGTGTAGCGGTCGGTCACGTCCTGCTGGCTGTGGCCGACTATGAATTTTGTGGCGGCGCGGCGGACGCCGGCGGTGTCCAGGGCGGATATGAACGTGTGCCGGGTGTCATGGGGCGTGTGCGACATTCCCAGCTCCGGCATGACCCGGTCAAACCAGCCCTTGTACTGGGAGTAGGTCAGCGGGAGCCCGTCGGACCGGCAAAGCAAAAACTCCGGCGACGGCCGGCGTAAAAGCCCGTCCACCACCGGCAAAATTTCCCTGTGCAGCGGCACGGTCCTGCGGGCGGCGCGGGTCTTTGTGCCGCGCAGATCGATGTAACGCTCCTCCGCGTGTACCTCCTCGCGCCGCAGCCCCAAAAGCTCCCCCACGCGCATACCCGTGTAAAGGAGCAGCAGCACCGAATCCAGCAGCCCCGCGCCCCTGTGCCGCCTGGGTTCCAGCTCCTCCATGCCCCCCTGCCTCCAAACGCTCCAGAGCAGCGCCACCTCCCCGGCGGTGAAGACCCGCCGCGCCGAATCCTGCTCCGACGCCGTGAGCTCCACGAACTGCGACCAGTCCTTTTGCGTGATGTCCCGGCTCATCGCCCAGCGGTAGACCATGTGCATGAGCGAGCGGACCTTTGACTGGTAGCCCCTGGACTTGTCGTCCATGCCGGCTATAACCTCCTGTAGGTGGTACGTCCGCAGATCGCGTATCGGCAGGTTCCAAATCCTGCGGCACATCGCCATGGCGCTTTCGGTGACGCGGCGGGTGCTGGGGTATTTTTCAAAATAGTCCGGCGCCCAGCGGTCGAAGGCGGATTTGAAGGTGATCCCCCGCAGCGCCGGGTCCCACGGGTCCCGGTTGTACTCCGCCAGCGCCATCATCGCCTCGTTGCGGGTGGCGTAATAGCCGATGGTGGCGTACCTCTGCACCGACCGCCCCTCGTCCCTCTCCGACCAGCCCACCGTGACCCGCGCCCTGAACGGCCGCCTCCGATTCCCCGGCAGCCTGGATACGCCCCCGTATCCGTTTGGATTTCTCATGAATAATAACCTCCTCTTTCAACTATTTTAAGGGATAATGAGAAGATTATGTAGGCAAACCCGCCCAATTGCAACAAAAATTTACTTTTCGACATTATCCGCCACCCGGTATTTTTTACAATACACCCACAAGACACACAAATTTGACACAACCGGTTACCAAGTCGACATAACATCGCAATAGCCCAGTTTTTTCACAAAAACCAAGCCCCGCGGCAAACGCCGCGGGGCTTGGGGTTGCTATTGGGGGTTAGGGAGTGCGGGGATTACTCAGCAGCGGTGACCCACATCTCGGTGATGGTGCCATCCTTGACAAAGCCCTTGATAGTCTGACCATCCTTGAGCTCGGTGGCATCGCAAATGAACACTACGTGATCAGCGTCGTAGTTGTAGTAATCAGTGCCGACCTTGATGACAGAACCGATAAGGGTTATCGTGCCATCAACATCAAGCTGCATGGCGGTGCCGGAGATGTAGCTGTTGGAATTGTACGCGTAAACACCATCAGTGATTTGCGTATCGTGGGCTGCGTAAAGTGTGATCTCTTCGCCGGTAGAGGTATATGCGGTGTAGGAGTCTATTGTTGTTGAGGTAGAGCCGGTCGCAACAGTCTCGGAAGACTTAGTAGAAGCAACAACATATGCCTTGTCAACATCAACAGCACCCGCGGTGTAATTCTCACCAACGAAGACGAACTTTGCGACATTAGCATCGCCCTCGTAAACAACGGTAGCCTTATTCGCTTCAATGACGCCGGAACTGGTGTTGCCAGTCTTGGTGACAATCGAGCTGACCTTGCCGCTATTATCCGTATTGTAGAAGTAGAACACAGTGGAGCTGTTCAGGATTGCGGTGACTGCATTGCCTTGGCCTTTCTTAACCTCAGCGGAAGCGGCGCCATTCTTAATTTGCGCGGTATTCTTACCGTCAGTCACCTTATCGGTCTTCAGAACGAGGTCGCCATTCTCATTGTAGGTGTAAGTGTACACGGTATCTTTGGTAGCAGCTGTATTTGTTGTACCATAGTCCACAGTGTACTCACCATACTCGCCGTTGGAGAGAATTCCGTAAACCTTACCGGTGTAAGTAGGCGTTTCGACCATCCAGTTGCTGGAGGTTGTGGTGCCAGAGGCGGCAAGAACATAGATGTAATTGTTCTTTGCGGCTTCTTGCTCTTTGTTCACGCTTCCAAGAATATATCCTTCGGAATCAACATAAACACTGATCTCTTTGCCTACCTCAGGATTAAAATCTGCAACGCAATCATACGCGGTCAAATAAGCAGTGCCGTCAATGTAGTATGTCTTGGGGCCATTATTCTTCTGGGTAGTCCTATCAAGCTTGCCGGTGACCACATCAGGCTCCTCAAGGCTGACAACAACGTTATCATTGTTCTTATCCTTGACAAACGTCATTATAAGGACGGTCTTCTCGGGGAAGTCAACAAACTTGCTCGAAGTAAATGTATCAGTGCTTATGCCGTCACCATTTCCTGTATGGCTGAAAGACTGAGTAACTGTCTTTTTCCCAGTAGCAGCATCGGTTTTTGTAGTTACCTTACCGGCTGTTACAAGGACCTCGGGAATTACAACAATGTCATATGTTCCGTCGGATTTCTCATAGACTTCGGTCGTGCAACCGTTTCCGGTATATTTGAATTTACTATCTCTTGTAAGGTCGAGAGCAATCTTTGTAGACTTACCAAAACGAATGACATTGGCAGATGTTGCTTCGTCAAGCTCAAGATCCTTGTAGATATCTTTATAGCCTACTGCAGTGTGATACGTAAGAACAGGCTCATCCTTCACGGAATAGAGAACGGTAGTCTTGCCGTTAACGGTCCTGACTATGCTGGTCTGGGGACGACCGTAGTCATCGGGAGCATTGCTCGTGGAAACATCGTATCCTGCAAGGATGGAATCGCTGGCAGTAGCGGCAGCAACAACATAATCTTCCTTAACCACAGCCATAGCCGCGTAAGCGTCAACGATGGAGGAGAAGGTCTCTACAGGAGCACCGGTAGCGTTGCCCTCACTGTCCTTTTTATACAGACCCCACATCTTCTCGCCGGAGGGGCTGGCAATCATGGCGTTGTACATCATCTGAACAGCGTCGTCACGGGTGATGACAGCGCCCGCGCTGTAGCCGGAGATGTTATCGGTGAGTTTGTAATCCTTGGACTTCTGGGCAACGAAGTTCTTCCAGCTGCCGTCGGTGGGAAGCTCCTCGCCGATTGCCTCAAGCATAAGAGCAGCAAGCTCTACGCCGGTGAGCTTCTTGGTGGGGTTGAATTTGTTGTCGCCAACGCCGTGAATGTGACCCTGCTCAACAGCCCAAGTGATGTACTTGTTGTAATTGCTGGTCACAGGAACGTCGTCGAAGATTGCCCTGGTGTCGTCAAGGTCCTCTGCTCCATCGGGAGTGAGCAGAACGCGGGTCAGAAGGACAGCGGCGTCACCGCGGGTGAACGTTCCTTCGGGGTTAAACTTTCCGTTGCCGACGCCGCTAACGATGCTCAGCCCATTAAGCACCGAAACGGCCTCGTCGTGCGTGATATCAGCGTCGTCGTCAAAATCGGTAGCATACGCCGGAATTACCAGCACGCCCACCGCCATGACTACCGCCAAGACCAAGCACAGGGTCTTCTTCAGAGTCTTCATGTAGTGTTTCCTCCTTAATAAAAATTGTTGATTAAATTTTCGCCCGTTACATGAACCGGACTTTAGTTTATGTAAACGCCGGACCGGTGCCGGTCGGCCTTTTACATCATCGTCGTCGCTGAAGCCGCTTTACCTCGCCCTCCCTGACGGTCGGGCTCAGGCGCCGGCTTCGCTCCTCCTCTCCCCACACAAGCTCCGCTTGCGCGGGGGCCCCAAGACATTTCATTTGTCTTGCGAACACCCTTTAGACTAAGCGCGTATCGGTTTTGTTCCTCATTTATTCAAGAAAAATTTTTCTTATTTTTCCGAAAGGAGGAGTACGGCGAAGGAACAAGGTTGGGCGGTTCCGTGAACCTCCGCCGTACACTTACATAATGAAGACTGTCACCGTTGGGCTCGCGCCCCTCGGCTCCGGTCGACCCTGTCAAGTGAAAACCGATAAATATGTATCTCCTCGGCGGGGCACAATTTTCCCGTTCCCACCTTGGATTGAACCCATTTTAGCACATAGTTTTGTCGATGTCAACATTTTAAAGCATTTTGGTTACAACATCGTAACCGGAGGGGTTGACCGTCAAAACCCTTGCGCCGCAACGGTTTCGGGATTTGCGTCAAAAATGTTACGCAAATTTTAACGAAAAATCTTACAAAAAATATCAAAAAATTTTTAAGATTTTCCTGTATTTCCCGAAATTTCCCGCGACTATGAGTTCACATAACGCCATTTTACTCGCTTTTTCAAATTTTGCAAGAGTTTTTTTGAAAAAATTTGTAGTTTTTTTGAGGGGACCTTTCGGTCCCCCCGTAGAATTACTTGAGGAGCTTAATCTTGCCCAGCAGGGGGACGGGCTTCTCGGTGCCCTGGATGGCGCCGACGAGACCGAGAATCCAGCACACGAAGCACAGGATGCTGCCAATGGCGGCGATTATGGCACCAACGTAGGGAATGACGGCGACAATGCCGAAGATGATCCCCGCGAGCCAAATCACAAGAGCCTGGTTTATGTGGAACTTGGAATTTTCCCTGTCGCCGGCAACAAGGGCGATGATGAGGCCGATGAGGGTGATGTAAGCCACGATGTCAGTTGTTTTCTTTGTCATTTGCGGTTTCTCCTTTACATTTTTATTTACCTCAAGGCCGCTCCGAGCTCCGATTCAAGGGAGCTGAGGATTGCCTTAACGGTCTCGTCGGCGTCCGCGTCCCTGAGGGTCCCCTCGTCGGAGCGGAGGGTCAGGGAGTAGGCGGTGGAGCGCATCCCGTCGGGCACGCCGGGGCCTTCGTAGATGTCAAAGAGGGCGACGGCGCGCAGATACTTGCCGCCGGCGGAGCGGATGCACTTCTCTATCCGCGCCACGGTGACCTCGTGGGGCGCGATTATCGCCAGGTCACGGGTGACGGAGGGGTATTTGGGCAGGGGCTTGTACACCGGGTCGGGGCCCTGCGCCTCAAAGAGGGCGGCAAAGCTGAGCTCGGCGGCGTAAGCCTCGTCAAGGCCGTAATTTTTTGCGCAAAGGGGGTGGAGCTGCCCCAAAACTCCCAGCAGCCGCCCGCCGGCGAGGACCTTGGCGCAGCGTCCGGGGTGGTAGGAGGGGTCGTCCGCGCAGGGGACGAACTCCACGTTTTCCGCGCGCAGATCGCGAAGTATCTCCTCCACCGCGCCCTTCATGGCGTAGAAGTCCATATTTTCGCCGTAGGCGCCGAGGGTGAGGACCCTCTGCTCGTCGGCAAGCCCGTCCTCACGGGCGTCGTCGGGAAGGTAGACGCGACCGAGCTCGTAGAGCTTCACGTTTTTGTTGCGGTAATTGTTGTTGCGGGCAAGGATCTCAAGCATTGACGGGAGGGTGGTGGTGCGCATGATAGAGGTGTCCTCGCCCAGGGGGTTCAAAATCTTGAAGCTCCGGCGGCGCGGGTCGTCGGCGGGCCAGAGAATTTTGTCGTAGGCCGTGGGGGAAATGAAGGAGTAGGTGATTATCTCGTCATAGCCGCAGGTGCGGGCGAGGGCGCCCAGGCGGTTCTCAAGCTTCTGGGCGTCGCTGTAGCCGCCGCGGGTGGTCTGACCGCGCATGAGGGTGACGGGGATGTTGTTGTAGCCGTAGAAGCGCGCCACCTCCTCGGCCAGGTCCGCCATACGCCGAACGTCGCCGCGCCAGGAGGGGACTGTGACCCTCCGCCCGTCCACTTGGAAATCAAGCTTTTTGAGGATACGGACCATCTCCGCCTCGGAAATGTCGGTGCCGAGGAGGGCGTTGATCTTCTCCGGCTCCAGCTCCATGGAGTAGGGCTCCGGGATACGGTTTTGGATATCCACGACGCCGTCAAGGACCTCTCCGGCGCCCAGCAGCTCCACCAGCTCACAGGCGCGGTTGACGGCGGGGAGGGTGTTCATGATGTCCAGGCCCTTTTCAAATTTGGCGCTGGCCTCGGTGCGCATACCCAGGGCGAGGGCGCCCTTGCGTATGCAGGTGCCGTCAAAGTTGGCGGACTCGAAAACCACGTCGGCGGTGTCGGAGACGATCTCGGAGTTGAGGCCGCCCATGATACCGGCAAGGCCCACGGCGCGGGTGTCGTCGGCGATGACAAGATGGTTGTGGGTGAGGGTGTGGACCTGACCGTCCAGGGTTGTGAGCTCCTCCCCCTCCGCCGCGCGGCGGACGATTATCCTGCCGCCCCTGACGTAGCGGTAATCGAAGGCGTGCATGGGCTGGCCGTACTCAAGCATCACGTAGTTTGTGATGTCAACGATGTTGTTGATGGGGCGCACGCCCATGGCGCGAAGGCGCTCGCGCATCCACTTGGGGGACGGGGCGATCTTCACATTGCGCACCATGCGGGCGGTGTAGCGGGGGCAGAGGTCAGGGTCCGGGGTCTCGACCTTCAAAAGATCGGTGAGGACGCCGGGGCCGCCGCCTTTTACGACGGGGGTGTGGAGCGTCAAAGGTTTGTCAAATGTCGCCGCCGCCTCGCGGGCAAGACCGATGACGGAGAGGCAGTCGGGGCGGTTTGGGGTGATCTCAAACTCCACAACGGAGTCGTCGGCGTTAATCACGGGCTTTATGTCGTCGCCGGGGGCGCAGTCCTCCCGGAGGACGAAGATGCCGTCCTCGATGCAGTGGGGGAACTCCCGCTGCTCCGCGCGAAGGTCGGCGAGGGTGCAGATGGAGCCTGATTTGGTGTTGTACGCCACCATGTCGCCCTCGTGGATATTCTGGCAGGGCGTTGTGACCGTGGCGGCGGGGTCAAGGGTGACGGTGTATGTGCCGTCGGGGTTTGTCTCGCAGACGGCGGCGCGGGCGGCGATAACGGGCCCGAATACCTTGTCGCCGGGCTTGATGTCCGCGGGGATGCTGGGCTTTTCCGGGTCCGTGGGGTGGTAGTCGTTCAAAAGCGCGGCGGCGGTGATGGCGGCGTAGGGAAAATCACGCTCATCCAGCCCCAGCTCCTTTAAGGAGCAGAGCATACCGTTGGATTTGACGCCACGGAGATTGCCCTTTTCGATCTTCTTCCCGCCGGGGAGGGTGGACTTATGGAGCGCCACGGGCACAAGGTCGCCCGCGTGGATGTTCCACGCGCCGGTGACTATCTGCACGGGCTCGCCGCGCCCAACGTCCAGCATACAGACCCACATGTGGTCGGAGTTGGGGTGCTTCTCCATGGAGACTATGCGCCCCACGACCACGTTGCTTATCTCCGCGCCCAGGTCCTCGGTGGTCTCCACCTTGGAGCCGGAGAGGGTCATGGCCTCGGCAAATTCCCTGTTAGGGACATCGATATTCACAAACTCATTGAGCCATTTTCTGGATAAATTCATCTCAACGCCTCCTTAAAACTGTTCCAAAAACCGCACGTCATTTTCAAATATGAGGCGCAGATCGTCTATCCTGAACCGGCGCATGGCGGTGCGCTCCAGCCCGAATCCGAAGGCCCAGCCGGACCAGACGTCGGGGTCGATGCCGGCCATTTCAAGGACGCGGGGGTGTATCATCCCGGCGCCCAGGAGCTCGATCCAGCCCTCGCCCTTGCAGGTGGGGCAGCCAACGCCGCCGCACTTGTGGCACTGGACGTCCATCTCGCAGGAGGGCTCGGTGAAGGGGAAGTGGTGGGGGCGGAAGCGGGTCTTGGTGCCCTCCCCGTAGAGCCCCCGGACCACGGCGTTGAGCGTGCCCTTGAGGTCGGCCATGGTCACGCCCTTGTCGATGACCATGCCCTCCACCTGGTGGAACATGGGGGAGTGGGTGGCGTCCACCTCGTCCTTGCGGTA
>CANPYX010000006.1 GCA_947588955.1 uncultured Oscillospiraceae bacterium | reverse complement strand
CGGCGGGGAGCGCCAGGGAGGGCGCGGAGACTGCCCGCGAAGGGGCTGAGACGGCGAAAACGGGAGCCGAGACAGCAAGGACGGGCGCGGAGACTGCCCGGACCGGGGCGGAGAGCGCCCGCGACGAGGCGAAAAAGGCGGCGGGTCAGGCGGCGAAGGAGACCGTGGACGCGGCGGAGGAGCTTTTGCGGGGGTATGTCAACGATGCCGGAAGCTCGGCGGGCACGGCTCAGGAGTACGCGAGCGAGGCGGGCACCGCCAGAGACGACGCGGGGAGGAGCGCGGAGAACGCCGCGGGAAGCGCCTCCGCCGCTGCCGGCAGCGCCGGCGCCGCGAAGGGCTTTGAGGAGGCGGCGGGAAAGAGCGCCGCTGCCGCCGGGGAGAGCTCCGAAAGAGCCGGGGAGTACGCCGACGCCGCGGCGAAGAGCGCCGGGGAGATCGAGGACCTCACGGTGTCCGCGGACACATTGGAGCCGGGGAGCTCCGTGAAGGTGGAAAAGACCTTTGGGAACGGGGTGTACAACCTGAACTTTCAAATCCCCAGAGGCGAACAGGGGGAGATCGGACCTCGCGGCGAGCAGGGGATAGAGGGACCCGCCGGACCTCAGGGCGCCAAGGGAGCCACGGGGGAGACGGGACCGGAGGGGCCCCAAGGCTTACAGGGGCCCGCGGGAGAAAAGGGGGAGCCGGGGGAGACGGGCGCTCAGGGAGAGCGCGGCCTTCCGGGACCCCAGGGAGAACGGGGAATTCAGGGACCCGACGGGGCGACAGGACCCGCGGGACCGGAGGGACCTCCGGGGATTCAGGGACCCGTGGGACCACAGGGACCCGCCGGCGCCACCGTGGAGACTACGGGGGCATACGGCTTTGAGGTGGAGGACGGGCACCTGTACCTTGTCTACACAGGCGAAACGGCTCCGGCGTTTTCGTTGGAGGACGACGGACATCTATATCTTAATTTGGAGGAATGAAATATGCCGAGAATAGATTTGGGAGAAGTCAGAGGTCTTCAGGGGCCTCAGGGAGAGAGAGGGCCGGCGGGACCGGCGGGACCCACGGGCCCGCAGGGGCTCCAGGGCGAGACGGGAGAGCAGGGCGCGCCCGGTCCCACGGGACCGGAGGGACCGCGCGGCTTGCAGGGACCCGCGGGACCCCGGGGAGACCAGGGGGAGCCGGGACCTAAGGGTGAGGCCGGCGACACGGGACCGGAGGGACCTCAGGGAGAGCGAGGACCGGAGGGACCCACGGGACCTCAGGGGCCCGAAGGGAAGCAGGGGATACAGGGACCCAAGGGGGACCCGTTCACGTATGAGGACTTCACCGCCGACCAACTTGCGGCGCTGAAAGGGCCGAAGGGGGACAAGGGTGAACCGGGGGCGGACGGCGCCAACGGGAGCAACGGAAAGGACGGGGTATCTCCCACGGTGGAGGTGACCAAGTCCGGCACGGTGACCACCATAAAAATCACCGACGCCACCGGGGAGCACACGGCGACCGTCAACGACGGGGCCAAGGGCGACACGGGGGCGCCGGGGGCGGACGGTAAGGACGGAGCGCCGGGGGCGACGGGACCGGCAGGCCCGACAGGTCCCGCGGGTCCCGCGGGGGCGGACGGTAAGGACGGGGCGCCCGGAGCCCGTGGCGACACAGGTCCGGCGGGGCCGAATACGGTCAGCACCACCACCGGCACGAATATCACGGGGTTGCTCAAAGGCAACGGGAAGGCGGTGGAGCAGGCTGTGGCGAATGAGGATTATTTGCCGGCGGAGAATCCGACGGTGAAGAAGACGTTGAGCGTCAATGACGTCGATGAGGCAGCCATCAACCTGAACAGCGACACTTACGGGAACGTCCGTATGGCCTACGGCGCTGACGGGTTGTATGTCAACGGGGCCAGCGTCATCAATCTTAACGCGGACGTAATTTACGGCAAAAATAACAACGCCCCGATACTGCCGAGCCAGTTGGCCAACAAGAAGTACGTGGACGACACCGTTGCCGCAAAGTCACCCGTTAAGTATACCACCAAGTACATTGCCAAGGAAACGGAATTCAGGCTGTATGAAAGAGCGGACAGTACGGAGGTTTACTGCCCGGTAAAGCTCAATTACGATGTGGCGATTTGCGGGTTTGAGCACCCGCTTGCGGTGGCGGAGGGGTATGAAAACGCGTTTTTCGACTGGGTCTGGATACGCCCGAAATCTTACGCGACCGATCTGGTGAAAACGAACGCCCTGCCGGGGGGCATAGAATGGGTGACAATTGAACTTTCAAATATAAGAGTGGGAATGGTTGTCAACAACAATATAAGTATGGGTCAGGTGCGTGATGACGCGGGGATGTATATGCACTGCATTGCGACACCGGTATGGCCGGCGTGAGGGGCTCCGGAGCTCCGAAGCCGCGGGGCTTTTTATAAGGTATCCTCCCTTATGGGGCGGGGGATTTACTTTCTCCTCTTTTGACCCGTCAAAAGAGGAAGAAAGTAACAAAGAGGAGAAAAACGGGTCAAGGGGGATATTTGGGGTCCCCACGCAATCATGATTGCGTGGGGAGAGGAGGAGCCGAGCCTGCGCCTGAGCCCTGCCGCTTGCGGCGGGGCGAGGTTAAGCGGCTCGTGCGACGACGAAGACAGCGGATTGACAAAATAAGACCCACGCCGTATAATAGCGGCATGGGCTTCCCCGCAAGGGGGAGGATCGGGAGTACCCGATCTGGAGATCTCCGTTCCTTTAAAACGGGGCGGTTAAAAAGACGGTGCCTGACATCCCGCGTGAGCGGAATGGAGGGATGTATCAAGCTGACGCGGGAAATCTCGCGAAAGGATGGTACATATCACTTTGGTGGTGTTGGAGATACTTGGCGCGTTCGGCACCGTGGCCAGCATTGTGTCCTTTGTGCTGTATTTGCACGACAGGAAAAGGAAGTGAGCCGTCTGCTGGAACAGACGGCTCACTCTGTGGGTTTGGGGCTGCGACCCCGGCTCACTTTGATGAGTTGATTTGACTGGCACCGTTAAACGGTCTCCACCCACTATTATAGAGGCTTGGGCTCCAAATGTCAATATTTTTTCCCGCTGTCCTTATAGACGGCGGGAATTTTTTTAAGCTGACGGAAGCCGAGCCCGCGTCGGTTTTCGGCGGCGGATTTCCGCCCGTGCGGCGTCAAAGCCCTTGACAATACGCGAGTATTCCCTGCGGGCTTTTCCTTGCCCGAACGAAAATCCGCTCGCCGAAAACTGCTACGCACTCCACGCGGAGCAATTTTCGAGTGATTTTCGGCGCGGAGGAGGCAGCCCAATGGGGTCCCAGCGCAATCATGATTGCGCTGGGAGAGGAGGAGCGAAGCCTGCGCCTGGGCCCTGCCGCTTGCGGCGGGGCGAGGTTAAGCGGCTTCAGCGACGACGACAAGGCAACGACGACAAACGGAAAAGCGCCGAAAAGGGCCCGCGTGGAGCGGCGCGGTTCGACTTCCGTCAGCTTAAGGAGTGATTTTATGGACTGGACAAGCATAGTTGTGGCGCTCATCACTGGGGGGATGGCGTTTTTGGGGGTGCTGGTGGCGAACCGGAAGACCGGGGCGCTGATTGCCTACCGATTGGAACAACTGGAGGCGAAGGTGGATAAGCACAACCACTTTGCCGAGCGGATGCCGGTGATTGAGGAGCAGATAAAGGTGGCGAACCACAGGATTGAGGATCTGGAAAGAAGAACGGACGGATGATAAATATAATTGGAGTCATCGCGGAATTGAGGATTTTGTGGGTGAAAAGAAATTGTGATTTTGGGAGGTAAAAAATGAAGACGGTAAGGGATATTTACATTGCGGCGATGGGGCTCATGGATGAGCTGGATGGTGACGGGAGCCCGCGTGACACGGGGGAGTACGGGAGCAGGACGCCGGGGATCGTGAACATGATGATCTCGGAGTACAGGATACTGGACGGGAGGACCGGCGGATTTGTGGCGGTGGAGGATATGGACGATCCTGTGCTTGGGATCGAGGATACCTACGCGCTGGGAGCGATGCACTACGGACTTGCGGCGAATCTGCTCGTGGACGAAAATCCGCCCGCGGCAAGCTTTTTCCAGCAGAGGTATGAGGAGGTGCGGAACATATTTTTCTCCCATCGCGCAAGCGCGGAGGGAGAGGAGATTTCGGAGATCTATGGGGGAATAGAGCTTGGGAAATTCGGGAGGTGGTGATTGAATGCACCACCTCTTGGAGACGTGGGGGGCGCCTGAGCCGCTGGGCTTTTTATAATGATTCCGCCATTAAATGGCGGGGGATTTACTTTCTCCTCTTTTGACCCGTCAAAAGAGGAGAAAGTAACAAAGAGGAGAAAAACGGGTCAAGGGGGATTTCGATTTTCCCCCTTGACAAACCCCTTTTAAAAACGACCAGGGCCTCCGGGCCCTGGACCCTTTGGGGACCCCGCCGAACGAAGTTCGGTGGGGAGAGGAGGAGCGAAATCCGCGCCTGAGCCCTGCGCTTGCGCGGGGCGAGGTAAAGCGATTTCAGCGACGACGAGCGGCCCCCTATGTGGAGAACCCCGGAGAGCGTAACCGGCAGTACAGCGACGGGGATAGGAGCTTTTTTATTGAATATTTTTCCGGCGGCATGTACGTCGGAAAAATATCCTATTGTCGCGCAAGTGTGCCGCCTACGGCGGCGCGCGCAGCGCGACGGCAGGAAAGCCCTTGAGAAAGGTCTGCGGACCTTTCTCAAGGGCTTTCCGCACGTTATTCTTTTTCAAAAAAGGACGCAGTCCTTTTTTTGAAAAAGAAGGTCATCCGCCTTGACAATTTGGTTATATGTGCTATAATTATATCACTATGCGGGGAATGATTCCGCAAAACTAACGAAAATACGGGAGGGTTTACTATGGTTGATTTCAGCTTGAAGGGTAAGGTTGCCCTGATCACCGGCGCTTCTTATGGGATTGGGTTTGCCATTGCCAAGGGAATGGCCTCTGCCGGCGCCACCATCGTTTTTAACGACATCAAGCAAGAGCTGGTTGACAAGGGCCTTGCAGCCTACAAGGAGGCGGGGATTGAGGCTCACGGGTATGTTGCCGATGTCACTGACGAGGCGGCTGTCGCTGAGCTTGTCAAGAAGGTCACCGAGGAGGTCGGGCACATCAACATCCTTGTGAACAACGCCGGTATCATCATGCGCATACCCATGTGCGACATGACCGCCGCCCAGTTCCGCAAGGTGGTGGACATTGACCTCAACGGGCCGTTCATCATGTCCAAGGCCGTCATTCCCGATATGATCGAGCAGGGCGGCGGAAAGATCATAAACATCTGCTCCATGATGAGCGAGCTGGGGCGCGAGACTGTTTCCGCTTACGCGGCTGCCAAGGGCGGTCTCAAGATGCTCACTAAGAACATCGCCTCGGAGTACGGCCAGTACAACATCCAGTGCAACGGCATTGGGCCCGGCTACATAGCCACTCCCCAGACCGCGCCGCTGCGTGAGCCGCAGGCGGACGGGTCCATGCACCCCTTTGACCAGTTCATCCGCGCCAAGACTCCCGCCAACCGCTGGGGCGAGGCCGAGGACCTGGCGGGTCCCGCGGTGTTCCTTGCGTCTCCCGCCTCTGATTTTGTCAACGGACACATCCTCTACGTTGACGGCGGCATTTTGGCTTACATCGGCAAGCAGCCGGGGAACGAATAAAACTGGCTTTGAAGCCCTGACGGGCTTCAAATGCCAAGTGGAACGTGCGGTGATTTTTCCGGCGTACATGCCGCCGGAAAAATATTGATTTTAGTTTGTGATTGATCCGGCGCGGCGAGATGCCGCGCCGGTTTTTGTGAGGGGTTTTATGGTCGATCTGCACACACATTCGAATTGTTCTGACGGGACGGAGTCGCCGGAGGAGGTGGCGGAAAGGGCGCGCGGGGAGGGAGTCGGGGTGCTGGCTTTGACGGACCACGACAACGTCTCCGGGACGGCGAGGCTCCGGGGGACGCGGGGGATAAAGGTCGTGGCGGGAGTGGAGCTTAGCTCGCGGACCGCCGCGGGAAAGTGCCACATATTGGGGCTGGGCATTGATCCGCTTGCCCCGAAGATGGCGGCGCTTCTTGAGAAGGCGTCGGCGCTGAGGCGGGAGAAGCTGGAGGCGAGGATAGCTTTTCTCGCGGCGGGGGGATATGAGCTCCCGTCGGAGGAGCTGGAGGCGCTGAGGGGACTTCCGGGCGCGGGAAAGCCGCATTTGGGGGAGCTTCTGGTGAAGCACGGGTACGCCGGCAGTCTGAGCGGGGCGATACGGGGCATACTTGACGGCTGCAAAACGCCCAACGACAGGCTGGAGGCGCGCGACGCCGTGGAGGCTGTCGCCGCCTCCGGGGGCGTGGCGGTGTGGGCGCACCCCTTCGGGGAGACGGGGAAGCGGGAGCTTGGCGAGGAGGAGCTTTTCGCGCTTTTACGGGAGCTTATGGATGCTGGGATCGGCGGGCTGGAGTGCTGGTACTCGGCGTACAGCCCGGAGAGGTGCCTGTTCCTTGAAGGGCTTGCTCTGGAGCGGGGGCTTTACGTGTCCGCCGGCAGCGACTACCACGGAGCGCGCAAGACCTGCCGTTTGGGACAGCTCAACAGGGATAATTTGCCCGTGGAGGACGGGAGGATAACTGTTCTGGAGGCGCTTTGATTTTTTTTTCGCGGAAAAAATTTCCCGAGGCGGAATTTTGGGGTGGAAAAAAGGCGGCGCGGGGAGTATAATGGGGCTATCCGTTATTTTTTGTAAAGTGGGATGAGGCATATGGACGAGAAAAACATAAATACGGCGGAGGAGCCGGGGTATTTTGAGAACAGGGAGCTCTCCTGGCTGTCCTTCAACGAGAGGGTGCTGGAGGAGGCGCGGGACGCCCGCAACCCCCTGGGGGAGAGGCTCAATTTCCTCTCCATCTTTCAGTCGAACCTGGACGAGTTTTACATGGTCCGGGTGGGGACGCTGATGGACACGCTCAAGGACGGTGTGACCGACGACAAGCTGGGGCTCACCTCGGCGCAGCAGATAAAGTCCGTCCTCAGCCGCACGGGGGAGCTGCTGGAAAAGCGCGACGCCATTTTCCGCGACCTTTTTGTCAGCCTTCACGACTACGGGGTGGAGCTGGTGCGGTTCGTCAGCCTCCAGGACAAGGCCCAGGCGTATCTGGAGAAGTATTTCGTCTCCGACGTGTTGCCGGTGCTGTCGCCCCAGATAATCGGGCGCAAGCAGCCCTTCCCGTTTTTGAAGAACAAGACCACCTACGCCGTGGCGAAGCTCACCACAAAGAGCGGGAGCCCGCGCCTGGGGATCGTCCCCTGCGGCGACGGGGGGCTGAGGAGGCTTGTGCCGCTGCCGGGGGAGGGGCTGAGGTTCGTTTTGATGGAGGACCTCATCAGGCACTTCCTGCCCAGGGTATTTGACCGCTACCGGGTGGAGAGCTCGGTGCTCATCAGGCTTGTGCGCAACGCGGACATTGACGTGGAGGACACAGGCGCGGAGGCGGATTTCCAGTCCGCCGAGGACTACCGCAAGACCATGGAGAAGCTTGTACGCAGCAGGACGCGCCGGGAGCCGGTGCGCCTCGATTACAACGGGCGGCTTGACGACGACGTGCGCTCGGCGCTCAGGGAGTACCTGGGGCTTTCCAAAAGGCACATGTTCCAGAGCGGGATACCGCTGGATCTCTCATTCATGGGCTTTTTGCGGGACGTGCTCAGGGACAAGACGGAGCTTTTCTATAAGCGCCTCGTGCCGCAGAACAGCGTGAATATCGACGCGGGACGCCCCATGGCTCCGCAGATAAGGGAGCGGGACGTGCTGCTGTCCTACCCCTACGAGTCCATACGACCCTTCCAGAGGCTCCTCAACGAGGCGGGGCAGGACCCGGAGGTGGTGTCCATAAAGATGACCCTCTACCGCGTCGCCCACAACAGCAAGATCGTGGAGGCGCTGTGCGACGCCGCCGAGAACGGCAAGGAGGTCGTGGTGCTGGTGGAGCTTCGCGCCAGGTTCGACGAGGAGAACAACATCGGCTGGTCCCGCGTTCTGGAGCAGGCGGGGTGCAGGGTGATCTACGGCCTTGACAGAATGAAGGTCCACTCAAAGCTGCTGCTTATAACCCGCCGCCATGAGGGGGAGATTGAGTACATCACCCAGATCGGCACGGGCAACTACAACGAGGACACCGTGAGGCTCTACACCGACTATGCCCTTATGACCGCGAACCGTGAGATAGGCGAGGAGGCGGCGAGGGTGTTCAACTGCCTGTCCATGGGGGAGATAGTGGAGGACACCAAATTCCTGCTGGTAGCTCCGGCGTGCCTTCGCAGCCGTATACTTGAGATGATAGACGGCGAGATCGAAAAGGCGCGGGAGGGGCTTCCCTCGTACCTGGGCTTCAAGCTCAACGGGCTCACGGACAAGGGGCTCATCGAAAAGCTGGCTGAGGCAGGCAGGGCCGGGGTCAAAATTGACCTCATCGTCAGGGGGATATGCTGCCTTGTGCCGGGGATACCGGGCGCTACGGACAACATAAACGTGTACTCCGTTGTGGGCAGGTTCCTGGAGCACTCACGGGTTTACATAATCGGAATGGGGGAGCGCAGGAGGGTGTACATATCCTCCGCCGATTTCATGACGCGCAACACACAAAGGCGCGTGGAGGTGGCGGCTCCCGTTTACGACCGGGCGATAGCCGACCACATCGTAAAAATGTTTGAGACGCAGCTTCGGGACAACGTGAAGCTCAGGCGGGAGGACGCCCAGGGGAAGTATAATTATGTAAACCAAGGGGAGACGGAGCTCAACTCCCAGGAGCTATTTTACGAGCAGGCTTACGCCGGGGAGTGGAGGATGGGCGGCGCGCCGGAAAACACGGAGGACACCCCGGAATCCGCGGAGACGCCGGTGGGAGCGGATTCGCCGGAGGACACCGTCGGACAGGCGGAGAAGCCGGAGATCGTAGTGCCAAAGCCGCGCATCACCGTGGAGCTCCCCAAGACCGAGCCGGGGAAGGTCAGGAGGCTCCTGGCAAGGCTCATGGGGAGGAAATGAGAAATGAAAAGGACCTACGGCGCTCTGCCGGAGACGATGAGGGACATGGAGCTGTACGGGTTCAATTGGATGGAATTTGTCGTATCCGTCCCGTCGCCGCTATATATAATGACCTCGTACAAAAGCAACGGGCTGCCAAACGCGTGTATGCAGTCCTGGACGACCTTTACCGGCGGGAAAAACGGGTATTTTGCGATTGTCTCCGCCGTCAGCAAATACGGGCACCTATATAGTACGCTCCATGAAAACGGTGACGCCGTCATCAATTTCATGTCCGCTGAGCTGTACGACAGGTGCATGTCCACCGTAAAAAACAACGGCTTTGATACGGATGAGATCAAAGCCGCCGGCCTGACGCCGGTAAAGGCGGACAAGGTGAACGCGCCTCTCATCGACGAATGCTTTATGAACCTGGAGTGCCGGCTCAGGTGGGAGAAGGAGATAGCGCCGGGGGACGACTACGTTTTGGCGTGCCTTGAGATAGTCAACGTCCATGTTGATGAAAGGCACCTGGACGAAAACGACCTGGGGAGAACGGGGGAGACGGGGATACTTTACAACATCCATCACCCCATGGACCCGGAGAGCTTCGGCGGCACCGCCCACGATTACGTGGGGATAGTCAAAAAGCTGAGAGATTATGCGGAGTACTGAGGTAAAGCCTTTTTCAGGTCAAAATAATGCCCCCGGCGCACCGATTTGGCGGTGCGGCGGGGGTATTTTTAGGTTTTGGAGGGAAGGGGAGATGGGGCGGGGGTGAGCTCGCGAAGGGTGCGGGCGATGAGGATGGCGGAGATGAGGAAGGTGAGGAGGTCCGAGACGGGCATGGACCAGAGTACGCCGTCAAGTCCGAAGCGAAGGGGGAGGAGCAGGGCGAAGCCCACGCCGAAGACTATCTCCCTCACCATGGAGAGGGCTGTGGACGCCGCTGCCTTGCCCATTGCCTGGAGGAAGATGAAGCATGCCTTGTTGACGCAGGCGAGGACCACCATGGCAAGGTATATACGGAAGGCGCGGAGAGCGAAGCGGGTGTAGTGGGAGCTTTCGTTTGCGGCGCCGAAGATGTTGATGAGGGCGCGGGGAAAGAGCTCCGCAACGGTGAGTGCGGCAAGTCCCACGGCTGTTTCGGCGACAAGGAGGCTGACGAACAGCCTTTTCACGCGCCCGCGTTCTCCGGCGCCCATGTTATAGCCGGCGATGGGGATACAGCCTGCCGCCATTCCCACCACCACGGAGATGACGATCTGGAAAAACTTCATGACAATACCCACCACCGCCATGGGGATCTGAGCGTACTGCTCCTGACCGAAAACGGGGTCGAGGGCGCCGTATTTGCGGATCATGTTGTTTATCGCCGCCATCGCCGCCACAAGGGAGATTTGGGAGAGGAAGCTGGTCATGCCCAGCGCCAGGGTGCGAAGGGAGATACGCTTATCGGGGATAAGGTCGTGGAGGGAGGGCTTAACAAGGCGCATACGCAGGAGATACCAGACGGAGAGCCCTGCCGTTACCGCCTGACCCAGCACCGTGGCGACGGCGGCGCCTGTCATGCCCCATTTGGCGGCGAAGATCAGGATCGGGTCCAAAACGATGTTGAGGCCCGCGCCGGCGAGGGTGGAGAGCATGGCGAATTTGGGCGAGCCGTCTGCCCTTATGATGGGGTTCATGCCCTGCCCGAAAACATAAAACGGGATACCCAGGCTGATCCAGAAGAAGTACTCCCTGGAGTAACGGAAGGTCTCGGCGTTGACCGTGCCGCCAAAGACGGTGACCAGGGGCTTTGCCAGCAGCAGGTACAGGGCGCAGAGGACCAGTGAGCCGAGGGTGAGCATAAGAACGGAGCTGCCCACGCTCCTTTTGGCGTTCTCCGGCTTCCCCTGTCCCAGGCTAAGGCTCACAAAGGCGCAGCAGCCATCGCCCACCATCACGGCGAAGGCGAGGGCGATGACGGTGAGGGGGAACACCACGGTGTTGGCGGCGTTGCCGTAGGAGCCCAAATACGGGGCGTTGGCGATGAAGATTTGGTCAACTATGTTGTAGAGCGCGCCCACCAGGAGGGACACTGTACATGGGACGGCGTACCGCCCCATGAGCTTGCCCACGGGCTCCGTGACAAGAAGGTTATTTGATTTCGCGGTTGATTCCATATCCTGTTCCTTTCAAGACAAAAAAATAGCGCGCGGCATCTGAGCTGGACTTACGCATCAGATGCCGCGCGTTCGATTGTTATTTTACCCCACGCGCAGCGTGGTGTCAAAGGGCAATTCGCACAAAAATCGTGCTGTGGGAGAGGGGCGAAAATGACGGATCAGTCGCCGAAGAACTTGTCGTGGACGGCCTGGACAGCCTTGTCCGCGTCGTCCTCGTCAACGAGGACGGAGACCTTGATCTCGCTGGTGGAGATCATCTTGATATTTATCTTTTTCTTGGAGAGGGCGTCGAACATCTTGACGGCGACGCCGCTGGTCATGAGCATACCGGCGCCCACAATGGAGATCTTCGCCACGTGGGTGTCCAGGTCCAGGGCCTTGTAGCCCAAAATCCCGGCGTTTGCCTCAAGCGCCTCCTTGGCTGCCTCGGCGTCGGCGCGGGTGACGGTGAAGGTCACGTCCTGGTTGCCGTCGCGCCCCAAGGACTGAATTATGATGTCCACGTTTATCTTCTCGTTTGCCAGGACCCGGAATATCTTGAATGCGATGCCGGGCTCGTCCTTGATGCTCACCAATGTGAAGCGGGCGACGTTAACGTCCTTTGCCACTCCGCTGACTTCTACCTGTTCCAATTTTTTTACCTCCCTGACTTTAGTACCCGGTTTTCTCTCGTAGCTTGAAAGGACCTCCAGGTCCACGTTGTAGCGCTTCGCCATCTCAACGGAGCGGTTGTGGAGCACCTTCGCGCCCATGCTGGCAAGCTCCAGCATCTCGTCAAAGGTTATCTCGTCCAGCTTCTTGGCGCCGCGGACCTTGTTGGGGTCGGCGGTGTATACGCCGTCCACGTCGGTGTAGATCTGGCACAGGTCCGCGTGCATTGCCGCCGCGATAGCCACGGCGGAGGTGTCGGACCCGCCGCGCCCAAGGGTGGTGATGTCGTCATACTTGTTTATCCCCTGGAAGCCCGTGACCAGGACGACCCTTCTGGCGTCCAGCTCCTTGCGGATACGCTCGGAGCCAACGGATTTGATGGCGGCGTTGGAGTAGTTGGTGTTTGTCTTGAAGTCCACCTGCCAGCCGGTGAGGGAGACGGCGGGTATGCCCATGCCGTTGAGCATCATGGCGCACAGGGCGACGGACTGCTGCTCGCCGGTGCTGAGGAGCATATCCATCTCTCGCTTTGAGGGGCGGGGGTTGTACTCAAGGGCCTTGGCGATGAGCCCGTCGGTGGTCTTGCCCTGGGCGGAGAGGACGACGATGACGTCGTTGCCGGCGTTGTACGTCTCCGAGATTATTCCGGCGACTCTCCGAACCTTTTCCACGTCGGCAACGGAGCTTCCGCCGAACTTTTGAACAATGAGTGCCATAAGTGGCCTCCTTAATTAAATTTGTTAAAAAAGGGCTTTGCCCTTTTTTAACAATGGGATGCGTGCGGAAAAAATTTATGAATTTTGCGAAATTCATAAATTTTTTCCTGCTGTCGCGCTGCGCGCGCTCGTCGTCGCTGAAGCCGCTTAACCTCGCCCCGCCGCAAGCGGCAGGGCTCAGGCGCGCTCTTCGCTCCTCCTCTCCCCACGCAATCATGATTGCGTGGGGACCCCAAAAAGGGGCGCACGCTTGCAAAACATAAGGTGATTTTTTCGACGTACATGCCGCCGAAAAAATATTTGATTATTGGGGTTGGGGTTTACGGTACATTATATGTCAGAGGATGCGGAAGCGGCTCCTGATTTCCATGGTGGAGGTTTTGGCGGAGAGCTCGCGGCCGGTTAGCTCCGGGGTGGCGAAGGCGTATTCGCCGGGGCCGGCGCCGGGGTAATCGCCGGGGTAGCTTATGAGGCGCACGTCCCCGAAGGCGCGGCCTATCTTCTCAAGCCCGGAGCCGGTGCGGATGTACCAACGGGTCTTCACGTCCTCAGCGTTCACCACCCAGCCGGGCTCGGACTCCTCCCAGCCGATGTATTTTCGCGCCTTCATGTGCTTTACGGCGTCTATAACGTCCGCCACCACCGCACTGGCGGTGGGCCTCTTTCCCGCGCCCGCGCCGTAGAACATGCACTCGCCCAGGGCGTTGCCGTGGACCACTATGCCGTTCATTACCCCGTCCACGTTGGAGAGAAGACTGGTTTTGGATATGAGGTGAGGCGCCACGTAAGCGGTGATGTGCCCGTCAGGGAGGCGGTAGGCTCTGCCCAGAAGCTTGAGCTTGCACCCAAGGCGGCGGGCGTACTCGATGTCCTCCAGCGTCACGCCGGAGATGCCCTCCACGGAAATGCTCTCCGGGTCCACGCTTTTGCCGAAGCACAGGTCGGCGAGAATACATATTTTCCTCGCCGCGTCAAGCCCCTCAATGTCGGCGGTGGGGTCGGCCTCGGCGTAGCCCAAACGCTGAGCGTCCTTTAAAATCTCGGCGAAGGGGGCGCCGTCGGTTATCATGCGGGTGAGGATATAGTTGGTGGTACCGTTGAGTATGCCGTAAATCTCGTCAAGCTCGTTGGCGGTGAGGCACTGGGTTATGGGGCGGATGATGGGTATGCCGCCTCCCACGCTGGCCTCAAAGAGATAGTTTACGTTTTTGCGCTTTGCTATCTCCAGAAGCTCATGTCCCCTTGTCGCCACAAGCTCCTTGTTGGAGGTGACGACGCTCTTTCCCGCCAGAAGCGCCCGCTTTGTGTACTCGTATGCCACGGTAGCGCCGCCGATGGTCTCAACCACCACCTGTACCTCCGGGTCGTTCTCAACAACGGAGAAGTCCCGCGTCAGCTTGTCCGCGAAGGGGGAGCCGGAGAGGTCGCGGATGTCAACGATGTATTTTACTCTTATGTCCTCGGCGGCGTTGTGGGAGATGCTCTGGGCGTTCTCCTCCATGACCTCCGCCACGCCGGAGCCCACTGTTCCGAAACCAAGTATGGCGATATTTACCATGTCGCTTCCTCTTTTCACAGTGAATATATTCCCGGTCCGGGTAGTAAAAATAGTCAAGGGTCACACTTATAATAATATATCACAGACTAATTTCCAACGCAACAGATTATTTACCTTGCAAAAGCGAAATTTTTCCTCAAATTACGGGCAAAAAACGTCAATTCCAACAAAAAAGGGGGAGGGGAGAGGGTGGAAAAGCGCGTCCGTCCCGCGTGGGTGAAGGTCCTCTGGGTCCTTGGCGCGGCAGCCGCGGGGTGGCTTTTCATAAGGTTTCTCCTGCCGTGCCTTCTCCCCTTCATCCTCGCCTTCCTCACGGCGGCGGTGTGCGAGCCGGTGGCGGAATTTCTCTCGGAGAGGTGCCACCTCCGGCGCGCTGTGGCGTCGGCGCTGTGCGTGCTGGTGATTTTGGCGTCGGTGCTGGGCTTTTTCCTCCTGGTGGTGGTGAGGCTCCTGGACGAGGCGGTGGGGCTTTTGGAGGAGCTTCCAAGGCTCGCGGAGGGGCTCCCGCAGGTGTTTGAGCGTGTGGAGCTGGCGCTTTCCAGGTTCGTTGAGGCAATGCCTGAGGGGACGCGGGGGTACATCAGGGACGCCTCCGCCGCCATATCCGGTAAGGCGGCGCAGATACCGGCGGCGCTGTCGGAGTGGGCGCTGCAAAAGCTCCGTGACGCGGCGGCGGGGGCTCCGGGGACGGTCCTGGGGGTGGCGACATATGTGATAGGCTCCTTTTTCATAAGCTCCGGCTTCGGCTCCGTCAAGGCGTTTCTGGTGCGGCAGATACCCGTCTCCGCCCGTGAGACGGCGCGGAACATCAAGGAGGACCTTATCGACAGCCTGGGCAAGTGGCTCCGCGCTGAGGCGGCGCTGCTGGGTATAACCTTTGCCGAGCTGACGGCGGCGTTCACGGTTATGGGGGTAAATTACGGCGCCGTGATAGCGTTGGCGACAGCCCTTATCGACGCCCTGCCGGTGTTCGGCTCCGGGGCGGTGCTCCTGCCCTGGGCGGCGGTGTGCCTCATCTCCGGCGCGTCAAAAAGGGGCTGGGGGCTTCTCATCACCTACGCCGTGGTGACCGTGGTCCACTCCTGCCTTGAGCCCAAGCTCATCGGCGACAGGTTCGGCGTCTCTCCCGCGGCGGCGCTTCTGGCGATGTACACGGGCTTTAAGCTCACGGGCGTCACGGGAATGGTGGTGTTCCCATTTGCGCTTATGGTTCTGAACCGTATGAATACGAAAGGATATGTTAAGCTTTGGAAACAGGCGGAAAAATGAAGGCGAAGCTCCTGGCGGCGGGGGCGGTGTCGGGACTTCTCAACGGCTTCTTCGGCGGCGGAGGCGGCATGGCGCTGGTGCCGCTGCTGCGGGGGTGGATAGGGCTTGAGGACAAAAAGGCGCTTGCCACCTCCGTGGCGGTCATGCTCCCGCTGTGCGCTGTCTCCGCGGCGGTCTATTATTTCAGGTCCGGGATAGATTTGTGTACCGCCGCGCCCTTCCTCATCGGAGGGCTGGCGGGAGGGATAATTTCGGGAGCGAGCTTTAAAAGACTGCCGCCAAAGCTCCTCATAAGGGCGTTTGCACTGCTCATAATCTTCGGCGGAGTAAGGAGCGTGCTGGGATGAACCTTCTTGACCTTGCGGCGGGGCTCGTCTGCGGGGTGCTGTCGGGCTTCGGGATCGGCGGCGGCTCGCTGCTGCTCATTTGGATGACGCAGGTGTCGGGGCTGGAGCAGGCGGCGGCCCAGGGGATAAACCTTGCGTATTTCCTGCCCACCTCCGGCGCGGCGCTGGCGTCACATTGGAAAAATGGGCTGGTGGAGAAAAGCGCCGTCCTCTGGGCGGCTCCGGCGGGGATAGTCTGCTCCGTTTTGGCGTCTGTCGCGGCGACCTGTGTTGATCAATCGTTTCTGCGCCGCGTTTTCGGCATATTCTGCGTGGTCGTCGGTGTTAAAATGTTGTTTGTAAAATAGCTTGACATAAAGTGTAAAAGCTATTACAATTGTAAAAGAAATCTGACGATGAACCTACAAAGGAGCTGAGGAAATGCTGACCAGGGTACACGAAAATCCCATGGCGGTGAGGTCGAAAAACGCGCTTTCGGAGACGCTTTTGAAGCTGATGATGTACAAGAGCTTCAAGGACATAACCATCTCCGACATAACCGAGCGGGCGGGGCTGTCCAGGCAGACGTTTTACACGAATTTTGAGAGGAAGGAGGACATTCTGGTCTACCTCCTCCACGGCCTTTTCATGCGCTATTTGGACAAGATAACGGCGGTGCGGCCCGTGGCGGAAAACCTGATGATAGACTACTTCCTCTTTTGGGGCGACAGCCGGGACTTTCTGACGCTCCTTTACAAGCACAACCTGGGGTATCTCTTCCAGGACTGCAACAGGTCCTTCTTCATCGAGGACACGGATATATTGAACGACCTCTTCACCTGTGAGGACTGGCAGCTCCCGTACATAAAAGCAAGCCTCGCCGGCGTCACCTACGAGCTCCTCTACATGTGGCTCACCCAGGACCGCGGCCTAACCGTAGACACCCTAAGCTCCCTGACCCGAAACCTATTAGAAGGCAAACTTTTCGCCTAAATACCCCCATTCTGCGTCAACCTATCCACTCCGCAATCCCCCAATAAAACATTTTTCCGACGGCATGTACGTCGGAAAAATCACCTTATGTCGCGCAAGTGTGACGCCATATGGGGTCCCCACGCAATCATGATTGCGTGGGGAGAGGAGGAGCGAAGCCTGCGCCTGAGCCCTGCCGCTTGCGGCGGGGCGAGGTTAAGCGGCTTCAGCGACGACGAGTGCGCGCAGCAAAACAGCAGGAAAGCCCTCGCGAAAGGTCCGCAGACCTTTCGCGAGGGCTTTCCGCACGTATCCCCTTGGCATTGAAAGATCGCAAAGCGACCTTTCAAGCCAGCTATTCTAGCTCAAACGCCCCCGTATACAGCTGATAGTACGTGCCCTTTTGGGCTATGAGCTGTTCGTGGGTGCCGCGCTCGATGATGTGTCCGTGGTCCAGGACCATGATGGCGTCGGAGTTCATGACGGTGGAGAGGCGGTGGGCGATGACGAACACCGTCCTGCCCTCCATGAGGCGGTCCATGCCCCTTTGCACCAGCGCCTCTGTGCGGGTGTCGATGGAGCTGGTGGCCTCGTCCAGGATCATCACCGGCGGGTCGGCGACGGCGGCGCGGGCGATGGATATGAGCTGCCTCTGCCCCTGGGAAAGGCGCGCGCCGTTGTTGGTGAGCATGGTGTCGTAGCCCTCCGGCAGGCGGGTTATGAAGTCGTGGGCGTTGGCGAGCTTCGCCGCCTCGATGCACTCCTCGTCGGTGGCGTCCAGCTTTCCGTAGCGTATGTTCTCCATGACGGTGCCGGTGAACAGGTTCACGTCCTGGAGCACTATGCCCAGGGAGCGGCGCAGGTCCGCCTTTTTGATCTTGTTGATGTTTATGCCGTCGTAGCGTATCTTCCCGTCCTCAATGTCGTAAAAGCGGTTTATGAGGTTTGTGATGGTGGTCTTTCCGGCGCCGGTGGCTCCCACGAACGCCAGCTTTTGTCCCGGCTTTGCGTAGAGGGATATGTCGTAGAGTATCTGCTTATCCGGTACGTAGCTGAAGTCCACGCTGTCCATGGTTATGTCGCCGCGCAGCTCGGTATAGGTGATCGTTCCGTCCGCCTGATGGGGGTGCTTCCACGCCCAGCGGCCGGTGCGCTTTTCGCTCTCGTGGACGGTGCCGTCCGGGTCGATTTTGGCGTTCACCAGCGTGACGTAGCCGTCGTCCACCTCGGGCTCCTCGTCCATCAGGTCAAAGATGCGCTCCGCGCCGGCGAGGGACAGGACGATGGCGTTTAACTGGTTGGAAATTTGCGCGATGGGCATATTGAAGGTGCGGGAGAGGATCATGAAGTTCATGAGCGCCCCCAGCCCCAAAAGCTTCCCGCCGGAGGCCACCGCCAGAAGGCCGCCCACCACGGCGAGGATAGCGTACTGGACGTACCCTAAGTTGTTGTTGATGGGGCCCATGGCGTTGGCGTAGGCGCCGGCGGTGTAGGCGTTGCGGCAGAGCTCGTCGTTGAGCTCGTCGAATTCCCTTTTGCAGGTGTCCTCGTGGTTGAAGACCTTCACCACGCGCTGACCGTTTATGAGCTCCTCCACGTAGCCGTTGACGCGGCCCAACGCCTGCTGCTGCTGCAAAAAGTATTTCCCGGAGCGTCCAACCACGAACTTTGTCACCATGACGATGGCGAAGACGGTGAACACCATGACGATGCACAGGACCCAGGAGGTGGTGATAAGCTTCACCGTCACCACGATTAGGGTGATGATGGAGGAGGCGCACTGGGGTATGGACTGGGACACCATCTGCCGCAGGGTGTCGATGTCGCTGGTGTAGCGGGACATGATGTTGCCGGCGGTGTTCTGGTCAAAATACCTGAGCGGCAGCTTTTGCATCTTGGTGAACATCTCGTCCCTTATGACCTTCTGCGTGCCCTGGGCGACGGAGACCATCAGGAAGTTATAGAGCCACGCGCAGAAGATGCCCACCACCAAGGTGGCGGCGATCTTCACAAGGAAGATGGCGATGGCGTGGAAGTCGGCGTTCCCCGACTCCACCATGGGCAGCAGGTAGCCGTCCACCAGATCCCCCAGGACCGTGGAACTGCGGGTCTGGGCGTAGGCGGTGACGGTGATGCAGACAAGGACGATGACGAGGATGGGTATGTACTTCTTCATGTAACCAAGAAGCCTCAGCAGGGTCTTCTTGGGGCTGCGGGCCTTTCGGCCGTTGCCTCTCATTCTCACAGGGGGCATCAGTCCGCATCTCCTTTCACCTGGGAATAATAGACCTCCTGATATATGGTGGAGGTCTTCAAAAGCTCCTCGTGGGTGCCCATGGCGGCGATGGCGCCGCCGTCCATGATGATAATGATGTCCGCGTCCTGGACGGAGGCAACGCGCTGGGCGATGATGAGCTTTGTGGTGCCGGGGATCTCCTCGGCAAAGGCCTTTCTTATCATGGCGTCGGTCTTGGTGTCCACGGCGGAGGTGGAGTCGTCAAGAATAAGTATCTTTGGCTTTTTCAGAAGCGCCCTGGCTATGCAAAGCCTCTGCTTCTGACCGCCGGAGACGTTGGTGCCGCCCTGCTCGATGTGGGTGTCGTAGCCGTCGGGGAACCCCTGGATGAAATCGTCGGCGCAGGCGAGCTTACAGGCGTGGACAAGCTCCTCGTCCGTGGCGTCGGGGTCGCCCCAGCGCAGGTTCTCCTTGATGGTGCCGGAGAAGAGCTCGTTTTTCTGCAGGACCATGGCCACGCTGTCCCGGAGCGCCCTGAGGTCGTAGCTGCGCACGTCAATGCCGCCGACCTTCAGCTCACCCTCGGTGACGTCGTAGAGCCGGGGAATCAGTTGGACGAGAGTGGATTTTGAGGAGCCCGTGCCGCCCAGAATTCCCACCGTCGCCCCCGCGGGGATGTGGAGGTCCACGTCCTTCAGCGCCATGTTCTTTGCCTTGGCGGAGTATTTGAAGCTGACGCCGTCAAAGTCGATGGAGCCGTCGGAGACCTCCGTCACCGCGTCCGGGGGACTTACAAGGTCCGGCTCCTCGGTGAGGACCTCATATGTACGCCGCAGGGGGGCGCGGGACATGATCATCATGACGTAGACCATGGACAGCATCATGAGGGAGGAGAGGACCTGGGTGGTGTAGGTGAACATGGAGCTGAGGTCGCCGGTGGAGAGGCCTACCTCCGGGTTGTTGCCGGAGGCTATGACCATCTTCGCGCCGAACCAGCTTATCGCCAATATGCACCCGTAGACGCAGGTCTGCATCACAGGGTTATTGAGCGCCAGTATTTTCTCCGCCTTGCAGAAGTCCTTGTATATGGAGCCGGAGATGGTGGTGAACTTCTCCGTCTCCCGGTCCTCCCGGACGAAGCTCTTGACGACCCTGATGCCGTGGACGTTCTCCTGCACCACGTTGTTGAGCTTATCGTAGGTGCGGAACACCCGGTCAAAGATGCTGTGGACCAGCGGCACAAGGCAAATAAGGACCACAATGAGTATGGGCATGGCCACGCAGTACACCAGGGACAGCTTCACGGATATTGTCATGGCGGAGACAAACGCCAAAATCATGGTCATTGGCGCCCTTATCGCCATGCGTATCATCATCTGGAAGGTCATCTGGAGGTTCGCCACGTCCGAGGTGAGGCGCGTGACGATGGATGCCGTTGAAAATTTGTCGATGTTGGAAAAGCTGAAATCCTGCACGCGGTAGTACATATCGTGCCGCAGATTTTTGGCAAAGCCCGTGCCGGCCTTTGTCGCGAAGGCGGCGGAGGCCACGCCGAAGGTCAGGGAGCACAGCGCGCACAGCACCAGCTCCAGCGAGCGTATGAGGACCACGTGCATGTCCCCCAGCTGGACGCCGTAGTCATAGAGCGCCGCCATCACTTTGGGTATGGTGACCTCCATGGCCACCTCGCCGATCATGGTTACGGGCGCCAGCACCGCGGCGGCGGTATATTCCCGAACACAGCGGGAAAGTCTCTTTATCAAAGCTTCATTCTCCTTCCTGACGGCGGTCCCTGCCGCCCGATTTGGCGTTTTCCACGACCCGGTCCAAAAGCGCGTGGAGCGTGGCGAGCTCCTCCGGCGTAAAGCCGCGGGTGAGTCCCTCGTCCAGCTCGTCGAGCCGTGATTTTGTGCTCTCCGCCGCCCGCGCGCCCTTCTCCGTGAGGATTATGCGCTTGCGCCGGCGGTCCGTCCCGTCCTGCTCAAAGCCCACAAGGTCCCGCTCCGCCAGCCTCTCCAGCAGTCCCGTGGCGGTGGGGTGCTTTATGTTGAAGCGCACCTCGATGTCGTGCTGGCAGGGCGGCTCGTCCCTGTGGCAGTAGAGATACCCCAGCAAAAACGACTGCATCCCCGTGATCCCCAGCTCGTGGGTGGACTCGTCGGCTATCCGGCGGAAGCTGTTGGATATGATCTTCACCTTCGTGCCGATCCTGTCGTACTGTTCTTTTTCCGTTATTATCGCCTCCTGTCGACCATAAACGTCGCATGCGTCATAATTATATGACAGTTAAATTCCTCAGTCAATGGTAAAAGAGGATAGAAACAGTGGAAATCCTGAAAAGAATATGTTAATATTGCTACCGGAAGAATTCGTGAAAAGGAATGGTGACTATGGACTGCTTCTCGGTCCCGCTGAGCGATACGCAGCTTGGGAATCTCTCCTCCCTGGCGCTGGCGCATTTGGGGGACGCGGTATTTGAGCTTATGGCGCGCACGTACCTTGTATCAAAGGGCAAGGCGACCGGGGGCTCGCTCCACAGGGCGACGGTGGCGCTGGTATCCGCCAACGCCCAGGCAGCGGCGGCGGAAAAAATAACGCCGCTCCTCACGGAAGAAGAGCGGGAGGTATTCAAACGCGGCAGGAACGCCAAGGTTCACTCCGTCCCCCGCGGGGCGACGGTTTCGGCGTACCACACGGCGACGGCGCTGGAGGCGCTTTTCGGGTATCTCTATATAAAGGGCAGGCGCGACAGGCTCAACGAGCTCTTTACCGCCGCCCTGGAGGGGTGAGCCATGGGCTTTGACGCGCTTTTTTTAAGGTGCCTTAACCGTGAGCTGAGAGACGGGCTCATCGGCGCGAGGATCGAGAAGATACAGCAGCCCGCCCGCGGCACGGTGGTGCTGACGGTGAAGGGCGAAGCGAGGCGCGACCTGATGATCGGCGGCTCCTCCGGCGCGCCCAGGATACACTTCACCGCTGCCGGGTTTGAAAAGCCCAGGGAGCCGCCAATGTTCTGTATGCTCCTGCGAAAGCACCTAACCGGGGCGAGGATACTTGACCTCACCATGCCCGCCACGGACAGGGTGCTGGTCATGCGCCTCGCCGCCCCCGGCATGTTCGGGGAGGGGGAGGAGCGGGGGCTTGTGGCGGAGCTCATTGGCCACGCCGCGAATCTCATACTCACCGACGGGGAGGGGATAATCACCGACTGCCTCTACCGCTCAGGCTCCGCCGAGGACAGGCGGGCGTTGCAGCCCGGTATGCGCTACCGCCTCCCGCCCATGCAGGACAAGCGGGAGCTTTTGGAGCTTGACGACGGGGAAATAGCCCAAATCACCGCCGGCTTCCCACAGGGCAAGCCCCTGGACAGGTGCGTCCTTGAGACCTTTTTGGGCATATCCCCGCCGGTGGCGCGGGAGATAGCTTTCAGAGCGGGCGGGGGAGACGCGGCGAGGGAGCTTTCCGCCCTGCGTGACGCCGTTCTGAGCGGGGGCGAGCCCTACCTTCTCCTGGACCCCCAGGGCAGGCCCTTTGACTTCTCCTATATACCCATCCTCCAGTACGGGAAGGAGTACACCCTCCAAAGGGCGGACTCATATTCTAAGCTCCTGGACGCCTTTTTCGCCGGACGCGACGCCATGGAGCGCAGGCGCCAGAGGTCCGGGGAGCTGAGAAGGACGGTTGTGAACGCCAAAAACCGCGTGGAAAGAAGGCTCGCCGCCCAAAGGCAGGAGCTTTTGGAGACTGAGGACCGGGACAGACTGCGGGAGTGCGGGGACATCATCACCGCCAACATCTACGCCATGAAAAAGGGCCAGCGGGAGCTGGCGGCGGAGGACTTCTACTCAGAAAGCGGCGGGATAAGGAAGATACCCCTGGACCCCATGAAAACGCCCCAGCAGAACGCCGCGAAATATTATAAGGACTACAACCGGGCAAAGAGCGCCGCCGCCCACCTCACGGAGCGCATAGCCTCCGGCGAGAACGAGCTTTCCTACCTTGAAAGCGTGATTGAGGAGCTGGAGCTTGCAGAGACCGAGGAGGACCTGGCGGAGATACGCTCCGAGCTGGAGGACGCGGGCTATCTCAGGGCGCCCAAGCAGGCGAAAAGGGTGAAGCGCCGCCCCTCGCGCCCCATGACGTTCAGGTCCGGCGCGGGATTTATCATAAGGGCGGGGCGGAACAACACGCAAAACGACGCGCTCACGTTGAAGGAGAGCGCCAAGACCGATTTATGGCTCCACGCCTCCGGTATGCACGGCTCGCACGTGGTCATAGCCTGCGAGGGCGCCGAGCCCGACCCTCAGACGGTGGAGGAGGCGGCGTCCATCGCCGCCTGGTACTCCAAGGGCCGCGCTTCCGCCAAGGTGCCCGTGGACGTCACCCAAATCCGCCAAATAAAAAAGCCCCCCAACAGCCGCCCCGGTACCGTCATCTACCACACCTACCGCACAATAATGGCAATCCCGGACGAATCCCTCGTGGAGAAGCTGAAAATCAAATAAGGAAAGCCGGAAGCCTCCGGCTTTCCTTATGAGCTTGTCAAAAAAGACTATGCCATTTTTTGACTGTTCGCATACCGGCACAGGTCCGCGAGGACGCATTTTTCGCATTGGGGGCGCCTCGCCACGCAGACGGCCCTGCCGTGGAGGACCATGCGGTGGCAGAAGTCGTTGGACTTGTCCGGCGGCAGGAGCTCACGGAGTATGGGCTCGATTTTCTGCGGGTCCTTTGTGTCCACGTAACCCAAAAGGTTCGTTATCCTTATGCAGTGGGTGTCTACCACCACCGCCCCCGGCGCGTGGAAAACGTCGCCGAGAATGAGGTTCGCGCTTTTCCTCCCCACTCCGGGGAGCTTCAGCAGGTCCTCCATGCTGTCCGGCACGCGCCCTCCGAACTGAGTCTCTATCATTATCGCGGCGCCCACTATGTCCCGCGCCTTGCTGTGGTGGAAGCCGCAGGAGCGTATGTACTCCTCCACCTCCGAAATGTCCGCCTCCGCCATGTCGTGGACGGTGGGGAACCTCTCAAAAAGCGCCGGGGTCACCTGATTTACCCGCGCGTCTGTACACTGCGCCGCCAGCCTCACGCTCACAAGCAGGTGGTATGCGTCGTCGTAGTCCAGCGTACACTCCGCCAGCGGATACTCCCTCTCAAGCCTCGCCACTATCTCGTCCGATACAGCCCTGTCCATAAGCGCGACCTCCCCGCAATAATATCAGCTATAAAGATTATAACACGTCAACTCTGTCCTTGCAAGCGCGCCGCCGGAGTGATATAATCTAAAAAAAGACACAGGGGGTGACGGCGTGGACAGGTTCATAGTGTTCGATGTGGAGACGCCGAATTTCAAAAACGACAGAATGAGCGCCATCGGCGTCGCCGTGGTGGAAAACGGCGGGATAACCTGGGAATATGACACGCTCATAAACCCGGAGACCTTTTTCAGCAAATTCAACATAGGCCTCACCGGCATAACCCCAGAGGCGGCAGGCGAGGCGCCCACGTTCCCTGAGGTCTGGCGCGAGCTGGAGCCGGTATTCAGCAGCGGCATACCCGTGGCCCACAACGCCCCCTTTGACATGGGCGTGCTCCGCTCCTGCCTTTCCCATTACGGGCTCACCTGGCGCAGATTTTCACCCTACATATGCACCTGTCAGATCGCCCGCCGCTGTTACGGGCTTCCTCGCAACAACCTGAACGTGCTGTGCGACTACCTGGGAATTGACCTGGACCACCACAGGGCGGGCAGCGACTCACGCGCCGCGGCGCTTCTGCTTATAGACGAGCTGGCGAGGGGAATGGACATAGGCGAGTTTAAAAGATTTTACTGTATGCTTCCCAAAAAGGAGGCGGAGGGAGGAGCGGTCCCATGAGCAATTCACGGCCCCTGGCGGACGAGATACGCCCCCAAACGCTGGACGAGGTCTACGGACAGCGGCACATATTGGGGGAAAACGGACTTTTGCGGCGTATAATCAAAAGCGGCAGTATACCCAACATGATCTTCTACGGTCCCTCCGGCTCCGGAAAGACCACGGTCGCCAACATAATCGCGAAGGAGACGAACCGTGAGCTGCGCCGCCTCAACGCCACCACCGCGTCCCTTGCGGATATTAAGGAGATAATCTCCCAGCTTGACACCTTCCTCACCCCCAACGGCGTTTTGCTTTACCTAGACGAGATACAGTATTTCAACAAAAAGCAGCAGCAGTCCCTTTTGGAGTTCATAGAAAACGGGAAGATAACGCTCATAGCCTCCACCACGGAGAACCCGTATTTTTACGTGTATAACGCGGTCCTCTCCCGCTCCACGGTATTTGAGTTCAAGGAGCTGACAAGCGAGGACGTGCTGTGCGCCGTAAAAAGGGCGGCGGGGATAGCCCGTGAGCGTTTTGGCGAGGCGGAGATCGAGGAGGGCGTTTTGGAGCACATCGCCGCCTCCTCCGGAGGGGACGTGCGCAAGAGCGTAAACGCCGTGGAGCTCCTCTTCACCGCCGCCGCCAGAGGCGAGGACGGGAAGCTCAAAATAACCATGGAGGACGCCAAAATTGCCGCCCAGAAAAACGCCATGCGCTATGACCGGGACGGCGACCAGCACTTTGACTCCGTCTCCGCCCTCATGAAATCCCTGCGCGGCTCGGACCCCGACGCCGCCCTCCACTACCTCGCCCGCGCCCTCGCCGCCGGAGATATGGCGGGAGCGTGCAGGAGGATTCTGTGCTCCGCCTCCGAGGACATAGGAATGGCCTACCCCCAGGCCGCCGCCATAGTCAAGGCGTGCGTGGACTCCGCCCTCCAGCTGGGAATGCCTGAGGCGAAGCTCCCCCTCGCCCAGGCGGTCATACTCCTCGCCACGGCGCCAAAATCCAACTCCGTTGTGGAGGCAATAGACCGGGCGTTCGCCGACGTGGAGGCGGGCAAGGCCGGCCCCATACCCCGCCAGCTCCAGAACGTCCACGCCGACGGCACGGGCTTTGAGCGGGACCAGGGCTACCTCTATCCCCACAACTTCCCCGGCCACTGGGTAAAGCAGCAGTACCTCCCGGACAGCCTGAAGGACGCTGTCTACTACGAGTACGGCGACAACAAGACCGAGCAGGCGGCGAAAAAATACTGGGAGCTGATAAAGGGGGAGCGGGATGGACATTAACGTCGGCGACACCGTCACCATGAAAAAGCCCCACCCCTGCGGCAGCGCCCAATGGCAGGTCACCCGCATAGGCGCCGACTTCAAGCTCCGCTGCCTCGGCTGCGGCCGCGAGGTAATGCTCCCCCGTTCCAAAGCCGAAAAGGGCATAAAAAGGATAGACAAAAAAGCGGAATAAACATCATCAAAAAAGTAAATAAATATATTGACATTTTTAACGCATAAACATATAATGAAATTGTCAAACAGGAGGTGAATATCATGGATGCCATATCCGCCGCCATGAACAGCATCGTGTCCGTCTCCGACTTCAACCGCGGAATGGCGGGCGCCATATTTGAATCCGTCAAGCGCACGGGTCCCAAGATAGTATTGAAGCACAACGAGCCCGAATGTGTGCTCATGTCCCCGGAGTATTATGAGGAGCTCATTGACAGGCTTGAGGACATGAAGGACTACGCCCTGGCAATAAAGCGCCTGAGCGCAGGCGGCAAGCCCATACCCTGGGAACAGGTGATGGCAGACCTGGGTATCACCCAAGAGGAAATCGACGCGGCGGAGGAAGACGAAATTGAGTAAATGGACACTCAGCTTTCTTCCCGAAGCTGTCAACGACCTTAAAAAGCTTGACAAGGGCGTAAGGAACAGGGTCGCCAAGACCATTGAGCGGGTACTGGAGAACCCGCTCCCCGACTATGAGGGCGGCTACGGTAAGCCGCTGGAGAACAAGGGTGACATTGAGCTTGCGGGACTGTGCAAAATCAAACTGAGATCCTGCGGCGTCCGTGTGGTTTACAAGGTCGTTAGCGTTGGGTCAGAGATGACGGTTATCGTCGTTGGCATGCGTGAGGATTCCGAGGTTTACAGAGAAGCGATCAAACGAAAGCTAAAATACGGTCTATGACCCCCTGCCCCCGTATTTGGGGGCAGAAATTTTTTTGAAAATAATGTGACAAAATGCGACTCCGGGGTGTCTTATAAGTGAAAGCTTTCAAAGGACAGTGAGGGAATGAACGCAGAGGTATTTGGCTTTTACGCCGAAAAATATAAGGACACGGTGTACCGGGTGGCGCTGAACTTCATGGGCAACGCCCCGGACGCCGAGGACGCGGTGCAGGAGGTGCTCATGCGGCTCTACCTGTCAAGGGAGCGCTTTGAGGGCGAGGAGCACGTGAAGCGATGGATGATCAGGGTCACGCTCAACTACTGCAAGAACCTGGCGCGGGCGTCAAAAAGGCGCGTGCCCACGCCGCCTGAGGAGCTGGCGCTGTCCGTGCCCTTTGAGGCGGAGGAGCAGCTGGAGCTTTTCACCGCGGTCATGTCCCTGCCTGAAAAGTACAGGGTTCCGCTGTACCTCTTCTACTACGAGGAATATTCCGTGAAAGAGATGGCGCGCGTGATGGAGCTTTCCGAGTCCGCCGTGACCACAAGGCTCCAGAGGGCGCGGGCGATGCTCAAATCTGAGCTTATGGAGGAGAGAGTGTGATGGATAAGAGAGGCAATTTTTATCAGGAGACGTTTTCCCATGTCCGCTCCTCCTACGTTTTCAACATGGAGGACTTTGAAAAAATGAAGACAAAAAAACCTGTGGCGATAACCAAGGTCGTAGTGATAGCCGCGGTCGTGGCGGTTCTCGCGGCATTTGGCGTCACCGCGGCGGCGACGGGCTTTTTCGGTGCAAGCTCCGTGACGGTCCCCGGAGAGAACGGCGAGGACTCCGTAATCTCAATGCAGGGCTTTGCCGATTCCCCGGAGGGGCAGGCGCTCCGCGACTACCTCTTTGAGGGGCTTACGCTGGAGGAGGCGGCGGAGAGGCACGGCCTCACCGTGCCGGAGCGGTGCGAGGTGTTCGAGTACGACAGCATGAAGGAGCTCCTGGGCGGGGAGCTCACTGACGGGCGCAGCACCCGCTGGGCGTTTGTCCTCTATGAGGACGGCACCTTCAGCGCGGACCAGGAGTTCACCGCCTCCGACGGGACCGTGGTGAGCTACCAGCTCTACCGCGCCGTCAAGGGGAGCCTCACCGAGGTGTCCCTCAGCGCCGGCGCTCTTGGCGAGGACTTCGAGGAGTGGAATCTGAAGATAGGCGGGCAGGACGTGGGCATTGTCCTGGGCAGCGGCGACAGGTCGCTGATAATCGCCGATTTGGGCGACAGCTTCTTTGCCGCCAACGTCCTCTCCGGTATGCTCTCCGACCCCACCTTCGGCGGTCCCATAACCCGCGAACATCTGGAGGAGCTGGCAAAGTCCATGAACTGGGAGGTCCTCTCCCGCGTGGCGGCGCCGGAATTTCCCGAAACGCCGGCTGAGACCGTATTCGGCGCCGGCGTGGAGCTGGACCCGGAGTACATATGGGAGGAGCAGTCCTTTGAGGTGACCCTTGACGGCTGGGGAAAAACCAGCTTCATAACCTACCGCCCCACGGAGGGCTTCGGCGACGTGCGCTTCTTCCTCTCAAAGGACCGGAAGACCTCTGACTACGAATTTCCGCCCAAGTACCAATCCTCGGACCTCCGTGACGTCGCCGCCGTGAGCTTTGAGGACCTTTGCGGAGACGAGCACGTGGACGTCCTGGTGCTCCTGGACTACGTGAACGCCGCCGGGGAGCCTTACAGGGACGTGCGGATATTCAAGGCCCTGGGCGGCGGCGAATTTGAGATGGCGTGGGATTTGTGCGAGGGCATAAGGAGCGACCTTGACAACTCAAGGCTTGACGTGCGCGCCGTCAGGACCTACGCCAAGACGCAGCGCGAGGGCACGGGCGCTTCGGAGGACGACACCGTCCTTGAGACACAGGGGATAGAGATGTACTTCCCCAACGAGCCGGAGGCGCGCAAGCTGGAGCTGGACGCAGTAGGCAAAATGGTCTCCGGCTCCGACCGGTGCGGCGTCAGGGAGCTGAGGCTCTATGACCTCACCGCCAACGGCGGCAAAAGGGGCAAGCCCTTTGAGGTGATCGACCTTTACGGGACGGTGCCGGACTTCGTATCCTCCGCCGACCTGGGCGAGGGCTACACCGACTGCTGGACGGTGGAGGACTGCGTCTCCGTCAGGGACATGAACTTCGACGGCTACCCGGACATCGGCGTCTTCGGATGGACCTGCAACAACACCATACCCTATTACTACTTCTTCTGGGACCCGGAGGCCGGCGCCTTCAAATACGCCATAACCCTCCAGGGCGCCATGGTGGACGAGGAGAACGGCCAGATAGTCGCCGAGTACAGATCCGGTCCCGACGAATACGTCCGCGACTTCTACGTGCCTGACAATAACGGTATGCTCCAGCTCATAACCTCCCGCACCTACGAGCAGGGCGCCTACTATCAGCCCCTCCCCGGCGGCTCCGAGGCGCAGGGAAACTACGAGGGCGTTTTGAAGTACCTCTGCGCCGGCAGCTACGAGCCCTACTATCTGACCTACGGGCTCCTTGACCTCACCGGCGACGGGACCCCCGAGCTCATAGCCGAATACGGCACCTGCGAGGCGGACGCGGAGGCGGGGGTGTGGAGCATGGACAGCGGGGAGCTTAAAAAGCTGGGTTCCTTCTACATGGGCCACGCGGTCCTCTACGTCAGCGACGGCAGGCTCATAAGGCTCACCGGGCAGATGGGCATAGAGCTCATAGACGCCATAGCATGGGACGGCGAAAAAATAACCGAGACGAACCTCTCCCGGAGGGAGCTGGGGCCCGACGACAGCTACGCAGAGCCCGGCGAGCACCTGGAGAGAGTCGCGGACTGGGACACCTCCCTTTTAGAGAGGGCGGGACTTATAAAGGGGGCGGAATGAGAGTGAAAAGGGCAATAGTCGCCGTATATATCGCGGTCCTCCTCCTCGCCGCCGTCCTGTGCGCCTGCGCCTACGCCGACGCCGACACCGGCAAGACCCCGGACCGAAGCTTCAACGACAATGTGATAATCGAAAGCCTCTGAATTTGACAAATCGGAGCGCCCCGATGTTGGGCGCTCTGATTTTTATGTCAGTCTGCTTGTTGACAATTTCGCTCAGGGGTATATACTGTATTCCAGTTGAAAACGGGGGGAATACATACGACTGTCAACGACCTTAAGATAGGGGAGAGCGGGCTCATCACAACGGTGGGCGGCGAGGGAGCACTGAGACAGCACTTCCTCGATATGGGCGTCATCCCCGGAGCGTATGTCACCGTGGTGAAGTACGCCCCCATGGGCGACCCGGTGGAGCTGAGGATTCACGGCTACGAGCTGACTCTGCGCATTGACGACGCGGCGCGGATAGAGGTGGAAAGGGCTGTCCCGGACAGCTCCGAGCCAGAGAAGGCGGCAAAGCGCCGCCCCGTGGCGCACCCGTACTTCGGCGAGCCCGGCGTCCACCACGAAAAATCCACGGAGCACCCCCTGCCCGATAGCCACGTCCTCACCTTCGCCCTGGTGGGCAACCAGAACTGCGGCAAGACCACGCTCTTCAACAGGCTCACCGGCGCAAACCAGCACGTGGGCAACTTCCCCGGCGTCACAGTGGACAGGAAGGACGGGGCCATCCTCGGTCACCCCAAGACCTTAATTACCGACCTTCCCGGTATATACTCCATGTCCCCCTACTCCAGCGAGGAGATAGTCAGCCGGAATTTCGTGCTGGAGGAGAAGCCCGACGCCATAATCAACATAGTCGACGCCACAAATATCGAGCGGAACCTGTACCTCACCATGCAGCTTTTGGAGATGGACCGCCCCATGGTGGTGGCGCTCAACATGATGGACGAGCTCACCGGCAACGGCGGCTCCATCGACGTGAACGACATGGAGGCGCGGCTGGGCGTGCCCGTGGTGCCCATCTCGGCGGCAAAGAACATGGGCCTTGAGGAGCTTGTCACCCACGCCCTGCACGTGGCAAAGTACCAGGAGAAGCCGGAGCGTGTGGACTTCTGCGCCAAGGACGCCTTTGGCGGAGCCGTCCACAGGTGCCTGCACGCGGTGGTCCACCTCATCGAGGACCACGCGGAAAAATCCGGTATCCCCGCCCGCTTCGGCGCGGCAAAGGCAATAGAGGGCGACAGCCTCATAATCGACGGGCTCGCCTTGGATGAGAACGAGCGGGAGCTTCTGGAGCACATAACCCTCCAGATGGAGACGGAGCGCGGCCTTGACCGAAGCGCCGCAATCGCCGATATGCGCTTCAACTTCATCAACGACGTGTGCCGCCAGTGCGTGAAAAAGCCACGTGAGAGCCGGGAGCACATAAGAAGCGAGAAGCTGGACAAAATACTCACCGGCAAATATACGGCTATCCCAGTGTTCGTCCTCATAATGGCGCTGGTGTTCTACCTCACCTTCAACGTGATAGGCGCCTGGCTCCAGGAGCTTCTGGAGACGGGCATAGAGGCGCTCACCCGCCTTGTTGACTCCGCCATGACCTCCGCCGGCGTCAACCCCGTGCTCCACGATTTGGTGGTTGGCGGCATATTCGAGGGCGTGGGCTCGGTCCTGAGCTTCCTCCCAATAGTCGTGGTGATGTTCTTCTTCCTCTCCCTTTTGGAGGACTCAGGCTACATCGCCCGCGTTGCGTTTTTCATGGATAAGCTCCTCAGAAAGATCGGCCTGTCCGGTCGGAGCATAGTCCCCATGCTCATAGGCTTTGGCTGTACTGTCCCGGCGGTCATGGCGACACGCACCCTCCCCAGCAAGCGGGACCGCCGCATGACCATACTCCTCACCCCATTCATGAGCTGTACGGCGAAGCTGCCCATTTACGGCTTTTTCGTCAGCGCCTTTTTCCCCGGCAAGGGCGGGCTCGTGATGACGGGAATATACCTCCTGGGCATCCTCACTGGCATTTTGGTGGCGTTCCTCTATAAAAAATTCCTCTTTCGCGGCGAGGCGGTGCCCTTCGTCATGGAGCTTCCCAATTACCGTATGCCCAGCGCCCGCAGTACCGCTCAGCTCATGTGGGAGAAGGCCAAGGACTTTCTGCAAAAGGCGTTCTCCGTCATACTCATCGCCACCGTGGTCGTCTGGTTCCTCCAGAGCTTTGACCTCCACTTCAACCTGGTCTCCGACTCCAAGGACAGCATAATGGCGGCGCTGGCGGGGCTCATTGCCCCCGTATTCAGGCCCCTGGGGTTGGGCGACTGGCGCATCTGCACCTCCCTCATCAGCGGCTTTATGGCAAAGGAGAGCGTTGTGACTGTCCTTGAGGTCCTGTTCGCGGGTCAGGGCGGCGTGGCGGCCGTCATGGACACCGTCTCCGCCGGCGCGCTTCTCGTCTTCTCCCTCCTCTACACACCCTGTGTCGCCGCGATTGCCTCCATAAAGCGGGAGCTTGGCGGCCGCTGGGCGGCGGGCGTGGTTGTCTGGCAGTGCGTCATAGCCTGGCTGATGGCGCTTCTGGTGCGCGGTATACTTATCCTTGTCCTGTGAGGTGTAATAATGAAACCGGTTGACATAATCATCATCGTCCTGCTCCTGGCGCTCCTCGCCCTGGCGCTTTGGCTCAACCGCCGCCGGAAAAGATCCGGCTCCTGCTGCGGCGACTGCTCCAAGTGCTCCAAGGGGCATGACAACTGCAAATAACGCAAATAAACATTGCAAATCTTGCGGAATAATTAAAAATACTAAAATAATGCTTGACTTTTACTTAGCTCCGTGGTATAATGCCATCGTAGCCACAAAAGTCAGGCATTTTTACTTGCCCAAAGCCAATAAAAAAATTACACCCAACGTAAAATACGCTGGGTGTGGGAAGTATACCCAAAATTGGCTTCAAGTTTAAGTGTGGCTGCGCCGCAGACGGCGTAAACCGGAGCGTGGGCGGCGGGTCATCTCGCCACGGCTCCTTCTCAGCCGCCGTATGCACATGACGCAGGCGGGGATCAGGAACACATCAGCCGCTATCCACGCGGCGGGGGAGGCGTAGCAGGCGGCGTCAAAGCCCAGGGCGGGGACGAACCAGCGCCCAAAAACGTACCGCGCCGCCATCTCAAAGACGCCGGAGAGTATCGCCAGCGTCCCGAAGCCCATGCCCTGAATGGCGAACCGCACGATGTTCACCAGCGCCAGGGGGAAGTAGAAAAGGGTGTTCGCCCTGATGAACCGGCAGGAGAGCTCCACCAGAAGCTCCACCTGCACCTCCTTGGAGTCGATGAACCACATGGCGCAGGAGGGCGCGAAAATGAGCATCGCGCCGTAGGCGGCAAGGGAGTAGACGAAGCCCAAAACGGAGCAGTCCCGCACGCCCTTTCCAAGCCTGTCAAGCTTTCCCGCGCCGGCGTTTTGCCCGCAGTAGGTGGCCATAGCACCGCCCATGGCGTCAAAGGGGCAGCAGAGGAGCTGTGAGACCTTTGAGCCCGTGGTTACGGCGGCGACGTACAGGCTCCCCAGCCTGTTCACCGCCGACTGGAGCACTATGGACCCTATGGCGGTGACGGAGTATTGAAGACCCATGGGTACGCCCATCATCATAAGGTCCCCGCAAAGCCGCGCGTCCAGCCTTCTCTCGACCTTGCTGAGCCTGAGCACCGGGTAGCGGAAATAGACATAGACCAGGCACGCAGCGCCGGAGATCGCCTGAGATACCACCGTGGCGATGGCGGCGCCCGCCACGCCGAGACCGGCGTAAAGTATGAGCGTCAAGTCCAGAACGATGTTTATCACCGACGACAGCGCCAGGAAATACACAGGCGTCCTGCTGTCGCCCAAAGAGCGGATCACTCCCGCCAGGAGGTTATAGAGATACGTCACGGGTATGCCCATGAAGATGATGAAAATGTAGCTGTAGGACATATCGAAAATGTCCTCCGGCGTGTCCATCGCCGTGAGTATCCTCCGGCACAAAAGCCCCGTGGCGACTGTCATCACCGCGGCGAAAACGGCGGAGAGCACAGCGGCGTTAAAGACGTACCGGCGCATTTTTCCGCTGTCTCCCGCGCCCGTCATCTGCGCCACGGGAATGGCAAAGCCGCCGCACACGCCGACGCAGAAGCCGATTATAAGAAAGTTGATGGAGCCCGTGGCGCCCACCGCCGCCAAAGCGCCGGCGCCCAGGAGCTTGCCGACTATCATGGTGTCCACCATGTTGTACATCTGCTGGAACAAAAGCCCGAAAAGCGTGGGCACGGCAAAGCCAAGTATGAGCTTCATGGGATTGCCGTTCGTAAGGTCGCGTGTCAAATCAGGATGCCTCTTTTTTGTGGAATTTTGATCTGACACATTATAGTACCGAGTTTGCGGGATTCCAACCTTTAAATTGCATGAAGTTTATTTTCCACGGCGTGAAAAATTTGTCGCTTGAACGAATCAGTTCGCCGTAAGCTTTGCCCTGTCCAATGCCATAACTATGAGCGGCACCAGGACTATTTGCAATATTATCCCCGGCACCGCGTTGGTCACCGCGCCGGCGAGAAAGGCCGCGGGCGTCAGCGTCGAGCCCGTAAAGCCCAAAATCACGTAGTCCGCCGCGCCCCATACGAGCCTTCCCGCGACCATGGCGCAGATAAGCGCCAGATACGTGCTCCAGGGCTTTCTCGGCAGCACCCGGTAGAGTATGCCGGTGACCGCCCCGTATGTACCCAGCTCAAACGCCATCGCCGCCGCCGTCACGGGCGGGGGCATATGGAATATGAGCGTCCGCAGAAGCGGAGCTATGATCCCCACGGCCAGACCCCAGGGCCAGCCGCACAGGAACCCGCAAAGCAGCACCGGCAGGTGCATGGGACACAGCATGGAGCCTATCTGCGGCACCTGCCCGGTCAAAAACGGCAGCACCAGCGCCAGCGCCAGGCACATCGCGGAGTATACAAGTCTTCTCAAAACCTTGCTCCCGCCCTTTTCTACAGTCATAAAATTACCTCCAAACCAAAAGGGCACCGGACCCCCCTTGTGGAGAGCCGATACCCTTGTCACAGATATTTTTTCCTCCCCGCTTGTGCGGAGAATTTAGTTCAATATAACACAAACGAAAACATATGTCAACACCGAATAAATTGCATAAATTCCCAATCAACCGGGATATTGGGACACCGTGTCAAGGAAGAGCCTTCCGTAGCGGCTTGCCTTTACTGTGCCGATGCCGGGGATGGAGAGGAGGTCGTCTACGGTTTTCGGGCGGCGGCGGGCGATCTCCGTGAGGGTGGCGTTGGAGAAGACCACGTAAAGCGGGACGCCTTCGTCGCGGGCGATGGAGAGGCGCAGAGCCTTCAAAGCGTCCAAAAGGTCGTTGTCAGCCTCGTCAAAACCGTCAGTACGCGCGTTTTTCCTGTCGTGGGAGGGCTTCGCGCCGGCGCGCTCCGCCTTGGGAGCGACAGTCGAGAGGCGCATTCGCACCGTGACTGTCCCGCCGTGGAAAAGGACCTCCCGCGCCTTTGGGGTGGGCTCCAGGGTCTTGTGCTCCGGGCGGATGACAAGATAGCCGCCGGATATGAGCTCGTCGAAAAGCGCCTGTACAAATACCCGGTCCCTGCCCTTCAAAAGCCCGAAGGTGGAGAGCCTGTCCAGACCCAGCCCCAGGACGCGCTTGTCCCGACCGCCCATGAGGACGCGGGTTATCACCGACTGGCCCAGGTAGTAGCCCAGGGCGTCTCTGGCGCGTATGACACAGGAGAGGACCATTTGTGCCTCGCGCGTGGCGTCCACGGACTCATATTCCGCGGCGCAGTTCCCACAGCTGCCGCAGGAGCTTTTGTGGGGCTGACCGAAGTATTCCAGGATATAGCCCCGGTAACAGTTTTTTGTCTCGCAGTAGCCCACCATTTTTTCAAGCCTGAGTAGGTCCTGCTCTGCCAGGGCGCGGCGCTCCTCCGGGGAGAGGTCGGGGTTTTCGTTGGAGCTTTCGATGAGGAAACGGGCGGTGTACACATCGGCGGGGGAGTAGAGAAGCACGCAGTCGGCGGGGGAGCCGTCGCGTCCGGCGCGCCCCGCCTCCTGGTAGTAGGCCTCCAGAGATTTTGGCATGTTGTAGTGGATGACGAAGCTGACGTTTGACTTGTCTATGCCCATTCCGAAGGCGTTGGTGGCGACCATGACGGTGCGGCGGTCGTATATGAAGTCCTCCTGGTTTCGCCGCCGCTCTATCTCCTCAAGCCCCGCATGGTAGCGTGTCGCGCCAAAGCCGGCCTCCCGAAGGCGCTCGCACACAAGCTCCACGTTCTTGCGCGTGGCGCAGTAGACTATTCCGCTTTTGTCCCTCCGGGCGGAGAGAAGGCTCTCCAGGCACTTAAAGCGGTTGCGAGGCCTGAGGACCTCAAAGCGCAGATTGGGACGGTCAAAGCCCGTGACAACCCGAAGGGGCGAGCGCAGACCGAGCAGCCGCTCCACGTCCTGACGGACGTTGGGCGTGGCGGTGGCTGTGAACGCCGCCAGCGTGGGGCGGGCGGGGAGGGCGTTTATAAAGGCGGGGATGCGCAGGTAGCTGGGGCGGAAGTCCTGCCCCCACTGGGATATGCAGTGGGCCTCGTCCACGGCGAGAAGGCTGATGTCCGTCTCTCTCGCCGCTGACAGAAAGCCGGGGGTCTCCAGCCGCTCCGGGGCGACGTAAACAAGGCGCAGTACGCCGGCGCGCAGACGGGCGTAGACGGAGTGCTGTTCCTCCGCTGTCTGGGAGGAGTTTATGTACGCCGCCGGGACGCCCATGGAGTCCAGCGCCATCACCTGGTCCTTCATAAGGGAGATGAGGGGCGAGACGACCAAAGTGACGCCGGGGAGCATGAGGGACGGCAGCTGGTAGCACAGGCTCTTTCCGCCGCCGGTGGGCATAACTCCGAAAACGTCCCGCCCGGACATAATAGCGTCCACCAGCTCCTCCTGCCCCTCACGGAAGGCGGAGTAGCCGTAGTATTTTCTAAGAAGCTCGTATTTTTGTTCCATAGCATATTCCCTTTGACAAAAATCAATGCTATTTTACTCCACGGGCGGAAAATTTTCAATATGGGGTTTTCTTTTCGGACTTTTTAGTGTATTCTTCTATCAGATTATAACATATCCATAACGACAGGAGCGTGATATTTTGGAGCGGATATACGTTACGGGTCACAAGAACCCGGACACGGACTCCATAGTGGCGGCGCTGGGCTACGCGGCGCTCCAGAGCGCCACGGGGGAGAGGGGTTACATAGCCGCGAGGCTGGGGCATCTCTCCGACGAGACGCAGAAGATATTGGGGCGCTTCGGCTTTGAGCCGCCCCTTTACGTAAAGGACCTGCGCACACAGGTGCAGGACCTGGATTTTGACGTGCCGCCCATACTCAACAAGGCGGTGACGGTGAACCGGGTGTGGTCCGCCATGGAGGAGGACAAGCACATCTCCGCCATACCCATAACCGACGACGAGGGGCGTTTGGCGGGAATGATGACCGCCGGGGACATCGCCGCCTACGACATCGCCACCATCGAGGACCCGACGCTCAGGGACGTGCCGCTTTTCAACATACTCTCCGTTCTGGAGGGGCAGATACTCAATGAGGGACCGCTTATCTCCAACACCGTCAGCGGCGAGGTGGTGCCGGCGCTGCCGTTGGGCGCGGACGTGCCGCTTTTCAAATCCCCGGACACGGTGCTCGTCTGCGGCAACCAGCCGGAGATACTGCGGGAGGCGGTAAAGGCGGGGGTGCGGTGCGTCATAATTTGCCGCGCCCAGCTTCCGGAGGACCTGGAGGCGGGGAGCACCACGGTGATCTCCACGCCCTTTGACAGCCTGCGCGCCGTGAGGCGCATATTCCAGGCGATACCCGTTGAGAGGCTTGCCGCCAACGGGAGCATAGAGGCGTTCCACCTGACCGACTACATAGACGACGTGAAGGAGGTTGTGCTGCGCAGCAGATACCGCAGCTACCCCATCCTTGACGGGAACGACAGGGTGGTGGGGACGCTGTCGCGCTTCCACCTCATAAGGCCCAGAAGGAAAAAGGTGGTGCTGGTGGACCACAACGAGCTGTCCCAGTCGGTCCCCGGACTTGACGAGACGGAGGTGCTGGCGATAATCGACCACCACCGTCTGGCGGACATACAGACCCAGAACCCCATATACTTTCGCAACGAGCCGGTGGGCTCCACCTGCACCATCGTGGCGGGGATGTACCAGGAGCGGGGGCTCATGCCCTCAAAGAAGCTGGCGGGGCTCATGGCGGCGGCGATAATCTCCGACACCGTGATGTTCAAGTCGCCCACAGCCACAAAGCGGGACAGGACAATGGCGGAGAGGCTGGCAAGCATCGCCGACGTGGACCTTACGGAGCTGGGGCAGTTCATTTTCTCCGCCTCCGCGCCGGAGGACAAGCCGGTGCGGGACATGATATTCACGGACTTCAAGGAGTTCCACATAGCCGGTCACGCCTTTGGGATAAGCCAGATAACCTGCATGGACTCGGCGCGGCACATGAAGCGCAAGGAGGAATTTCTTCAGGTCATGCGGGAGGTCAAGGAGAAAAACGGGTACAGCATGATGATGCTCATGCTCACCGACGTGCTCATCGAGGGGAGCAAGATACTGTGCCTCGGCGGTGAGGACACCTTCACCCAGGCGTTCAACGTGGAGCTTTCAGACTCCGAGGCTTTTTTGCCGGGGGTCATGAGCCGGAAAAAACAGGTGGTCCCCATGCTGTCGGCGCTGTGGGGGTGAAAGTTTTTTGCGAGGGAAAGGCAAAGCCCTTCCCTCACAAAAAAAGGGGGACGTGCGGAAAGGATTTCGGAAATGTCTGCGGACATTTCCGAAATTCTTTCCTGCTGTCGCGCGGCGCGCTCGTCGTCGCTGAAGTCGCTTAACCTCGCCCCGCCGCAAGCGGCAGGGCTCAGGCGCTCTCTTCGCTCCTCCTCTCCCCACGCAATTATGATTGCGTGGGGACCCCATATGGGCGCACACTTGCAAAACAAAAGGTGATTTTTCCGACGTACATGCCGCCGGAAAAATATTTGATTGGGGGATAGAAAAACCGAAAGCGGGCTTTTGCCCACTTTCGGTTGAGGATTTGGTTAGTCAACTATTATCAGGTCGTAGTCCTTGGTGCCGAAGCCAAGGGCTGCGGCGGCGTCGATGGTGTGGGCGCCGTGGCGGGATTCGACGCGCTCGATGAAGTGCTTCTGGCCGGGGTCGTCCTTGGCGGCGTAGATGAGGTCCATGCATGCCTTGTCCAGGGCGACGGGGTCAAGGGAGGAGAGGGTGCCGATGTCCGCCATGCAGGGGTCCTCGGCGACGGAGCAGCAGTCGCAGTCCACGGAGAGGTTGCACATCATGGAAACGTAGGCGGCGTTGCCGTTGAAATGCTGATGGACAGCCATTGCCGCGTCAGCCATGGCCTCGCAGAAGGCGTCCTTGGAGGCGTGCTTGTTCCAGCAGGTCTCCTGGTCGCTGACGGCGCCGGCGGAGTGGATGAGCGCCTTTCCCGCGCTGGAGGCGCAGCCGATGGAGAGCTGCTTCAGCGCCCCGCCGTAGCCGCCCATGGGGTGGCCCTTGAAGTGGGAGAGGACCAGGAGGGAGTCGTAATTCAGAAGGTTTTTGCCCACCACGTCCTTCTTGAGGCGCTTGCCGCCGGGAATGGGCAGGACGGCGTCGGGACCCGTCTCGTCCATGAGATCCACGTTGAAATACTTGCTCCAGCCGTGGCCCGCCAGGAGCCTCAGGTGCTTTTCGGAGGTGTTGCGCTCGCCGTCGTAGGCGGTGTTGCACTCGACGACTGTGCCGTGGACGTGCTCAACCATGGGGCGCATGAACTCCGGGTGCAGGTAGTTCTGGTTGCCCTCCTCGCCGGAGTGGACCTTCACCGCCACCTTGCCGGGAAGCGCGACCCCCAGCCTTTCGTACATCTCCACCACTGTATCCGGGGAGATCCTTTTTGTGAAATAAACCTTTGCCTTGCCCATAACGGCGCCTCCTGTGAATTTGAGATTTGATATATGTATATGTTAGCATATTTTCCGGGAGTATGCAATTGATTTTGTGAAAAAATCGCGCGGGAGAAAAAAGAGGAAAAATATCGCCGGATTTAGAAAAAACTCTTGACAAGGGGCGCGGTTTCAATTATAATATCCAAGCGCGACTTGGAAGGAGTGAGGCGAGTGGAGCTTGATTTACGGGAGCTTATCGCCCAGGACGCGGGAAGGGTCGGGTTCGATTTTGAGCTTGACACGGACGGCCTTGACTTTGAGGGCGTTTTGAGCTACACCACGCCCGTCACCGTCAGGGGAGCCGTGGAGAACCACGCGGGGCTCCTCACCGTGAGCGCGGTCATCGAGGCGGGGCTTTACTGCCAATGCGCCCGGTGTCTCAAGGAGTTTCCAAGGCATCTTCGGATCGAGGCGGCCGCATACCTCGCCGAGGAGCTGGAGGATGAGGATAACGGGGACTACTACCTCCTCAATGACGGCAAGGCCGATATGGAGGAGATAGCCAGGGATGCGCTTATCCTGAATTTTGAGCAGAGGATACTTTGCAGTGAGGACTGCAAGGGCCTTTGCCCCAAGTGCGGCAAGGATCTAAACGAAGGCCCCTGCGAATGCAGGGAGGAGCCGGACCCCAGAATGCTCACCTTAGGGCAGCTTCTGGAGAAGGAATGATTTTTTACAGGAGGTGTCATTATGGCGGTACCGAAGGGGAAGGTTTCAAAGGCGAGGAGAGACAGGAGGCGCGGCTCCAACTGGAAGCTCAGCGTTCCCGTGCTCGTGGCTTGCCCCAAGTGCGGCGAGCTCCATCTGCCCCACAGAGCATGTCAGGCCTGCGGAACATACAACGGCCGTGAAGTCATTTCTGTGGACGAGTAATAGCGAGTTTGGAAAAACGGCGGGCCACACCCGCCGCTTTTTCGATAAAGGAGGCCGTTTTCCGTGATATTGTTCGTCATTGTTGCTGTCCTGTGCATTATCCTTGGCCTTGTGATGATCTTCAAGCCGGAGGAATACTACACCATGACCCAGAGCTGGAAGCACAACGAGAGGACCGACCCCTCGGAGACGTACCTGAAACGCACGAGAGCGGCCGGCGTGGTCCTGACCGTGGGGGTCTCGGTGCTGCTGATCCTGTTTCTTTACACGGGTTTAAAATAAACGGGTCCTCGAATTTTCCGGAACGGAGGTGCGCGTATGTCCGGCGAACGAAACAGGATAAAATCTGTCCGGTCCGGCTCACCGGCGGAGAGGGCGGGGGTGCGCCCCGGCGACAAGCTTCTCTCCATTGACGGGCAGCGGGTCACGGACGTGCTGGACTATATGTACTACGCCTACGACGAGGAGAGCCTCTTTGAGCTGGAGCGTGACGGGAAAAAATACGCCGTCACCTTGGAGAAGGAGGCGGGGGAGGACGCGGGGCTCGACTTTGAGGATTACCTCATGGACGGTATGCGCTCCTGCGCCAACAACTGCGTCTTCTGCTTCGTGGACCAGATGCCAAAGGGCATGAGGGAGAGCCTGTATTTCAAGGACGACGACGTGAGGCTCAGCTTCCTGACGGGCTCGTACCTCACGCTCACCAACATGAGCGAGCGGGAGGCGCAAAGGGTCATAGACCTGCGTATCTCCCCCATAAACGTCTCCGTACACACCATGGACCCCAAGCTGCGTTGTCTCATGCTGGGCAACAAAAACGCGGGGCGGGGGATAGAGATACTGAAAAGCTTCGCCCGGTCGGGGATAGAGCTCAACTGCCAGATCGTCTGCTGTCCCGGTCTCAACGACGGGCGGGAGCTTGCGAGGACCATGCGCCGGCTGGCGCGGCTGTCGCCCAGTGTGAAAAGCGTGTCCGTCATACCCGTGGGGCTGACGAAATACCGGGAGGGTCTTTACCCGCTGACGCCCTTTGACGGGGAACTTGCGAAAAAGACCGTGGAGCAGGTGGAAAGATACTCGGAGAAATGCCTGAGGCGCCACGGGAGCAGGATATTTTTCTGCTCGGACGAGATGTACCTGAAGGCGGGGCTCCCCGTACCGCCGGAAGAATTTTACGAGGGCTACCCGCAGCTGGAAAACGGCGTAGGGCTCCTGCGGCTGCTGTACACCGACTTTGAGGAGGCGCTGGCGCGCTCCGAGGGTCCGGCGCGGGGCACGCGCGCGGTGGTCGCCACCGGCGTGTCGGCGGCGAAAACGCTGACGGAGCTTCGGGATATGGCGCGCGCCAAATATCCCAACGTAAACGTGGATATAATACCCATCGTCAACGACTTCTTCGGCAGCGCCGTGGACGTGGCGGGGCTGATAACGGGCGGCGACCTCATCGCCCAATTGAAGGGGAAGGACCTGGGCGAGAGGGTATATATCACAAACCGTATGCTCAGGGACGGGGAGAGGGTATTCCTTGACGATGTGACGGTGGAGGACGCCTCGCGCAAGCTCGGCGTCCCCGTGACGCCCATTGAAAACGGCGGCGGGCCGCTTTTGGAAGCGTTCCTCGCGTGATAAAAGGAGAATGAAATGAGACCGTTAGTTGCTATCGTCGGAAGGCCCAACGTGGGCAAGAGCCTTTTGTTCAACCGCCTTGCCGGTCAGCGCCTCTCCATCGTGGAGGACACCCCCGGCGTCACCCGCGACAGGCTCTACGCCTCCTGCGAGTGGGCGGGCAGGAGCTTTGACATCGTGGACACCGGCGGCATCGAGCCCTCCACGGACAGCGAGATACTGACCTTCATGCGGGAGCAGGCGATGATCGCCATTGACTCGGCAACCGTCATAATCTTCGTCTGCGACATCCGCAGCGGGGTCACCGCCGCCGACCAGGAGGTGGCGGATATGCTCCAGCGCAGCGGCAAGCCCGTGGTGCTGGCGGTGAACAAGATGGACTCCGTGGGCCCCGTGGACCCGGAGATATACGAGTTTTACTCCCTGGGTCTGGGCGACCCCATAGCTCTTTCGGCGGTCCACGGTCACGGGACCGGGGACGTGCTGGACGAGTGTCTGAAGCACTTCCCGCCGGAGGAGGCGGGGGAGGAGGACGCCGGAGCCATAAAGCTTGCGTTCATAGGAAAGCCAAACGTGGGCAAGTCCTCCATCGTAAATAAGATACTGGGTGAGGAGCGGGTGATCGTATCCGACGTCGCCGGCACCACCAGGGACGCCGTGGACACGCCCTTTGAAAATGAGTTCGGCAGGTACGTGCTCATCGACACCGCCGGTATACGCCGGAAGTCCAGGGTGGAGGACAGGGTGGAGAAATTCTCCGTCATGCGCGCCCAGCTTGCCATCGAGCGCGCCGACGTGTGCCTCATAATGATCGACGCCCGGGACGGCGTCACCGAGCAGGACACAAAGGTGGCGGGCATGGCGTACGAGGCGGGCAGGGCGTCCGTCATACTTGTGAACAAGTGGGACCTGGTGGAGAAGGACGGGAAGACCATGGACAGGCTCCGCGCCGACATACGGCGGGACCTCAGCTTCATGCCCTACGCGCCGATACTTTTCGTCTCCGCCCTCACGGGGCAGAGGGTGGACAAGATATTTGAGCTTGCCAACACCGTCAACGAGCAGGCGAATATGCGCATAACCACGGGCGTTTTAAATAACGTCCTGGCGGACGCCCAGGCGCGGGTCCAGCCGCCCACGGACAAGGGCAGGCGGCTGAAGATATTCTACATGACCCAGGTTTCCGTAAAGCCACCCACGTTCGTACTCTTCTGCAACGACTCCGAGCTTTTCCACTTCTCCTATCAGCGTTACATCGAAAATCAGCTCCGCTCCACCTTCGCCCTCACCGGCACCCCCATAAGACTCCTCATCAGAGAGCGGGGAGAATCCGATTAAAATAACCCAAATCCAATATTTTTCCGCACGCTTCCCCTTCCGGCAACAAAAAAATCTCCGTCCACCGGACGGAGATTTTTTTGTTGTCGGAATTATACTGCGCGTGTGACCTTGCCGCTGCGCAGGCATCGGGTACAGACGTAAACGTGGCGGGGGGAGCCGTCGATCACGGCCTTGACACGTTTGACATTCGGTTTCCAGGTACGGTTGGATCTTCTGTGGGAGTGGCTCACCTGAATACCAAATGAGACGCCCTTGCCGCAAAATTCGCACTTTGCCATCTGCTGCACCTCCTTGCAATTTTTCATAGCCTATATATAATAGCAGAAAGTTTTTGAAAATGCAAGAAAAATTTTCGACAAAGAATATATTTTTTAATTGCCTCAAAGCTCTTGCCAAAACAGCGGTTTTTGTATAAAATTAGATGGGTACATTTTGCCCGCGTGTCTGTCAAAACGGCTTTTCACGTAAAACTTGATTCTAAGAGGGGGACCAGGCTATGGAAACTCAACACGGAATGCCATTGAAGGCTCTGGTGGAGCAGGTGGGGCTGGAGGTTCTGAACGCCTCCACGGATTATGACAAAAAGCTCATAACCACCGCCGTGATTAACCGTCCGGGGCTCCAGCTCACCGGTTTTTTCACCAACTTCGCCACGGAGCGGCTGCAGATCGTGGGCCTCAACGAGGACGCGTATCTCCAGCAGTTTTCCGAGGACGAGAAGCGGGCGAAGCTGGGGAAGCTCATGGAGACGGGCGTGCCGGCGATAATCATCGCCCACGACGTGAACATCCCTGAGGGGACGCTGGATTCCGCCAGGGAATATGACACCACCATACTCAAGTCCCACAGGGAGACATCGGAGCTCATAATAGAGCTCACCACAAAGCTCAACAACGCCCTTGCCCCGCAGATAATGCGCCACGGGGTGTTCATGGAGGTGTACTCCGAGGGCGTGCTGATACTGGGCGAGTCCGGCATGGGAAAGAGCGAGACGGCCATCGAGCTCATAAAGCGCGGTCACCACCTCATATCCGACGACGCCGTCATCATCAAAAAGGTGAACTCCACCACCCTCACCGGCACGGCACCGGACCTCATACGCAACTACATCGAGCTTCGCGGGATAGGCGTGGTGGACGTGCGGCGCATATTCGGCAACGGCGCGGTGAAGTGGAGCGAGAAGGTTGACCTGGTGGTGAAGCTGGAAAACTGGAACGCGGAGAACTCCTACGACCGCATGGGCTCCGAAACGGAGGAGATGGACATACTCGGCGTCAAGGTGCCGTATATCGTGGTCCCCATCCGCCCCGGCAGGAACCTGGCGGTGATAATCGAGGTCGCCGCCATGAACAACCGCCAGAAGCGCATGGGCCTCAACTCCGGCAAGGACTTTGCCGAGCAGCTGGACGACTATTTTGACAGTCTGGAGAGCAACTGATGGATCAGATCGACTTGTTTGCCAGGGAGCTGAATTCCGACTTTCCCGGCACGGGGATTTTTTTCGGCGAGCCCATGTCGCGCCACACAACCTTCCGGATAGGCGGTACGGTGAGCCTGTACGCCGAGCCCAAGAGCATTGAGGCGTTCGTCTGGGCTGTGAGGGAGGCAAAGCGGCTGGAGCTTGCCTACCTCATCACGGGAAACGGCTCGAATCTGCTCTTTTCGGATAAGCCCCACCGCCTTGTAGTCCTCTCCACGGCGCGGCTGGACACGCTGAGGGCCAACGGTGACAGTATCATCTCCGGCGCAGGGGTGCTACTTTCAAGACTTGGGAGCTTCGCCCTGTCGGAATCCCTCACCGGCCTTGAGTTTGCCCACGGGATACCCGGCTCCCTGGGCGGGGGGATATATATGAACGCCGGGGCATACGGCGGGGAGCTGCGGGACGTTGTCGAGGCAGTGACGTACCTTGATGGGGGCGGCACGCTCCGCACCGTCGCCAACCGGGACTGCGGCTTTGACTACCGCCGCAGCCGGTTCATGGACACCGGCGACGCCATACTTTCCGCCACGCTGCGCCTTCGTCCGGGAGATCCCAAGGAGATACGGGCGAAAATGGACGACCTTTCCGCCCGGAGAAGGGAAAAGCAGCCGCTCAACTATCCCTCCGCGGGCAGCGCCTTCAAGCGCCCGAAGGAGGGCTACGCCGCCGCCATGATCGACGGCGCGGGGCTCAAGGGGCTCACGGTGGGCATGGCGCAGGTCTCGGAAAAGCACGCCGGGTTCATAATAAACCTGGGCGGCGCCACATTTGAGGACGTTGTAAAGCTCATGGAGCAGGTGAAAGCAGGGGTTTTTGAAAAATACGGCGTGGAGCTGGAGCCGGAGGTAAGGATAATCGACTGAGACCCTAAGGGGAAGGGCTTTGCGCCGACGGGAGATGAAGTTTCATGGAAATGCTGATAATTTCGGGACTTTCCGGCGCGGGAAAGAGCCGCGTGGCGGCGGCGCTGGAGGACCTGGATTTTTACTGCGTTGACAATATGCCGGCGGCGCTCATGCCGCTTTTCGCCGAGCTGTGCGCCGCCACCAGGGGGCGCTATGAGCGCGTGGCGCTTGTTTCGGACATACGCTCCCGCGACGGCTTTGACCAGCTCTTCGCGGCGCTGGACGCCATGAGCGCCAGGGGGTTTGAGTACAAGATACTCTACGTTGACGCCAACATCGAGACCGTTGTGAAGCGTTATAAGGAGACACGCCGCCGCCATCCGCTGGACGGAGAGGCGGGAGGACTTGAAGCGGCGGTACGGCGGGAGATGGAGATGCTGGAGCCCGTGCGCCGCAGGGCGGATTACGTGATAAATACCACCGGGCTCACCCTGGGCAGGCTCCAGAGGACGCTTTTCCGGCTCTTCGGGAACGGCTCCAAGCAGACGCTAAGGGTCTCGGTTATGTCCTTCGGCTTCAAGTACGGCATACCCATAGAGGCGGACCTGGTTTTTGACGTGCGGTTCCTGCCCAATCCCTTTTACGTGCCGGAGCTCACCAACAAGACGGGCCTTGACGAGGAGGTCAGCGACTACGTCTTCAGTAACGACATTTCCAAGCAGTTTTTGGAGAAGCTTGAGGATATGATAGAATTCCTGCTCCCCAACTACGAGGAGGAGGGGAAGATGAACCTGACCGTGTGCATCGGCTGTACCGGCGGTCACCACCGCTCCGTGGCGGTGACCGAGGCAATCGCCCGTTACCTCTCTCAAAGGGGACATGAGACGGAGTGCATACACAGGGACATAGACAGAAATTGAGCGAAAAATTATTTTGACAAAGGGGGTGACGGCGTGTCCTTTTCCTCAGACGTGAAGGCCGAGCTTTGCAGGGCGGAGATAAGCTCCCGCACGGCCCTGCCGGAGTGCTACGGTGTGCTGGAGTTCTGCAACCGCTTTGCCAGGGACGAGGCGCGCATCGTCACCGGCTCCGACGCCTTTGCCGCCAGGCTGCCAAGGCTTTTTAACCGCGCGGCGGGGATAACCTTTGACGAGCTCCCCGAAAAGGGCGAGAGCGGAAAGCGAACCTTTGCCGTGACCTCTCCTGAGAGCATGGCGAGGATAATTGACCTTCTGGGATACGCCCCGCGGGGGCTTTTGACCCACCATGTGAACCTGGGACTTTTGGAGGATGACCGGTCCCGCGCGGCATTCCTGCGTGGGGCGTTTTTGGCTGGCGGCAGCGTCACGGACCCGAAAAAGGGCTACCATCTGGAGTTTGTCACCGGTCACTACTCGGTCTGCCGGGAGCTGACGGCGCTGTTCCTGGACATGGGCTTTGAGCCGCGAAGCTCCTCCAGGGCCGGGAATTATATGACCTATTTCAAAAAAAGCGACATCATCGAGGACCTTTTGACCACCCTCGGCGCGCCGGTGAGCGCCATGGGGATAATGTCGGCGAAAATAGAGAAGGACATGACCAACCAGGTGAACCGCAAGGTAAACTGCGACACGGCAAACGTGACCAAGACCGTGGAGGCAAGCGCCGCCCAGCTTGCGGACATCAAAAGGCTCCGGGACGCCGGAATTTTTGACGACCTCACCGAAAAGCTCCGGGAGGCGGCGCGGCTCCGGGAGGAGTACCCGGAGCTGTCAATAGGCGAGCTTGCGGGTCTTGCGGAGCCGCCGGTTACAAAGTCGGGGTTGAGCCATAGGCTGAGGAAGATCTCTGAGATCGCTCAAAAGATCGGGTGAGCCCGCACGCTCCTGAGCCGCGGGGCTCTTTATAATGAGTCCGCCATTAAATGGCGGAGGGATTTTCTTTCCTCTCTTTTGGATTCGCCAAAAGAGAGGAAAGAAACAAAGGAGAGAAAAGCGACCAAAGGGGGATTTCGATTTTCCCCCTTTGGAAACCCCTTTTAAAAACGACCACACAGGGGGCTGCGGCCCCCTATGTGGAGAACCCCCGGCGGGGAGCGTGACGGCAGCAGTTGCGAAAACACTGTGTAGGAGCTGTGCTGAAACATTCTGCCCGACACGCACCCACAAAGCGCGGCGTTATTGGAGGGTAGGGCGTACTGACACCCGACCACGTTAAGCGGCTAAGCGATTTCGGAGACTGTGCAATTCGGCTTTGGAACCCGCGCGTCGTATCTTCTGCCCGTGCGCGAAAGCTTTGGACTGCGGGAGCCGACGTGAGACTAAACGGCAGGGCGCAACAAGCTTCTGCCGACCCCAAAAAGAAAAATTCTTTTTCTCTCTTTTGCTTCTTTTACTCATCTTTTTCTCATTTCGGAGAAAAAGATGAGAAAAGAAGAACCCCCGTCCCCGCAGCCGCGGGGACCCCTTCGGCAGGCTGCCGAATTTGCAAAGAATAGAGCCCTCAACCGGCTCCGGAGGTGAAAAAATGGCTTTTGCACATCTGCATGTCCACTCAGAGTACAGCCTTTTAGACGGCACATGCCGTATAAATGACCTGCCAAAAAGGGCTAAGGAGCTGGGGCAGACGGCTCTGGCGATAACCGACCACGGGGTTATGTACGGCGCTATCGGCTTTTATAAGGCGTGCAAGGCGCAGGGCATAAAGCCCATAATCGGCTGCGAGGTATATGTGGCGAGCCGCACCAGGTTCGACATGGAGCGCGGAGAGGACTCCGTCCGCTACCATCTCATTTTGCTTTGCAAAAATGAGACGGGATATAAGAACCTGTGTTATATGGTCTCCATGGGCTTTGTTCAGGGCTTCTATATGCGTCCGAGGGTGGATATGGACCTTCTGCGGCAACACTCCGAGGGGCTTATCGCCCTTTCCGCCTGTATTCAGGGGAAGGTGCCAAGGCTCATACTTGAGGACAGGTACGAGGACGCGAAAAGGACCGCCCTGGAGTTTCAGAAGATATTCGGCAAGGGCAACTACTACCTTGAGATACAGGACCACGGTATACCCGACGAGCGCACAGCCGCAAACGGGCTCATCAGGCTCTCCAAGGAGACGGGGATACCCCTTGTCCTCACAAACGACGTACACTATTTAAAGCGGGAGGACGCCCACGCCCAGGACGTACTCATGTGCATACAGACCGGCAAGACGCTGGACGACCCCAACCGCATGAAATTCCAGGGCGACGGGCTCTATTTAAAGAGCGAGGAGGAGATGCGCGCCCTCTTCCCGGACCTCCCGCAGGCCGCGGACAACACCGCGGAGATCGCGGACAGGTGCAATTTGGAGTTTGAGTTCAACCACTACCACCTGCCGGAATTCAAGGTGCCGGAGGGCTTTACGTCCAAGGAGTACCTGGAAAAGCAGTGCCTTGAGGGATTTAAGAAGCGATACGGCACAAGACCAGAGGTCATGAAGCAGCTGCGCTATGAGCTCGACATGATCGACCGCATGGGCTTTACCGACTACTTCCTCATCGTCCAGGACTTCGTGCTCTACGCCAAGCGGAGCGGCATACCCGTGGGACCGGGGCGCGGCAGCGCGGCGGGGAGCGTGGTGAGCTACTGCCTTGAGATAACCGACGTGGACCCCATAAAATACAGCCTCTTTTTTGAGAGGTTTTTAAACCCGGAGCGCGTGTCCATGCCTGATATAGATATGGACTTCTGCGAGCGCCGGAGGGGTGAGGTGCTTGACTACGTAAAGCGCAAGTACGGCGCGGACCACGTGGCGCAGATAATCACCTTCAACACCCTCAAGGCAAAAAACGCCGTCCGGTCTGTGTCAAAGGTGATAGGGCTCACCTTCGCCGAGGAAAACGAGCTTGCCAAGACGATGCCCGACGACCCAAAAATGCACATTGCCGACGCCGTGCGCACCTCCCAGCAGCTCCGCGATCTGATGGACAGGGACCCCAGGTACAGGGAGGTCATCGAGACCGCCATGTCCATTGAGGATATGCCCAAGGACTACGGCACCCACGCCGCCGGGGTGGTCATAACAAAGGACCCGGTGGACACCTACGTGCCCCTGGCGCTTTCAAAAAAGGACAACACCATCGCCACACAGTACACCATGACCACCATCGAGGAGCTGGGGCTTCTCAAGATGGACTTTTTGGGACTGCGGAACCTTACGGTGATAAACGACGCGGTGGAGGATATACGAAAGATCGACCCGGACTTTGACATATCCAAGATACCCGACGACGACAAGCCCACCTACGACATGCTGGCAGCCGGAAAGACATCGGGCGTATTTCAGCTTGAGTCCGCGGGCATGACGGGCGTTGCCGTGGGGATGAAGGCAAAGAGCATCGAGGATATTTCCTCCGTCGTCGCCCTCTACCGTCCGGGACCCATGGACTCCATTCCCCGCTTTTTGGAGTGCGCCGTGAACCCGGAGAAGATAACCTACAAGCACCCGTCCCTGGAGCCAATACTCAACGTCACTTACGGCTGCATACTCTATCAGGAGCAGGTCATCGAGATATTCAGGCGCCTTGCCGGCTTCTCCCTGGGGCAGGCGGATATGATACGTAGGGCGATGTCAAAAAAGAAGATGGCGGAGATTCAAAAGGAGCGGGAGACCTTTGTAAACGGCGACCCAGCCAGGAATATCCCCGGCGCCGTGGCAAACGGCGTTCCCGCCGCCGTCGCCATGAGCATATACGACGAGATCACCGACTTTGCCAACTACGCCTTCAACAAGGCCCACTCGGTGTGCTACGCCATAATCGCCTATCAGACGGCGTATTTGAAGCGCCACTACCCGCGGCAGTATATGGCGGCGCTGATGAGCTCGGTGCTGGGCATACCGGAGAAGGTGGCGGATTACACCGCCGAGTGCCTGAGCATGGGCATAAGGGTCCTGCCGCCGGATATAAACGCCTCCTTCAACCGCTTTACCGTGGAGGGGGAGAACATCCGCTACGGGCTCGTGGCGGTGAAGAACATCGGCAGCAAGTTCATTGACAACGTAGTCGCCGAGCGGGCCTCCGGCGGGAAATTTACCTCCTTCCACGATTTCTGCGAGCGGCTGTACGGCGCGGAGATGAACACCCGCGCCGTGGAGAGCCTTATAAAGGCCGGAGCCTTTGACTCCATGGGCGTGAAGCGCGCGCAGCTCATGCGCGTGGTGGGGCAGACGGTGGACTCCATAGCCGACAGCCGCCGGCGCAACCTGGAGGGGCAGATGGACCTTTTCGGCTCCCTGGGAGACGACAGCCAAAGCTCCTCCGTCACCGCCGTGCCGCTCCCGGATGTGGAGGAGTATTCCGCCATGGAGCGGATGAGCATGGAGCGGGAGGTCACGGGACTGTACCTCTCCGGTCACCCCATGGACGGCTACAGGAACACCGTCCGCCGCCTGGGTGCGGTGAGCGTCGGCGGTATCCTCTCCGATTACGCCGAGGACAGGGAGACGCACACATACGCCGACAACCAGGAGCTCACCCTTGCCGGAGTTATCACGGCGGCAAAGACAAAGGCGACGAAAAACGGCGGGCTCATGTCATACGTGACGCTGGACGACGGCACCGGGAGCATGGAGCTTTTGGCGTTCCAAAGCGTTCTGGACGCCTCAGGTATATACATTCGCGAGGGGAGCCTTGTTATAGTCAGGGCGCGCCTCTCCATTCGCGATGGTAAGGCCCCGCAGGCGGTGGTGAATTCCCTTCGCCCGCTTTCCGATACAGGCGCGCCGGAAACCCCGGAGGAGAGGGCGGCGGAGGGTCAGAAGCTCTATATACGCCTTCCCACAAGGGATTGCCCCGAATACGAAAGAATAAAGCTCGTCTTAAATATGTTCCCTGGGGACCGGCAGATGGTTGTATACTTTGCCGACACAAAAAAGCGCGTGGGCGCGGAGTGCGTGATACATCCGGTGCTGGTGCGCGAGCTCAGGGAGCTTTTGGGAGAGGAGAACGTGGTAATAAAATGAATTGGGACCTCCTTGCCGATAAAATATACGTGAAGACCCTGGCGTCCGCCGCCAGGAACGTGGGCAGGATACCGTATATCGCCGAAAACGGCGTCTTTGACGACCAGTCGGAGAAAAACATATCCTGGTGGACAAACGGCTTCTGGGCGGGACAGCTTTGGCAGCTCTACTCCCGGCGCCCCGACGACCTTTTGCGGGAGTGCGCCCAAGAGGTGGAGTACAAGCTCGACAGGTCGCTGACCGACTACATGGGAATGGACCACGACAGCGGCTTTAAGTGGCTGCTGACCTCCGGGGCGAGCCTCGCCCTCACAGGCTCCATTGATTCCAAAAACCGCCTTCTCCTCGCCGCCGCGAATCTGGCGGGGAGGCTCAACCCCAACGGGAATTTTATCCGCGCCTGGAACGACGAGGGCGGTAAGAAGGCGGGAATTGCCATCATCGACTGCATGATGAATCTGCCGCTTCTCTATAAGGCGTCGGAGCTCACGGGCGACCCCAGGTTCAGAGCTGTCGCCATGCTCCACGCCGGCACAGCGGCGAGGTATTTTATCCGTCCCGACGGCTCCGTTAGGCACATAGCCGTGTTCGACCCGTCAACGGGCAGGTACACAGGCGAGCTGGGCGGACAGGGAATGGGGCAGGGGAGCAGGTGGACGCGAGGCTGTGCCTGGGCGGTCTACGGCTTTGCCCTGTCATATTTCCACACCGGGAAGGGCGAATACCTCGCCGCCGCCAAAACCGCCGCCGAGAGCTTTAAAAACGGCATGGAGGGCAGGAGATACCGCGTCCCCGCCGACTTTTCACAGCCGAAGGACGTTGATTACGAGGACGACAGCGCCGCCGCCATCGCCGCCTGCGGGCTTTTGGAGCTTGCGGAGCTCACCGGCGAGGTGAAATACCGTGATTTTGCCGAGGGGCTTGTCGCCTTCCTCGCCGAGGAACGATGTGACCTCGACCCGGAGCGAGACGGCATGATAACCCGGTGCTCCGTGAGCTACAATGACAAGCGCCACAACCACCACCTCATATACGCCGACTACTTCTTCACCGAGGCGGTTCTGCGCCTCGCGGGAGGGGGAATACGGCTGTGGTGACACGTGAGCTTTGGCTTAAAACGATGCTGAAAACCGCGGACCCGGTGCTGTCTGCGCTGTCGGAAAAGCGGCTCGCCGCCACTATCCCCGTGGATTTCCACCCGGACAGGGCGATGTACGCCTGCCTTGAGGCCTTTGGGCGCACGCTCTGCGGAATGGCGCCCTGGCTGGGGGCGGAGCTTTCGGGTGACGAGGAAGTGACGCGGCGGGAATATCTCGCCACAGTCCGAAAATGCCTTGCAAACGCCGTGGACCCGGAGGGTGAGGACCTGATGAACTTCACCGAGGGCTACGGGCAGTCCTTGGTGGACGCCGCGTTCCTTGCCCACGCCATAGTCCGGGCGCCCAAGGCGCTCTATTTTGACCTTCCTGAGGACACGCGAAAAAAACTGGTTGGGGCGTTGAGATCAACGCGCAAATTCACGCCCTACAGCTCAAACTGGCTCTTTTTCTCCGCAATGATAGAGATCTTTTTGAAAATCGCCGGCGAGGATTGGGACCTCGCCCCCGTGGACCGGGCGCTGGACGCCTTTATGGGCTGGTATGTGGGCGACGGACTATACAGCGACGGGGAGCTTTTTCACACGGATTACTACAACTCCTTCGTCATACACCCCATGATGACGGACATACTCAGGGAGCTTAGAAGCGAGGATAAGTACGCTCAGATGTATGAAACCGAACTTGCAAGGGCAAAAAGGTGCGCCGAAATATTGGAGCGGCTCATAATGCCCGACGGCTCCTATCCGATAATCGGCAGGTCCTCCACCTACCGTTACGGCGCGTTCCACCTCCTGGCGCAGGCGGCGCTGGAGGGCTTTCTGCCGGACAGCCTGCCGCCCTCTCAGGTCCGCTCCGCCCTCACAGCCGTCATAAAGCGCGTCCACCAGGGGGAAATATACGACAAAAACGGCTGGCTCCTGCCGGGTGTTACGGGCTTTCAGCCGGGGCTGGCGGATTTTTATATAAGCACGGGAAGTCTTTACCTCTGCGAGACGGTGTTTTTGCCGCTGGGACTGCCGGCGGGGGACCGATTCTGGGCAGAGCCCGATCTTCCCTGGACGCAAAAGCGCGTTTGGGCGGGAGAAAGGGACGTGCTTTGATTTATAAGTGCATTATACCACAAATTTTTGTATTGTCAAGCAAAAAATAATTAAAAATGCTTCGTCAATTTCAACAAAAATTTAGTGCTCCGAAGCCGCTTGGCTTTTTATAATGGTTCCGCCATTAAATGGCGGGGGATTTTCTTTCCTCTCTTTTGGATTCGCCAAAAGAGAGGAAAGAAACAAAGGAGAGAAAAGCGACCAGAGGGGGATTTCGATTTTCCCCCTCTGGACTCCCCTTTTAAAAACGACCAGGGCCTTCGGGCCCTGGACCCTTTGGGGACCCCGCCGAACGAAGTTCGGTGGGGAGAGGAGGAGCGAAATCCGCGCCTGAAAGCGACCGAAGGGAGCTTGAAGTAAAGCGATTTCAGCGACGACGAGCGGCCCCCTACTGGAGACACCCCCGGAGAGCTGCGACGGCAGCACAGCGACGGGGGAACGGGTTTAAATTGGGTATTTTGACGGTCTGAAATGTGGCCGCCAAATTCTAAATATACTTGCTTGCTTCTTTGATACTTAGGCTATTCATTTTGCCCTTGTGCTTATTAACAAAGGCTCTTACAAATTCCGGGTCGGCTTTTGAATAGTCTCTCAATGCCCAGCCGATCGCTTTGTTTACAAAAAACTCGTCGCTGCCAAAACAATTTACTATGATCTGCTCCAATAATTGAGTGTCAGTTTTATCCTTTAACCCAAGCTGATGCTCTATCGCTGTCCTTTTGACCCAAATGTTTTCGCTTTTTGACCAATCGATCATAAGGGCTTTAACTCTCGCATCTCTTAACCCCACATCTCCGATCACTCTGCATAGAAAATCCACCGTATCCCACCAGGATTTGGTGGTGATATAAGCCTTGATTTTTGGCAGGTCTCCAAAAGAAACATATCTTTTCAGCGCGAGAAGGTAATCATAGACCAAATATTGAAATTCCCTGTGGTTATCATCATAACATTTATCTAAAAAATCCCAATCTATCGCTTTCGACTTCTTTTCCGATTTGATAAAATCGCCGTAAGCCTCCTTCCTCGCGGGAGCGGGCAGACCGTAAAAGTCAAACATATTTCTCATATATTTCGACATCGCGGCTGCGTTTTCTTTGTTTTCTCCTGATTCAAATAACTTTTTTATTTCCGTAAATTTATCCACAACATCAAATCCTTTGCGATTTCTTATATTAATCCCGCGCTTGAGCGGGGCGAGGTAAAGCGGTCCGAGTGAGGACGACGGCAGGAAAAAATCCGTGAATTCCGCAGAATTCACGGATTTTTTCTGAACGTTCCCCTTTATTAATTAGGTATAAAGCTTTCAAAAATCGGGGTGACGCCTTGGGATTCCAGGGTTTTCATGAGATCCGGGTCGCGGACGGTCCAGCTGACCTCGTGGACGTTGTAGAGCTTTTTCATGGCGCGAAGGCTGGGCTGGTCCCGGTCGACCCAGTTGTAGGCTATGAAGTCCGGCTTTGTGATGAAGGTGGTGAGAAGGTTCGCCATCACCGCCCGAAGGGGCCTTGACAGGGAGGAGGGGGCGGAGCGGAGGAAGTTTTCGCTCAGCTGACCGCGGATCACGTGGGGGTAACGCTCCTTGAGGCGCAAGAGCACCGCCGGGTCGAAGGATTCGATGCAGTATATGCCCTTGTAGCCGTCAAGCCGCTCCATCACCGCGTCGGTGAGGGCGTTGGCGTTCCCGCCGGAGGTCTTGAGCTCGATTATCAGCGGTTGCTTTTCCTCAAAGAGAGCCAAAACCTCCTCAAGGAGCGGTATCTGCTCGCCAGAGTCCTTGAGAGGGTAGAGCCTCAGCTCCTCCGCCGTCAAATCCTCCACCGTGGCGGTGAGGCCCGTGACGCGCGTAAGGTCGCTGTCGTGCACAACGGCAAGGGAGCCGTCGCTTATGAGGTGTACGTCCAGCTCCGCCCCGAAGCCGTGCTCCACGGCGGCGCGGAAGGCGGAGAGGGAATTTTCGGGACGCCCGTCCTCCGAATCGTGGAGTCCCCGGTGGGCAAACCTGTGACCGGAAAACTCCTCCCAGCCGGGCTGGTTCCTCCTGGGCGCCAGAGCCGCGGTGTAAAGTCCCGCCGCCACAGCCGCAACCGCGGTGACGGATATGACAGCCTTTGGAAACGCCTTCATTTTAAACCCCTCCTGTTCCTCAGTCGTCCATGTCCTCAAATGCCTCCAGCCCCTTTTTGGGCTCAGCCTTCACGTCGCCGTGCCTGACGAAAAGCATCGTCACAAAGCTCAGCGCCACAAAGAACGCCGCATAGGGGAAGAGCACCCTGTAGCTTATTCTTTTCATGAGCGTCCCCGCCATGACGGGGGTTATCACCTGCGCCAGCATGGAGGCGGTGTAGTAGTAGCCGGTGAATTTGCCCACGTCCGAGCCCTTGCACATCTCCACCACCATGGGCAGGGAGTTTACGTTTATGGCGGCCCAGGCAAGTCCCACCAGGGCGAAGGCGATAAACATAACGGCGTTGATGGAGTCGAATACCGTGGTGAGCACGAACCCCGCCATAAAGCAGGCGGCAAGAAGTATTATTCCACCCATTATGGTCTTTTTGCGCCCGATTTTTGAGGCGATGACGCCGATGGGTATGTAGCTTATAATGGCTCCTCCCGTCGCCACCATGAGGCAGGTGGAGGCGCCGCCCAGCCCCTCGCCCATGACCTCGGCGATGTAGGTGGTGAACCAGGTGGTCACGCCGTTGTAGCCGATGAACCAGAGGGCAATGGACGCCAGCAGAAAGCCCAGGGAACGCTTCACCGGCGCGGGCAGGGATTCGTTGCCGGAGCCGTCGTCACGCGCCAGGTTCCACTCCGGGTGCTTCTTCTCAAGCTCCTGATTCTCCGCCGCAAGCTTTGGCTCGCGGATGGTTATGAGCAGAAGCGCCAGCGCCAAAAGCATTATGGCGGCGACAACGATGAAAAGCGGGCGGTAGTTTACGTGGTCCAAAAGCTCCGTCTTGCTGGTGGGATAGAGCACCGCCGCGATCCCCAGATATATTATGCCGCCCACAGCGCCCATGAGGTTTATTATGGCGTTGGCCTTTGACCTCAGCGGCTTTGGCGTCACGTCCGGCATGAGCGCCACGGCGGGGGAGCGGTAGATGCCCATGGACACCAGCAAAAGACCCAGGACAATGACGAAGGAGACGAGCTTGTAGGGCGCCGCGGCCTCGTAGTAGCTGTTGTCAAGAATCGGCAGTATGTTCATGAGCACCGCCGCCAGGACCGTACCCACGATTATGAAGGGTGTGCGCCGCCCCAGCTTTGAATGGCTCCTGTCTGAAAGCCCGCCGAAGAAGGGAAGCAAAAACAGCGCCAGAATGTTGTCCGCCGCCATTATCGCGCCGGTGAGGGACTCGTCCATGTTGAAGGTCTCGCGCAAAATCAGCGGCACCACGTTGTCATACATCTGCCAGAAGGCGCAGATGGACAAAAACGCCAGCCCCACAAGTACGGTACGCTTGTTGTTTAGCTTCATCTTTTCCATAATAATTTCCTCCTTTTTCCGTATTTTATATTTTAACAGAAAAATCCACAAAAAGCAACACAAAATTTGTATAAATTAACTTGTCAAAAAAGGGCTTTGCCCTTTTTTGACAAAGGGGAACGTGCGGAAATCCCCCACGAAAGGTCTGCGGACCTTTCGCGGGGGATTTCCTGCCGTTTTGCTGCGCGCACGCCCCGAAGGGGCGCACACTTGCAAAACAAAAGGTGATTTTTCCGACGTACATGCCGCCGGAAAAATATTAAATTTTGAGTTTTTTACTTTCCCAAAAGGTTCCTGACTATTTTGGGACGATTAATAAAATTGTTCGCCGGGCACCGGAAGCTTGTAGTCCTCGCCGTCGAGGGTGAAGGAGATCTCCAGGTTGTCAGCGTCGAAGGCGACGTTTTCGGCGCGGGAGAGGCGCCTCAGCTCCCGGTAGAGCTCTCTCTGGGCGTCGGTATACTCCGCGGGGTCGTCGGATATGAGCAGAACGCCGCCGAAAAGGGCGTTGACACGGGCGAGCAGGAGCTTTTGGTCGTCCCGAAGCCCCATGTTCCCGTCCCTGAGGAAGAACACGTCCGGGTCATTTAAGTGCGCTCTGCCGTTGAGCTCACGGCGGAAAAGTGTGTTGAGTATGGCGTTTTTCGTGCTGACCCGCTCCCTGTGGGCAAGGCGCATGAAGGGCTTGTCGTCCCAGGTGAGGCACACGTCACAGCTTATCCGGCAGTACTCCACCCTCCCGAAGGCGGGCATAACGGGGACGCCGCAGCCCAAAATGGGGGTGCCGCCGCAGATTTCGCGCAAAAGGTCCAAAGCGCGTATCATTCTGGCGGCGCGCGTCTCGGTGTCAGTCCCGAAGGGCGCCGCGCCGTAGAGGAAATCGAGCTTCAAAAGGTCAAAGCCCCACTCGTTTATGACCCGGTCAAACACCTGCCGCAGGTATTCCTCAACCTGGGGCTTATCAATGTCCAGGGAGTAGAACCCGCCCCAGTTGGAGCCCAGGGACCAGGGCTCGCCGTTTACCTTCAAAAGCCAGTCCGGGTGGAGCCTCTCAAGCTCCGAGCCCTTCCTCGCCACAAACGGCGCCAGCCACAGCCCCGCCTTGAAGCCGGCGGAGTGTATCTCCTCCGCCAGCGCCCTCATTCCGGAGGGGAAGCGGGCGCTGTCACACTCCAGCCAGTCGCCCACGTTGGGCTCCCAGCCGTCGTCTATCTGAAACAGGTCCCCAGGGGAAAGGAGAGTTTTGCACCCGGCAAGGTCCGCCCTGATGGTGTCCTCGGTTATGTCCGTGAACCTGTTGTACCAGCTGGTGTAGCCGTATATGGGCTCCGTCGGAAGCGCCCTGACGCCCATGGCGGCAAACCAGCCGTCAAAGACCTCCGCCTCCGTGCCTTTGCCGGCGTAGAGGTCAAAAAGCCTGTACTCCCCGCCGCATTTTATGCCGGCGCAGTCACGCTCCAAACGCATGAGGCTTATGTCCGCGTCGTAGGTGAACATGGTGTACCCCGGCGCCTCGTCCAGGGACGCCAGGAGCCTGAAGCTGTCGCGGTTTCTTATGTAGCACCAGGAGAACCCGTGGGTCACGCCGGGGCGGTTGGGGTATTTTACAAAGTGGTAATCCCCGTACCTGTCAAAGCCGTACTTTTCCACAAGCGCCCCCGGCATGGCGGAGAGCCCAGGTATCCTGTCCCGGACGGAGTATTCAGGGCAGGAGGTCCAGGTCTGGTAGCCGTTCATGAATATCCTGCTGTGCTCCGAGGCAGTGAGCACCACCCTTGCCGTGACGGAGGAAATTTTGCCCTCAGGCAAGGCGGCGGATATGTGAATTTCGCTGTTCCAGTCGAAGCTCCGGCTCCCGGAGACGGTCACGACCCCAGAGGGGGTGTCAACCGCCGCCTTCCAGGTGAGAAGCATCACTCCGCCTCCTTCTTTTTGCTCAGGGTGTCGGCTATCTCCTGGACCTTGGCGTCGGTGAGGGTGAACTTTTTGACAAAGAAGATGAACGCCGTCACAAGCCCGATGATGGGCAGAACGGTCATGAGCAGGCGCAGACCCATGATGGTGGAGGAGGACTGGGCGGCGATTTCGCCCGTCTCGTCGGCGTTGCCCACAAGCCCGATGAGATCGAGCCCTATGCCGGTTATGAACACCGCGAGCCCCGACGCCGCCTTGACCACGAAGGTCTGCATGGAGAATATCACCGACTCCTCCCGCTTTCCCGTCTTGAGCTCGCCGTAGTCAACGGAGCTGGAGAGGAACACGGTGGTGAGGACGGTGAGTATTCCGTTGGCGGCAAAGACCAGCGCGCCGCACACGCATATGAGCGCCATGTTGTCCGCAAGTCCCGCGAAGCACACGGCGAGGATCAAAGCGTAGCCCAGCATCGCGGTGCCCAGCGCCGCCTTGAATATCTGGGTGTTGCCGAATTTTTTCCTCAGCAGGGGATAGACCACCATCATGCCGAGGATCTGGAACACGCCGCCAACAAGGGTGAAGAGGGTGTAGCTGTCGTGCCAGTCGGAGCCGCCGATGTCGTATTTGAAGAAGTAAATGACAAGGTTTGAGGTGAGGTAGAGCGCGGCGTTTATGAGGAGTATGGACAGCACCGTTATCATCGCCTGGTCGTTGCGGAAAAGCGCCTTGAACATCTGGGGGACGGTGGAGGTCTCCATTCTCCCGATGTCGTGCTCCTTCACCTTCAAAACGCATATGACCTCGGTGACGACGAATATGACCGCCACGATGAGGGCGAAGAGGCCGAAGCCAAGCTTGTCGTTGCCGCCGCCGATGATCTCAACGATCTTCACGGTGCCAACGGTAATTAGCGCGGAGCCTACGCCGGCGCAGGTGCGGCCGATGACGGAGAGGTTCTCCCTGTCGGAGGGGGTGGAGGTTATGGCGGGGATCATGGACCAGTAGGGTATGTCCATCATGGTGTAGGTGACGCCCCAGAGTATGTATACAACGGTGAAGAATATCATGAGCCCCGCGCCCTTCAAATCCGGCGCGGAAAAGAGGGCGTAGAGTGTGAAGGCGTTGAGCACCGTGCCGGACAGGAGCCACGGGCGGAACCTGCCCCAGCGGGTCTTTGTCTTCGCCACGAGAATGCCCATAAAGGGGTCGTTGAGGGCGTCAAACACCCTGGCGATCATCAGTATGAGCCCAACAAAGGTGGGCGACAGGCCCAGAAGGTCCTGGTAGTAGAACATGACGTAGGTCGCAGACAGCGCGTACACCATGTCCTTCCCCACGGCGCCGATGCCGAAGGCGATTTTTTGCGAACGTGTAAGCTTCATTTGTTTCTCTCCTCCGTTTAAAAATTGGGAAATGCCAAAATCACGCGTGCTGCCGCTTCTCCCGACCGGCAGGGGCCTTTCCCATTTTCAATTATACGTCGCCGGACCGGAGATGTAAAGCCGAAACTTAAAAAACGGCTTTACCTGTGTAGTATTTTGTGCGAAAATGGTAGTAGATAAGTAAAGGAGGTGGAACAGCTTGGACGACAACGGTATCATAGAGCTCCTCTTTTCCCGCTCCGAGGACGCCATAGGGGAGCTGGACAAAAAATACGGCGCCGCCTGCCTCAACCTGTCCCGCGCCATCGTGGGAGACGCTGAGGACGCCAGGGAGTGCGTGAACGACGCGTATTTGGGCGTGTGGAACGCCATCCCGCCGGAGCGCCCCGAAAAGCTCTCGGCGTACCTGATGCGCATCGTCAGAAACGTCTCCCTGAAAGCGTACCGCCGAGGAATTGCGGCAAAGCGCGGCTCCGCCTACACCGTGGCGATGGAGGAGCTGGGCGACATCCTCCGCTCAGGCTCCACCCCGGAGACGGAGCTGGAGGCGAAGGAGCTTGCCGGTATCATCGCCGGCTTTCTTGACACCCTGTCGCGGGAAAATCGGGCGGTGTTCCTGCGGCGCTACTGGTTCGCCGAGAGCTGCCGGGATATTGCCGTGGCGGTGGGTATAACTGAGAAGACCGTCACGGTGAGGCTCACGAGAATAAGGAAAAAGCTTAAAGATCATCTCTTGGAAAGGGGAGTGGAGCTGTGAACGTTGAGACCTTTTCAAACGCCCTGGGCGAGCTGGACCTTACCTATATCGACCAGGCGTACCGTTACCGCCGCAAGGCAAAAAACCGCGTCCTGCCGTTTATCGCCGCCGCGGCGTGCCTCGCCGTCGTCATATCGGCGCTGACCATCTTGCGAAAAAGCCCGGAAAGCAGCACCGGCGTGGGCGCCTATATGACCGAGGACGGAGTCGTGATCCCGCCGACGGACATTCGCCTCCCCAGGCCCGGCGAGACATACAACATGATTGCCTTCTTCATATATCAGGGCAGGGTGTACACGTTTTACAGGGACCTGGAGGGCCGCACGGACCTGAAGGGCGAGAGGCTGGGCACGGCTGACGGGTCCATCGGCGAGTACAACGCCCCCGACAGCATTGACGACTGCGCGGAGCTTGCCGGCTCCGTGGGCGGCGACGTCTACACGGTGGACGGCTGCGATCCCTCCTTCATGCTGTGCATGAACCGCCATGGCGACACCCTTGAGCTCTATGTCTGCTCCAGCGGCCTCACAGTCAAATACGGCTCCGAAATACTGGAGGACAGACTGCGCGTTTCCGAGAACCTGGACCGGGTGGAGTACGAGACCCGTGCCTCATGGAACGCCATGGAGTCCGAGGGCGAGACCCATGACATCCGCACTCTTCCTCCCGACGCCGCCGAAGCCCTGGAGTCCTTTATCCGCGCCGCTGATGAGGCGGAATTCATGCTGACGGAGGACATCCCCCTTGAGGAAGGCCAGGACCTCTACGACGGAATGGAGCTTTACCACATGTACCTGTACCTGACCAACGGCATCCCCATTGAGCTCCGCCTCCTGAAAAACGGCTACGTCCGCATAGAAAACTTCTACGACATCACCCTCCAAGTCCCGAATAACATCTTCACCGCCCTGCTATCATACTTCGAGACATGAGGAGCATAATGGAATAAGAATCATAACCCCCGGTAAACCAGGGGTTATGATTCATCATTTGCTCCCAGCGCAGTCAAAAGCTCAGACGGTGTACACACCGGGACGGGGGACCTGGCGTAGTCCCCCACATTTCTCGTGACGATAAGGTCCATCCCCGCGCGCAGGGCAGTCTCTGCCATGACCGCGTCCTCAAAATCCGAGACGTCAGACGAGATCGCCTTCCGGCAGTCGAGCCCCGCCGTGTCAAGAAGGTCCAGCGGGATAAGCAGAGTGGAAAGCACCTTGCGGGTCTCACGGTCGTCATGGGTAAACCGGTGGGTCAGGTAGTAGATGTCCGTCAGGAACTTGGCCGTTACGAAACCGTCAAAGCGGCGATTTGCCGCCGCCAGGAAGATTGCGTAGGCGTCGTCACAGAACGGTTCCCGCCGCTGCAGAAAATCCACGACAACGCAGGTGTCAAGCAATACCCTCATATCCTGTCCAGCCTCTCATTCCGAGCCTCCTCCGGCGTCACATCGGCGGGCAAAAAGCCGTAGAGGGACTTGACCGCATCCACCCGGTCCTGATAGGGGTTGGACAGCTTTGCGATGACCTTGCCGTTTCGGGTGATGTAAATGTCCTCGCTCTCGGCAAGCTGAAGGTATTTTCCCAAGTTGAGCTTCAATTCTGTGGCTGAAATAGACATCGTGAGGCCTCCTTTCACAGACGGTGATGTCCTCATAAATATTATACCAAAACCGTTCGACTTGCGCAAGCCAATCGAACGGAAATTTTCAGTCAGTCAAAAACCCCCAAATCCAATATTTTTCCGGCGGCATGTACGTCGGAAAAATCACCTTTTGTCGCGCAAGTGTGTGACCCTTCGGGTCACGCGCGTCGCGCGACAGCAGAAAAGATTTTCGGAAACGTCCGCAGACGTTTCCGAAAATCTTTTCGCACGTTTCCCCTTGTCGAAAAAGCCCGTCAGGGCTTTTTCGACAATTTAAAAAAAAGACCGCCCCCCGGCGGTCTTTTTTTAAATGGAGGCGAGGGGAGTTGAACCCCTGTCCGAAAACACATCCGTTTGAACCTCTCCGGGCGCAGACGGTTATTTCGGGTCGCCCCGGTTCCCGCGCTTACAGGCAAGCCGTCACGCCTGTAAGGTTGGTAGCTTCATTGTGCATGGCGCGGGCAAAGCTTACCGCGCTCACGTTCTCAACTAAGTCGACGCCCCATCCCCGGCCGTTGACCTCCGGGGTGGAACGGTCACTGCTTAAGCAGCGACAGGAACAGCGTAATCGTTGTTCTTTAATTTATAGCTGCCCGTTTTAAGGATGTCAGGCGCATCCGCCCGCTATTCAAATTTCCGCGTCCCCGTCGAAACCGGTACGCCCCCGGCGTCGTCGCGGAAGTCGCTTTACCTCGCCCAGAGGCAGACGCCAAAGGCGACTGCCTCTGGGCTCAGGCGCTGACTTCGCTCCTCCTTTCCAAATCGGACCCGCTGGCGCTGGGCTCCGATTTGGGGGTTAAAGAGGTAGTGTGATTTAAATTTATTCGCTTCGCGAATTTTGGCGAACATTGCTTCGCTTGTGCGCGGGGGGATTTTGTGTGATTTCAGGTTTTGGCAAGCTTTACCATTACGGTTTCGGGGATTATTTTGGATAGGAAACGGTAGAGCTTGAAGAAGGTTCGGGGGGTGTGGAAGGCGCGGTCGTTTTTGGCGGCGCGGTAGCTTCCGGCGGCGACCTTTTTGGGGTCGCAGTAGGGGAGGGTCTTGAACATCTTTGAGTTGCCGGTTATTCCCCCGATGTCCAGAAATTCCGTATCCATGGGTCCCGAGCACACGGCGGTGACGGAGATTTTCCGTTCCCGCAGCTCCTCCCTCAGACCCAGCGAGAAGCTGGAAACATACGCCTTCGTGGAGCTGTACACCGTCATTCTGGCGTTGGGGCAGAAGGAGGCGATGGAGCTAACATTTACGATGTGACCGCCCTGAGGCATGTACGGCAGCGCCGCGCGCGTGACCAGCGTCATCGCGCGGATGTTAAGGTCCGTCATGCGGGAGAGAAGGGCGGGGTCCGTGTCCGCCACGTTGGAGAGATACCCACAGCCGGCGCTGTTTACAAGCACCGTCACCTCAGGCTTTTCGTCCTCAAGCCTTCTCGAAAGAAGCTCCAGGTCCCCGGAGCTGGTGAGGTCCAGCGGTATGCTCACGTACGGGACGGAGAGCTGCTTTCCCAGCTCGTCAAGAAGCGGCTTCCTCCGGGCTATGAGCCAGACCTGCTCAACCTCTGGAAAGTTTGCGGCAAGCTGAAGGGCGTACTCCCTGCCCAGCCCTGAGGAGGCGCCGGTTATTATCGCCGTCCTCATCTCACACCTTGGCGGGCTCGCCGTAATCCACGCCGAAGGTATCCACGGTGACGGACTTCATCACCTGGGGCTGGCGGGGCTTGTCGTTGTAGTCCACACGGACGGAGGCGATCTCGTCCACCGTGTCCATGCCCTCGATGACCTTGCCGAAAGCGGCGTACTGTCCGTCCAGATGGGGGGAGTCGGCGTGGACGATGAAGAACTGACTGCCCGCCGAGTCGGGCACGTTGGTGCGCGCCATGGAGAGGACGCCCCGCTCGTGCTTTAAGGGGTTCGGGACGCCGTTTGCGTCAAACTCGCCCTTTATGCAGTAGCCGGGACCGCCTGTGCCGCGGCCCTGGGGGCAGCCGCCCTGGATCATGAAGTCCTTTATGACCCTGTGGAAGATGAGCCCGTTGTAAAAGCCCTTGTTTGCCAGGGAGATGAAGTTGGCGACGGATATGGGCGCGATGTCGGGGTAGAGCTCGGCCTTGATGACCTTGCCGTTTTCCATTTCGATGGTAGCTATGGGATTTGCCATGTTCCAAAACTCCTTTTATCTGTATTTTTCCTTCATTGTGCGGTCGATTTCCCTGTCGGCGTCCCGCTTTGCCGCGGCGTCACGCTTGTCGTAGAGCTTCTTGCCCCTGGCAAGCCCCAGCTCCACCTTAACCAGCGAATCCTTGAGGTACAGCGACAGCGGCACAAGCGTCAGCCCGTCCTGCTGTATCTTGGCGTGGAGCTTTGCAATCTCCCTGCGGTGCATCAAAAGGCGCTTCGGGCGCATGGGGTCCCGGTTGAAGATGTTGCCCTTCTCGTAGGGGGAGATGTGCATCCCGTGGGCAAAAAGCTCGCCGTCCTTCACGGTGCAGAAGGAGTCCTTCAAATTCACGTTTCCCGCCCGTATGGACTTGACCTCCGTGCCGAAGAGCTCGATGCCCGCCTCGTACTTCTCCTCGATGAAGTAGTCGTGGTACGCCTTTTTGTTCTGCGCCACCGGCTTTACGCCCCGCTGCTTTGGCATCGTCCCACCCCCTCGGAAAATCGCGGTAAGGGGATTATAACACATGCGTCGGAAAAATAAAAGGGTAATTTGGCAAATTTTTATTGACTCTATGTATTTTTGACCGAATCAAAGACCTGCGTCAGCGTTTCCGCCGCGTCCCCCTCGCACACCGTCTCCCCGTGCTCCCTGAGATGGCAAAGGAACACGGCGGAGCGGGAGAGCGGCCGCCCGAACTCCGCCAGCGCCGGTATCCCCGACCCCTCCGGAGGCCAGACGGCAAGTATGTAAGCGCCGTTGTAGAAGTAGACGGACGACACCGCCCCCGCGGGCAGCTGCCTCAGCGCCGGAAGCAGCTCCTCCAGGTCCGCAAAGGAATAAAACTCCGGCTCGTCGGAGCACCTGCGGACAAAGATGAGAAGCTCGTGCCGTCCGGGGTAGAGCTCCAGGCTCATCGCCCCGCCGCACCCGCCTATGCAGTCCCGCACCAGCTCCCGCGCCGCCGACACGGTCACGCTCCCCGGCTTTAAGTGCCGGCTCACGAGCTCCGACTCCCCGATATATACCGAAAAGGCCCTGTTCCCTATGGCCTGAATATCCATACCTATCCCTCCCGACGATTCCCGGTCCTCCGGGTGAATAAATTATACACCGGGCAGGCGGGAAATTAAATGATAAATGTATGGAAGAACCGGAAGACCGTGGCGAAGCGCGACAGTCAAAAACGAAATTTTTGTAAAAATACAAATACGCTATTCCATTTTTGGCGAAGATATATTATAATGACAAAAACGCAAAATATAGTGGGGTGTAGATTTATGGATAATAAACCTGCGTATAAAAGGGTCCTGCTCAAGCTCTCCGGCGAGGCGCTTGCGGGGGAGCGGGGCTTCGGGCTTGACTTCAAGGTCATCGAGAGCGTCTGCCGCGTGGTGAAGGAGTGCTCCGACCTGGGCGTTGAGATCGGTATCGTCATCGGCGGCGGGAACTTCTGGCGCGGCGTCAAGGACGGCGGCGGTTTCATGGAGCGCACCCGCGCCGACCACATGGGCATGATGGCCACCGTCATGAACTGCCTCGCCGTGGCGGACGTATTGGAGCACATGGGCGCCCAGGTGCGGGTTCAGACCGCCGTGCAGATGAGCTCCATAGCCGAGCCCTACATCCGCCTCAAGGCCGACAAGCACCTTAAAAACGGACGCATAGTCATCTTCGGCTGCGGCACCGGCAGCCCCTACTTCTCCACGGACACCGCCGCTGTTTTGAGAGCCGCTGAGATAAACGCGGACGTCATACTCCTCGCCAAGAACGTGGACGGCGTCTACTCCGCCGACCCCAAAAAGGACCCGGACGCCGTGAAATTCGACCACATATCCTATGACGACGTGCTGGCAAAGCACCTCGCCGTCATGGACTCCACCGCCACAAGCCTCTCCATGGACAACAACATCCCCGTCCTCCTCTTTGCCCTGAAGGACCCGGAGAACATCAAGCGCGCCATCATGGGCGAAAAGATAGGAACAGTGGTGAAATAAGGAAGCTCCCCTTAAAGAGGAAGCTCCCTTCCGTCAGCCGCAAAGCGGCTCCCCTCAAATAGGAACAGTTAATTTTCAATTTTAAAGGAGGATAACCCATGTACACCGACGACGCCGCTTTTAAAGAGTATCTTGACAAGATGAACAAGACCATCGAGGCGCTGGAGAGCCAGTTTGCCACGGTCAGGGCAGGCAGGGCGAACCCCGCCGTCCTCAACCACCTGCGCGTGGACTATTACGGCGTGCCCACACCCATAAACCAGGTGGGCACGGTCTCCTCCCCCGACCCCAGGACCCTGGTGATACAGCCCTGGGACAAGTCCCTTTTAAAGCCCATCGAGAAGGCGATCCTTGCCTCCGACGTGGGTATAAACCCCCAGAATGACGGCTCCGTCATTCGCCTCGCCTTCCCGCAGCTCACCGAGGAGCGCCGCGCCGACCTTATCAAGCAGGTCCGCAAATACGCCGAGACCGCCAAGACCGCCGTGCGCAACGTCCGCCGTGACGCCAACGAGAAGTTCAAGAAGATGCAGAAGGCGTCGGACGTCACCGAGGACGACCTGAAAATCATGGAGAAGGACCTCCAGACCATGACCGACGACTACATCAAAAAGGTTGACGACGCCACCGCCAAGAAGGAAAAGGAACTTACACAGATCTGATGGCGCCATTTGACAAACAAAAGACGGCGGGGCAGGGGACGGTCCTGCCCCGCCATATTGCAATAATAATGGACGGCAACGGACGCTGGGCGCAAAAGCGCGGCCTTCCCCGCACCGCCGGCCACGCCGCGGGAGCCGAGACCTTCCGCCGCGTAGCCTCCTACTGCCGCGATCTGGGTATAGAGTACCTCACCGTCTACGCCTTCTCCACGGAAAACTGGAAGCGATCGGCGGAGGAGGTCTCCGCCATAATGGGGCTTTTGAAAAAATACCTGGAGGAGGCAATCGAGAAGATGCGCCGCGAAAACGTGCGCATCCGTATCCTCGGCGACACCTCTGTCCTCTCCGGGGAGCTGCGCGGCCTCATAGAGCGCGTTGAGTCCATCGACTCAACGCTGGACTCCCATACCCAGGCGAACCTGTGCGTAAATTACGGCGGCAGGGACGAGATAATCCGCGCCGTCAAAGCGTGGCAGGCGGACCCTGACCGCGGGGAGCTTACGGAGCGGGAGCTTTCAAAATACCTCTACACCGCCGGAATGCCCGACCCCGACCTTGTCATCCGCCCCGGCGGAGAGGAGCGCGTATCCAACTTCCTCCTCTGGCAGTCCGCCTACTCCGAGTTTTACTTCACCGACACCCTCTGGCCCGATTTCACCGAGCGCGATATGGACGCCGCCATAGCGTCCTATCAGTCCCGCAACCGCCGCTACGGGGGCGTGAAATAAAACCGCAAAAAATGTAAAAGAGGAATCGTTATGCTTTTGACACGTACAATCATGGCAGCCGTTATGATAGCCCTTCTGCTGGCGCTGACGCTGTGGCTGGCGCCCGTCTGGATGGCGGCGGTTATCGCCGTACTCGGCTTCATCGGCGTATATGAGCTTATGCGCACGGTGGGTGACACCAAAAATCCCCGCCACTTCATCTGGCCGGGCCTCACCGCGGCGGCTATACCCCTGGGCTTTTACTTCGGCTGCGCCGAGCTTGTCCTTCGTGTATCCCTCACCTTTTTGATGGTGGTCCTCTTTGCCGAGGCCATATTCACCTACGGCTCCGAAAAGCCCGTCAGGTTCCAGACGGTCCTCTCCGGCTTTTTCGGCGGGATACTCATTCCCGTGTGCCTCTCCGCCCTTTTGCAGCTTCGCGTGATGGAAAACGGCGGGCTCCTGGTCATAATGTCCTTCGTCATCACCGCCGTGTCCGACACCGGCGGGTATTTTGGCGGGATGTTCTTCGGCAAGCACAAGGGCGTCCTCAAGTGCAGCCCCAACAAGTCACTTGAGGGCTTTATCGGCAGCTTTATATGCGGCATACTGGGCATACTTATATTCGGACTCATAGTGGACAAGGCCGCCGGCATAGATGTAAGCTATGTGCGTCTCCTCGTCTACGCCGCCCTGGGCAACGTCACCACCCAGCTTGGGGATCTTGCATTCTCCGTCATAAAGCGGGAGCACAAGATAAAGGACTACGGCAACCTCATCCCCGGCCACGGCGGAGTGCTGGACCGCTTCGACTCCATAATCTTCACGGCCCCCCTGGTCTACCTCCTCACCGGGCTCATTCCCGCCCTTTGATTTGCGCTGTCTATGAAAAAAACTCTCACCGTCCTCGGCTCCACCGGCTCCATCGGGACACAGACCATGGAGGCGGCGGAGCTGCTGAAATATGATATCATCGCCCTCACGGGCAACAAAAACACCTCGCTCATGGAGCGTCAGGCGAGAAAATTTTCCCCGAAAACCGTGGCGATGGCGGACGAAAACTGCGCCGCCGACCTGAAGGTAAGGCTGGCGGACACCCCCGTCCGTGTCCTCTCCGGGGCCTCCGGCGTCTGCGAGGCGGCGTCCGCCGGCGCGGACATAGTTGAGTCCTCCCTTGTGGGTATCGCGGGGCTGTTGCCCACCCTCGCCGCCATACGCTCGGGCGCTCCCAGGCTCGCCCTTGCCAACAAGGAGACCCTTGTCTGCGCCGGGCGCATAGTCATGGAGGAGATAAAAAAGCACGGCTGTGAGCTCATTCCCGTGGACTCGGAGCACTCCGCCATATTCCAGTGCCTCGCGGGGGGAGCGAAAAGCGAGGTAAAGAGGATCATCCTCACCGCCTCCGGCGGACCGTTCAGGGGGCTTACGAGGGATGAGCTCAAAAGCGTTACCCCGGAGATGGCGCTGAAGCACCCCAACTGGGACATGGGCGCGAAGGTGACGATAGACTCCGCCACCATGATGAACAAGGGGCTGGAGGTCATGGAGGCGATGTACCTCTTTGGCGTGGGTCCGGAGAGTATAACGCCCATCGTCCACCCCCAGAGCGTCGTCCACTCCGCCGTGGAGTTTTGCGACGGCTCCGTCATCGCCCAGCTTGGCGTGCCGGACATGCGCCTTCCCATACAGCTCGCCCTGACGTACCCCGCCCGCCTTCCGTCATTGGCGGGTCAGCTCGACCTTGCCAGGATAGGCTCCCTCACCTTTGAGGAGCCGGATCTTGACAAATTCCGCTGTCTCGCCGTTGCCCTCAAAACAGCTCCCCGCGCCGACGCCGCCCCCGCCGTGATGAACGCGGCAAACGAGGTGGCTGTCGCGGCCTTTCTGCGGAGGGAAATAGGCTTTGCGCAGATCCCCCACATCATCGAGGATGCAATATCCAAATACGGCAATCTCCCCGCGGCGACGCCGGAGGACATCTTGTCCGCCGACGCCCTCACGCGGGCTTCAATAAAGGTGAAATAAGAATGTATTATGTCATAGCGATCCTCGCCTTCGGCGTCCTCATAGCCCTCCACGAGTTCGGGCATTTCATAGCGGCAAAGGCCTGCGGCGTCAAGGTCAACGAATACTCCATCGGCATGGGTCCCGCCCTCTTTAAAAAGCAGGGGGGGGAGACGCTTTACGCCCTCCGCCTTCTCCCGATAGGCGGCTACTGCGCCATGGAGGGTGAGGACGGCGACGGGGGAAGCGCCGACCCGCGGGCGTTTTTCAATAAACCCTGGTGGCAGAAATCCATCATTCTCGTGGCGGGCGCCGCCATGAACTTCCTCATAGGCGTTATCATCGTGGGCGCAATATACTCCTCCGCCACGGCATTCACCACCAACGAGGTGGTGGAGACGGTGGACGGCTTTCTCTACGCCGAGAACGGCATCGAGGCGGGGGACAGGATATATTCCATCGACGGACACCGGGTCTTTTACTCATCCGATTTCTCCATATATATGGACAGAGCCGGCGACACCGTGGACATGGTCGTCATACGCGACGGCAAAAAGGTGAAGCTGGAGGACTACGGTCTCAAGCCCGCCCAGTACGCCGACGGCTACCGCTACGGCGTGACCTTCGGCTCCGTCCCCGCCGATTTCGGCGTCAAGGCAAAATACACCCTCTATACCTCCGTAAACTTTGTCCGCACCGTCTGGATGGGGCTTTCCGACCTCATAACCGGCGCCGTGGGACTTAGGGATATGTCCGGCGTTGTGGGCATCGTTGGCATAATCAACGACACCGGCCACCAGGTGGAGGAGGAGACACAGTCAAAGGCCGCGGCGCTGGAGCAGGTATTTTACCTAATCGCCGTAATCGCCGTGAATCTGGCGGTGATGAACCTGCTGCCAATCCCCGCCCTGGACGGCGGCAGGCTCCTCTTCGTGCTGGTGAACGCCGTCACCATGCTCCTCTTCAAAAAACAGCTGGACCCCAAGTACGAGGGCTACGTCCACGCCGCGGGCATGGCGGCTCTCCTGGCGCTGATGGCTGTCATAATGGTCAGCGACATTTTGAAATATATAAGATAGCTTGTATAAAATAACTAAAATAAAGTACGTTGTTATAGTTATTTTTGGCACATATTCCATCTTTACAATGGTTCGCTTTTGCGGTATAATTGCTTTGAAAAGGGTAGAGAAATGACAAGACAGATTAGCGTCGGCAATGTCAAAATAGGCGGCGGCGCGCCCATATCCGTTCAGTCCATGTGCAACACCCCCACCCAGGACGTTGAGGCGACGGTTTCGCAGATAGAAAGGCTGGAGGCGGCGGGGTGCGACATCATCCGTGTGGCTGTTCCCGATACGGAGGCGGCAAACGCTGTCGCCGAGATAAAAAAGCGCGTCCGCCTGCCCCTTGTGGCGGACATACATTTCGATTACCGCCTGGCCCTGGCGTCGATTGACGGCGGGGCGGACAAGGTGCGCCTGAACCCCGGCAACATAGGCTCGTTTGACCGGGTGAGGGCGGTGGCACGGGCGTGCGAGGCGCGAAAAATACCCATCCGCGTTGGGGTGAACTCCGGCTCCGTGGAGCGGGAGCTTCTGGCAAAATACGGCGGTCCCACGGCGGAGGCCATGGTGGAGAGCGCCCTGGGACACGTGCGCCTTTTGGAGGACGTGGGCTTTTCGGACATCTGTATATCCGTAAAGTCTTCCACCGTGGCGCGCACCATCGAGGCGTACAGGCTCCTGAGCTCCAAATGCGACTATCCCCTCCACCTGGGCGTCACCGAGGCGGGGACGGAATACATGGGCACGGTGAACTCCGCCGTGGGTATCGGCACGCTCCTCTCCGAGGGGATAGGCGACACAATACGCGTCTCCCTAACCGCCGACCCGGAGCGTGAGGTTGAGGCGGGCATAGCCATTTTGAAGGCCGCCGGCAAGCGAAGCGGCGGATTGAGGCTCATATCCTGCCCAACCTGCGGGCGCACGCAAATTGACCTTGTTTCCCTCGCCCACGAGGTGGAAAAGCGCCTGAAAGGGTGCCGCAGGGACATCACCGTGGCGGTGATGGGCTGCGTTGTAAACGGCCCCGGAGAGGCGCGGGAGGCGGATTTCGGCGTCGCCGGAGGCGTTGGCGAGGGGCTTCTTTTCAAAAAGGGCGAGATCGTGAAAAAGCTCCCCTATGAAAGCCTTGCTGACGGGCTCATGGAGCTGATCGGAGAAGAATAATGGATTATGTAAACTTACTTGATATGTTCCCGGACCTGTCCGACTGCGGAGCGCCGGAAAAAATACTGGGCTCGGCGAGGGTCACCAACGCCACGGTGGAGAGGGAGCGGCGGGTCATGACAGTGGACGTGAGCTTTTCCGAGAGCGTCCCGCCGGTGTACCTTTCCATGATGGAGCGGCGGGTGGAGCGGGATTTCGGGCTCGTAAGGTGCACCATGAACGCCCGCCAGCCTGTTATTTCCCCCGCGCCGGAGGCGAAAAAGAGCTCCGGCGGAAAGCCGGGGACTACAAAGCCGGGGGCGGCAAAGCCCATTTTCGGCAAGCTTTACAAAAAGCCCGACGTGCCAATCTCCACCCTCACGCTGGAGTCTGGGAACGTCTCCGTAACCGGGAAAATATTCGCCATGAACTGCCGCGAGGTGCGCAGCGGCGCGTTTATTTTGAACTTTGACATGACCGACGGCACGGGCTCCGTGCGCATATCCAAATTCATTCAGGACGAGCCCACGAAGGCGGCGGCGAGGACCGTAAAGGAGGGCATGACCGTCACCTGCCAGGGGAGCATGAGCTTCAACCGCTTTGACAACGACGCGGTTCTGGACCCCCGCGCCATGGCGCAGGTCCCCGACAAGCCCCCCAGGACCGACGGCGCCGGGGATAAGCGCGTGGAGCTCCACTTGCACACAAAGATGAGCGCCATGGACGCGGTGACGGACACGAAGGCGGCGGTTCAGAGGGCGATAGCCTGGGGGCACCCCGCCATCGCCATAACCGACCACGGCGTTTGCCAGTCCTTCCCGGACGCAATGAAGGCGGCGGGGGACAAGATAAAGGTCATCTACGGCGTTGAGGGATATTATGTAAACGACGTGGACGACAGGGTCGCCCTCATGGGCTCCGGCGACGGGCCGCTTACAGGCGACTTTGTGGCGTTTGACATCGAGACAACGGGGCTCAGGTCACGGGAGGACAAGCTCACGGAGATAGGCGCGGTGCTTTTCCGAAACGGCGAGGAGGCGGACAGGTTCCAGACCTTCGTGGACCCGGAGCGGAGGATACCGCCGGAGATAACGAATCTCACCGGAATAACCGACGAGATGGTAGCCGGCGCGCCCACCGAGGAGCGGGCGGTGCGGGACTTCCTTGATTTCGCCGGTGGACTGCCGCTGGTCGCCCACAACGCCAACTTTGACATCGGCTTTATAGACGAGGTGTGCCTGCGCCACGGCATACCCTTTGGACCCACATACATAGACACCCTCACCATGGCGCAGGGGCTCATGCCGGAGATGAAGAACCACAAGTTGGACATGGTGGCGGGGAACCTGGGGCTTCCCGACTTCAACCATCACCGCGCCTCCGACGACGCCTTCACCTGCGGGCTCATTTTGGCAAAATTCGTAAAAATGCTCACGGAACGCGGCGCGGAGAGGCTTTCAGACATCGACCCCATCATCGCCGAGGGACGCCGTGAGGCGTCCAAGCGCCGCCGCCCAAGACCGCAGCACATCATAGTCCTGGCGCGGACCCAGGCGGGGATAAAGAACTTGTACCGCATAGTCACCTCCAGCCACTTAGAGCACCTGCACTCAAACCCCATCATGCCAAAATCCCTCATACAAAAGTACCGTGAGGGGCTGATAATCGGCTCGGCGTGCGAGGCGGGGGAGGTTTTCCAGACGCTCCTTGACGGCAGAAGCAGGATGGAGCTTCGTCGTGTGGCGTCCTTTTACGACTACCTGGAGATCCAGCCCATATGCAACAACCTCTTCATGCTCTCCGGCGAGCGCCCAAAGGCAAAGGACGAGGAGGAGCTTAGGGATTTCAACAGGCGCATAGTGGAGCTGGGCGACGAGCTGGGAAAGCCCACCGTCGCCACGGGTGACGTTCACTTTCTGGACCCGGAGGACGAGATATTCAGGCACATACTGCTGGTGGCAAAGGAATTTGAGGACGGGGACAAGCCCATGCCCCTCTTTTTCCGCACCACCGACGAGATGCTCAGGGAGTTTGAGTACCTGGGCGACAGGGCGGAGGAGGTGGTCATCACCAACCCCCGCAAAATAGCGGATATGTGCGACGTTGTAAGGCCCCTGCCCCCCGCGGGGACGCTGTACCCGCCGAAAATAGAAAACTCCGAGCAGCAGCTAAAGGACCTGGTATACAACCGTATGCACGAGCTTTACGGCGAAAACCCGCCGGAGACGGTGACGGGCAGGGTGGAGCAGGAGCTTCACGACATACTCTCCCGCCACTACGACGTGATATACATGTCAGCCCAGAAGCTGGTGCAGGACAGCCTCGCCCACGGGTATCTTGTGGGCTCCAGGGGGTCCGTTGGGTCCTCTATCGTGGCGTTCATGTCGGGGATTACCGAGGTCAACTCCCTGCCGCCCCACTACCGCTGCCCCAACTGCAAGCACACGGAGTTTGTCACCGACGGGGGCTACGGCTGCGGCGCGGACATGCCCGACAAGGTGTGCCCGGAGTGCGGGACGGAGTACGTCAAGGACGGGTTCGACATACCCTTTGAGACCTTTTTGGGCTTCGGGGGAGACAAGGTGCCGGATATTGACCTCAACTTCTCCGGCGAGTACCAGGCGAACGCCCACAAATACACCACGGAGCTGTTTGGCGCGGACCACGTTTTCCGCGCGGGCACCATCGGGGGCGTGGCGGAGAAGACGGCTTACGGCTACGTGAAAAAATATCTGGAGAAGACCGGAAAGACGGCGAGCCGCGCCGAGGAGTCCCGCCTTGCCCTGGGGTGCGTGGGAGTGAAGCGCACCACGGGACAGCACCCCGGAGGGCTAGTGGTCATACCCCAGGACATGGAGATATGCGACTTCTGCCCGGCTCAGCACCCGGCGGACGACAAGGACACGGACATCATCACCACCCACTTTGAGTACCACTGTATGGAGGACAATCTCCTGAAGCTGGACGAGCTGGGGCACGACGACCCAACCATGATACGTATGCTGGAGGACATGACGGGGCTGGACGCAAAGAAGATACGCCTTGACGACCCGGAGACCATGGGCATATTCAAGTCCGCCGCGCCCCTGGGACTTACCGACGACGACCCCATAATCGGGAAGACCGGCACCATCGGCATACCGGAGTTCGGCACCGGCTTTACAAGGCAGATGTTGGTGGACACGCAGCCTGAGAATTTTGACACCCTGGTGCGGCTTTCCGGCTTCTCCCACGGCACCGACGTGTGGCTGGGGAACGCCAAGGACCTGATCACCTCCGGCACCGCCACGGTCCGTCAGACTGTGGGCTGCCGCGACGACATAATGCTCTACCTCATATCCCAGGGCATGGAGCCGAAGCTGTCCTTCAAGATAATGGAGGCGGTGAGGAAGGGGAGAGTGAAAAAGGGCGGCTTCCAGGAGGGCTGGGTGGACACCATGAAGGCCCACGGCGTGCCCGACTGGTACATAGACTCCCTTGCCAAGATAGCGTACCTCTTCCCCAAGGCACACGCCGTGGCTTACGTGATGATGGCGTTCAGGATAGCCTGGTTCAAGGTCCACAGGCCGCTGGAATTTTACGCCGCGTACTTCTACCGCCGCAGTCAGAAGGGCGGCTTCGACGCCAAGCTCATGTGCATGGGCGAGGACGCGGTGCGGGCGGCGATAAGGAGAATAAAGGACGACCCCGCCTCCACGGACAAGGACGACGACATAATGACCACTCTGGAGGCGTGCTGGGAATTTTATAAGCGCGGTTTTACGTTTTTGCCTATTGACCTTTATAAGTCGGATGCTGTAAAATTCAAGGTGGAGGACGGCGCTCTGCGCCCCCCGTTCGTCGCGGTCTCAGGACTGGGCGAGACCACCGCCTGGGACCTTGCCGAGCACGGCAGGGGGAGGGAATTCGTGTCCGTGGAGGAGCTTCTTGCCACCTGCCCCAAGGTGTCCAGGAGCAACGCCTTGGACCTTCGGGACCTGGGGGCGCTGGGGAATATGCCTGAATCAAGCCAGATCTCACTCTTTTGACACATCATTGATCCCGCGAAGGAGGTTTACATAATGTTAGACATATCGAAGGTAATGCCCGGCTGGAGCCTTGAGGGCGTGCTGGGCTCCGGGGATTTCGGGACGGTTTACCTCGCCCGAAACGCCGAAAACGGCAGCTTTTCCGCGGTGAAGGTGATAAAGGTGCCGCCGGCGGACGAGGCGATAAGCATGGCGGTGCAGTTTGGCATAAGCCGTGACCTGCTCACCACCTACTTCACAAAATTCAAAAACGATCTGAGCTGGGAGCTTGCCATGTACGGCAACGTGAAGTGCAGGAACCTGGCGACCGTGGAGGACACGGTAACGGTGGACGCCCAGGGACCGGGGTGGACGGGCTATATCCGCACGGGCATCTATACGCCCCTCTCCACATACTTTGAGAAGGCGGCGGCGACGCCGGAGGACGCGGCGCGGCTGGGCGAGGACCTGGCAAACGCCCTGGACTGCCTGGCGCAGTACGGAATGGTCCACGGTGAGATTAAGCCTGAGAACGTGATGGTCACCGACGGCGGGAGCTTTGTGCTCACGGATTTTGCCGTCCGCAGGACGCTGGAAAAGGCGGGCAGCGGCATATTTGGCGCCAACACCGGCGATTTTGCCGCGCCAGAGACACAGGCGGAGGAGCACAGATACACCCCTCAGTCGGACATATACTCCGTGGGTGCGATGATGTGCTATGTGGCAAACGGGTGCTCCATGCCGGAGCACAACGACCCCACGGGGATACGCGGGATCGACCCGGCGCTTGCCGCCATAATCAAAAAGGCGATGGCCGCCGACCCCGCCGCAAGATACCAGACGGCGGGCCAGTTGAAGATAGAGCTCACGCGCCTGGGCGGTGCGAAAAAACAGCCCAGAAGGGCGATGGCTGCCGCCGCCGCCTTTGACGCCGTGAAGCGAAACGGGGGAGCGGTCATGACGGGCGCGCCCAGGACCGAGGCCCGGCAAACGCCGGTAAATGCGCCGGAGACGAATACCCAGCGCCGCGCCGCAGTCGCGGTGGAGGAGAGGCCCAGGACGAGGACGGAGGAAGTGCCTGAGGAGAGGGTCAAAAAGTCAAAGGCCGGGTGGATCATAGCGGTCGCGGCGGCGCTTGTGATGGTCGCCGTGGTGCTTCTCATTTGGACGCCCTGGAAAAAGGACGAGGTTGACCCCGACGCCGGACAGCACGGGACCATATACGACGACACCAACCAGAACGGCAGCGATAAGAACGGCGGCGAGCAGAACAGCGGCGAGCAGAACAACAATCAGAACGGCAACGGACAGGAAAATAACGGTCAGGACAGCGAACAGAACAACAACGAGCAGAACAACAACGAGCAGAACAACAACGAACAGAACAATAACGAGCAGAACAACAACGAACAGAACAATAACGAGCAGAACAACAACGAGCAAAATAACAACGGCGAGGAAAATAACAACAACGAGGAAAACAACAACAGCGGGGAAAACAACGAAAACAACAATAACGAGGAAAATAACAATAACGGGCAGGACGGCGAGGATGAGCCGGGCGGTGAAGAAAATACCGGCGGCAACACCCGTCCTGAAGCGGTGAACGACGACATTCTCTACCCCTCCGACACCGTGCGCATGACGAGGGCGGAGCTGGAGGGCAAGACCCGCCAGGAGGTGGCGATGCTCATAAACGAGATCTACGCCCGCCACGGCTACATATTCAGCACATCCGGCACGGGTACGGTGCAGAGCTACTTCAACTCCCAGAAGTGGTACACGCCAAAGACCTCCGACGCCAACGCCGTGCAGAAGGAGTTCAACGCCGTGGAGACCGCCAATATAAGGACCCTCACCGATTACAGGGCGGAGCTGAACGCCGCCGGCGGCAATACGTCCTCGGGCGGTAATACTGCCTCCGGCGGGGACAGCGGGAACGAACAGACCGGCGGTAACGAAAACCAGGGCGGCTCAAACGAGCAGGGCGAAACCGGGAATGAGGGCAACGGCTCAAATGAGCAGGGCGGCTCCGGGAACGAGGGCGACACGCCGGCTAAGGACAACACGGTGCTTTTCCCCTCGGATACGAAGCTCATAACCCAGGACGACCTTGCCGGCAAGACCCGTGAGGAGGTCACCCGCATACTCAACGAGATCTACGCCCGCCACGGGTATATTTTCAAAACCGAATCGCTGAAGGAGTATTTTGAGGGTCAGGAGTGGTACAGACCCGTGACCTCAAACCAGACTGTGGTTTACGGAATGTTCAACGAGACGGAAAAAACAAACTCGCAGTTCATCGACCAGTACATGAAGGACCAGGGGTGGAGATAAAGAATTGTCCAAAAAGGGCTGCGCCCTTTTTGGACAAATGGGATAATTAAAGTGTTTTAAGTATTCTCTTAGCTGATATGGCGTGGACGGGGCACATTTCTTGGCAGCAGAAGCAGGAGATGCAGCCGCGGCGGTCCATTCCGGCTTTTTTGTTCTCGATTTTGATTATCTTCTGCGGGCAGCTCTCGGCGCATTTGCCGCAGCCCACGCATTTTGACCTGTCCACCACGGGGTAGGACCGCAAAAGCTTATCCATGACGAAGGCGGCGGGACGGCGGAGGAGCTTCGGGACGGAGTCCTCAAAGCCGGTGCTTTTTACGGCGTCCGGCAGCTTAAACGGGGGAGAACAGGGCTCGAAGCTGTCGCCTGTGAGCTCAATGTCACCCGGCACAAGGCCCATTGACGATGCCGCGCGAAGGTGGGGGATGCTCTCAATGTCGAGGCCCATGAAGCGCACAGCCGCGGTGTCCAGGGCGTAGACGTTTTTGGAGCAGAGGGTGAGCCCCGTGTGCCTGACGGTTCCGCCGCCTGGACCGTTGCCCTCCATGGAGTCCACAGCGTCAAGGAGGGTGAGGGCGGGCTTTACCGTCTCGCAGAGCTCGCAGAGCATTTTTACAAAGTCCTCGGTTTTCGGACAGCGGCGGTGCATATCCGGCTTTTGAAGGCCCGGTATGGAGCCGAAGATATTTTTGACGCCTATGGAGACGGTGGTCATGGCGTGGGTCTTGAGCTTGGGGAGGCTTATGATGTAATCGGCCTCCAAAAGCGGGGTTATGATGTTAAAGGAGCGGTGCTCAAAGCCCTCCGGGGAGGTCTTGGGGGCAAAGGTGAAGTCCCGGTTGAGGTACTCCTCTATGCCGGGAACGCGCAGTCCCGATGCGGAGTAGACCGAGCGCATATACTCGGCGGTGAAGAGCCCGCCGGAGCTTTCGGCGACCACGATGCTTTTAAAGCCGCGCTCAGTGAGCCAACGGATAACAGCTTTGAGTATGGCGGGGTTCGTGGTGACGCACGCCTCCGGCTTTTTGCCGTAGAGCAGGTTGGGCTTTAAAGCTATTCGCGTGTCCGGCGTCAGGTCCTTTGCCACCTCCATGGCCTCAAAATGGCGGCAGACGGCTTCATATACAAGCTTTTCGTCATAGGACGAAAGCTTTACGGCGTTTACGGCTGTCATAGGGGCACCTCCCGTGCTTTTTTACGGATTGTATCACATATAAATGAGAATTTCAATCCCCGCAAGGGGAAAGGGGATATTATGAAGCTTGAATTTTGCGCGCCGTGCCTCTTCGGGCTGGAGGGGCCGCTGGGGAACGAGCTCAGGCACATGGGGCTTGAGGACGTGCGCGGCGAGGACGGGCGCGTCTATTTCACCGGCACGGAGCGGGACATAGCCGCGGCGAACATACGCAGCAGGTTCGCGGAGAGGATACTTATCGTTGTGGGAAGGACGCCGGCGGGGGACTTTGACCCGCTCTTTGAGGGCGTGAGGAGTATGCCCTGGGAGCGGTACATACCGAAAAACGGGGCGTTCCCGGTGAAGGGCTACTCCCACGGCTCGGCGATAACCTCCGTTCCGGCGCTTCAAAGGTGCGTGAACAGGGCGGTTGCGGACAGGCTTGGGAAGGCATACGGACTTGAAAGGCTTCCCGAAACGGGGGAGCGTTATCAGATACAGTTTGCCCTTGTGAATGACGAGGCGACGCTGTACATCGACACCTCCGGCGCGGGGCTCCACAAGCGGGGCTGGCGTCCGGCGCAGGTGGAGGCGCCGCTGAGGGAGACGCTGGCGGCGGCAATGGTGGACATCGCGGGCTACCGGGGGAGGGGAGAGTTTTGCGACCCCTTCTGCGGCAGCGGGACGATAGCCATCGAGGCGGCGCTGGCGGCAAAGGGCAGGGCGCCGGGGATAGGCAGGCGCTTTGAGGCGGAGAGGTGGCGGAACCTTAAAATCGACTGGGAGGAGGTGCGCTCCCAGGCGCGGGCGAGGGAGTTTGACAGGGATTACACCATATTCGCCTCGGACATCGACGAGAGGGCGGTGAATATCGCCAAAGAGAACGCAAGGCGCGCGGGGGTGGAGAGGCTTATAAGGTTCTCCGTCGCCGACGCGGGGAAGCTCTCAAGGGCGGCGGAGGACGGCGTCATCGTCACAAATCCGCCCTACGGGGAGAGGATGCTGGACATTACCGAGGCGCGGGAGCTCATGCGCCGGTTCGGAAGGGCGCTGAGGAGCGCGCCGGGGTGGAGAGTTAACATCATATCCTCCGACGAGGAGCTGGAGAAGTTCTTCGGGCGGCGGGCAAGGAAGGTCAGGAAGCTGTATAACGGCATGATAAGGTGCGGTTATTATATGTTTTAAGCTGTTTGTTCAGATACTTATTTTTGAGGTGACAGAGAGATGAGACACCTGTTTATCTTAAACCCCGTGGCGGGGGGAAAGAAGTCGGACAAGGGGCCTGTGCGGGAGAGGATCTTCGCCCTTATGAGCGGGCGGGGGGAGGAATATGAGCTCTACGAGACAGTGGGGACCATGGACGCGGCGGAGAAGGTGAAGCGCGAGGCCATAAAGGGCGACGAGCTGCGGGTCTACGCCTGCGGGGGAGACGGGACGCTCTCCGAGTGCGCCCACGGCGCCGCGGGCTTTAAAAACGCCGCCGTGACCCACTACCCCTGCGGTACGGGCAACGACTTTGTGCGAATGTTCGGGGAGGACGCGGCGCTGTTTTCGGACCTTGAGAGGCTTGTGGAGGGCACGGCGGCGCCAATGGACATCATTGACGTGAACGGCAGAAAATGCCTCAACATAGCCTCCATCGGCATTGACGCAAGGGTGGGGATAGACGTACATAAGTATTCCCAGCTTCCCGTGGTGGGCGGCGCGGGGGGATACGTCATATCTCTCATTGTGAACGTCATAAAGGGGATAAACCGGCATTTCAGGGTGACCACGGACGAGGGGGCGGTGGACGGGAAATTTGCCCTCATCTCCGCCTGCAACGGGCAGTATTACGGCGGCGGGTTCAACCCAACAAGGACCGCCGCGCCCGACGACGGGGTGATGGATATGCTCATCGTAAAGGACGTATCGCGCTTTACGCTGGCAAGGCTGCTGAAATTTTACGCCTCCGGTCAGTATGCCAGATTCCCGGAGATAATACATTACGTGGGCGGGCGGCACCTGACGGTGGAGGACGACAGGGAGTTTTCCGTGAGCATTGACGGCGAGGCGATGTACACAAAATGCGCTAAATTAAGGCTCATTCCCGGCGGGGTGAACTTTATCTACCCAAAAGGCTGCCATAAAGTGGGCGAATTGGTCAAAACTGCCGCAAACGCTGTATAAATACAGGTGAAATCTGGTCATAATGACTATTGCCTAATTTGGAGATATGAGCTATTATATATGTAAATTAGCACTCAGGCAAAAAGAGTGCTAAAAGAGAACAAACAGCCAGCTCTCCGCCAAAAACGGGGGGTAAACAACTAAATTTTTACTAGGAGGCAAAACCAGCATGAAGCTCAAACCTTTGGCAGACAGAGTTGTTATCAAGCGCGTTCCGGCTGAGGAGACCACAAAATCCGGCCTTATCCTCACCAGCTCCGCTCAGGAGAAGCCCCAGGTCTACGAGGTAGTCGCCGTGGGTCCCGGAGGGTTCGTGGACGGCAACGAGGTGGACATGGAGGTAGAGGTCGGCGACAAGGTCATCACCGGCAAGTATACAGGCACCGAGGTCAAGTTCGAGGGCGAGGAGTACACCATCGTCAAGCAGAGCGAGATACTCGCCATTGTGGAATAATTTAGGAGGTAATCTGATATGTCCAAAATGATCGTTTACGGCGAGGAGGCCCGCCGCAATCTTGAGGCCGGCGTGAACAAGCTGGCAGACACCGTGAAGCTCACCATCGGCCCCAAGGGGCGCAACGTGGTGCTGGACAAGAAGTTCGGCTCTCCGCTCATCACCAACGACGGCGTGACCATCGCCAAAGAGATCGAGCTTGAGGACCCCTTTGAGAACATGGGCGCGCAGCTTGTGAAGGAGGTCGCCTCCAAGACCAACGACGTGGCCGGCGACGGCACCACCACCGCCACCGTGCTGGCTCAGGCGATGATCCATGAGGGGATCAAGAACGTGGCCGCCGGCGCCAACCCCATGGTCATGAAGAGGGGCATCGCCAAGGCTGTTGAGGCCGCTGTCGCCGAGATCCGCGCCAACTCCCAGCACGTCACCGGCACCGAGGACATCGCCCGCGTGGGCACTGTATCCTCTGGCGAGGAGACCATCGGCAAGCTCATCGCCGAGGCCATGGAGAAGGTTGGTCAGAACGGAGTCATCACCGTGGAGGAGTCCAAGACCGCCGAGACATATTCCGAGGTCGTTGAGGGAATGCAGTTCGACAGGGGCTACATCACCCCCTACATGGTCACGGATACGGACAAGATGGAGGCGGTTTATGACGAGCCGCTGATCCTCATCACCGACAAGAAGATATCCAACATCCAGGAGGTTCTGCCCCTTCTTGAGCAGGTCATCCAGGCCGGCAAGAAGCTGGTTATCATCGCCGAGGACGTGGAGGGCGAGGCCCTTGCCACACTCATCCTCAACAAGATCCGCGGCACCTTCAACTGCCTTTGCGTCAAGGCTCCGGGCTTCGGCGACAGGCGCAAGGAGATGCTCCGCGACATCGCCATACTCACCGGCGGCGAGGTCATCTCCTCCGAGCTTGGCATGGAGCTCAAGGACGCCACACTCAATATGCTGGGTCAGGCGCGCCAGGTCAAGGCCACCAAGGAGAACACCATAATCGTGGACGGCGCCGGCGACAAGTCCGAGATCGCCGCGCGCGTGGCGCAGATAAAGAACGAGTACGAGGTCTCCACCTCCGATTATGACCGCGAGAAGCTTCAGGAGCGCCTTGCCAAGCTTGCCGGAGGCGTTGCCGTCATCAAGGTCGGCGCCGCCACCGAGACGGAGATGAAGGACAAGAAGCTGCGCATCGAGGACGCGCTTAACGCCACCCGCGCCGCCGTTGAGGAGGGCATCGTTGCCGGAGGCGGCACCGCGTATGTCGTGGCTTCCAAGGCCGTTTCCAAGCTCCTCAAGGAGACTCACGGCGACGAGAGGACGGGCGTTGCCATGATTGCAAAGGCACTTGAGGCGCCCATCAAGCAGATTGCCGCCAACGCGGGGCTTGAGGGAGCTGTCATACTCAACAACGTGAAATCCTCCAAGTCCGTGACCTACGGTTTCAACGCCGCCGCCGAGCAGTACTGCGACATGATCTCCGCCGGCGTTGTGGACCCGACCAAGGTTTGCCGCAGCGCACTGGAGAACGCCGCGTCCATCGCCTCCATCGTCCTCACCACCGAGTCCCTGGTTGCCGACAAGCCTGAGCCTCCCGCTCCCGCCGCGGCGCCGAACCCGGATATGGGAATGTATTAATACTTCAAAAAAGGGCGGAGCCCTTTTTTGAAAGGGAAACGTGCGAAAAAATTTTCGGAAACGTCTGCGGACGTTTCCGAAAATTTTTTCTGCTGTTTTGCTGCGCGCACGCCCCGTAGGGGCGCACACTTGCAAAACAAAAGGAGATTTTCCGCGAGGCACAGCCCCGCGAAAAATATTGATTTTGGGGGAGTGGTGGGGGACGGCGGAAAAATGTTTTATTGGGGGGTGCGGGGGGACGGGGCGGGTTCGGTTATCGAGGTGTTCAAAGGCGAGGCTGGGGGTATTCTGATGTAGTTGCGGCTTATACTAAATTAAAAGAAATAATCGAGTGTTGACAATTTAATGAGAAGGTGTTATATTATCAATAGCACGAGATTGAATCTTGCGGAAATGAACGGAGGTAATGATATGAACATCTACGATTTTAAAATCAAAGCACAGGATGGGAGCGAGGTGGCACTTTCCGATTACAAGGGGAAGGTCCTTCTCATTGTGAACACGGCGACCGGGTGCGGATTTACGCCGCAGTATGACGAGCTTCAAGACCTGTACGAGCTTCATCAGAAGGACGGGCTGGAGATCCTCGATTTCCCCTGCAATCAGTTCGGGGAGCAGGCTCCGGGCAGCGACGAGGAGATCCACAGCTTTTGTACCGGACGGTATGGTATTACCTTTCCGCAGTTCGCCAAGATCGATGTAAACGGGGAAAACGCCATTCCGCTCTACAAGTATCTGACGGAGAATACCACGTTTGCCGGATTTTCCGGCCCGATGGGGTTGATCCTCAAGCCGGTCGTGAAGAAGATGGACAAGGACTACAAGGACAACGGCAACATCAAGTGGAACTTCACGAAGTTTCTGATTGACCGGAGCGGCCAAATCGTCGCGCGCTTTGAGCCCACCGAATCGCTTGACAGGGTTAAGGCAAAGGTTGAGGAGGCGCTGTAATGTTTCACTATGACTAATAATACCTGCTCACAGCTCATCAGTCTGGAACAGCAGGCATCTTAATATTGGAGGTAATCTTGACATGAAACTCGCGGTACGGTATTATTCAAGAGGCGGCAACACGAAAAAGATTGCGGAGGCGATCGCGAAGGCAGTCGGCGTGGAAGCAAAAACGGTGTCGGAGCCGCTGACAGAGGATGTGGATATTCTGTTCCTCGGCAGCGCCCCGTATGCTTTCGATGTAGACGACGAAGTAAAAAAGTTCATCGGCGGCATCCATGTATCCGTGGGCAAGGTTGTGAATTTCAGCACATCCGCCGCCGTCAAATCTACCCGCAGGTATGTGGAAAAGCTGCTTGCGGAAAGACAAATCCCTGTTGCGAAAGAGGAATTTTCCTGCCGGGGCGCTTTTGCAATGCTTCACAAGGGCAGACCAAATGAGGCCGACCAAAAGGCAGCCGCGGATTTTGCAAGGGGGATCATATCGTAAGGGGAGGCATAAATCATGGCGGTTCCATTTGACCCACTAAAACTTGAAAACCAAATATGTTTTCCACTCTATGCCTGCGCGAAGGAGATCGTGAAAGCGTATAAGCCGTATCTTGACGAGCTCGACCTGACCTATACGCAGTATATCACGATGATGGTGATGTGGGAGCATAAGGAGCTGCGGGTGAAGGAGGTGGGCGAATACCTGTATCTCGACTCCAGCACGTTGACGCCGTTGCTCAAACGGTTAGAGGAAAAGGGATATGTGGCGCGACGCCGCTCGCGTGAAGATGAACGCGACCTGATCGTTTCCGTAACCGACGCGGGGGCTGCCCTGCGCGAAAAGGCGCTCTCCGTGCCGCAGCGTCTCGCCGCCTGCGTGGATCTGGAGCCGGAAAAGGCGCGGAGCTTATACGGGATTTTGTATGAGCTGCTCGGCAAGCTGGCTGAGAGAAACAACGGATAACGCACAGGGAATGGGGCGGGGATAAATTTTCTTGAATTTTATGGAGCGATGTGGTATGGTATAGGCGTTGCGGCGTTGTTGCGGCAAATCGTTAAAATTGAGAGGGAGAAGTGGGGGACATGAGGAAGATTTTATTTAGGATCGTGACGGCGGTGATGGCGGCGGTCTTGGTGATGGCGGTTGTGCCGGCGGCGGCTGCGGCGGACGACGGGTGGGACAGGCTCTTTCCCGTGGTCAATGATTTTGACAGCTCCGGTATCACCGACGCGGATGGCAGCTGGGCGAAGGAGTACATCAGGCTTTGCTACAACAGGAACCTTATGACGGGCGTACCCGGCAACAGGTTTAATCCAAAAGGGACTGTGCCTGTGAGCCAGGGTGTTGCTGCCGTGGCAAAGATGCACGCCATAATTAACGGGAACAGCACGGACTTTGTTGACTACGACACCTGGTACTCCGGCGACCTGGAATACGCCCGCAAAAACGGGCTTTTGGAGGGCGTCAATTTCACGGATAATTTTAACCGCGACGTCACAAGGGGCGAGCTTTCAAGGATGCTCTATAACCTGCTGCTGCCGCTCTGCGGGGAGGACAGCTTTATAAACGACGTCTCCTACATAGCCGATGTTAGGGAGGGGGACCCGTATTACACCTCTACGGTTTACCTTATGGACATGGGTATAGTAAAGGGGTATGACGAGTACGGGACATTCCGGCCTTACAACAATATGACTCGCCAGGAGATGGCGACCATCGTTGCCATGGTGGTTGACCCGTCGCTGCGGCAGAGGTTCGAGTCGGTGAAAAAGCCCGCGGATTATACGGTCTATTCAACGGAGTACTTTCTTGGGATAAACGGCGGGTATATTCCGGGGGTATTTGAGATAAACGGGGAGTATTATTTCAATTTTGAGAATATGTGGGATTACCGGGCGTATATCTATGATTACGAGGGAGTAGTACAAGGGAGCATTTCTTTTGAAGAATATGACACGGGGTATCAATTTTATTTGGACCTGTTCACCTCGACCTTTGACACCGCCGTCATTCCGGAGCCGCTCACCTGCGGAAGGAGGAAGGTGGGGACAGCGAGGCCGTCGGAGCTCGCGCTGAACGCAAATATTACCAGGAACATAGATTTTTACGGCGTGAGGGAGGAAAAAACCTTCAAGGACGCCGTGGTTACCCTGCGCGGGAGATATCCCATGGTGCGCCTTGCGGCTCTGGGCTATACTATTAACGGGAATCTCATTGACCTGAACTGCGGCATACCCAATGAGTTCATGCCGGATTACGAGGAGGACCTGGTGGGACCTGCCATAAAGAACCTTCAAAGGTCGAGCTCCAGGGATACCGCTTTGGCGCTCCACGACTATCTGGTGAACACCTGCACCTACGACCCGCTGACCGCGGCGGCGAGTTATTTTATGGCGGCGATGATAGAGGAGGCGGGGCGGCTCCAGGAGCAGGCAAGGGAGAAGTACGACACGAATTACAACATCTTCCTCGCATCGGGGTACGGAGTTTGCGAAAACTACGCCGACACGTACCTGGAGATGTGCCTTCGCTCCGGCATCCCCTGTGAGCGGTGCGTCGGTATGGCGAACGGCGGCGGAGGATGGGGAGATCACGCGTGGAACAGGGTGTACGTGGACGACAGCTGGCTGTATGTGGACGTCACCTGGGACGACCCGTTGAGCAGTAAACCGGTCCTGGACCACGATTACTTCCTGGTGACATTTGAGAAAATCAGCAGGGACCACATCGAGATGGAGGAAGGGGATATTTTCTTCCCGTTTTGATTGGCTGTGCATTTAAAAGGGAAATATTGCTTCAAGACCGCCCCTCGTCGGGCGGTCTTGGCGTTTTTATTGAGATAGGGCAGAGGGAGATTCTGATTTGTCGGGCGGCATGAGGAAGCGAACGATATCGATGGTGGTCATGAAGGCGACGTCCGGGCAGGAGGTGACGCGGCGGAGGATGTTCTCCATGCGTTCCCACATATTTGCCTCGTCCAGGTCGTAGGTGTGCCCGACGATCTGGCACATGGCGAGCTCCAGGTTGGTCTCAAGAAAGCCGTCCACGAAGCTGTCCAGGTCGGAGCTCAGGTGAAATATTCCGGCGCGCCAATTGTAGCGGTCGCGGGGCGGGGCGTAGCTGCGGCTCTCCTCGGAGATCCTGGCGTATTCAAAGCCGCAGAGCTTTGCGCACTGGGCCATCTCCGGGCTCCAAAAGGTGAAGGGCGCGGCAAAGCCGCGGACCTCCCTTCCGAAAAGACGCTTCAGATCGTCCCGGTCCTCTCCCATCTCGCGCAGGATCGTGCTTCTGTCGGCGTGGTCAAGGTACGGGTGGGTTAGCGTGTGGCTCGCGATCTCATGCCCGTCATACAGGTGAAGCGCGGCGGACGGAGACAGGCGCTTTACGACCATGCCGCTCTCGTGTGTCCACTCAAACCCGTCGCGCATGAGCCTGGAGTTGAGATTAAAAGTTCCCTTGATGCCGTATTTGTTCAGAAGCTCCACAAAGGGAACGTCCTGAAGGACGCCGTCGTCGTAGGAGACGGTAAATACCTTAGTTTTTCCGCCGGGGTACAGCCTTTTCATGGGGTCACCTCGTTTCCGTATAAATTATAACCGTGTTGACGCCGGATGTAAAGGGCGGAATGCGCAAAAAGCCAGGGGGAAGGCGAAAAGGAGGCCTAGGTCAAAGCGGGGACTTAGGGGTTATCGTATAATCAGTACAGTGTAAAAAGTGATATTATAACCGAAAAGCCTTTTTATTGGGAGCTTGAAAATGATGTTGAAACATGGTATAATATCCGCAAAGCGGATATTATATCAGCTTGTCAAAAAACCTCCCCTTTGCCCATCAAAGGTTAAAAAAAAGGCGGGCGACGGAGGTATTGACGGGACCGGAAAATTAAAGATCAACGGTATTTTCAGTTTTAACATCGCTTTTCAATGTAAGCGTTATCAGGGATCGGTGGGCGCTCCGGATATTAGGGATTTTAGAGGCTCGTTGACGACTGATATTGAAAAAGGGCTCTTTATTACGACGGGATCTTTTTCCAAACAGGCAATTGAGGAGGCATCTAATCCGGGCAAAAAACATATTGATTTAATAAATGGGGAAGAGTTCATTTCAAAACTGGCGGAGAATGGAATCGGCGTAAAGGAAGTAAAAGATTATGAGGTGGACGAGGAGTATTTCTCGAAAATCTGAAAAATTTGCGCGTTCCTTTTGCTGTTTTTTCGGACTTGGCGGTATTAATACTAATTCCTAATTAAAACCTCCAATTCGCAGCGGTCTTTTTTGCGTCGTCGTCGCTGAAGTCGCTTAACCTCGCCTTTGCGCAAGCGCGAAGGCTCAGGCGCGGACTTCGCTCCTCCTCTCCCCAACGGGCTTTGCCCGTCGGGGACCCCGGTTGCGTCAGCCGCCTTGGAAATACATACAGTATTCCCTGCGGCGCCTTCCTTGCCTGACGTGAAAAATCCTCGCCGCTCGGTGTCTCCTTTTAAATAGATATTAGTATAAGGATAAGCTGGGGAAAATGCTATCATTTTTTGAGGTTTGTCAACAATCTGCAAAGTACCCACCCCGGAAACGGGGTGGGTACTTGACGCTTTTTTAGAGCCTTTTTTAAATGCCGAGCTTTATCCACAGCTCGTTGTAGAGGGCGCGGGTGGGTTTGGGGAGGCAGATGTACATTTCGCAGCGGTCCAGGACTTCGGAGGGGGCGGCCATTATGGAGTATATCTCCGGGTCCAGGGGCTCGCCGTACTGCTCCTCGTACCACTCGGGGTAGAGCTCCAACGCCTTCTCGTTGGGGCTGGCGTACCAGATGTAATCCATGTTGCGAAGGTTGGAGTCGGTGGAGGCGATGAAGTTTATCCACTTCATGGCGTTGTCGTAGTTGGGGCAGTCCTTGAGGACGCACATGGCGTCTACGAACCAGTTGGAGCCCTCTTTTGGGACCACAAAGCGAAGATCCTCGTTGTTTTCCAGCATGGAGAGGTAGTCGCCGGCGTAGTAGGTGGCGAAGGCGGCGTTGCCGCCCTCCATGGTCTGGAAGACCTCGTCCATGACCTTGCCCTGGAAAACGCCGCGCTCGTAGGCGTCACGCACCAGGTCGTAAGCCTGACGAATCTCGTCGGGGTCGGTGGTGTTCATGGAGTAGCCCAGGTACTTGAGGGCGATGCCGAAGGCGTCGCGGGAGTTGCCGATTAGAAGGACCTGGCCCGCGTATTTGTCGTCATAGAGCGCCGACCAGCTGTCAATCTCGTCCTCAATCATGGCGGAGTTGTAGATTATGCCCACGGTGCCCCAGGTGTAGGGGACGGTATACTTGTTCTCCGGGTCATATGGGAGGTTTTTGAACCTGTCGCTGATGAGGGAGAAGTTGGGGATTTGGGAGTAGTCCAAGGGCTGGAGCATATCCTCCTCGATGAGCTGGCTTATCATGTAATCGGAGGGCACCACCACGTCGTAGTCGGCGCCGCCGTTGCTCAGGAGGGAGTAAAGCGCCTCGTTGGACTCGGCGGTCTGGTAATTGACGCGTATGCCGGTCTGCTCCTCAAACTCGGTGATAAGGTCCTCGTCGATGTACTCGCCCCAGGAGCACACGTTGACCACGGGGCGGGAGGTGGTGAAGGCGGTGAGGAACACGGTGGTCGCCACAAACGCCGCGCAAAGGACGGCGGCGGTGACACGTCGGGCGGCCTTGCCCCTGGGCGTAGCCATCCACTCCCGGAAGCGCCTGAGGCGCGGGCTCTCAGGGACGGGCTCGAAGGAGGCGCGCTTGGCGGCGAGCTTTGCCAACTTCGCCGAGCGCACGTTGTTGATTATGAGGACTATGAGCACCGCCAGGAACATTAGGGTGCTGACGGCGTTCACCACGGGGGTCACGCGCTTTTTCGTCATGCCGTAGATGACCATGGCGAGGGTCTGGGTGGCGGAGCCGGCGGTGAAGTAGCTTATTACGAAGTCGTCAACGGACATGGTGAAGGCTATGAGCGCGCCGGAGACGATGCCGGGCTTTATCTCCGGCAGTATCACCTTGACGAACGCCTGCATCCAGGTACAGCCCAAATCCTGCGCCGCCTCCACCAGGTTCGAGTCCATCTGCCGCAGACGCGGCGCCACGTTCAGAATGACGTAAGGGATGTCAAAGCAGACGTGGGCTATAAGGAGCGTGGAGAGCCCCAGATGAAGACGGGTGGGGAGGGTGAAAAGCGTCTGGTGGGCGTTTATCCAGGAGGCGATCCCGTGCCAGCCGTTGAAAAACGCCACGAAAAAGAGGCACAGGGAGACGCCGGTGACTATGTCCGCGTTCATCATGGGAAGATCGTTGACCACCAGGATGGGGCCGCGCCATTTTTTCGTGAGGTTGTAGATACCGATGGCGGCGAAGGTGCCGGCGACGGTGGAGATGGCGGTGGCGAGGAGGGACACCAGAAGGGTGGTGGCAAGGCCCTCTATCACCAGGCGGTTGTGGAAGAGCTCCCCGTACCACTTGAGGGAGAAGCCCCGCCAGACGGCGGAGGAGTCGCCCTTGTTGAAGCTGAAGATAATGAGCAGGAATATGGGCAGGTAGAGGAAGAGGAAGCAAAGCCCTATGAGGGAGCGGCCCCCGATACTGTTCTTTTTCATCAGAGAACCATCGCCTCCTCCTCACCGTCGCCGAAGTGGTTCATGACCACCATGCACACCACAACTATGACCATCATCACCATGGAGATCGCGGCGCCAAGATGGGGGTTGTACGCCCCGCCCAGGAATTGGTTTTCAATGAGGTCGCCCAGCATCATCTGCGTGCCGCCGCCCAGGAGACGGGAGATGGCGAAGGTGGACACCGAGGGGACGAATACCATGGTGACGCCGGAGACGATGCCGGACACGGAGAGGGGCAGTATGACCCGCCTGAAGACGTTGGCGGAGTTGGCGCCCAGATCCTGCGCCGCCTCGATGAGGCGAGGGTCCAGCTTGCAAAGGACGGTGTAGATGGGCAGGATCATGAAGGGAAGGTAGTTGTAGACCATGCCCAGAACGACCGCGCCGGGGGTGCGGATGAGCTGGAAATACTCGATGTCCGAGCCCGTTATTTTGTTGTAAAGGTATATGACGCCGATTTTTTGAAGGAGCTGATTGAGGAGCCCGTTGTTCTCCAGAATGGACATCCAGGAGTAGGTGCGAAGGAGGAAGTTCATCCACATGGGCAGCATAATGAGCGCCATAGCCACGCGCTGGAAGCCGGGACCCTCGCGGCTCATGAGGTACGCCACGGGGTAGCCCACGAGCAGGCATATGGCTGTGGCGATGAGGGCGAGCCAGAAGGAGCGCCCGAATACGCCGGCGTAGAGAGTCATGCCGGTGTAGTTTTCAAAGCTTGCCTCCAGGACTGTGCCGGAGGAGGTCTCCACCTCAACGGTGAGGGAGTAGACGAGCATTATGATGACGGGGACAACGACAATGAGCGCCATCCAGATGACGTATGGGACGGCGAAAAGTCCGCGCTTATTCCTCATTGTCCCTGCCCTCCGCTTCCTCCACGTCAAGAAGGGTGGGGTCGTTTATCTCGTCGTACTCCTCGGAGTAGGAGGAGTAGTCCCCGAACATACCGGAATAGCGGCTTTTTTTCATGACGTGAATCCCGTCGGGGTCGATCCTTATGCCGATGTGGGAGTCCACGGGGCAGTAGTCGGTGGTTTGAATGAGCCACTTGAAGCCGTAAAAATCGACTATGGTGTCGTAATGGACGCCCTTGAAGGTCACGGAGGTGACGACGCCGCGCAGCTGGCCCTCGGATTCGGAGACTATGTCCACGTCCTCCGGGCGAATGACCACGTCCACGGGCTCATCCTTGGCAAAGCCGGAGTCGAGGCAGGCAAAGCGGCGGTTGAAGATCTCCACGACCTTGTCCTCGCGCATTATGCCGTCGACTATGTTGCTCTCGCCTATGAAGTCCGCGACGAAGGCGTTTTTGGGCTCGTTGTATATGTCCTCCGGGGTGCCTATCTGCTGGATAACGCCCTCGTTTATCACCACCACGGTGTCGGACATGGCAAGGGCCTCCTCCTGGTCGTGGGTGACGTTGATGAAGGTTATGCCGAGGCGCTGCTGTATGCGCTTGAGCTCCTGCTGCATGTCCTTCCGAAGGCGCATATCAAGGGCGCCCAGGGGTTCGTCCAGCAGAAGGACCTTGGGCCTGTTCACCAGGGCGCGGGCTATTGCCACACGCTGCTGCTGGCCGCCGGAGAGGGAGGAGATGGAGCGGTGCTCAAAGCCCTTGAGGGACACAACCTCCAGCATCTCACGGACGCGGCTGTCGATCTCCTCGCGGGAAAGGCGGACCTTCTCCCTTTTCCCCGATTTATCTGTCCCGCCCTCGGCCTCCTTGGGTATGCGCAGACCGAACGCCACGTTGTCGTAGACGTTCAGGTGCGGGAAAAGGGCGTACTTCTGGAACACAGTGTTCACCTGCCGCTTGTGGGGCGGGACATCGTTTATCCTCACGCCGTCGAAGAACACGTCACCCTCGGTGGGCGTCTGGAAGCCGCCGATTATCCGCAAAAGGGTGGTCTTGCCGCAGCCCGAGGGCCCGAGAAGCGTGAGAAATTCCTTGTCGTTGAAGTAGATGTTTACGTTGTCCAGGACGGTCTCGCCGTCAAATTTCATGGTCACGTCTTTGAGACGTATAAGCTCTTTGGACATTATCCTCCCCCTCTTTTCACGCGCCGCCCAAAGGGACGCGCACAGTTTGATATTTTAGTCGAAAAAACCGCGGACGCTCAGCTTCCAGCACAGCATCCGCGGTTTTGACGATGAATAATATACAAAATATTATTCCGGTTGTCAATAAGATTTTTTCACATTGGGAATAATTTTTCGACAAATTCCGGGCGGGGTACCTGAAATTCCCTGCCGGCAAGGTAATTGAGTATTCCGGCGTCGGTTTTGAAGGAAAAACGAAGCTTATATGAGCATAGCGCCTGACCGGGGATGCCGAGCTCACGGGCGGTTTTGTCCGTGCCGTACTTGCCGTCGCCCACGAGGGGGTGACCGGCGGCGGCGAACTGGGCGCGGATCTGGTGGGTCCTGCCAGTGAGGAGCTCACATTCCACCAGGGAGACGCCGTTTTTGAAGTCTAACGTCCTATATTTTGTCACGGCGGAGCGGGCGCCGGGCTCCGGCTTTTGGCGGACGTAGACGCGGTTTTGCTTTGCGTCCTTGAAGATGAAGCCGGTTAGCGTCCCGGAGGGGGGGACCATTTTCCCGTGGACGGCGGCGAGGTAGAGCTTGTCGATCTCGCGAAGCCGTATTTTTTCGTCCAAGACGCGCAGGGCGGGGGCGGTTTTGGCGGCGATGACAAGCCCCTGGGTGTTCCGGTCGATGCGGTTGCACAGGGCGGGGGAGAAGGAGCTCTCCGCTTTGGGGTCCCACTCGCCCTTGCCGTAAAGGTATGCCTTTATGTTGGAGATGAGGGTGTTGTACTCCCCGGCGTCTCCCGCGTGGCAGAGGACGCCCGCGGGCTTGTCGGCAAGGAGGAGGTTTTCGTCCTCGTATACCACGTTCACCCGCGGCGCGGTTATCCGCAGCCAGGAGTTTTCGTCGGTGGGGCGGTCGAAAAACTCGTCGTTTACGTACATCTGCACCGTGTCGCCCGGCTCAAGGCGCTGCTCGCGCTTTCCGCCCCTGCCGTTGACCTTTATGCGCTTGAGGCGGATATATTTTTGCAGCAGGGCCTCTGGGAGGAGGGGGGCCGCCTTTCCCGCGAAGCGGTCAAGGCGCTGGCCCGCGTCATTTTCGTTTATGAGAAATTCCTTCATTCAAGTCAGTGGGACAGGTCCGCCTTCCTCACGATGCCGAAGCCCAGGGGATAGGGACCGGTGTGGACGGAGATGGCGGCGCCGATGTGGTAGATGGGAAGCTCCTGGTCGTGTCCGATGGAGGCGAGGTACTCGCGTATCTTGTCGCGGAAGACCTCGCCCTCAGGCAGGTCGTAGCCGTAGCCGATGGCGGCAACGTACTCGTCGGGGCTCTTAAAGGTCTCGGTGACGTATTTCACCACCAGCTTGCCCACCATGTCCATGGACTTTTTGCGGGAGCGGGTGATGCCGGAGGGGAAGATCTCGCCCTCCTTCAGGGTTATGAGGGGACGGATGCCCAAAAGCGCGCCGGCGACGCCCGCCAGCTTGCCTATCCTGCCGCCGGCGCGGAGATAGTCAAGGCTGCCCACGGTGAAGAGTATGCGCCCGGAGGGGAGGATGTCCCGAAGGCGCCTTACGGACTCCTCAAAGCCGAAGCCCGCGTCCCGCAGCTTGCAAAGCTCAAGGACGACGATGCCCTGGAGGACGGTGTCAACGGTGGAGTCGATGACCTCCACCTTGCGCTCCGGGTACTCGTCCAGCAGGAGCTTTTTTGCCGCCATCGCCACGTCGTAGCAGGAGGAGAATTTGCGGGTTATGGTGAGGCAGATTATGTCCTCGCCCGCCTTTGCCGCCTCCTCAAACGCCTCCAGGAAGTCGGAGGTGGGGGGCATGGAGCTCTTGGGGAATTTGCCGGGGTTATCCACCATCCACTTGTAAAAGTCGGACTTGGAGATCTCCACGTTTTCCTTGATGTAGTTTTTTTCGTCCATGGTCACGTAGAAGGGGACTACACGGATGCTTTTCTCCCGTGCCAGCTCCTCGGGAAGGTCGCAGGAGCCGTCGGAGATTATTCTGTAAGCCATAACATACCTCCATTATCCGTACATGATGTCATTTTTACAAATACAATAATACACCAAAATCCACCGTATGGCAATAGGCAGGATTTGGCGCTCATGTGGAATTGTTGCGTACAGATTTTGAAGATGTGTCGGGATAATTTCTTCAAAAAGGGCTTTGCCCTTTTTGAAGAAGGGGGGGACGTGCGAAAAAATTTTCGGAAATGTCTGCGGACATTTCCGGAAATTTTTTCTGCTGTTTTGCTGCGCGCACGCCCCGTAGGGGCGCACACTTGCAAAACAAAAGGCGATTTTTCCGACGTACATGCCGCCGGAAAAATATTTGATTTAGGGATTTTTTTTTGCCGCCCGGAAAATTTTTGCCGCCCGTAATTTTTTTACGGGCGGCGGGGGGGGATTAGGGTTTTAGGTGGGAGTCGTAGTATTGGCGAAGCTTTGAGAAGGTTTCGGCGCTGATGTCGTGCTCTATTTTGCATGCCTCGCGGGCGGCGGCTTCTGGCTCGACGCCCAGGGCCTTGAGCATGTCCGTCAAAAGGACGTGGCGCTCGTAGATCCTCTCGGCGACCTCGCGCCCTAAGGGGGTGAGGTGGATGTCCCGGCGCTCGTCCACGTCGATGTAGCCGGACTCCCGGAGCCTGCGCATGGCGATGGAGATGGTGGGCTTTGAGAAGCCCATCTCGGTGGCGATGTCGATGGAGCGGACATACCCCATGCGGTTTTCCAGCATAAGTATTGTTTCAAGGTAGTCCTCGCCGGATTCGTGGATCTCCAATGCCATCCACTCCTTTTGCCAAAATTCGGGGTTTAAGCTGACGCGGGTTCGGCTCCCGTCAGCTTAAAAGTACTTCTTGATCCCTTCGGTGGCGGAGGACTCGTCGGCGCTGATGGTCATGGTGAACTTGACGCCCTCGCGGTTGGAGAAGCTGTCGCACCACGCCAGGAACTCCTCGGCCTCATTGAGGGATTCGGTACCCGCCAGCTTGAATAGACCGTCCATGAAGATGTGGGTAATATCGTAATTGCCGGCGCGCAGCCCGCTGAGGAAGCCCTTGAGGGCGGTGTAGCCGACAAGCTTGTAATCCGAAAGCCTGATGAGGCGGACGCTCATGGGAACGTCGTAGCGGAGCGCCGCGTCGCGCTCGATACAGACGACATTTCCGTGCTCCTCGTCGGAAGCCTTGCGTACAAGCTCTAAAAGCTGCTTTGTTTTTCCGTGACCCTTCAGTCCCATAATGACCTTAACCATAGGGAACACTCCTTTCAGTTTTGGGGTGAGGACAGAGCGGTTATCTGTCACTGGTATTTTATCATCTTTCCGGCAGTGATTCAACAGGAATTTTCGCAATTCAGAAAAATTTTATTTTTTCAGGAAAATGCGGGGCGCTGTAACAGAAGGTCACGGAGATGAATATTATGTTGTAGGCTCATATGAGCCCAAGGAGGATTTGGATGAAAACATCTGATTTATTTGACGCCAATGAGCCCTGCGGAGGGCAGGGAGCCGGAGGCTGCGGGGGAACCGTAATAAACTGCGGCGGATGTATGCCGCCGTGTCCGGGCACTCCCACTGTGTGTCCCGGACCCAGGGGACCTCAGGGCATACCCGGACCCGTCGGTCCCACCGGTCCCCAGGGCCCCCAGGGGCCCCAGGGCGAGACGGGTCCCCAGGGACCTCAGGGACCTGCCGGTCCCACAGGGGCAACGGGCGCGACCGGCGCTACGGGGCCCATAGGTCCCCAGGGTCCCCAAGGACCTGCCGGTCCCGCCGGGGCAAGAGGTGAGACAGGCGCCACCGGAGCTGTCGGACCTCAGGGTCCCCAGGGTCCTGCCGGTCCTGTGGGAGCCACGGGAGCAACCGGCGCGACGGGCGCAACGGGCGCCACGGGTCCCGCGGGGCCTGCCGGAGCCGCGGCGACGATAGAGATCGGAACCGTGACAACCGGGGCTCCCGGCACGCCGGCGAGCGTGACCAACACTGGAACGGACACGGACGCCATATTGAACTTCGTCATCCCTCAAGGCGCGACGGGTGCGACGGGAGCAGTCGGACCCCAGGGACCTCAGGGACCGGCGGGGACTCCGGCGGTCACGGGGTACGCGGATTTTTACGCGCTTATGCCGCCCGATAACACCGCGGTCATAGCTCCCGGAGCGGATGTGGCATTCCCCAACTCAGGTCCCGGCACCGGCAGTATCACCGCCGCGTCGGACACCTCTTTCACCGTAGTGGACGCGGGGACGTACCTGGTGGTCTTCCAGGTGCCCATTACCCAGGCGGGACAGCTCCAGCTTGCCGTCAACGGGGCGGGCGTGGCGTCCACCGTGGTGGGCAGGAACGCCGGTTCTGACCAGATAGTGGGAATGAGCGTGCAGACGCTCTCCGCCGGCGACACCGTCGCCGTCAGGAACCCCACCGGCAATACCGGTTCTCTGACCGTGACGCAAAGCGCCGGCGGCGAGGTCCCAGGCTCCGCGCACCTGATATTCGTTAGACTTGCGTAAAAAAACTGGGGCTGTGAAAAAAGCCCCATAAAAAGGGAAGAGAGTTACCAAGGAACCCCCTGGTAACTCTCTTCTTTTTTTG
>CANPYX010000005.1 GCA_947588955.1 uncultured Oscillospiraceae bacterium | reverse complement strand
TCCTTCTGAGCGTTTCGTGTCAACATGGGTCCCACCGCCTTTTCCGTCTCTTCTTTTTGCCATTATACCACAAACCCACCCCCGGGGGATAGGGGTGGGTTTGTCGAGGGATAACATTATCCCTCCCTGGTCGTTTTTTCTCTCCTTTGCTACTTTCCTCTCTTTTTGACGAACTCAAAAAGAGAGGAAAGTAGATTCCCCGCGCCCCCTATGGGCGCGGCCCTTTAAGGAGCCCCTTGGTTACTGAATGGGCTCGATTTTCGTGAGCTTATCTCCACATGCGGAGAGGATCGGCGCGCCGCCGACGACGCAGATATTTGCTTTTGGCGCCAAGGCATCCAGGGTATCGGCGAAAGCGGAAAGCTGTGCCTTTGTGGTGTGGAGCACCTGGGTCCTTGTGCGCTGTGCGTCGGCGGCTGTTCTGCCGGTGAAGTACATCGCCGCGGCGCGGGATTTCTCCTGCCTTGGGGTCATCACCGGCTCCATTCCGCCGATGGTGGAGATGATATACTTGTCCACGTCCTCGTCGGATTTGGCAAAATCACGGAGCGCGGTCCCGGCGGCGGCAAAAATGTCCAGGCTCCCGGCGCACTGGGGGTCACGGTAGGAGGAGAAGCCCAGGTTGCCCGTCTCCGAAACGTCCATACTCACGCCGTAGGCGCCGCCCTTGACGCGCACGTTGTTCCAGAGGTAGTCGAGCCTCAGGAGCTTTGCCGCCACCGCCATTGAGCCGGTGTATTCCGCTCCGGCGGCGGAGAGGCCCGCGCCTGATGCGGCAAAGCCGATGGCGGCGGGGATGGTGTAGCCCTCTGCCTCCATGTCGTTGGGGGTGTATTCCACCGACGCTCCGCGGGCGCCCTCAGGGAGCATATCGAGGGCCATATCCGCCATTTTCATATCCTTGGTGCCGGTGACGGAGAGCGTCAGGCGGCAGCGGGCAAAGAGCTTGGAGAGCACGGCGGTGAAGGCGTTGGCAACGGCGTCCGGCGCGTCGTTGAAGGTCTTCTCCGTCTCCTGGAGGTACCTAAGCTGCCTTACGCCGGCGAAGGCGTCGGTGACGGCGGCGTTGGCGCTGTGTCCGGAGGTGGCGCGCACCAGGGCGAAGGAGTTGCCCGCGTTCTGCGCCATTTCCACCGCGCCGATGCGTGTCTGGCGGAGGATATTGAATATGGCGGCGGTGTCGGTGAAGTCCGTCTCAAACATGATCTCCCGCGTGAGCTCCATCGCCTCTTCAGCCCTCTCGGAAAGGACGGCGAGGGAGACAGTGAGCACCGGCGTGACCTTGCCGGAGGTATGCTTATAGGAAGCCGCCGAAACGGAGAACCTGCCTATCTTTTCCCGGATGAGGGACGCAAGCTCAAGGGCGGTGTGCTTCTTCGTGGGGAGCTTGCCCAAAAGCTGTGTCGCCATGGGCACCCCTGTGAGCTCCGGAATGTCCATATCGTCGGCGGCGAAATACATGTCGAAGTAGATTATCCCGCCGGTCTCAACCTCCTGCCTGAGGAGGGTCGTGCCCCTGTATTTTTCCTCAGAATAGGGAAGACGCGCCATCTCCTCGGGTATATCCGAGAGCGAGAGCTGCGGGAGAGTGGCAAGCCCCTCGGTGGTGTCGCCGGAGCTCTGGTGGCGGCGGAGCGCGGCAAACTCGTCGATCACCTTCTTTGTCTCCGCCTCCGTCCAGCCCGCCTTTATTGCGGCAAGCTCCTTGGCGTCCCGCTCCGCCTTCTCCTGGCCCAGCGTCTTTGAGGGGGTTAGCACCACCGTGGCGGTGTGGGGATTGGTGATAAATACCTCCTCCAAAAGCTTTTCAAACCAGCCCTCGTCTATCCTGCGGCGGAGCGTGGCGAAAAGCTCCTCGTTCCGGAGATTCTGGGCGGGGTCGCCGCCGTAAAGCCAGCTCTCAAGGCTGGTCATGGCGAACACAAGGCCCCTGGGCATACGCCCGAAGTCCTTTTCCCTGTTGGCAAACTCCACCTGGTTCAAAATGGCGTGGAGCTGGCGGCGGTCAAGCTCCTTCGCCTGCTCCCGGAGCACCTCCTCAACGGTTCGGAGAAGCTCGTCCTTTTTGTCCATACCTGTGTTCCTGGCGGCTAAGAAGAGGAAGTTTTGCTGTATGCCGTCATAGCTGTGAAGGCCCATGTCCTCCACCAGCCCGCCGTCCAGAAGCGCCTTCTTAAGCGGCGACTGGTTGGTGCCGCAAAGCGCCTGGGCAAGCACGGCGCAAGCGACGTTTTTCTCCGGCTCGTCGAATCTGCCGGCGGCCCAGGCACGGCCCACGATCACCTTGTTGGCGTCGTCGTCTTCGGGACCGATCTCGTATTCCGCCGTGAGCTCCTCCGGGTGTACGGGCTTTTGCATGGGAATTTCCGCGTCCACGTCCACCCTGTCGTATTCGCAAAGGAAGGAATCGAGCTTTGAAAGTACCGCGTCCAGGTCCACCTCGCCGTCCAGGAAGATGCGGGCGTTGGTGGGGCTGTAGTAGCGGCGGTGGTTCTCAAGATATTTCTCGTATGTCAGCTCCGGTATGTGCTCCGGGTGACCGCCGGACTCGTAGCCGTAGCAGTTATCCGGGAACATCTGGCGCCCCAGGTTGAAGCTCAGCACCTCGTCCGGGTCCACAAAGGCGCCCTTCATCTCGTTAAAAACCACGCCGTTGCGCGTGAGCTCCCCCTCCGGGGAGTCCAGCTCATAATGCCAGCCCTCCTGCCTGAAGCCCAGTGGCGACTCCAAAGACAGGGGGTGGAGCACCGCGTCCATGTACACGTCGATGAGGTTCAAAAAGTCCTTGTCGTTTTTTGAGCACAGGGGGTACATGGTCTTGTCCGGGAAGGTCATGGCGTTGAGGAAGGTCTGTAAGGAGCTTTTCAGCAACTCCACAAAGGGCTCCCGGACCGGGTACTTCTTACTGCCGCACAGCACGGAGTGCTCCAGGATATGGAAAACTCCCGTGTGGTCGGAGGGGATGGTCTTGAAGGCTATGGAGAAGGTCTTGTTCTCGTCAGGCCGGTCCAGCCACACCAGATCCGCTCCGTTTTTCTCGTATTCCATGCGGTAGAGCGTGGCGTTCAGCTCAGGGATAAGCTGGGAGTAGCGCACCTTGAAGCCGTGTATCACGGCGCCGTTTTCAAGCTTCATTTTTTTCGTCCTTTCTTATCGTATCGTCAATTTCCGGCTCTGCCGGAGGCTTTACAAAATCGCTCGTGCCGTCCGCTTCCAGCTCCGGGTCCGTCGTACCGGCGATGTCAAAGCCGAAGGCGGCGGCAAAATCTGCGGCGGCGTTCTCGTTGAGGCGCTGTCCTATGGGGAAATCCTCAGGCGGGGCGGGGGTCGAGGGCGCGTCCTCCGGGTCAGGAGGCAGGAGCTCCCGGAGCTTTTCGTTATTGAGCCGCGCCAGGGCGGTTATGCGCTCGCGGCTCTCCCGCAGGCTCTCCGCCATTCTGTCGCGGTTTTGCAGCATCACGTCCACCGCCTTCAACACCGCCTCCACGTCTATGTCCGAGCCGTCCCCCGCGGAGGGGAGGCGCAGCATGGAGAGGTAGCTCTCCACCTTGGGGTCGTAGGCGAATCCCAGGGCGGGAGTGGCTGTGCGGGCGGCGAAGATGAGGGAGTGGAGGCGCATGGAAAGGGCGAGCCTGCCCTCCCCTATTATGCCCATGAGCTCCGTGGGCGAAAACTCGCCGGAGAGGACATAGGCGGGGCACTTCATGCGGTCGCGAATCTCCCACGCCACGGGCTCATCGCGCTTGGGCTGCATGGAGAGGAAGACTATTCCCAGCCCGAATCTCTGGTAGATGCCGTCGCACAGCTGGGCAAACCGCTGGGTGTAGTCAGGCGAATTCTTTATGGGGCGGACGGAGACGGTGACGAAGGGGCCCATTATGCCAAGGACGGACAGTATCTCCTGGCTCCGGGCGTGGCTGGGCTCCGGCAGGGTAAATACCGGGTCCGCGCCCTCAACAAGGTCCTCCCTGACAACGCCCATGTCCCGAAGCTCCCGAAGGGAGTCGGGGTCGCGGAGGGTCACCTTGTCGGCAAGCTCCACTATTTTCCGCACCCTGCGCCTGTTCGCCGGCTTGTTCACGGGGCCTATGCCGTTGGCGTAGAGCATCGTCTTCTTGCCCATTTTGTGGGCGGTCCAGACGATGGAGAGGTAGTAGAGGAGGCTCCTGGTGGAGGTGTTGTCCTGCAAAAGGCTCCCGCCGCCGGAGATAAGGAGCTCGCACCCCTTCACCGCCTTTAGCACCCCGAAGGGTGAAAAGCGGTTCACCGCCTTGACGCCGTGGAGCTCCCCGGTCATTTTGGGGTCGCGGGAGAGGACGGTTATGCCTATATTTTTGTCTATGTCCGTAAGCGCGCCGCAGAGGGCGTCAAGTATCGCCTCGTCGCCGGCGTTGTTGAAGCCGTAGTAGCCGCTGAGCACCACCTGACAGTGGCGGCGGACCAGGGCGTAAACATCCAAAGCGTCCTGCGCCATTCGCTTGACGCTGTAATTTTCCAGCACCACGCGCCTGCCAAGCTCCGAAAGGCGGCGGTACTCGTCGGGCTCCAGCGTCAGGGCGGTGGTGAGGTCGTCCAGAAGCCGGTGCTCACTGAGCTCCGGACAGCCTCGGCAGCAGAAGTTGCCCTGTATGCCGGTCTCCAGCTTGTCCTCGTCGAAAAGGCCCATATAGCCCTCGTTTCCGGCGACAACCACGGGTCTTCCGGTGGCCATTGCCTCAAGGGCGGCGCGTGACACGCCCACGAAGGCGTCGCCCGCGGCGCAGACGGCGTTCACGTCCGTCCTGGGTCCGGCGAAAATGAGGCAGCGGTAGCCCAGCTTCAAATTGGCCTCCTCCGCCCGGTGGGACAGCTCCTCGAACATATCCCCGCCGCCGGCTATTAGTATCCTGACGCCAGGTACGCGCCCCGCCAGGGCGGGCGCCAGCTTCACAAGCGCGGAGGCGGCAAGGGCGCGGCTCTCGTCCAGGCGGCTCACGTGGGACAGCACCGGCGCGCCCTCCGGGATATTGAACTCGGCGCGGACGGCGTCTCCGGGGACATCCGGGGAAAATTTGTCCGTGTCGATGCCGTTTATGGTCACGGTGATATTTTCGCTCGGTATCCCGTAATTATCCATGAGATAGTCACGGATGTCGTCGGAGACGGCGATGGTCCTCTCGCCCCAGTCGGTGAGGCGGCTGAGCATAAAGCCCGTCTCAAACACCCAATGGGCGGTGGTGACGAAGGGGAAATCGGTGGTCTTTTTGATGATTCCGCACAAAAAAGCGGGTATCCTGGCGTGGGCGTGGACCACGTCCGGCTTTTCGGCGCGGATTATTTTCCTCAAAAGGAGCAGGGACTTTGCCATGAGGACAGGGTCGCGGCGGTGCATGGGGACCTTGAAGTGGCGGGCACCCGCCGCCTCCAGCTCCTCCACGTACACGCCGCCGTTGGACGCCACCAACACCTGATTGCCGCGGCGGATGAGCTCGCGGGCAAGCTCCACGATATGCGTCTCCGCGCCGCCGATGTCAAGGCTCATTGTGGCCATAAGTATCTTCATAGCGCGCCTCCCTCAGCCAATGCTGTAAACCGTCCCGGTAAGATTGTCATAGAGGGTGGTAAGCTCAAGGGTCATGTTCCTGTTGAGCTCAACGGAATTGCCCAGATAGTAGCCGTTGGCTCCGGTGGTACACTGTGCCTCGATGGTGATATAGAAGTCATAATAGTCCTTTACAGGTACGGACAGTATCTCCCCATCCTGCGAGGTCACAAGGGCGTAAGCCTGCTCCGTCCGAACGTCGGTGACTGTGCCGAGAAGGGGACCGTCATCGCCCTTATATACGACGTCGCCGGGTCTGTATGCGTCCTTGTGCACGTCCCTGACTGTGGGGACCTTGACCACAAACTCCACCTTAGTCATTTCGGGGCTGATGTAGCCTGTTTCTTTCCCCTGGACGAAAAGCCGCACATAGACCATTGCCCCGATGGCAAGCACCAGCAGGACAGCCAAAATATCCACCACGCTGATCTTTCCAAACAGAAAGCCGCGCTCGTCAATGATTTTTGTCTTTTTCATTTGTCCACCCTCTCAACAGCAATCACGTACCCCCTGAACACGCATCCGGGTACTTTTCCCTCCACTTCTGTCCCTATGCGGATAACATATCCGCCGTCAACAATGATGTTCCGTTCCTCGATCGCCGCCTCGGAGGTGACGGTAAAATGCACCGTATAAAGACCCGGCTCTTCGGCGCGATATTGGACCTTATTTTCAAAATCGGTCACAAGCTTCTGTGAGGGGAGTATTTCCACGGACTCCACGGTTCCCAGAATATACTTTTTTGCCAGGTCTATGAAGGTATCGCCCGCCTTGAATTGGTCCGCCACATTCTCCGAGATACTGGGAACCTCCACGGTGTAGTGGATGACTGTCTTTTGGTCGGATATGACCGGTACTTCCTGCCCCGGCGCTCCCGCCCGCCGGTCGGCGTAGTAGAGCACGCCCAACAAAACCAGCGCCACCAGAATGACCGCTATGTCAAAAAGGTTGAACACGCTCCTGCCCTTTTTATTATTCTTCTCCATATCGCTCCTCCAAAATCTTTTTGTAAACTTCTTCGATCCGCGCGGCGTACCGCTCCCCGGTGAAGCTCTCAAGATATTCCTTACGGGCGCCAATGCCCAGCCTTTCTGTCTCGCCGCGTTCCGCGCAGAGGCGTCTCAATATTTCAACAAGGGCGGCGCTGTCCCTCGGCGGGAAAAGCAGTCCCGAAACGCCGTCCTTCACAAGCCAGGGATTCCCGCAGCAGTTTGTTGCCACGGCGGGGACGCCGATACTCATGCCCTCGATGAGGGCGAGACTGGAGGTTTCGGACAGATAGGAGGCGTTGATCTGCGCGTCAGCCACACTCATAATGGGCGTCACGTCCTCCAGAAAACCGGTGAAGATGACCCTGTCACCCAGGTTCAGCTCCTCCGCCCTCTGCCGGACCTGCCCCTCAAAGGAGCCTGTGCCGGCGACAATCAGGCGCACTTTAGAATCCCGCAAGCGGTCCATGGCGTCCAAAACATCCAGATGACCCTTGTACTCCTCTATCCTTGAAACCATCACAGCCACAAAGTCATCGGGACCGATATCCAGCTCCCGCCGAAAAGCTGCCCGCTCCTCCAGGGGGAGGCGTGTCAGGGGCTTTACGCCGTTCATCATGACCTCAAGCCTGTCTTCCGGCACGCCCAGGTCCGTCAAAAGCTTTGCCCCCGCGGGAGATATTACAATGATCCTGTCCGCCCAGTGGGTGTAAAGGGCGCGGTACAGGTGGCGCAGAGGCGTCTTTGTCACCCTGTCAGGGAAGGGAAATGCCGAGTGTCTGGTGAATACAACAGGCTTTTTTTCCATTGACGCTGCCAGCCTTCCGGAGAGGGAACCGTGAGTGTGGACAATGTCCGGATCGCAGCTCCGAATGACCCGTCGCAGAGGGCCGAGGGCTTTCAGGTCCATTGACCTGTCCTCCATGGCGTCCACCTGGAGGACCCGCACTCCCTGCTTCTCAAGGGGCTCTATCAGGAGGCTTCCCCTGGGGACGCATACGGCCGCCTCAAATCTCTCCCTGTCCATGAACTCCAGGTAGTTGAGCACCGCCCTGCCAGCGCCTCCGATATTCGTGTCGCTGAGGATATTCAGTACCCTGATCATCTATCCGCCTCCGTTTCCCGCAACGACAGTGACCCGATGAGTCCTATGACAATGAAGAACACGAGCATGACACGATAGTTATAAAAGCTGTACTCCGCAACGGACTGGATAAGGAATCCGACAACGCCCGATAGCAGGGCGAGAAGCAGGACGCGCCGCTCCCTGTCCGCCCCCCGGCTGATCGTTCCCGCCGCGGCGCGCACAGCCGAAACCACAAGCCCGACGAAGGTCAAAATGCCGGGTACGCCGGAATCGCACATGAGCTGAAAATAGAGATTGTGGGCGTGCTTGGTGATGGCTGCGTTAAGGGAGTATTGCGGGTAAATCACGGAGAAGGCTCCGGGACCCACACCGGCGATCCAGCAGTCCCGAAGCATTCGCAGGGTGCCCGTCCATATGCTGAAACGGTAAAAAGCTGAGCTGTCCTCCATGGAACCCACGCTCAGGAGCCTGTCGAGTATCCCCTGCGGCAGGAACGCCACCACCACTACCGCGCCCAAAAGTCCAGGTAAAAGGAAACGCCTGTCCATCAGTACCAGGAGGACAGCAAGCTCCAGCAACAGCCCGACCCATCCCGCGCGCGACCAGGTGAGGAACATACAGGCAACCATCACCGCCGTGGAGACCAGCGCGGCAATTCGTCCGTTGGCGGACTTGGCGTTGACCGTCAGCGCCACGCCCAGGGGGATCACCAGCAAAAGATATTCCGAGAGAATGTTGGGGTTGTCCAGGGTGGAGTACACCCGCTGGGAGATGTTGCTGAAAAGCTCCTCGTCGATCCAGTGGGCAGAGGTCTCGCGCCCCAGGACCGCCTGGAGGATACCGTACCCCGCCACCACCGTCCCGCCAACTACAAGCAGGGTGACGAGGCGCTTTGCGTCACGGAAAGTGCGGTGGGTATCAAGCATTGCCACGGCGAACACGGCAAAAATCACAGTCAGCAGCGTGGAGCTCAGGGTGCTCTCCAGCGCCATTGAGAACGCCGCCGAAACAGCATATACCAGGGCGTAAGCCACAAACCATTTTTTTACCGGCGACGCCGCCGCGCGGCGTTCCCTGTCTACGGCGTAGGTCAGCACTACGGAGCCTATGGCGATGAGAGCAAGCACCAGCACCGCCGCTGTGGGCAGGATCGGCGCCAGCAGGACAGCCGCCCCCATCCAGAAATATTTCCTTGTAAAAACCGAGCCCTCAAAAAGCCTGTCCAGCTTCAGGGCACGGAACACCGAGCACAGCGCCCGATGAACGGCGCTGCCGGCTTTCCCGACTACCGAGCCTTCACTTCCGGAGCCGGAGCCGGAGATGATTGCCGCGAGCCGGCTTTTTTGCCATTGGCGGTCTATCCAGGCGCCTATGGCGGTGATTAGGCGGTAGATGAGGCTGTTTTCTATCATCGCCCTCATTCGGGAGCCCCCTTTCCCAGTTTTTTCTTTATCGCGCTGGTCACCTGCCGCGCCTCGTCCACCCTCAGCGCAAGCACGCACACGGCGTAGACCGCGACTCCCACGGCGGTGGGGACGCAGACCGCGAGTAGCTTGCCCACGTGTCCGGCGATGAGGACGCGGGTACCCCAGGCGGCGGCGCCCATTATCACGGCGCTGAGCGAGATTTTAAGCATATCTATGGCGAATTCCCTGTCCCAGTAGCCGACGCCGCGCCTTTGGAGGGGCACCGACATGAAAAGCCCGTTGGCGGTGAAGGAGACGGCACTGGCGACGGCAATGCCCGCCACGTCAAAGCGCGGGGCGAGGACGGCGCACAGGACGATGTCCAGGACTATTGAGACTATCCCGGCGAAAAGCGGCTCCTTGCCGGATTGGGCGGCAAAGAAGGCGCGGGAGAGGACGTACTGTATGGCGTAGCCTATCATGCCGAGGGATATAAAGCGCAGGGCGCGGGAGGTTATGTCGATGGAGAACTGGTCGAAGCGCCCGCCGCCGTAAATGAAGGCGACGATGGGCTCCGCCATTATAAAGAGCCCGGCGGTCATGGGTATGACCACAAAGAGGGTGGTGTGCATGGTGGAGCGGAGCGTCTGGCGCAACTGGACGGGGTCGCCCTCCGCGTTCTGCTTGGAGAGCTTGGGGAAGATATAATTTGTCACCTGGAGGACGAATATACCGGCGATGACGGTGTAGAGGCTGTAGGAATACTCTATCGCCGAGACCCCGGCGCCGCCGAAGAGCCGGGAGCCGAATTTGGAGTTCACCGTCTGCATTATGGGGAGCACCCAGGTGCTCACCATGGACGGGAGGAGGAGCCGCCAGACCTTGTCCATGTCGGCGTTTCTCACCGAGAGGGAGGGGTAGAATTTGAAGCCCTTCTTTTTGAGGGAGGGCATCTGGACAAGCGCCTGGACAGCCCAGGCGACAAGAAACGCCACGGCAAGGCCGTAGACGCCGAATTTATCGTTGAGGGTCAGGTAATAAATAATTACGACAATGTTGGAGATGAGGCTTATGGCGGCAGGGACGTTGAACTCGTCGAATATCTGGAGTATGCCCACGAAGCAGAAGGCGACGCCGGTGAAGAAGACGGTGGGCATCATTATGCGGGTGAGGCTGGCGCACAGGGCGGCGGTCTGATCGTCGAAGCCGTCGGCGAAGAAGTAGGTCAAAGCGTCGGCGAATATGACGCCCAGGAGCGTCACCGCGGCGCAGATTATGCCCATGACGGTCATGAAGTTGCCCGCGAATTTCAGAGCATCCTTCTTTCCCCGCTTTTGCAGGACCTCGCCCATGACTGGTATGAGGCAGGCGGCGATGGAGGAGGTGAAGACGGTGTCGAAAAACACGCGGGGTATCCTGGAGGCGGTGAGGAAGGCATTTGCCTCGCTGCCGCTGCCGTAGTTAACGGTGAGGAGCCGGTCACGGAGGAGCCCCAGTATTTTGCCGCTGAGGGTTATGACCATCATTACGCCCACGGTCAGGGCGGCGCTGCGGTTTTTTTCTCCCTTTTCTTTCATTCGCCGGCCTCCTTTCCGCTTGAATATTCTTGAATATTTTGGACCGATTTTGTATTTTAGCACATTTCGCGCGGGATTTCAACCTCCCAAGCGGCTGTCGCGGGAGGGAGGAGGTTAATATTTTGTGAATAAGGTATTAACGGGGATACTTGAAAAGGCGCGTCTATTCTGTTACAATGGGGCAAATACGTGGAGAGGGAAGATCGAATATGTTTGTTGACAAGGCGACCATCGAGATAAAGGCGGGCAAGGGCGGAAACGGCGCCGTTGCCTTCCACAGGGAAAAATACGTTGCCTCCGGCGGTCCCGACGGCGGGGATGGGGGCGACGGCGGGGACGTGGTGCTGGTGCCCGACGCCAACATGTCCACGCTCATGGATTTCAGGTACAAGCGCAAGTACGCCGCCGGCAACGGCATGGACGGCTCCGGCAAACGGTGCACCGGCAAACGTGGAGAGGACCTTATTATCCGCGTACCCGTGGGGACCGTGGTAAGGGACAGGGCCACCGGGGCGATAATGGCGGATATGTCGGCGACCGACAGGTTCATCGCGGCAAAGGGCGGTTCGGGCGGCTGGGGAAACTCCCACTTCGCCACACCCACGCGTCAGGCTCCGCGCTTTGCCAAGGCGGGGCTCCCCGGCGTTGAGAGGGAGATAATACTGGAGCTAAAGCTGCTGGCGGACGTGGGGCTTGTGGGCTTTCCCAACGTGGGGAAATCCACGCTTCTGTCGGTGGTATCCAGGGCGAGGCCGAAGATCGCGGACTACCACTTCACCACGCTTTTCCCCAACCTTGGCGTTGTATACGCCGGGGAGGGGCGGAGCTTTGTGATGGCGGACATACCCGGCATAATCGAGGGCGCCAGCGAGGGCGCGGGGCTGGGGCACGACTTTCTGCGCCACATCGACAGGTGCCGTTTGACGGTGCACGTGGTGGACGCCTCTGGGCGCGAGGGTCGGGACCCGTCGGAGGACTTCGACATCATAAACCGGGAGCTGGAGGAATATTCCCCCGCATTGGCGTCGCGTCCCATGATAGTCGCCGCCAACAAGTGCGACATAGTTGGCGAGGAGGAGAAGGAGCGGCTTAAGCGGCTGGAGCGGAAGGTAAAGGAGGCGGGTATGCCGTTTTTCAAAATCTCCGCCGCCGCCCACACTGGCACGGAGGAGCTGGTGAGGGCGATAGCCTATAAGCTCTCGGAGCTGCCGCCCATAGCCGTTTTTGAGCCGGAGTTCACCGAGCCTGAGGAGACAGGTCCCCTGCCTGAGCCGGAGATCAACCGGGAGGACGGCGTTTGGTACGTGGACGGAGGCTGGGTGGAGCGCCTGGTGCAGAACGTGAACTTCGGGGACTACGAGTCCAGAATGTACTTTGACAGGACCCTCAGGGAGCGTGGCGTCTTTGAAAGGCTTGAGGAGCTGGGCGTCGAGGAGGGCGACACGGTGAGCGTGTGCGGGATAGAGTTTGAGTACAGGCGGTGAGAGACATAGCGCGATTTTTTGTAATATCCGCTTAATATTCGCCTGTATCTATTGACATTTTCTGTGTAAAACGGTAAAATGAAACATTGAAATAAAGGGGGTGTCCTGTACGAAAAAGACTGTTGTGAAGCGGTCCGCCGTACCTATCTACGGCGTGGCGGCGGTGTGGGTAATATGGTGCCTGGTGCTGCCGCTCTACTCGCTTTTGCACTTTCTGCTTCTCATAGCGGTCTCAGCGGGCGCCTATCTTGCGCTGACGAAGCTCTTTCCGGGGAAAAAGACGGTCGTCGACGTGCCGGCGGAGCCTGTCACCACGGGGAACGCCGAGGCGGACGCGCTTTTGCGCGAGGGAGAGCTGGCGGTGAAGGAGCTGAGGCGTCTGGGGACATCAATAAGGGAGCCCTCCGTCCGGTCGAGGGTGGAGGAGATTGCCTCTCTCACGGACAAGATATTCAAGGACATCATCGAGGACCCCAACGACATCCCGCAGGTGCGGCGCTTTGCCGGGTATTACCTGCCCACAACCATGAAGCTTTTGAACGCCTACGACAGGATGAGCGGTGAGGGCGCCGGCGAAAACGTCTCCGGCACCTTAAAGCGCATCGAGGACATACTTGACACCACCGTCGCCGCCTACCGGAAGGAGTACGACCACCTCTTTGCAAACGAGGCGCTGGACATCGACACGGACATAACCGTTTTGGAGTCCATGCTCAAACGCGAGGGGCTGACCGGGAAGGATTTTGACGTGAAGCGGTCTATAAATAAAGAGTAATTTCAATATTTCACATATAACATAAAAAAGGAGTTTTTGACATGACTGAACCTGAATATGTCCCGACGCTTACATTTAACTCTACTCCCACCACTCCCGCTGCCGCCGCAGCAGCCGCAGCCGAGGCTCCCAAGGAGCCCGAGGCGCCCGCGGTCTCTGCCACTGAGCATGAGGAGTCCCAGCTCTCCCCGGAGGAGCTGAAGGCGGTGGAGGAATTCTCCCAGAAGATCGACATCACCGATTCCAACGCCATTTTGCAGTACGGCGCGGCAAGCCAGAAGAACATAGCCGACTTCTCCGGCTCCACCCTCCAGAGCGTCCGCACCAAGGACATGGGGCAGGTGGGAGATATGCTCTCTGACCTGGTGGTGGAGCTTAAAGGCTTCAACTACGGCGAGGAGGAGAAGCGGGGCTTTTTGGGCTTCAAGAGGAAGGTCCAGAACCAGATCTCCAGCCTCAAGGCGCAGTACGACAAGGCGGAGGTAAACGTGGACAAGATTGCCGGTATGCTTGAGCAGCACCAGATAGTCCTGCTCAAGGACGTGGCGACGCTTGACAAGATGTACGAGCTCAACCAGGCGTATTACAAGGAGCTGACCATGTACATCCTGGCGGGCAAGAAAAAGCTCCACGAGTGCGAGACCGTGACGCTCCCCGCCCTCCAGGAGAAGGCGAAGCAAACCGGCGCGCCCGAGGACGCCCAGGCCGCCAACGACTATCAGAACATGATAAGCCGCTTTGACAAGAAGCTCCACGACCTGGAGCTGACGCGCATGATCTCCGTGCAGATGTCGCCGCAGATACGGCTCATTCAGAATAACGACACCCTGATGGTGGAGAAGATACAGACATCCCTTGTGAACACCATACCCCTCTGGAAGAACCAGATGGTGCTCGCCCTGGGACAGCACCACTCCCAGCAGGCGATGGAGGCTCAGCGCGAGGTCACCAACATGACCAACGAGCTTCTCAAGAAGAACGCCGAGACCCTCAAGCAGGGCTCCATCGAGATAGCCCGCGAGTCCGAGCGGGGCATTGTGGACATCGAGACGTTGAAGGCAACCAACCAGTCCCTCATCGAGACACTGGAGGAGGTTCGCACCATCCAGGCGGAGGGCGCGGCGAAGCGCCGCCAGGCCGAGGCGGAGCTGGGCAAGATAGAGTCCGACCTTAAGGCGAAGCTTCTGGAGATCAACAAATGAGCGCCGCGAAAGCGAAAAAATCAGAGGGCGGCAGCCGCGCCGTGCTTGCGGACCGCAGGTTCGCGGCGGGTGTGCTCGTCTTTGTCATCCTTGTATTCACCCCCATCGGCGCCAGGCTCAGCCTTGGGCGGGCTGTGGACCGGGTAGAGAACAAATTCTTCACGGGCGTTGACGGGCGCGGAGCTGTCGCCGAATACATCGGCGACGCGGAAAACGCCGCCACGGGGCTCATCTCCCTGGGGGACAAATACGAGGCCGCCGGTGAAGCCACAGGCGAGCTGAGGTTTGACAAATCCGTTCTCAACGACGTCATGGAGGGGCGGGACATATCCGAGTATTCCTCTGCAAACGCTATGGTGGTGTCCTCCTTCGGCGCTTTGAGGGACGCACTCATGTCGCTTCAGCTTTCGGAGCAGGACGCGGCGGATCTGGAGATGTACTCCAACCAGTTCGCAAACGCCCAGGGCGCCATTCCCCACTCCGGCTACAACGAGGCGGCGGAGGAATTCACCCGCGGTACCTACAACAGGTTCCCCGCGAAGCTCATCGGCTCCCTTATGGGCGTGGACCCGCCCAGGACATTTCAGTGAGGTGTGACGTTTGAAAAAGGTCTTATGCCTTCTTATGCTTTTGTCCCTTGTCCTCGCCGCGGCGCTGCCGTGTCTGGCGCTGGAGCAGGACCCGGACTTCTATGTCACCGACGAGACGGGCTCGCTGAGCCGCGACACCCGCGAGCACGTTATCGAGGTAAACGAACAGCTTGAGTACGCCTGCGGAGGGCAGATAGTGGTGGTCTTCATCGACTACTTCGGGGACGTTTACGCCGACGAGTACGCGGTGGGGCTTTTCAACGACTGGTCCCTCTCCGACATGGGTATGCTCCTGGTCGTCTCCCCCAAGGAGGGGCGCGGCGGGATCACCGTGGGGCGTGACCTGACGGACAGGTTCTCCGAGGAGGACATAAACAAATATCTGGACCGGTACTTTTGGGACGACTTTGACGACGGGAAGTACGACAAAGCCGTGACTAAGCTGGTGGATAAGCTGGCGGACTGGTTCGAGGACGAGTTTGACGTAAAGCTCGGTGAGGTCCCGGACAGCTCCGGCGGTTCCGGCAGCTCCGGCTCAGCCGGGTGGCTTGCGGGACTGGGGATAATCGGCGCCGTGCTGGGGTTCATTTTCAGGAATATTTTCATAATTTTGATCTTCGTCATCATCATCGTCGCCGTGATAGTCTCCGACAGGAGGAGGTACAGGGGATATTATATGAGCATGGGTATGCCCATGCCGCCGTACCGCCCCTGGTACATGTTCTCCTCCCGTCCGTACAGGAGCTATCGGGCTCCCAGGCCTCCCCGCAGGCCGCCTCCCCCTCCCCCATCCGGCGGAGGCGGGTACAGACCGCCAAGAAGCTCCTCGCCAAGACCGCCCAGACCTTCCGGAGGCCGCTCCGGCGGGACCTTCGGCGGAAGAGGCGGCTCCGGCGGCTTCCGACCCTCCGGCGGTTCGCGACCCTCCGGCGGTTCGCGACCCTCCGGCGGCGGCAGATCCGGCGGCTCCTTCGGAGGAAGAAGATAAAAATTGTCCGTTCCCCCAAAAAAGGGAACGGACAATTTTTTGCCCCAAACGGCAAAGCTGTTTTTGGGATTAAATATCGACGACGCAGTGGTCATACGCGTTCACCACGGTGGTGCCGTTGAAGTCGGACAGCTGTGGGATGTTTACGCCGTAGGACATATGTATGTGACCATGGACGAAAAGCTTGGGGCTGTACCTCTCCACAAGCTCACGGAAGCACTCAAAGCCACGGTGTGATAGGGAGTCAAAGTCGTTGACGCCGCGTATGGGGGCGTGGGTGACTACGATGTCCACGCCACCGGCCCTTTTCAGCTTCCAGCGCAGGCGGCGGATACGGCGGGTCATCTGCTTTTCGGTGTACATATTGCTGCCGGTCTTCCTATATTTATAGGAGCCGCCGAGACCAATGATGCGCACGCCCTTGTAAGTGTACAGTGTGTCCTCGATGCACTCGCACCCCTCTGGGGGAGTGTCGATGAGCTTGTCGTCGTGGTTGCCGCGCACATAGACCAGGGGGCAGTGCGCCATTGTCACAAGAAATTCCAGGTAGCTTTTGCTCAGGTCCCCGCAGGCTATTATGAGGTCGATGCCGTCAAGCCTGCCGGGGCGGTAAAAATCATAATATAGCTTTGATTCCTCGTCCGCGACAGTCAGAATACGCATCAGGCGTCCTCCGGCTTCTTGGCGCTGTCCACGCCCACGGACTCTACGGTCGCCTTGCCGGTGGGGGAAAGCTCGTCATACGCCGGTATTTTGCCCTCCACGTTTTCCACAAGGTAGTCCATGGCGGCAATCTCCTCCATGTCGATGGGCTTGTCTTTTTCGCCCACGGTGGAGCCGCCCTGGATGTGAATTGGGCCGATGAAGGGGTCGATTATCCAGCGGGATATGCCCTGGCGCAGGTAGCCCACCAGCCGCTTGACGCTCTCCGGCACCTCGTCGGTGACCTTCACGTCCACAACGCCGGCGGACATGCCCCAGTAGTAGTTTATCGCCTTGCTGGAGCTCTCGTACTCGGCACGGAGGGTACCGTTGAGGACCTGGCGTATCAGCCCCTCGTAGTAGGCGCCCCAGTTCCAGATGGGCGCGGCAATGAGCTTTTGCGTCTCGCCGTCCACGTAGGATAGCCCCAAGGTCTGTCCCGGCTCGTAGAGTCGGGCGTTGTCCATGGAGGATATGAGCTTTATCCCCTGCCCCGTGAGCCTGTCCATGGCGGCGTGGCGTCCGCCGACGCTGGACCACTCCAGGACCACCCGCGCCCTGGGGTTCACCATCCTGGCGCCCAGCGCGAAGGCGTTGATGCCGGCGATCTGCCCGAAAATGGGGTAGTCACACATGTAGCCCAGCTTGTTTGTGTCGGTGAGGGCGCCGGCGACGGCGCCGATGATGAATTTCGCCTCATACATGCGGCCGTAGTAGGTGCGCACGTAGCGGTGGGACTTGTTGATGGAGCAGTTCATTATGAGGGTGTCGGGGTTGTCCACCGCCGCCCTCAGGGAGGCGGGTAGAAGCACCGGGGAGGTGGTGAAGATAACGTCGCACAGCTCCTTCACCGCCCGGTCGATGACCGCCGAGGGGTCGGAGTCCATGGCGTTGAAGTAGGAGACCGTCTCTACCTTGTCGGGGAACGCCCTCTGCACGTACTGCCTGCCCAGCTCGTGACCGTGGGTCCAGCCGGATTTTTCCGGGGACTTGTCATGGATGAAGCCGACCTTCAGTCCCCTGGCACCGGAGGTAGTGAGGATGACCTTGGAGAGGATGCCGCCCTTGGGCTCCACTGGCGCGGCCTTTAGCTCTATCTTGTCCTCCTCCTTCTGGAGCACGAGCTCCTCCCAGACCTTGCTGACGGTCTTTTTAAGCTCGATTGAGCCCTGCTCGCACAGGTCCGCGTAGGAATAAATCTTCAAAAACGCCAGGAGCGCGTCGCCCACGGCGGAGGGGGGCACGTCGGTCCTGCCCGCCTTGTCGAAATACGCCTCGCGGAAGTAGTAGTAGGCGGTGGAGAACTTGCGGCGCTCCTCCTCGGTCCAGTACTCCTCCGGCTCGCGGCCCAGGAGCTTCAAAAGCTGCTTGTAGCTGCCCTTGCGGGAGAACTCAAGGGTGTTTATCTTGGTGTAACGGTTGAAGTCCACGAACTCGTAATAGATGTCGCTTTCAATGCCCGTCCCCCGTTCGGGAAGGACGCGTATAACGTCGGCGGAGACGGATACGGCGTCAAAGAATTTCAAAACGCTTACGCGCTTGTTGCCCTCCTGGACGTAATAGCGGTTCATGTACTCGTAGACCTTTATGGGGTCGCGTATGCCGTCGCGCAGGTGGCTGTCGCACAGGACCTTCCACTTCTGGGCAAATTCCGTGTCGTCGTCTAAAAGGGGCATGAAGTTGCGGGCGAAGCTGGTGGTGCGCCCGCGGGTCTTGGTGCCGACGATGAACTCGGCGGGGATTTGGATAACTCCCAGCTTTACGCCCAGGTTGACGCGCTCCTCGGAAACGAAATCGTCAAGCACCGGCAGGACGGGGCTCACGCCCCTGGCTATGCAGGCGCGGTATTCCTTCTGCCCCAGCTTCAGGGCGTCTCTGTAATACTGGTCAGGCATAAGAAAACTCCTTTTAAGCATTATTTCAAGATTACAAGCGCCATTGTAGCACTTTGGCAGATTATTCGCAAGTGGTGACGGTAAATTTGAAAAATATTTGGCGAAGTGAGAACGCGATATTTATATCTTGCGCGGGCGGGAATAATTTGGTATAATACCGGTTGAAATAATCAAAACTTTTTCGGAGGCGCGCGGATGGGCAGAAAAAAGGCCGCAACTGAATTTTCCCGCTGGCTCTCCTCCCTTCCCGACGGGGACAGGGAGCGTGTCGGCGTGTTTTTCAGGGTGCTGGACCAGCATTTGCGCCTGTCCGGTGAGTGGAAAAGGCAGATAATACGGGATTTTGAAAACGCCCTTTTGTGGTACGAAAAAAACGGCGTCCCGCTTGAGGAGGCGCTGGAGCTCTTATCGCCTGTGAACCTGGGGGGCTTTTACTCCCGCCCCGCCGACGGGTGGTTCCCGCTGGACGCGGCGGCGAAGGTCTATCCCCTGTCCATGAGCCACAAGCAGATGGCGGTGTTCAGGCTGTCGGTGTACCTGGACGCTCCGGTGGCGCCGGAGCTTTTGCAGATGGCGCTGACCTTCACCATAAAGCGGTTCCCCTTCTTTGCCACCACAATCAAAAACGGGGTGTTCTGGCACTACATCGACGCGGCGAAAAGACGCTTCCCCGTGGAGCCGGAGTCCACCGTCCCCTGCGCGGACATCAACGTCTCCATGACGGGCTCCAAGTCCTTCCGGGTGCTCTATTACGAAAACCGCATAAGCTGTGAGTTCTTCCACATTCTCACCGACGGCACCGGGGGCACGGTATTTTTAAAGACCCTCACGGCGGAGTACCTGCGGCTTTTGGGGCATAAGGTCGCCTGCGAAAAGGGCGTGCTGGACGTAAACGGCCTGCCGGACGCCTCCGAGTCCGCCGACGACTTTTCAAAGCACATGTCCGGCAAAAAATCATCGGGCTTCGTGGACAAACCGGCGCTTCAAATGGGCGGCAGGCTCTCCAGGGTCAAGCCCTGTCAGGTGATCCACTTTGACATGGACTCCGACGCCCTCAGAGACGCGGCGAGGGCGCGCGGGGCGTCAGTCACGGCGCTGGTGGCTGCGATGATGTTCATATCCTGCAAGGCGGCGACGGACCGTCAACACGGGGCTATACACATCCAGGTGCCGGTGAATATGCGAAACTACTTTGAGTCAAAGACGCTGCGCAACTTCTCCCTCTACGCCAACATACGCCTGGAGCTGGAGGAGATAACGACGCTTGACGAGATAATCCCCAAGGTGGCGGAGCAGCTTAAAAACGGCGTCTCCTTTGACAAGATGCAGGAGATGATGAACGGCGCCGTGAAGCTTGTCAGGTCCGTGAGGCTGGTGCCGCTCTTTATAAAATGCCCGGTGGCGCGGGTTATCTACGGCTTTTTGGGCGACAGGGCGTTCACCACCACCCTTTCAAACTTGGGCGTAGTGGAGCTTCCCGAGGGTATGGACGAACACGTGAGGAAGATGGACTTTGTGCTGGGAACGGTGGCGCTTTCCCGCGCCGCGGTGTCCATGGTGACGGCAAACGGCACCGCCACGCTCTCCGTGGCAAAGCTCACGGCGGACCCGTCCTTTGAGGAGCGGCTGCTGGGCCTTCTCAGGGGCGAGGGACTGGAGATAAGGGTTTCAGGGAGCGAGCTTTATGGATTTTGAGATAGTTTACCCGCACATAAAAAAGCAGTCCATAGCCATGATGTACGTGCGGTACGTCTTCGGACTCGTATTCCTGGCGGCGGCTGTGGTGTGTCCGACCGTCAACATTGTTCTCGGCGGCAGGGCATGGAGCGTCATAGTCCTCTGGTCCATGTACATGGTGTGGACGCTCATTTTGAAGGCGCCGCTGGTGGAGCGGAACCTGATAAGCCAGGGTGTAAAGCTCCTGGTGATGACGGTGATACTCCTCATCCTCATCGACCGTCTCCTGTACCCCGGCTGGGCGGCGTTCGTGGTGCCAATAGTGGCATACGGGGCGCTTATGGTGCTGGCTGTTCTCTTTTTTGTCAACGTCTCCAAGCAGAGGCACAACGTCATGCCCCTGCTGGCGCTGACGGTCATCGTCATGGTGTGCTCCGCCGTTGCGATGTTCGTGTTCTCCGAGACCCGCTGGCCCATGATAGTCCTCGCCTCCACCGCCGCGGTGTTCCTCATAGCCTCCGTGATAATACTGAAATCACGGCTCATATCGGAGCTTGTGAAGAGGTTCCATATTAAATGAAAGGTCCCAATTCGACAATGATGAAGTTGATTGAACCCGCAATAGAATACGACAAACAAATCCGGGCGTATCGAAAAGAGTTTCTCGATTGCGGCGATTCCATGGATGGCACAGCACATCTCAGAAGATTTGAAAATCCACAAGATTGGATCAATCATGTAAGCAGTTTTCGAGACTTGCAGTATATGCTCGTGCGGGAAGAAGATCAGAAAATCGTTGGAATGATCCAAATCAGGCATTTATCCAACGATTACCTGAAACATTATGGAGGCCATATTGGTTATTCCGTTGCTCCGAGTGAACGCCGCAAAGGGTATGCAACGCAAATGCTGAAAATGGCATTACCGAAATGTAGGGAGTTGGGAATCGATAAAGTGCTGGTCACCTGCATCAGCGGCAATGAAGGCAGCAAAAAAACAATTTTGAAAAACGGCGGCACTTTTGAGACTGTTGTCTATGAACCAGATGAAGGAGTAAATTTGGAGAGATATTGGATCGATCTCTCCGAGTGACAAATTTCCGTTTGTTGAGATGTTGTAAACCCCTTCAGGAACTAAGGACGCACATTTCAACGCGATCACGAAATATGTCCGTCAGATATCACCAGCTTTCTCGGGCACATATCCGCGTACCGCTCCTCATGTGTCACAAGGAGAACGGTGATCCCCTCCCTGTTCAGGTCCAGCAGGAGCCGCATGATCTCATCCGCCATCGCCCGGTCAAGATTTCCCGTGGGCTCGTCGGCAAGAATGATGCTTGGGTGATTTATAAGAGCCCTCGCTATCGCCACGCGCTGCTTTTGTCCGCCGGAGAGCTGGCTCGGAAGATGGGTGAGCCGGTTTTCAAGGCCCAAAAAGCGGGTAATTCGATCAAGCTCCTCCCGATCCGCCTTTTTTGAATCCAAAAGCAGCGGCATGATAATATTTTCCTCGACAGTCAAAATGGGAATTAGGTTGAAGTCCTGAAATACATACCCGATTTTCTGACGCCGAAGCCTTGCCAATTCCTTTTCATCCGCCCGGCAGATGTCGGTCCCGTCAATGTAGACGCTGCCCTCTGTCGCGGTCTCGATACCGCCGATGAGGTTCAGGAGGGTCGTCTTCCCGGAACCCGACTGCCCCGTGACGGATACAAGCTCGCCCTTGGCAATATCAAAGGTCACGTTATCGACCGCTTTGACCTTATATTCGCCCTGAGCAAAAACTTTACTCAGATTTCTGACCTCTACGGTGTTCATAGAATACTCTCCTTCCTTTCGAGGATCGATTGAATTGAGCGGCAGACCGGCAGTATAAACGCGCAGGCGGTCACCGCGCTTACGGCAAAATACGCGCATATAAGAGACGCGCTGACTGACGGCTTTTGTGCCACAGTATTTGTCGCCAGCAGAAACAGCGCGACGCTCCCCGCCGCCGGCAAAACCGCCGCTATCATTGCGGAAACGAGAGATTGGCGAATGTAGGAGCCCCTGATCATTCCGTTGGACGCGCCGACGGTTGACAGGGCTTTTATTGTTTTGCGGCTGTCCTCTATGTAATCGCACAGCTTCATGTAAACGATGATCAGCATAAAGCCAAGCATCGCGGCGAATATGAACAGAAGCATAAAATAGACTCCTGTTGACATTTCCCGCCCCCGCTCCGCCCTGGCCTGATTGTCAACAATCTCATATTCCGCCCCCGGAAAGAGCTGTTTTAAGACCGCCGCGGCTTCCTCGTGCAATTCCGGCGATGTGAGCCTGATGTCGATTTCATAAACCACGTCCGATTGCGGATAGGGAACCTCCCCGGAGGCGCGGCGGCAATTGATCTCTCTGACCTGCGTAAGTCCATTGACAGAGGCTAACTCCTCCTGAGTGAACCCGCTCTGGGCGCCGTTTTTTGAGACAGTAAGCTCATATTCCGGCAGGCGTGAGACCCAGTCGGCATCCAGAGACAGATAAGCGAAAAGGAACAAAAACACAGTCATAACGGGAACGGCAACCCAGAGACAGCTCCTATGGGTCTTATTTGTCCTCCGGAGCCAAAGCGCCAGAAGGGAGCGTTCCGGCGAGGCTTTGATCCTAAGCTCCTTTGGCTTTTTGGTCATTTCCGACGATTGAAGGTCGTTCCTTGCCGCGTTTGCCATGGACTCCCTGCCAAATTTGAAAAGTGTGAAGGAGATAACGGCAAGAAGGACAACAAAGAACACCGCTATGTGGAGCGCGGTATTTACGGGATCCATTCGGAAAATCAGCCACGCGAACCCGTCGGCTCTCACTTCAAGGAAGCTCGCAAAAAGGAGCTTCATGACCCCGGCGGAGAGAAGCAGGGCGGACGCCGACGAAAGCGCGAAGACAACGGCAAATTCCGTGAGAAATATCCCGTTGATTTGCCGGTTTTCAGCGCCGCAGGAACGCAAAACACCCATGTCGGAGGAGAAGCGTCTCAGGTGGCTTTTGTAGGCTGAACCGACGACAAACGAGGAGAGCACGATGATAAATATATTCAGCAGAAGAAGTACCGTCTGCTCGTCTCCCGTGTCGGACTCTATGGCGTAGTCGAAGCTGTAAGCCGTTGGTAGCAGATATGTCCTTCCGCTCTGTTCGATCCTTTCCATTATGAGCTCACCGCAGCGTTCAACGGTCCCCGCGTCCCTCCAATCCTCATCGGAGAGGAACCGAAGATAGATGACTCCGTCCTCATAGCGCGGCGCGGACATACCGTCGATCCCCTCAAAAAGCTCCGCGTCCTCGCCGGAGGCGTTTTCAATGTGGAAAGCCGCGCCCTTCGTCATGTCCAAAGCCTGCTGCCGCTCACCGTAAGCGCTGCTGTCACGGTAAACGGATATGAGCAGCGGGAGTATAAAGGCGCAGGTCAGTATGATATACAATGTCAGGTGGCGCTTAGGCTGCCGTCTGAAGGACCTTTTCAAATACAGAAGATATCGCACCGTGCCGGACTCCTCCCTTCACCTATAGAAGGTCATAATATCCGCTTTATGGATATTATATCAGCCGATCGACACTTTTTCCACCCGAGCCGGCAATAATAATATTAAGATTTCCTTATCTTTTCCCTAACTTCCAATTCCCTTTTGTGTTCCCGGAGTATCTGACCCACGGCTGAGGTGAATATTTATCCAACAATATAAAATTCCCGCCAGCATAATTGCTGACGGGTGATAAGGATAAATAACCTGCCCGTAAAAAACGCCCGTCTCCGATACGGCTGAGCATTACAGCCGCCGGAAACGGGCGTTTGGTCTTATTCCTCAAACCTCAGCGTAACACCCATTCCGTCGTGGGCGCAGAGGGTATTGGGGAAGATGCCGCGGGCGGCAGGGAGGTAGACTTCCGGGTCCTCCATCATCTGGGAAAAGTGGGTGAGCCACAGCTCGCGGACATTTGCCTCCCTCGCGGCGCGGGCGGCGAGGGAGAAGGTCATGTGCCCGTAGTCCGCCGCCGCCTGAGCCTGGGCGTCGTCGCCGTAGGTGGCGTCGCTTATGAGAAGGTCCGCGTCCCTGGCGCCCTCCACTAAACCGGCGCAGTACGCGGTGTCGCCCGTAAAGCTGACCTTCAGACCCTTTCGGGGAGGTCCCAAAACTTCAGCGGGCTCCACCGTCCTGTCCCCCACCGTGACGGCTTCGCCGCCCTGGAGCAGCTTCCACTGATTTTGCGGCACATGAAGCTCCAGCGCCCTTTCCGGCAGGAATTTGCCAGCCCTGGAGAGGGTGAAGGAGTAGCCCCGGCTCGCTACCCTGTGGTCGGTTTTGAATGGCGTGAGGCGCGCCCCCTCCCGCCAGCCGGGTATGAGCTCCGAAAGCCTCATGCCGGAGTCGGGCAGGGTGAAAAGCGAGATCTCGTAGGCAAGGGGTCCCGCCAGCCTGAGTATCGGCGCCAGCTCGCGGGCGATATTGCCGGGGCCGGTGATGTAGAGGCGATCTGTCCTGCCCATGACGCTCATTGTCTGCAAAAGTCCCGGAATACCGAAGATGTGGTCGCCGTGGTAGTGGGTGATGGCGATGACGTCTGTCTTCATGAGGCTCACACCGGCGCGGCGGGCGGCGGTCTGGGTGCCCTCGCCGCAGTCAAAGAGTATGGACCTGCCGGAGCACCGCAGGAGCGCCGAGGACAGGGCGCGCTCTGGGATAGGCATGAGCGCGGCGGTGCCCAGCACTGTGACGTCGATCATTTTTCACCCTCCCTCCGGCTAAATTCCACGGAAATCAGTCCTTTTTCATCACGCGTACCAGCACCGCCTTCTGGGCGTGGAGGCGGTTTTCCGCCTCGTCGAAGATGGAGCTCTGGTACTTTTCGATTATCTCGTCGGTTATCTCCTCGCCCCGGTGCGCCGGCAGGCAGTGGAGGACGATGGCGTCGGGCTTGGCGTAGGTCATGAGCTTGGTATTCACCTGGTAGCCGGCGAAGTCCCGGCGGCGCTGCTCCGCCTCCTCCTCCATGCCCATGGACGCCCACACGTCGGTGTACACGGCGTCCGCGCCGGAGGCGGCCTCGCCGATGTCCTCGGTGACGGTGAGATCGCCGTTTTCGTGGGCCCACTTTATTATGTCCGCGTCGGGGAGGTACCCCTTGGGGCAGCCGATGGCGACGCTCATGCCTGTCTTTATGCCGCCCACTATGAGGGAGTTTGCCATGTTGTTGCCGTCGCCGATGAAGGCAAGCTTGCGTCCGGCGAGGGTGCCCTTGTACTCACGGATGGTCTGGAGGTCGGCAAGCACCTGGCAGGGGTGGGCGTAGTCGGTGAGTCCGTTTATTATGGGGATGGAGCCGTATTCGGCGAGCGCCTCCACCTCCGCCTGCTCGTAGGTGCGGATCATGATGGCGTCCAGATAGCGGGAGAGGACGCGGGCGGTGTCCTGCACGGGCTCGCCGCGCCCTATCTGAAGGTCGCGGGAGCTCAAAAAGAGGGCGTTGCCCCCCAGCTGGTACATTCCCGCCTCAAAGGAGACGCGGGTGCGGGTGGAGGACTTCTGGAATATCATGCCCAGGGTCTTGCCCGTGAGCAGGGGATGGGGTATGTTGTTCCTGCGCTCAAATTTGAGCTGGTCAGCAAGACCCAAAAGGTCCAGTATCTCCTCCCTCGTAAGGTCGCCGAGCTTCAGTAAGTGCTTCATGCTTTGATCACCTCTTTAAGTATTTCAATGGCTTCCGCCAGCTGTTCGTCGGTTATCGTCAAAGGCGGCACAAGCCGGACCTTGCCGTGGGCTGTAAGCGGGACAACACCTCTGGCTATGGCGGCGGCGACCACCTCTCCCGCCGGCTTTTCGCACTCTATGCCCACCATCAGCCCCATGCCGGTGACGGAGACGACGCCCTCCGCCCCCTCAAGGGAGCGCCTTATAAATTCGCCCTTTCGCCTCACGTCCGCCAAAAGCGCGTCGTCGATACGCCCGATTATGCTCAGCGCGCCGGCACAGCTCACCGGGTTCCCGCCGAAGGTGGAGCCGTGGTCGCCGGCGGAGAGGGTGTGCTCCACCCGCTCTCCCATGAGGCATGCGCCCAAGGGAAGTCCGCCGCCCAGCCCCTTTGCGGTGCTTACAAGATCCGGCATAAAGCCGAACTGCTGATAGGCGTAAAGGCTGCCGGTGCGTCCGTTGCCGGTCTGAACCTCGTCCACAATGATGAGCATATCGTGCTCGCGGGCGATGTCCACCACCTCGTCCACGTACTCACGCGTCAGCGGGACGACGCCGCCCTCGCCCTGGACGAGCTCCAGCATCACGGCACAGCAATTGCCCTTTTGCGCAAACGCCCTCACCTCCGACGCGTCCTGGGCGGAGGCGTGGACAAATCCTGGGGTGAAGGGGCCGAATTTGGTGTGGAAAACGTCCTGCCCCGTTGCCGCCAGGGTGGTTATCGTCCTGCCGTGGAAGCTGTTTTTCAGGGTTATGATGGTGGACCGGCTCTCGTCGCCGTATTTGTCAAACGCCCACTTCCGGGCGGTCTTGATGGCGCACTCGTTGGCCTCCGCGCCGGAATTTCCGAAAAAGACCTTCCTCATTCCCGTGCGCCGGCAAAGGACCTCGGCAAGCTTTGCGCAGGGCGCGGTGTAATATAAGTTGGACATATGTTGAAGCTTTGACAGTTGAGCCGTCACAGCCTCCACCCATACGGGGTCGGCAAGTCCGAAGGCGTTGACGGCTATGCCCGCGCCCAGGTCGATATACCTTCTGCCCCGGTCATCGTAGACCTCCGCGCCGGAGCCGCGTACAAACACAACATCCGCCCTGCCGTAGGTGTTTGCCACATATGTTTTATCCAGTTCTTTAATATCCATACAGTCACGTCCTTACGCTGTGAACATAGTGCCGATGCCGGCGTTGGTGAGAAGCTCCATGAGGATGGAGTGGGGCAGCCTGCCGTCGATGATGAAAACCTTGTGTACGCCCCGGCGTATGGCCTCCACGCAGCACTGTATCTTGGGGATCATGCCGCCTGATATGATGCCCTGGGCCGTGAGCTCCGGCACCTCGGAGACGGAGAGGCGGCGGATGAGGGTGGCTGGGTCGTTCTTATCCCGCAAAAGCCCCTCGATGTCCGTCATGGTCAGCATGGACTCCGCGCCCAGCTTTCCGGCGATACGCGCGGCTGCGGTGTCGGCGTTTATGTTGTAGAGGTTCCCGTCCTTATCGCACCCCACGGTGGAGATTATGGGGATGTAGCCCATGTCCAGAAGATCGGTGATGGGCTTTACGTCCACGTCCTGTATCTCCCCCACAGCGCCCAGCGCCGGGTTGAGCTGAGCGGCCTTTATCATGTGCCCGTCGATGCCGGAGATCCCGATAGCTCGCCCGCCGGCAAGCTCCACCAGATTCACCAGATCCTTGTTCACCTTGCCCGCAAGCACCATCTGAACGATGTCCATCGTCTCAGGGTCAGTGACGCGAAGGCCGTTGACAAATTCCGACTTCTTGCCGGTTTTTTTCAGCATATCGGAGATCTCCGGCCCGCCCCCGTGGACCACCACGACCTTTATGCCGATCATACTGAGGAGCACAATGTCCCCCATCACATACTTTTTCAGCGTCTCGTCCGTCATGGCGTTGCCGCCGTATTTGATCAAAATGACCTTTCCTGAGTACTTCCGAATATACGGAAGCGCCTCTGTTAATGTTTGCGCCCGAAGGGCGTGGTCGTGAAGGGTATCCATAATATCTCCTTTCGGCTTACGGCGCCTATGCCGTTTTTTCCCGCCGGCGCGGGAAACGGACGTCTTCTTTTCTCATCTTTTTCTCCGAAATGAGAAAAAGATGAGTAAAAGAAGCAAAAGAGAGAAAAAGAATTTTTCTTTTGGGGTCGGCAGAAGCTTTATACGCCCTACCGTATAGTCTCACGACGGCTCACGCAGTCTGAATGTTTCCCGCACGGGCAGAAGAAACGATGCGCGGGTTTCAGAACCGAATTGCACAGTCTCCGAAACCGCTTAGCCGCTTAACGTGGTCAGTCGTCAGGACGTCCTGCTTCTTAACATCGCCGCGCTTTGGCTCTAAAATCGGGCAAAATGTTTCAGCTAAGCTCCTACACAGTGTTTATGCAATTGCTGCCGATACGCTCCCCACCGGGGGTGTCTCCAGTAGGGGGGCCGCAGCCCCCCTAACTGGTCGTTTTTAAAAGGGGTGTCCAGAGGGGGAAAATCGAAATCCCCCTCTGGTCGTTTTTCTCCTCTTTGTTACTTTCTTCCTCTTTTGGCGAAACCAAAAGAGGAGAAAGTAAATCCCCCGCCCCATAAGGGCGGACACCTTACAAAAAGCCCTGCGGCTTCGGAGCAATTACTTTGCAAATCTTGCTATATTTCAAAATACTAAAAATTTTTCTTGACTTTTAATTAAGTTTGCAGTATAATGCACCTATAAGCCAAAGTACAGGCTCATCTTGCCGATCAAGTCCTGTAATCCCCGTTTATTTTGACATATTCATACGTCAGATCGCATCCCCACGCCTCGGCGGAGGCGGGGCCCGCGTTGAGATTTACGAGTATGTCGATTTCGTCCTCCAAAAGGACCTCTTTTGCCTTCTCCTCGGAGAAGGGTATTCCCGCTCCGGCGCGGCAGACGTCCACCGTACCTGCCCTGGAGCGGAAGGCCACGTCCACTCTGTCCACGTCAATATCTGCGCCGGAGTAGCCTATGGCGCACAGGACTCTGCCCCAGTTGGCGTCGGCGCCGAACATTGCGGCCTTGGTGAGGCTTGAGCATATGACTGACTTGGCGACGGTCTTTGCCGTCTCCACGTCCGCGGCGCCCGTGAGGAGGCAGGTCACAAGCTTTGTGGCTCCCTCGCCGTCCTTGGCTATCATGCGGCACAGCTTGACTGTGACGGCGTGGAGGGCGGCGCAAAAGGCGTCAAAGTCCGCTCCCTCGCTGTCGATGGGCTTATTTCCCGCCATGCCGTTTGCTATCACCGCGAAGGTGTCGTTGGTGGAGGTATCGCCGTCAACGCTCACCATATTGAAGCTTGTCTTCACGTCCTCGCTGACTGCCCTTTGGAGCATTTCGGGGGTGATGGCGCAGTCGGAGGTGACGAAAACCAGCATGGTTGCCATATTCGGGTGTATCATGCCGGAGCCCTTTGCTATGCCTCCGAGACGGCATTTGACGCCTTCGATGTCAAACTCCACAGCCGCCTCCTTGGGGACGGTGTCTGTGGTCATGATTGCGTCCTCGGCGCGGTCGGAGTGGTCCCCCAGCCCCGCCGCCAGCTCCGCCATGCCCTTTTCCATGGGCGTCAGCGTCATCTGCTGGCCTATTACGCCGGTGGAGCCCACTATCACGTCGTTTGCCGGTATGCCCGTGTGCTCCTCCACCAACCGGCTCATGCCCTCGGCTATCTCGATCCCGTTGGCGTTGCAGGTGTTGGCGTTGCCGGAGTTGCATATCACCGCCTGCGCGTATCCGTCGGCGAGGTGCGATTTTGTCACCCTAATGGGCGCGGATTTTACCAGGTTTGATGTGTAAACCGCCGCGGCGGAGCACCGCTTTTCCGAGACTATCAGCGCCAGATCGCGCTTTTTTGAGCTCGCCTTTATGCCGCACCGTATCCCGTTTGCCTTAAACCCCCTCGCCGCGCACACGCCGCCGGGGATAAATTCTATGCTCATATCCTTTTCTCCTGTCTTACACATTCAGCCCCGTGAGCTCGTCGGCGCCCATGAGGAGGTTCATGTTCTGGACCGCCGCGCCTGAGGCGCCCTTGCCCAGGTTGTCAAAAAGGGCGGTGACGGTGACGCGCTCATCGCCGCCGGAGACTATCAGCATCAAATCGTCCCTGCCGGCGAAGGCGTTGGCGTCGATCATGGGGGTGCCCCAGTTGATGGGGGCGACGTTGATGAGGCGCTGATATTGATACCAGCCGTCCAGCGCCTCCCTGACGGTTTTGGCGGTCTGATGCCCCGGCAGAAGGTCCAAGTGGAGGGTGACGGTGGTGGCCATGCCCTTGTAGTAGTCGTCAACTATGGGCGAAAAAACGGGCGCGCGGGTGAGCCCGCAGACCGTTTGCATCTCGGAGAGGTGCTTGTGCTGTTGGGTGAGGGCGTAGATCCTGGGCGAGCTGAGCCCTGTTGGTTTTTCCGGATTTTCATAGTCCGCGATCATCTTTTTTCCTCCGCCGGAGTAGCCGGTGAGGGAGAAGCAGGTGAATGGGTAGTCCGCCGGGACAAGCCCCAGCTTCACAAGGGGGTAGACGCAGGCGATGAAGCCCGTGGCGTGACAGCCGGGGTTTGCTATGCGCGTACCACTCTCAATGGCGGCGCGCCGGTCCTCCGAAAGCTCCGGAAAGCCGTATGCCCAGCCCTCCGCCGTGCGGTGGGCGGTGGAGGCGTCTATCACCCGCACATTGGGATTTTCTATCATTCCCACCGCCTCCCGCGCCGCGTCGTCGGGCAGGCACAAAAAGGCGATGTCACAGCCGTTCAGCGCGTCACGGCGGGCGGAGGCGTCCTTCCTCAGCCCGTCCGGGAGCGTCAAAAGCTCAATATCCTTCCTCTCCGCCAGCCGCTCATATATCTGCAATCCGGTGGTCCCGGCGGAGCCGTCGATGTAGATTTTCATTTTATCAGCCCCTTTATAAGACCGATCTGCCGCTCCACGCTTTCGGGGGTGGGGCCGCCGTAGGAGGTGCGGCGAAGGAGGCAGGTGTCGATGTTGATGGCGTCGTAAAGTGACCCGTCAAATAGCTCGCTTTTCGCCCTGTACGCCTCCAGAGGCAGGTCCTCCAGCGTTGTGCCCCTGGCGGTACACTCGGCGACGAGCTCGCCGGTGAGCTTGTAGGCGGTGCGGAAGGGCATCCCCTTCCCCACCAGCCAGTCCGCCAGGTCAGTGGCGTTTATGAAGCCGGCTGCCGCGGCGCGACGCATGTTTTCCTGCTTAAAGGTCATGGTCCCGATCATAGGCGCGCAGACTGTGAGGCAGGCGTCAACGGTGTCGAAGGCGTCAAATATGAGCTCCTTGTCCTCCTGCATGTCCTTGTTGTACGCCAGAGGCAGGCCCTTTAACATTGTGAGGAGCGCCATAAGATCCCCGTACACCCTGCCGGTCTTGCCGCGTGTCAGCTCCGCCATGTCGGGGTTCTTCTTCTGGGGCATGATGGAGGAGCCGGTGGAGTAGGCGGAGGAGAGCTCGATGAATTTAAACTCCCAGCTCGACCAGAGGATAAGCTCCTCGGAGAGCCTTGAAAGGTGGGTCATGATGAGCGCCAGAGCCGCGCCCAGCTCCACGCAGAAGTCCCTGTCGGACACCCCGTCCAGGGAGTTTTCGGCGACGCCGTCAAAGCCCAGAAGCTCCGCCTCAAAGCGGCGGTCCGTGTCGTAGGTTGTCCCCGCCAGAGCGCAGCAGCCGATGGGTGAGGAGTTCATCCTTGCCGCGGCGTCGGTGAGCCTTCCCAGGTCACGAGAGAACATCATGGCGTAGGCCATAAGGTGGTGCCCCATGGTCACGGGCTGTGCCCTTTGGAGGTGCGTATACCCCGGCATTACCGCGCTTTTTGTCTCCTCCGCCCGGTCGCAGAGGGCGCCCATGAGCCCCTTCAAAAGCGATTTTGTGTACTCGGCGCGCTCTCTGAGGTACATCCTCACGTCCAGCGCCACCTGGTCGTTGCGGCTGCGGGCGGTGTGGAGGCGCTTTCCCGGCTCGCCTACGCGCTCCGTCAAGGTCTGCTCTATGAAGGTGTGTATGTCCTCCGCCTCCGGGTCAATCTTGAGCCTGCCCGCGTCAATATCCGATAAAATGCCGTTGAGGCCATTGACAATGGCCTCGGCGTCCTGGGGTGAGATTATGTTTTGTGCCGCCAGCATCTTGGCGTGGGCGACAGAGCCGGCTATATCCTGCCGGTACATGCGTGAGTCCACTCTTATTGAGCGGTTGAAGTCCTCGGCGGCGGCGTCGATGGAGCCGTCAGCCAATCCAGCCCAAAGCTTTGCCATAACGGTCCCTCATTTTATCCCGTTCTTCTTGTCCACAGCCGCCTGGACGGAGATGGGCAGACCGTAGAGGTTGATGAAGCCCGCGGAATCCTTCTGGTCGTAATCCGAGGCGCCGAAGGTGGCAAGCTCGTCGGAGTAGAGGCTCCAGTCGCTCCACACGCCGGCCTTTATGATGTTGCCCTTGTAGAGCTTGAGCCGAACCTTGCCCGTGACCCGCTCCTGGGTCTTGTCCACGAAGGCGGAGAGCGCCTCGCGCAGGGGCGTGTACCACTGTCCGTTGTAGACGAGCTCCGCGAAGGTGACGGAGAGCTTCTGCTTCTCGTGCTGGGTCATCTTATCTAAGCACACCGTCTCCAGGTATTTGTGGGCCGCGTAAAGCACCGTGCCGCCGGGGGTCTCATATACGCCGCGGCACTTCATACCCACAAGGCGGTTCTCCACGATGTCGAGAAGCCCGATGCCGTTGGCTCCGCCCAGCTCGTTGAGCCTGTAGATTATCTCCTTGGCGGACTTTTTCTCGCCGTCTATCGCCACGGGCACGCCCTTTTCAAACTCTATCTCCACGTATGTGGGGCTGTCGGGGGCGTCGACGGGCGAGACGCCCAGCTCCAGAAAGCCCGGCTTTTCATACATGGGCTCGTTGCCGGTGTCCTCCAGGTCCAGCCCCTCATGGGAGAGGTGCCACATGTTCTTGTCCTTGGAGTAGTTGGTCTCCCGGCTTATTTTCAGCGGGACCTTGTGCGCCTCGGCAAAGTCGATCTCCTCGTCCCTGGACTTTATGTCCCAGACGCGCCAGGGGGCGATTATCTTAATTCCGGGGGCGAAGTGCTTGAGCGTCAGCTCAAAGCGGACCTGGTCGTTGCCCTTGCCGGTGCAGCCGTGGGCGATGGCGTCACAGCCCTCTTTCAGGGCTATCTCGGCGAGCCTCTTGGCAATCACGGGGCGGGCCATGGAGGTACCCAGAAGGTAGTCCTCATATATCGCGCCCGCCTTCATTGTGGGAATGATAAAGTCATTCACAAACTCGTCGGTCAGATCCTCGATGTAGAGCTTGGAGGCGCCGGTCTTCTTCGCCTTCTCCTCCAGGCCCTCGTTCTCGCTCCCCTGGCCCACGTCGCCGCAGACAGCGATTATTTCACAGCCGGGGTAGTTCTCCTTGAGCCAGGGGATGATGATGGATGTATCAAGCCCGCCGGAATAGGCGAGAGCTATCTTTTTAATCTTGGTGTCAGGCATATGGATGTCCTCCGAATAAATATTTATTGTATATCAATTATGGGGCTTTTTCCCTGAAAAGTCAAGGTTTATTCATCTATCCGGTGAGATTTGTAGGAGAAACGAAGGACCCGGCCAATTGGTTCGTCTTTTTGTGTAATTTTGTAATGTACCAGGTCCGCGCGGCGTTGAATCATGAATTTTTATTCTCGATTTCCGAATAGTTATCCACCCTCACGCCCACGGACTCGCCCAAAGTGAAGCCCTCGGAGGTCACCTGGCGGACGGTGATGACCCTGCCGCCCTTTTCAAAGGCGTCCGGGTCCAAAAGCTCCTCCGCCGGCGCTGTCAGCTCATTTTTCCCCGCTCTTAGCGTCTCCAGGCTCTTTCCGTCGATGGCGATTACGCTCCAGTCGGTGAAATTCCTTCCGTAGACGTGCAGGAGGTCCCCGTCCACCTTCCAGCCGGTGATGACCACGGGCTCAACCCCCATGCGAAGGTCGGTGGCGGTGTAGGGATTTGAGCCGCCGTAGCAGTAGAACTCGCCGTAGAGCATGTCGTGCTCCAAAAGCTCCAGACCCTCCATGTAGTCCTCCGTGCCCCACATCTGCTGGTGGTAGCGGGTCAAAAGGCCGGGGCTGAGCTCCAGATCCTCCAAAACCTTGGAGTAGAGCTGATAGGCGTAAAGGTTCTCGTCATCCTCCGGGAGGACGAAATTGGACCAAATCACGTACTCCGTCTCAAAAATGTCGCCGTTTTTCAGCTGCTCGGAGCCTATTGAGAAGCTGGGCAGGTGGTCGCCGTAGAGCACCAGGACAGTGGGCTCGGCGCGCCTTGTCAGGGCATCAACGAGCTCGCCGATGAACTCGTCGGTCTCCCGCAGCTGGCTCATGTAATACGCCAAGGCCCCCTCCTCCTCTGGGTCGGTCGCCCAGGTGACGTCCAGCTTCTCCATGTCCTCGCTGTCCACGCCCCGCTGGTACTTCCCGTGGCCCTGGACGGTGATGGTGAACACGAAGTCCCTGCCCTGCGTGGCGTCCAGCGCCTTTATAATCTCGCCGGTGAGTATCTCGTCCCTGCACCAGCCGATGGGGTTGTAGTCCACATTGTCCATATATTCGATGGGCACGAAGTAGTCAAAGCCCAGCTGGGCAAACACCTCGTTTCTGCCGTAGAAGGTGCCGGTGTTGTTATGTATCGCGGTGCTGGTGTATCCCAGTGTCGCCAGGTCCCGCGCCACCGTCTCGCACGCCTCCTCACGAAGGATGGTCTTGTAGGGGTACTCGCCCATTCCGAAAAAGTCCAGGCTCATGCCGGAGAGCACCTCAAACTCCGTGTTGGCGGTGCCCGCTCCCACCGAGGGGACGATGAGGAAGCCGGAGGTGCAGCTGTCCTTGAGCCTTGTGAAGTTGGGAATGGGGTTCTCGTCGTACTCCACGTCGTCCAGGTAGCTCACGTCAAAGAAGGACTCCAGCTGGACCATTATGATATTAGGTCTTCCGGGGGCGTTTTCCGTCTCCTCCAGATTTCCCACCAGCCAGTTTACCGAGGGGCGGGAGTAGTATTCCGGCTTTGAAACGCCCCTGTCCACAGCGCCGGTGGTGAAGCAGTACACGAAGCCGTAGGTATTGTACGCCTCGGCGATGTTGGAGAAGGTCTCATCCCGCGTGTCCTCATGTCCCACGACTGTGAGGCTGTAAGCACCCACAGCCAGGAGCACGGAGCCGGCTATCAGCACGCCGGTCACGCGGAAATTTACCGGCGTCTTGCGGGACCTTACGTACACCAGCACGAAAAGCGCCGGGATGCAGAGTATCCCCAGGGCTATGAGCACCATCTGCCACACCTCCAGGTACGTGGGGAAGATGGTGAACACCGAGGGCAAAAGCGTAAAGTCGAAGGTCCCGAAGGGCGTGACACGGAAAAAGAGCATCACGGCGTTGACAAGCCCGAAGATCAGCCACACGCCGGAGATAAGCGCAAGGAAAAACGTCCTCTTTTTGAAGAGATGCGCCAGCGACAGGGTGGAAAGGACAATGAGCATACCGGTGAGGTAGTTTAGGGGGTGGGTAAAGAGGAACACGACACCCCTCCAAACGGAGTGGCGGGACGCCATCTCTATGACGAGCGTGACGGCAAACGCCAGGCACACCGTATAAATGACCGGGTGGCTGTCCAGCTCCCGACCCAACCACGCGGCAAGGCTCTTTAACGGCTTTTTTCCCCGAAAAGGATTTTTCATGATCAGGCACCTCTGAAAAGGATTATGCGCCCCTATAATAGCAAACTCCAATACCGGTTTCAACGGCTATTTGATAAAAAAATTATTAAATTCTTCACTTTTTGTCAACAAAAAGGCAAAATCGGGCGGCTTTGACATTTGGGCGCGGTTGTAGTATAGTAAATAAATCAATATATTCCATAAGGAGGAATTTTCATGCTCACCGAAGGGACCGTCGCGCCCGATTTTACGCTTTCCGACAAGGACGGGAACGCCGTCACCCTCTCCGCCTTCCGGGGAAGGCGGGTCGTGGTGTATTTTTACCCCAAGGACAACACGCCGGGCTGTACGCGGCAAGCCTGTGCCTTTGCCGGGGCGTATGAGGATTTCAAAGCCCTTGACACAGTTGTCATCGGCATAAGCCGGGACTCCGTGGCGTCACATGTGAAATTCGCGGAAAAGTACGGCCTGCCCTTTATACTTCTCTCCGACCCGGAGCTCCAGGCGATCCAGGGCTTTGGCGTGTGGCAGGAGAAGAAGAACTACGGAAAGGTGACCATGGGCGTGGTCCGCTCCACCTTCGTCATATCCCCCGACGGCATCATAGAGAAGGTCTTCCCCAAGGCTAAGCCCGACACCAACGCCGCGGAGATACTTGATTACCTCAGGGGGTGAGCCGGTTGCCCCTTGAGCTAAAGCGCGGCGAAATAGAATGTCCCCGCGCGCCGGAAATCGCCAAAGGCGCGGGGGAGACGGAGCTTCTCGCCGCGTACCTTGACTTTTTTGCCCGTGAGGACAAACCGCTGAGGCACAGCGTATCCGCCCCGCTTTTCGGCACGGACGCGGGGTTCTCCGTGGAGGGCTCCCTCAAGGTCGCGGTGAGGGCGGCGAGCATCTACCTTGCCGACCGGGAGGCGTACATAACCGTCTACGTCCCGCCCGCCCCACTGTCGGGCGCCTTCACGCGGGAGCTCTCGGAGTATATCGCCAACCGCTATTACGGCGGCGACGGCGGGCTTTTTGAGCGCAGCTACTCCCGCGCGGGCCACAGCGTGGACCTTGCGCAAAATATAGCCGCCTGCGCTCCAATGGCGACGGCGCCCGCGCGCGTTGTCAAGGAAAAGCCGGCGGCGCTGGAGGAGCTTTTGAGGCGTACCGACGCGGGCTTTTCCGAGACGCTTCTCAGGCTCATCGACGAGAGCGGGAAAAAGGACTCGGAGGTTTACAAGCGGGCAAATATCGACAGGAAGCTCTTTTCCAAGATCCGCTCCAATCCCTCCTACCGGCCCTCCAAGGCCACGGCCCTCGCCCTTGCCTTCGCCTTGGAGCTGGATTTGGACGCCACACGGGACCTAATCTCCCGCGCCGGCTACTCGCTGACACACTCCTCCCGCGCGGACATTATAGTGGAATATTTCATCGTCACGGGAAATTATGACATATTCGCCCTGAATGAGACGCTCTTCGCCTACGACCTTCCGCTCTTGGGCGGGGTGTCGTAAAATCCCAAAAAAGGGCGGAGCCCTTTTTTGGGATTTTAATGAGATGCGTGCGGAAAAAATCCGTGAATTCTGCGGAATTCACGGATTTTTTCCTGCTGTTTTGCTGCGCGCACGCCCCGTAAGGGGCGCACACTTGCAAAACAAAAGGTGATTTTTCCGACGTACATGCCACCGGAAAAATATTTAATTTTGAGATTAAAATGTCGCTTTTTAGGCGACCTTATGGGTTCTTTTCTTTGGTATCATGGGAGCATCAAAGAAAAAAGGAGGTCATTTGAAAATGACAAACAACACTACTGAGCTTGTATTTATTCTTGACCGCAGCGGGTCAATGGCGGGGCTTGAGGGGGACACCGTGGGCGGGTTCAACTCCATGCTCCGCAAGCAGAAAGCGCAGCCGGGCAAGGCCTACGTCACCACCGTACTCTTTGACCACCTGACGGAGACTGTACACGACCGGCTGCCCATTGAGGAGGTGCCGGAGCTCACCGAGAAGGATTACTTCGTGCGCGGCTCCACAGCCCTTCTGGACGCCGTGGGGAAGACCGTGGAGCACATCTCCTCCATCCACCACTACGCCCGCCCCGAGGACGTGCCCGCCAAGACCATGTTCGTCATCACCACCGACGGCATGGAGAACGCCAGCCGCGAGTACAGCTACGACAGGCTGAAGGCGCTCATCGAGGAAAAGAAGGCGCTGGGCTGGGAGTTCATCTTCCTGGGCGCCAACATCGACGCCGCGAAGGAGGCCGCCCGATTCGGCATAGCCGCCGACAGAGCCGTCCGCTTCAAGTCCGACAGCCAGGGCACCGCCCTCAACTACTCCGTCATATCCGACGCGGTCGCCTGCGCCCGCGCCTGTCCCAACGGCAGCCTTCCCAAGTCCTGGAAGTCGCGCATTGAGGACGACGTGAAGAAACGCGGTAATTGATCCCGTTTCACTGAGCATACACTCCCTTTTGGGGGTGTATGTTTTTATGCTCGCTCTTTTGTCCTTTGCGCCGTCGGAAGGGCGTAAATGTTATGTAAACTACCGGCCTGTCTCGCCGCTGGGGGTTTCCTGCGTGTGGGCGGAGGTTTCGGCGCCGGGAAGGGTGCGGGAGAGGAGGCTTTACCGCGCCCTTTCCGGGTGCGCCGCGCGGCTTTCGGAGCTTGGCGTCCGGCGCGCCGTATTCGGGGAGGGCTTTCCGTACAGGGACTTTTTCCTCTCACGCGGGTTTGCCGAGATAAGCGCCGCGCCGCTTCTGGCTGTCTGCGCCGGGAGGATAGCGGCTTTGGCGGCGTCGGGACACGGCGGCGCGCTGCTCGTGTCCGACCGCGCCGACAGGCTCACAAGGGCGGCGGCGGAGACGCTTTGCCGGGGCTTCCGTAGGCTGATACTTGACGTCCCACCGGGGGCATTCGAGGCGCTGGAGGAGGTCTGCGCGTCTCTCGGGGCGGTCCCGGAGCCCCTGGCACGCGGACGCGCCGCCGATGTGGACGCCGCCGTATTCATGTGCGCGCCCGCCGCCCACATACTCACCCCCGCCGCCTGCCGAGCCGTATTCGTAAGCGGCGGACAGAGATACCTCCTGGGCGGCAGGGAGGTGGGGCGCGTCAGCTTCGGTCTGCCGGAAAAATACCGCTTCGACCTCCCCTTCCCCGCCCTTCCCATACTCTCCGCGGCGGTGGAGTCGGGACGTGTCGAGCCGGAGGAGATGAAGATTTCTGTGCCCTGACCCCTTGTATTCCGCCGCGGGAAATGCTAAAATATATATACAGAAGAATACGACTGTCAGCTGCCGACACGGATACGGAGTGTGCGCCATGAAAAAGATAATGCTTGTCTTTGGGACACGTCCCGAGGCAATAAAAATGTGCCCGCTGGTAAACGAGCTGAAGACCCGCCACGGCGTGGAGACGGTGGTCTGCGTCACCGGTCAGCACCGGGAGATGCTTCAGCAGGTGCTTGACGCCTTCGGGGTGGAGCCGGACTACAATCTGGCTGTCATGAGCCCGGGGCAGACGCTTTTTGACGTGACGGAAAAGGTGCTTTCCGGCATGAAAAACGTGCTGGAGGAGGTAAAGCCCGACGTTGTCCTTGTCCACGGGGACACCACAACGACCTTCGCCTCCGCCCTCGCCGCCTTCTATCTGGGTATCCCCGTTGGTCATGTGGAGGCGGGGCTTCGCACCTACAACGTCCGCGCCCCATATCCGGAGGAGTTCAACCGCCAGGCGGTGAGCTCCATCGCCGACTACAACTTTGCCCCCACCGCCCTGAGCCGCGACAATCTCCTGCGGGAGGGCAAGCCGCCCCAGTCCATCTACGTCACCGGCAACACCGCCATCGACGCCCTGGGCACCACCGTCGTAAGCAACTTTGAGCACCCGGAGCTCTCCTGGGCACAGGATTCGCGTCTGGTGATACTCACCGCCCACCGCCGCGAAAACTGGGGCGAGCCGCTCCACTCCATCTTCCGCGCGGTTCGGCGCGTGGTGGAGGAGTTCCCCGACGTGAAGGTCCTCTACCCCGTACACTTAAACCCGCTGGTGCGGGAGGCGGCGAGGCAGGAGCTCTCCGGCTGTGAGCGCGTGCGGATCATAGAGCCGCTGGACGTCATATCCTTTCACAACTTTCTCGCCCGCTCCTACATGATCCTCACCGATTCCGGCGGTATCCAGGAGGAGGCGCCCAGCCTGGGAAAGCCCGTATTGGTCCTGAGAGACGTCACCGAGCGTCCAGAGGGCGTCAAGGCGGGAACACTGCGGGTCATCGGCACCCGCGAGGACGTGATATATGATGAGTTCAAGACTCTCCTCACCGACGAGGATCGCTACAACTCCATGTCCCGCGCCCAGAACCCCTACGGCGACGGGCTGGCGTCACACAGAATAGCGGACATATTACTAAAAAAGGGCTGCGCCCTTTTTTAGTAGGGGATACGTGCGGAAAGCCCTTGCGAAAGGTCTGCGGACCTTTCGCAAGGGCTTTCCTGCTGTTTTGCTGCGCGCACGCCCTCGTCGTCGCTGAAGCCGCTTAACCTCGCCCCGCCGCAAGCGGCAGGGCTCAGGCGCTCTCTTCGCTCCTCCTCTCCCCACACAATCATGATTGCGTGGGGACCCCATATGTCACACACTTGCGCGACATAAGGTGATTTTTCCGACGCGCATGTCGCCGGAAAAATGTTTGATTTTGGGGATTGGGATTTCGACATCTGCAAAAAAAGGCCGTGGGTTTTAATATCCACGGCTTTTTTGGATTTATTTCTTTACGGACTCTACTATGCCTTCGGCTAAGCCGGCGAGGCCTTGGATCTCGGAGGGGATTATGATCTTTGTCGCCTGGCCGTTGGCGGCGGCGGCGAAGGCCTCCAGGGCGCGGATCTTGATAACGGCGTCGGTGGGGCTCGCCTCGTTTAAGAGCTTCAAGCCCTCGGCTGTGGCCTCCTGGACCTTCAAAATCGCCTCGGCGCGACCCTCAGCCTCCAAAATAGCCGCCTGCTTCTTGGCGTCGGCGCGGAGTATGGCGGACTCCTTTTCGCCCTCGGCGGAGAGGATGGCGGCGCGCTTCTCGCCCTCGGCCTTGAGTATCGCCTCGCGGCGCTCACGCTCGGCCTTCATCTGCTTCTCCATGGCGGACTGGATCTCCTTGGGCGGCAGGATGTTTTTCAGCTCCACACGGTTGACCTTTATGCCCCAGGGGTCGGTGGCAACGTCAAGGATCGAGCGCATCTTGGAATTTATTATGTCGCGGGAGGTGAGGCACTGGTCCAGCTCCAAATCGCCGATGATGTTCCTGAGGGTTGTGGCGCTCAGGTTCTCAATGGCGGTCATGGGGTTTTCGATGCCGTAGGTGTAAAGTTTGGGGTCGGTGATCTCAAAGTAGACAACGGTGTCTATCTGCATGGTCACGTTGTCCTTTGTAATCACGGGCTGGGGCGGGAAGTCCGCCACCTGCTCCTTGAGGGAAACCACCTTCGCGACCCTCTCGATGAAGGGTATCTTGAAGTGGAGACCCACGCTCCAGGTGGTGGAGTAGGCGCCCAGGCGCTCAATCACGTAGGCCTTTGCCTGCTGTACCACCCGAATGCTCCGGGCGATGATGACAATGGCGACGAGGACGATGAGTATAAGAACAAATCCAAGGGGTCCCATATTTTTTACCTCCGTTTTAAATATTCATTATCCGCTCAGCGGGTATTCACGCTTCCGTGACGGCGGCGTCCTTTATCTCCTCCACGATGAGCTTCACGCCCTGTATTGAGGCGACCTTTACAAACTCCCCGGCGGGGATGTTGACGCCCGTGACGCTCCTTGCCGTCCACACCTTACCGTCCGCCGTGACAGCGCCGGTGCCGGCTATGTTGTCAATGTCCTCTGTCACCTGGCAGATCGTTCCAAGCACCCTGTCAGCGTTGGTGGGCTTTTTGCGGACCTTCAGGTATCTCCTCGCAAAGGGTCTCAGCGCCGCCATAACGACGCCGGACACCGCAAGGAATATCACTATTTGCAGGGGAAAAGGCACCCGCAGAGCGGCGGATATAAGCGCCGCGCACGCGCCCACGGCGAACCATATGGACACCAGCCCCACCGTCGCCGCCTCCACTGCGAGAAGCGCCACCATCACGATTAACCAAAATGTGATCAAGGCATGTCACTCCTTTCAGCCTATATTATATATACGTATTAATTATATCACACACGCGCGCCAAATGGTAGATGTATTATTTAATTTTTTTGACATTTTTTGTGCTTCCCCGCCTGTCTACCTTCGACTGTCTTTGCGTAAGGCGGGTTATATAATTGTCCCGATGCCATGGACGGGAGGCGGCGCTTTGAGGGTAATTTACGCCGACGAGGTGTTTTTGGGGAATCTTATCGTGGACTACCTGCTCCTCGTCTCCACGGGCTGTCTTGCCGGGATAAGGGCGCGGCGATGGCGCGCGCTTCTGGCTGCCGTCCTCGGCGGCGCTTACGCGCTGGCGGCGGCGGTATTCGGCGGCGTGTGGTCCGGCTGGGCCTTTAAGCTCACGGTGGGCGCCATTATGGTGCTGGCTGTGTTCGGCGCGTCGGAGAGGCTTTTTCGGGTGACGCTGCTGTTCTTCGGGCTCTCCGCCGCCTTCGCGGGAGCCGTCATGGCGTGCTCCCTCATGCGCGGCGAGGGCGCGGCGCTGGGCGAGGTCAGCTTCGGCGCGCTTATCCTCGCCTTCGCCCTGTTTTACGCCGTTTTTTCCACGGTATTCGGCGCCGTCACCCGCCGGAGGGTGCGCGGCGGGACGCGGGAGCTCTCCGTCTCCCTCTCAGGCAAAACCGTGCGTATACCGGCGCTCCTTGACACGGGCAACACCCTTCGCTCCCCTCTCACAGGGCTACCCGTGGCTGTCTGCTCTTTGGACGCCGTAGCGCCGCTTCTGCCCGCCGAGGCTGTACATATCCTCCGCTCCGAACCCGACGTCTCCCGCGCCCTTGTCAGGCTCTCGGAGCAGGGAAACTACCGCTTCTTCCCCGTGCCCTACCGGGCGGTGGGCGTGGACGGCGGTATGCTCCCCGCCTTTCGCCCCGACAGCGCGAGACTGCGGGGCAGGGAGCTCACCGTCGCCATAGCCGTCGCCCCCTCCGGCGTGGGCGACGGCACGGGATATTCCGCCATCGTTGGCATATAGCCGGCTGCAGCCGGCCCGCGTCATCTATAAGGAGGTTCAATGGAAAAAATAATTCTTCGGCTCAGGCTTCTCCTGTGCCGCCTCATCTCACATCTTTCCCCCGATCCCGTCCACTATGTGGGCGGGCCTGACTACCTGCCCGCGCCACTGGGGAAGGCAGAGGAGCAGGAGACAATAAACGCCCTCCTGGAGGGCTCACGGGAGGCGCGGGATAAGCTCATAGAACACAATCTGCGCCTGGTGGTCTACATCTCCCGCCGTTTTGAAAATACGGGCGTGAATCTGGAGGACCTTATCAGCATCGGCGCAATCGGGCTCATAAAGGCCATCAGCACCTTTGACGGCTCCAAAAACATACGCCTTGCCACCTACGCCTCCAGGTGTATCGAAAACGAGATACTCATGTACCTGCGCAAGGTAACCCCCCTGAAGTCCGAGGTCTCCCTCTCCGAGCCCCTGAACACCGACTGGGACGGAAACGAGCTCCTCCTCTCCGACATCCTTGGCACAGACAACGACATGGTCCTCCGCCCTCTGGAAGACGACGTGGACCGCCAGCTCCTCCGCGAGTCCCTGGAGCGCCTTTCCGCCCGTGAGAAAACGCTTATCTCCCTGCGTTTCGGGCTTGGCGGCGGCAAGGAACTCACGCAAAAGGAGGTCGCCGACCGTCTGGGGATCTCCCAGTCCTACATAAGCCGCCTGGAAAAGCGCATAATATCCCGCCTTCGCCGGGAGATGATACGCAAAATGGGCGACGCGGGCTAAGTTAACATATTATTATTTATGTAAACTGTATTTCGCCCTTTTTCTCGCCCCCGACATTGTATAATGGCCGATATATACATGAATATTTTCAATGTAAAGGGGCGATATTATGCCAAAAATCTCAGTCGCGGCGGGAGTGCTGCTCATAGGTCTTTTCCTCAACGGCTTCTTGGTCCCTCCCGCGGAGCCGGAATATGACGGACCGATACGCGTCAAGGTTGACGGCGTCCCGGTGGACGTGTGGGAGATGGCGGAGTTTGTTGACGGCGCGATATGGGTGCCTCTGAAACCAGTGGCGGAGGCGCTGGGCGCCGAGGAACTGGAGTGGAACAGCGATTCACACACCGCCACAGTCTCAGGCGACGGGATATCCATGGAGGTTCCCGCGCTCTCCCCCTGGTTCGTCGCCAACGGCAGATACTTCTATCTCCCGGACGGGGCGCGCATACGCGACGACCGCCTGACGCTCCCCCTGAGCTCCCTGGCAAAGGCCTTCGGAGCCGGCTTGAGCTACGACGAGCGCACAAGGACCGTGGAGCTCACCTCCGGTGAGCCCATCGAGAGCGGCGACAGCTTCTATTCCGAGGACGACGTATACTGGCTGTCCCACATAATCAACGCCGAGGCGGGAAACGAGCCCTTCGCGGGCAAAATAGCCGTGGGCAACGTGGTCACGCTCCGCGCCTCCCTGGAGGGCTGGCCCGACGACATCAAGGGCGTCATTTTTGACAACCGCTTCGGCATCCAGTTCTCCCCCGCCTACTCCGGCTCCATCTACCTCAACCCCAACGAGGAGAGCGTCATCGCCGCAAAGCTGGCTCTGGAGGGCGTAACCGTCGTCCACGCCCTCTATTTCTCCCCCGTAAGCCTGTCCAAAACCAGCTGGGCCGCCAAAAACTGCGAGGTCGTAACCGAACTGGGAGGGCATGTATTTTTTATATAGTCAAAAAAGGGCAAAGCCCTTTTTTGAAGGGAGAACGTGTGAAAAAGATTTCGGAAAAGTCTGCGGACATTTCCGAAATCTTTTTCTGCTGTCACGGTTCGCGCACTCGCTGCGCTCGCACACTCACCGCGACATAAGGTGATTTTTCCGACGTACATGCCGCCGGAAAAATATTGAATCGGGGTTATATTCTCTTTGCCTCGTATGTCATTTTCCCGCCCTCGACGGTTATCACCCCGTAGTAGCGGCTGCCGTAGCCTATGGCGCCGGGGTTGGCGATGAGCGTGCCGTCCACCCATTTTTCAAACCTCTCATGCGTGTGCCCGAAAAGCACCGCGTCCGCCCTTGCTGTCAGCCCGGCGTTTATTATCCCGTCAAAGCCCAGCTTCACGCCGTACCTGTGCCCGTGGGCGATGAAGAAACGCTTCCCCTCCAGCGCGAAGGTGAGGCTCAGGGGGCTTGAGGACCCCCAGTCGCAGTTGCCGGGAACAGACGCCACCGGTATCCGCGGGAACTGCCGCCGCAGCTCCTCCGCATCCACCTCCAGGTCCCCCAGATGTATTATCTGCTCCGGCTTTTCCGCCAGAACCGCGTCAAGCATGGGCTCAACAAACCTGTGGGAGTCGGAAAAAACGAGTATCTTCATGTGTAGCAAATCACCTTCCGAATGAATATACTGGGCTGACGAGTGAAAAAAGGAGGGAAAATATGGACAACGAGCTTCAAAAGGCCGCGGACAAATTTCTGTCCGGCGAGGACGGAAAAAAGCTTGCCGGCAAGCGAGGTCAAATCGAAAAGCTGGCGTCCTCTGCCGACGGGGAGCGCGTAAAGACGATACTTGAAAAGGGTGGCTTCGAGGACGCCGTCCGGCGCGGCGACGCAGGAGCCATGAAGGACGCCATAACGCGGGCGATGAAGACCGAATCAGGCGCGCGGCTCATGCGGAGCCTCAAGGATCTCATGGGAAAGTGAGGCGATAACGCTCATGGGCGATTTTGAAGAAATGCTTGGCTCCATTCTTTCCTCACCCAAGGACATGGAGAAGATAATGGGCCTTGCCCGTGAGCTCACAGGCTCCGGCGAGGGTGGGGAGAAGGAAGCGGAGAAAAAGACCGAGCCCTCCGCCGCGGCAATACCAGACCTTGGCGGCATAAGCCCGAAAATGCTTGGCGTCATCGGCAAGCTCATGGGTCAGCTCCGCTCGGAGGGCGACGGCAAGACGGCGCTGGTGAACTCCATGAAGCCCTACGTCCGCCCAGAGCGCCGCGAGGCGCTGGACAGAGCGGTGAAAATAGCACGTGTGGCGCGCCTTGCGCGTCTCGCCGTGACGGAGCTGGGGGGTGAGGCGGATCTCAGCATATAGACGCTATCCTCAGCCCGACTGGTATTACCGCCAGTCGCGCCCCGTGAGCCGCCCGCAGCAGCCACGCAGCCGGGAGCAAAAGCCCCCGGAGCGCCCCGATCCTCCGCCCCCGCGCAAAGAGGAGCACCCTCGCGGCGCGAGGCCCGAAAAGCCCGGACTTGCCGGAATGCTCTCGTCGATACTGCCCGAAGGCCTTGACGCCGGCGACATATTCCTCGCCGCCATGCTCCTTTTCCTCTACTCCGAAAGCGGCGACGAGGATTTCCTCATAATCCTGATAGTCGTGGGCCTTTCAATATTCAAAAAGGACAAGGACAATTAAGCTTGTCGCAAAAGGGCATAGCCCTTTTGCGACAAAATGGAATGTGCGGAGGCGATCAGTCTCCGTCCTTTTTTTCTGTGTTGTTTTCTGTACTTTCTGTACTGTCGGGCAAGCCCTCCGGCTTGCTTTCGGGGGTCTCGTCGGTGAGCTCCTTTACTTCGGTCTCCGGAAGCTTTTCCGTGTTTTCCTCCCCGGCCTTCTCGTGGCGGTCGTCCCAGCTTTTCAGGAGCACGATACCTATGATTATCGCCACGCAGAAGGAGAAGACGAGTATCAGCGCCTTCATCGCCCCTGAGGTGGCTATCAGCACCGCCGACAGCCCCAGCACGGCGGATATGGAGTACAGCACCGCCACGGACTGCTTCTGGGAGAGCCCCATGTCAATGAGCCTGTGGTGGAAATGTCCCCTGTCCGGGCTCATGGGGTTCTGCCCCTTGAGGAGCCGCCTGATAATGGCAAAGCATGTGTCGAATATGGGCAGCGCCAGCGCCAGAAGCGGCACGGTGAAGGATATCACTGCATAGAACTTGAAAAGCCCGATGACCGATATGGTAGACAGCAGATACCCCAGCAGCAGCGCGCCGGTGTCGCCCATGAATATCTTCGCCGGGTTTATGTTGTAGGGTATGAACCCCATGCAGGCGCCGAGTATCGCCGCCAAAAGCACCGCCACGTTCACCTGCCCCGGTATCACCAGGGATATGACAAGGAATGTCAGTGATGATATGGCGGAAACGCCGCAGGCAAGCCCGTCCAGCCCGTCGATGAGGTTGATGGAGTTGGTTATGCCCACGATCCAGAATATGGTCACAGGTATTGACCAGGCGCCGAAATAGATGAATTGGCTGTCGCTCCAGAAAAGCGGGTTGGCGATAAACTCAAGCCTCACGCCAAAGGCCACGGCGACACCGGCGGCGGCTATCTGTATCACGAATTTCAAAAGCGCCGGCAGGGGCACGATGTCGTCGATCGCCCCCACGGTGACGATGATCACCGAACCCAAAAGTATCCCCTGCACCTGCCTGTCCAGGTCCGCGAAAAGCACCACGCCCACAAGGAACCCCAAAAATATGGCAAGCCCGCCCTGCCGGGGTATGGGGTGGTCGTGCATACGCCTGTTGTCCCGCGGCACGTCCACGGCCCCCACCTTCACGGCAAAGGACCTCACCAGCGGCGTCATGGCAAAGCACACCACAAGAGACGACGCCAGCGCCAGGGCGATCTTCAATAAATCGTTGAGTGGAATGTTCATACCTTTTTGTCTGTCCTTTTTATGACCTCTCCCCGTTCACTTTCCCGCGGGCGGTCATTTCTCAATAAAGCCTATCTTCCTGTATACCTTTCTAAGCGTCCTCTCCGCCGCGCGCGAGGCCTTCTCCGCTCCGGTGCGGTATACGTTCTCCAGGTACGCCCTGTCCTTCAAAAGCCGCTCCGTCTCCTCCCTGATGGGTCTGAGCGTCTCAATGACCGCCTCCCCCACCGCGGGCTTGAAGTCCCCGTAGCCGCGCCCGGCAAACTCCGCCTCAACCTCGGCATATGTCTTGCCCGTGGCGGCGGCGTATATCTGTATGAGGTTTGAGACGCCCGGCTTGTTCTCCTGGTCGAAACGCACACAGTTCTCCGTGTCGCTGTCGGTCACCGCACGCTTGAATTTTCTGGCTATGTCCTCCGGCCTGTCCAGCAAAAACACACAGCCCTCCGGCTGGGACTTGCTCATCTTGCTCTCCGGCGCGTTCAGCGACATTATCCTGGCGCCCACCTTCTGGATATATGGCTCCGGCATCTTAAAGACCTCGCCGTATATCCCGTTGAACCTCTGGACGATGTTCCGGCACAGCTCCACGTGCTGCCGCTGGTCCTCCCCCACCGGCACAAAGTCCGGACGGTAGAGCAGTATGTCCGCCGCCATGAGGCAGGGGTAGGTGAAAAGCCCGCCGTTCACGTTCTCGGAGTGCTTTGCCGACTTGTCCTTGAACTGGGTCATACGGCTCAGCTCCCCGAACATGGCGTAGCAGTTGAGTATCCACCCCAGTTCCGCGTGCTGGTGGACGTGTGATTGGATAAACAGCGTACACTTTTCCGGGTCCAGTCCGCAGGCGATATATGTGGCAAGAAGCGTGAGGGTCTGCTTGCGCAGCGCCGCCGGGTCCTGCCGCACGGTGATGGTGTGAAGGTCCGCAAGGAAAAAGTAGCAGTCAAAGTCCTCTATCATCTGCGGCCAATGCTGCAAGGGACCCAGGTAGTTTCCCAAATGCAGCGCCCCGCTGGGCTGTATGCCCGACAGCATCACCTTTTTCGGCGTATTTTCAGTGTTTTCCATGTTCGTTTCCTCTCAAAAGTTATTTCGAAATCCCGTATTCCTCCGCCAGCGCCCTGAAGGACGGCATGGATCGCTTTATCATATCAAAGCTCACGCAATAGGCTATCCTCACGTACCCCGGACAGGCGAAGCTCGTCCCCGGCACCACCAGAATGTTGTGCCCCTTCGCCCTTTGGGAAAATTCCCTGTCGTCCCCCGGCGTCTTCACCCACATGTAGAAGGCCCCCTCCGGGTAGACGCACTCAAAGCCCGCCTCGGTGAGCCCCTCATAGAGCGCCTTGCGGTTTTTGTCGTAGGCGTCCACATCCGCGCTCTCCTCCAGGCACTCCGCCACAAGCCTCTGCTGTAAGGACGGGGCGTTGACAAATCCCAATATCCTGTTGGCGATAACCGCCGCGTCAAATATGAGCCTTGAATCGGCGCACTCCGAGGGTATCACGATGTACCCTATCCTCTCCCCCGGCAGTGAAAGGGACTTTGACCAGGAGTAGCCAACTATGGTGTCCCTGTAATATTTCGTAAGATACGGAACGGTCCTGCCGTCGTAGGCAAGCTCCCGGTAGGGCTCGTCGGAGATCAGATATATGGGCGCTCCCAGCTCCCTCTCCTTTTCCTCCAAGACCTTCGCGATGGCCCTCACCGTCTCCTCGGTGTATATGACCCCCGTTGGGTTGTTGGGGTTATTCAAAATAAGCGCCTTGGTCCTCTCGGTGATGTTCTCCCTCAGCGCCTCCGGGTCCGGCTGGAAGCCTCCCTTAGCGTTTGCGGGTATCGCCTTCAGAACCCCGTCAAAATTCGACACATAGTTCCCGTATTCCAAAAAATACGGGGCGAACACCAGCACCTCGTCGCCGGGATTCAAAAGCGTCTTAAGCACAACGTTGAGCCCTCCGGCGGCGCCCACGGTCATGATGATGTTGTCCTCGGAAAAATCCGTCCCGAACCTGCGGTTCAGGCTCTCCGCCACAGCGGAGCGCACAAAGGGGTATCCGGCGTTGGACATGTACCCGTGGAGCTCCATGGGGTCCGTCTCCTCCGCCAGCCTCACTATCTCCCGCCGTACCCTCTCCGGAGCCGGAATGTTGGGGTTCCCCAGGGAGAAATCGTAGACGTTTTCCCGCCCGAACCTCTCCGCCATTCTCGCCCCTTCCTCAAACATCGCCCGAATAGCACTCCCGCCCTCGGTCATCTTCATCATCTTCGCGGAGATCACTGAAACCCGCCCCCTTACGCACATAATTAGCTGTATTTTAACACAAGCGGAAGTTATTTTCAACCCGCCAGGGAGATTTTCTTAAAAAGGCGGGAGGAGGGCGGCCAAAACGCGCCTGTGGGCGCAGCGCAGCGGTCACTCGTTTTAATGATTTCTGCCTGTTGAAAAAAGTGTCGGGTCATGGTAGAATGGGTTCGATAAGAGAAGTAGATCTTGCTCACCGAACCGGAAAAGGAGGGTTTGATATGACAAATCTACTGGAATACAAGGGTTATTTCGGAACGATCGAATATTCAAAGGAGGACGGCGTCCTATTCGGTCATCTTCTTGTGGACGACGCCTGTGCCTCCTATGAGGGGTCTACACTGGAGGAGCTTTTGGGCGATTTCCACGACTGCGTGGACGACTACCTTGAGGGTCGTGACGGGCGAAAGCCGGATGACAGTCCCCGCTTTACGCAAAACGTCGCTCTCCCCTCGCAGCTTTTTAAAAGCGCCTCACAGTGTGCCGCCAGCCGCAGTCTCTCCATGAACACTTTCATCGAAGACGCTATCGCCAAAGCCGTCGCCGCCGGTTGACGCCATTCCCCATATTTTATCGCCGCCCTATTTATGGCGGCGAATTTTTTCCCTCTTTTTCAACTCCCAACCGGCTTTATTTTTCACAATATCGGAATCAATTTATTGAAAGCTCACCGGAAGTATGTTATACTGCTTTCAGGAAAGGCTTGACTTGTCCGTTTTGTTAAAATAAAGGTCATTTTCTTTCCTAAACTTTTCACACCAAGGAGGAAAAATACATGAAGAAGCTTATCGGTATAAAGGTGACTGCGGCATAACCGGGAGGTTTGCCGCCGACAAGCCTCCGAAGGACAAATTAATCACTTCAGGAGGTATTTCCCGTGAACAGGGATCGCAAAATCAGCCCGTCAGAAAACGGAACCTACAAAAACCGCCCATGTGAGGAAAGCTTCACCTGTCAGGTGTGCGGCCGTCTTGTGACGTCGGAGGGCGCCGGAACGGAGCACCGTAACCACTGTCCCTACTGTCTCTCCAGCAAGCATCTGGACACAGAGCCGGGCGACCGTGCAGCTGGATGCGGCGGGACCATGGAGCCCATCGCCGTTTGGGTCCGGCGCGGCGGCGAGTGGGCACTAATCCACCGGTGCCGGGTATGCGGAGCCCTCAGCTCCAACCGTATCGCCGCGGATGACAACCCGGTGAAGCTGATGAGTCTTGCCATGAAGCCCGTCTCCTCTCCCCCGTTCCCCATTGAACGGATACGTGAGCTGACGGAGCTTCTGGACGAAGCAAAGGAACAAAGCTGAATAAGCGCGCCCCCGGTCATAACGCCGGGGGCGCGGCTTTTATACTAATACCCAATTAAAATAAGCCATTCGCGCCGGTCTTTTTCACGTCGTCGTCGCTGAAGTCGCTTAACCTCGCCTCCGCGCAAGCGCGAAGGCTCAGGCGCGGACTTCGCTCCTCCTCTCCCCAACGGGCTTTTGCCCGTCGGGGACCCCGGTTGCGTCAGCCGCCTTGGAAATACCAATGGGTATTCCCTGCGTCGCCTTCCTTGCCTGACGCAAAAAATCCTCGCCGCTCGGTGTCTCCTTTTAAATGGGTATTAGTATTATACAGATTCCTCAAACATATCCCTCTTCGTCTCCTCCGGTATCCTAGTCTTGTAGTCCCCGGTGAAGCAGGCGGTGCAGTAGGTGCGCCCGCTGTCCCCCGGAAGCTCCGGAAGGTGCTCTATCCCCAGGTATCCCAGGGTGTCCGCGCCGATGAGGTTGCATATCTCCGGGACCGAGTATTTGCAGGCTATCAGGTTCTCCCTTGAGTCGATGTCCACCCCGTAGTAACAGGGGTTCAAAAACGGCGGCGCCGTTATCCTCACGTGCACCTGCGTCGCCCCCGCCTCCCGGAGTATGGCGACGGTGCGCGCGATGGTGGTGCTCCTCACTATGGAGTCGTCCACCAGTACCACCCTTTTGCCCTCCACCGTCTCCCTGACGGCGTTGAGCTTTATCCGCACCCCCGTCTCCCTGGACTTTTGCCCCGGTGAGATGAAGGTCCTGCCTATATATTTATTCTTTATGAGCCCGATGTCATATGGTATCCCGCTCTCCTGCGAATACCCTATCGCCCCGTCGGTGCCGGAGTCTGGGACGCCGATCACTATGTCCGCGTCCACCGGGTAGTCCTTTGCCAGGAACCTGCCCGCCCGCAGCCGCGCGTGGTGTATGGAGTTGCCGTATATAAGCGAATCCGGTCGGGAGAAGTAGATGTACTCAAATATGCACATTGCCTCCGGCGCCTTGCCGCAGTTGTCCTTTATGCTGTGCACCCCGTCCCTGTCAAAGACCACGACCTCCCCGGGCTCCAGCTCCCTTATGAGCTCCGCGGACACCGAGGAGAGGGCGCAGGACTCGGAGGCGATTATATAGTCCCCGTGCCTGTTCCGCCCGTAGCAAAGCGGCCTGAACCCGTTTTTATCCTTCACGGCGATGAGCTTGTCCTCAAGCATCAAAATGAGCGAGTACGCCCCGCGCAGCCTGTTCATCGCCCGCAGCACCGCGTCCTCGGCGGTGTACGTCTCAAGCCTCTCCTGAGTCAGCACATATGATATTATCTCCGTGTCGGAGGTGGTGTGGAATATGCTCCCCCGCCCCTCCAGCTCCCGCCGCAGCTCCGCCGCGTTGGTGAGGTTCCCGTTGTGCACCGTCGCCAGATTGCCTGTAAAGTGGCTCACCACGATTGGCTGGGCGTTCTCGCGCCCGGAGTTTCCCGTGGTGCCGTAGCGCACGTGCCCCACCGCCATGGTCCCCTCCCCCAGGGAGGCGAGCCTTTCGGGCGTGAAAACCTCGCTCACCAGCCCCAGGTCCTTGTGGGTGGTGAAGCGCCCGTTGTTGGATACGGTTATCCCGCAGCTCTCCTGCCCCCTGTGCTGGAGGGCGTAAAGCCCGTAGTAAACAGTGTCCCCCACATGAAAAGGATTTGCGGCGTATATCCCAAATACGCCGCACTCCTCATGGATATGTGTCTCGCAACTATCCATAAATTATCCCTTCTTTTACTCCGCCAGCCCCAGGCGCTTCATCATTTCATGATAAGCATCTTCCACGTTTCCCAAATCTCTGCGGAACCTGTCCTTGTCCAGCTTCTCGTTTGTATTCACGTCCCAGAAACGGCAGGTGTCCGGGCTTATCTCGTCGGCAAGGACGATCTCGCCATCGGCGGTCTTGCCGAACTCCAGCTTGAAGTCCACAAGCCTCACCCCGCAGGCGAGCATCTCCGCCTTCAAAAAGTCGTTGACGGCGAAGGCGTACTTCTTTATAAGCTCGATCTCCTCCCAGGTCGCCAGCTTCAGCGCCACGGCGTGGTAGGCGTTCAAAAGCGGGTCGTGGAGGTCGTCGTTTTTGTAGGAAAACTCGATGGTGGGCGCGTCAAAGACGATCCCCTCGGGAACGCCGTACTTCTTTGAGAAGGACCCGGCGGACACGTTGCGGATGATGACCTCCAGCGGCACTATGCTGACCTTCTTCACCAGCGTCTCCCTGTCGGAGAGCTCCTCCACCAGATGTGTGGGGACGCCGGCGGCCTCCAGCTTCCTCATGAGGAAGTTGGTCATGCGGTTGTTGATGGAGCCCTTGCCCGCGATGGTGCCCTTCTTGAGCCCGTCAAAGGCGGTGGCGTCGTCCTTGTAGCTCACGATGACAAGGTTCGCATCGTCCGTGGCAAATACCTTCTTGGCCTTGCCCTCATACAGCTGTTCACGCTTTTCCATTTTTACAAAACCTCCTGGGTTTTTTATTTTTTATGGGAATTGCCTTACATCTCAAAATACTCGTCTCTCCCCGCGCCCACGGAGACGTACTTGATGTTGGTGCCGGTGGACTCGGCGATGAAGCTCACGTAATCCTGCGCCTCGCGGGGCAGGTCCTCAAAGGAGCGGCAGGCGGAGATGTCCTTTTTCCAGCCGGGCAGATACTCCACCACAGGCTTTGCAGCCTCCAGCTCGTCGCCGGTGGGGAAATAGTCGACCTGTTTTCCGTTCACGTCGTAGTGCGTCACCACGGGAATTTTGTCAAGGTACGAGAGCACGTCCAGCTTCGTCAGCGCTATCTCCGTAGCCCCCTGCACCAGGCACCCGTAGCGGGACGCCACCACGTCGAAGCCGCCCACCCTCCGGGGCCGGCCCGTGGCCGCGCCGTACTCTCCGCCCGCCTCGCGAAGCGCCTCCGCCTCGGAGCCGAACATCTCGCAGGTGAAGGGGCCCGCGCCCACGCAGCTGGAGTACGCCTTCATTATCCCCACAATGTTGTCCAGGCGCTTTGCCGGTATCCCCGCCCCGATGGGGGCGTAGGCGGCGATGGTGCTGGAGCTGGAGGTGTAGGGGTAAATGCCGAAGTCTATGTCCCTCAGCGCCCCAAGCTGCGCCTCAAACATCACGGACTTGCCTGAGGCTATGGCGTCGGTCAAGTACCTCGTGGTGTCCTTCACGTAGGCTCTCAGGGGGAAGCCGTACTTTTCAAGCCAGCCGTACATCTCCTCCGCGCTCACCGGCTCGTGCTTATACCCGCCGGAAACGGTGAGGTTCTTCCACTCGCACAGGTCCTTCACATGCGCGCGCAGTGACTCCGGGTGGAAAAGGTCGCCCATGCGCACGGTCTTCTTCATGTATTTGTCGGCGTACACCGGCGCGATGCCCCGCCTTGTGGAGCCGTAGGCCTTGCCGCCCAGCCGCTCCTCCTCGATGATGTCCATCATCTTGTGGTACGGCATACAAACCGTGGCCCTGTCGGATATGACCAGGTGCTCCGGGCTTATCTCGATGCCCTTCTCCCGGAGCTTCGCCATCTCATTTGTCAGGTGCTCTAAGTCAATGACCATTCCGGGACCCATGACGTTCACCGTCTCGTCCCTCAAAATGCCGGAGGGGAGCAGGTTCAAAATGAACTTGCCCTTCTCGTTTATCACCGTGTGTCCGGCGTTGTTCCCGCCCTGGTAGCGGATAACGATGTCATAGCGGGAGCTGAGAAGGTCCACCATCCGGCCCTTCCCCTCGTCTCCCCAGTTTATTCCCACAACAGCAGTAAGCATTTCGACCTCTCCTTATACCCTTACCTGTGCCTTAAAGCCCAGTAGCCCGGCGTTTTCCCGAAGCACGGGAGCGACGTAGGTATTCAAAAACTCCTCCGTCTGCTCCGGCGCGCAGCCTACGAATTTGCGAACGTCCAGGACCTCCTTCAAGGATTCCTCCGTCAGCCCGAATTTTTCGTCCGCCAGCAGCATGTCCAAAAGGTTGTTGTCCCCGCCCTCCAGCTTCACCCTGGCGGCGGCCTTCTGGGAATACTGCCTTATCCTCTCGTGGAGCTCCTGGCGGTCCCCGCCCCGCTCCACGGCGTCCATCATAATGTTCTCGCTGGCCATAAAGGGCAGCTCCTCATTTAAATGCTTCTCCATGACCTTGGGATATATCCTGCCGTTTTTGATGACGTTTATTATAAGCGTCAAAATGGCGTCCACGCCCAAGAACGCCTCCGGAATGGATATGCGCCTGTTTGCCGAGTCGTCCAGCGTCCTCTCCAGCCATTGCGCCGCGGCGGTGTCGCTGGCGTTTTTGGCATCGTTTATGATGTACCGCGCCAGGGATACCACCCTCTCGCACCGCATGGGGTTGCGCTTGTACGCCATAGCCGAGGAGCCTATCTGGTTCGTCTCAAAGGGCTCGTCAAACTCCTTCATGTGCGCCAGAAGCCTTATGTCCGTGGCCATCTTGGCGCAGCTCACCGCGATGCCCGAAAGCACATTCAAAACGAAGGCGTCCACCTTGCGGGAGTAGGTCTGTCCGGACACCGCCATGCACCGGGAAAAGCCCATCTTCTCCGCTATTTTCTCCTCCACCAGCCTCACCTTCTCGGTGTCCCCGTGGAAAAGCTCCAGGAAGCTGGCGCCTGTGCCCGTGGTGCCCTTGCACCCCAAAAGCTTCAGATCCGAAAGCTCAAAATCCAGCCTCTCCAGGTCCATGAGTAGGTCCTGGGTCCACAGCGTCGCCCTCTTCCCCACGGTGGTGGGCTGGGCGGCCTGGAAGTGGGTGTAGGCAAGGGTGGGGACGTCCTTATTTTCCCTCGCGAAATCCGCGAGGGCGGCGATGGCGTTGACAAGGAGCTTTTTCACCTGCAAAAGCCCGTCCCGCATCTGTATGATGTCGGTGTTGTCCCCCACGTAGCAGCTGGTAGCGCCCAGGTGTATTATGGGCTTTGCCTTGGGGCAGGCATCCCCGAAGGTGTGTACGTGCGCCATAACGTCGTGGCGCAGCTTGTGCTCGTACTCGTCGGCGAGGTCGTAATCGATGTCGTCAACGTGGGCGCGCATCTCGTCGATCTGCTCTCGGGTGATGGGCAGTCCCAGCTCCATCTCGCTCTCCGCCAGCGCAATCCACAGCCTTCTCCAGGTGGAAAACTTGAAGTCCGGCGAGAAGATGTACTGCATCTCGGATGAGGCGTACCGGCTGCACAGCGGATTTTCATAGCGGTCTTTCATATGTGTATCGTCCTTTCACCCTGTCACGCGGGCGCTCAAGAACCCGCCCACTCAATATTCAATATTTTTCCGGCGGCATGTACGTCGGAAAAATAACCTTTTGTCACGCAAGTGTGCCGCCTACGGCGGCGCGCGCAGTGTGACAGCAGGAAGATTCGGCGTGAATTCCGCAGAATTCACGGCGTATCTTCCGCACGTTCCTCTTGGCAGAAAAATGGCGCAGCCATTTTTCGCCAGTTCATTCTACTGTCACGGATTTTGCGAGGTTCTTTGGTTTGTCTATGTCGCACCCCCGCTCCTTCGCCACGTAGTAGGCGAAGAGCTGGAGGGGGATTATCTGAGCAAGGGGCGTGAAAATGGGCTCCGTCCTGGGGACGGGGAGGAAATCGTCGGCCTTTGAGACTATCTTCTTGTTGTCCTCCGGCGCCACGGCGAGCACCTGCGCGCCCCGTGCCTTTACCTCCTCGATATTTGACATGGTCTTGTCAAAAAGCGGCTCGTAGCACGCCAGCGTCACGACTAAGCTCCCCTGCTCCACCAGGGCTATTGTGCCGTGCTTAAGCTCCCCGGCGGCGTATGCCTCGGCGAAGATGTAGCTTATCTCCTTGAGCTTCAACGCCCCCTCCATGCAGACGGCGTAGTCCATGTTCCGCCCGATGAAGTATATGTCGTTGTGGTGTGAAAGCCTTTTGGCAAGCTTTTTAACGTTGCGGTTTAAGTCTATCGCCCTTTGCATCTTCCCCGGCATGTCGTGAAGGGCGGTGATGAGCCTTTCGTAGGTCACACTGTCCATGCGCCCCAGCCTGTCGGCAAGGTATATTGCCAGCATATCCAGTACCGCCACCTGGGTGGTGTAGCCCTTGGTGGTTGCGACGGCTATCTCCGGTCCCGCCCAGGTGTAGATGACGTGGTCGGCAAGCTTCGCTATGGTGCTGCCCACCACGTTGACTATGGCGAGCACCCTGGCGCCTCTCGACTTGCACTCCTTGAGCGCGGCGATGGTGTCCGCCGTCTCGCCGGACTGGGATATGACTATGAGAAGCGTTTTTTCGTCGATTATGGGGTTCCTGTACCTAAGCTCGCTGGCAAGCTCCACCGTCACCGGAACGCGGCACAGCTCCTCTATGACGTACCGCCCCACCTGCCCCGCGTAGCCGGCGGAGCCGCAGGCGGTGATGATTATTTTGTCAATGCTTTTAAGCTCCCCGTCTGTGAGGTCGAAGTCCTCAAAAACGATCCTGTCGTTTTTTATCCTGGGCTCCACCGTCGCCTTGAAGCAGGCGGGCTGTTCCATTATCTCCTTGAGCATGAAGTGCTCGTAGCCGCCCTTCTCGGCGGCCTCCACGTCCCAGGCCACGCGGGAGACGGGCTTTTTCACCTCATGCCCCGTCACGTCGTAGACGGTCATGCCCTCCGGCGTGAGCTCCGCGAACTCCCCGTCCTCCAGGTATATCACGTTCTTTGTGTGGGGCACCAGCGCCGCCACGTCGGAGGCAAAGTAGTTTTCCCCCACGCCCAGCCCCAGTATGAGCGGGCTCTGCTCCCGCATGGCAAAGAGCCTGCCGGACCCGTCCAGGCACACGACGCCCAGGGAGTAGGACCCCTCAAGCCTCGCCGCCGTCTTCATTATCGCCTTTTTCATATCTCCGGCGTAGTAGAGCTCCAGGAGGTGCGCCACAACCTCGGTGTCGGTGTCGGAGAGGAATTTGTAGCCCCTCTCCGTAAGCTCCTGCCTCAAAAGGGCATAGTTTTCGATTATCCCGTTGTGTACCACGGCAAAGCGCCCGTCGGAGCTCAGATGCGGGTGGGCGTTCACGTCGTTAGGTGCGCCGTGGGTCGCCCAGCGGGTGTGGCCTATGCCCACAAAGCCCCTTATGTCAGCGCCGTCGTGGGTCATCTCGGCAAGGTTCTTCACATACCCCTTGACCTTGGCGACGTTGATCCTCTCGCCGTCGCACACCGCGATACCCGCGGAGTCGTATCCCCTGTATTCCAGCCGCCGGAGCCCGTCAATGAGCACCGCCGCCGCCTCTCTCGTACCGGAAAAGCCAACTATACCGCACATAAAAACTCTCCTTAAACTCCCCGGTCTTAAATGTCCTCAACCGCCTGAAAGGGCTTTAGCCCTTTTCAGCCAAATTAAGCGCCGCGCCCACGAACCCCAAAAACAGCGGGTGGGCCTTGTTGGGGCGGCTCTTGAACTCCGGGTGGAACTGTACGCCCACGAAAAACTCGTGTCCCGGAAGCTCCACCGTCTCCACCAGCCTCCCGTCCGGGCTCATGCCGGAAAAGGCGAGCCCCGCGCTTTCAAAGTCCATGTAATACTCGTTGTTGAACTCATAGCGGTGCCTGTGGCGCTCGGTTATCCGCTGAGTTTTGTAGCACCGCTCCATGGTGGTGTTCATGCGTATGTGGCAGGGCCAGGCGCCAAGGCGCAGCGTGCCGCCCTTGTCGATCTCGTCGTTCTGTCCGGGCATGAAATCAATGACCTTGTGCCCCGCCGTCTCGTCAAACTCCCTGGAGTTTGCGTCGCTCCAGCCCAGCACGTTCCGAGCAAATTCAATGCAGGCTATCTGCATACCCAGGCAGATGCCAAAGTAGGGCGTATGCGTCTCTCTTGCGTATTTCGCCGCCAAAATCATGCCCTCTATGCCCCTCTGTCCGAAGCCGCCGGGGACGATTATCCCCTGGAGCCTGCCCAGGACGTCGGTATAATTTTCCTCAGTTATGGTCTCGGAGTCTATCCACTCTATCTCCACCTTCGCCCCAAGAGCGAAACCGGCGTGGCGCAGCGCCTCGGAGACGGACAGGTACGCGTCGTGGAGCTGTACGTACTTGCCAACGAGCCCTATGGTCACGGTCTTGTCCAGGTGCTTTATCCGCTCCACAAGCTCCCGCCACTCATCTAAGTCCGGCTCAGGCGCGTCAATGCCCAGCTTGCGGCAGACAACGTCTGAGAAGTGCTCCTCCTCCAGCATAAGCGGCGCCTCGTAGAGCACGGGCAGGGTCACGTTCTCAATCACGCAGTCGGGCTTTACGTTGCAAAAATGGGCTATCTTGCTGAATATCCCCTCGTCCTCGATGTGCTCGTCGCACCGAAGGACGATGATATCCGGGTTTATCCCCAGCCCCAGAAGCTCCTTCACGGAGTGCTGGGTGGGCTTTGACTTGTGCTCGCCGCTGGCTCTCAAATACGGCACCAGCGTCACGTGGATATAGAGGCGGTTCTCGGCTCCCACCTCAAGCCCGACCTCACGTATCGCCTCCAAAAAGGGCTGGGACTCGATGTCGCCCACGGTGCCGCCGATCTCGGTTATCACCACGTCGGCGTTTGTCTTCTTCCCCACGGAATATATGAAATCCTTTATTGCGTCGGTGATGTGGGGTATCACCTGGACGGTGTGCCCCAGGTACTCGCCACGGCGCTCCCGCCCGATGACGGAGGCGTAGACCTTACCGGTGGTGAGGTTTGAAAACTTGTTCAGGTCCTCGTCGATGAACCTCTCGTAGTGACCCAGGTCCAGGTCGGTCTCCGCGCCGTCCTCGGTGACGTAGACCTCCCCGTGCTGATAGGGGCTCATGGTGCCGGGGTCCACGTTGATGTAGGGGTCCAGCTTTTGCGCTGCCACCTTCAACCCGCGGGCCTTCAAAAGCCTTCCCAGAGACGCGGCGGTTATGCCCTTTCCGAGCCCGGATACAACGCCGCCGGTTACGAAAATATACTTGCTCATTTTCTCTATTCTCCCTTTCCTTGATAAGCCTGCGGGCGCTGAAAAAGAGCCGCCCTTTTGGGGATCGGGAACGCGTCTGCGGGGAAAGCACGCCCCACAGCGCGTCCTTCCACCGTCGGAAAACAACAAATGATATTATATCTTATCGCAAGGCACAATGCAAGAAAATAAAGACTGTATAAATACTGTTTTTTTGCCCGTTTCGGCCGCCTCAATGGGCGTTTTTGACCAAAGCGGCGCGCCGCGCGTCCTCAAGGATATACAGCGACCCCAGCGCGCACACCACCCCCTCGGTCCCGGCATAAGCCAGCGCCCGCGCCATCGCCTCCTCCATATTCTCCGCCGCCTGCGCCGGGGCGCCCTTTTTCCGCAAAAGCTCCGCAAGCTCCCCCGCCGCCATCGCCCTGGGAGCGGGCGGGGCGACGCATATGAACCTTTCGGCGTGGAACAAAAGAGCGTCCGTCACGGCGTTTACGTCCTTGTCCGCCATCATGCCAAGAATGAATATGAATTTCCTGCCGGGGAAGTGGCGCAGGAGGCTTTTCACCGTGGCCTCCACCGCCGGAGGGTTGTGACCGCCGTCGATTATAACCGTGGGGTCGCGGCGCAGTATCTCAAACCTGCCCCGCCAGGAGACGCTTTTCAGCCCCTCCCTTATCGCCTTCTCAGTCACGCTCCAGCCCCTCTCCCCCAGGGCGCGCAGAGCCGTCACCGCAAGGGCGGCGTTATAGGGTTGGTAGGTCCCGGCGAGGGGTATATAGAGGTCCGAAAGCCCGTCAAAGTCAAAGGTACACCCCTCCATACCCACGCTTTTCACCGTGAGGCGCTGAAAGTCAGCCGGGATAAACCTCGCCCCCTCCTCCCGGCACCGGCGGGATATGGCGCCGCCAGGGTCCATGTACGCCGCCGCGACGCCTCCGGGCTTGATTATCCCCGCCTTTACAGCGGCTATCTCCTCCACCGTGCTTCCCAAATACTGGGTGTGGTCAAGGCCGATCTGGGTGAATACGGAGATCTCGCTTTTGGGTATCACGTTGGTGGCGTCGTGTACGCCGCCCATACCCACCTCCAAAACGGCTATGTCACAGCCCTTTTTGGCAAAATAGTATAGTCCGAGTATTGTCACCAGTTCAAACTCTGCTATGGAGTCCTCAAATCCGGAGAGAGCCGGCATGACCTCCTCCAGCAGCTCCGTAAGCTCCCCGTCGGGTATGTCCTCCCCGTCTATCCTTATCCGCTCGTTGAAGCGGGTGACGTAGGGGGAGGTGAAAAGTCCGGTTTTGTACCCGCAGGCGGTGAGGACCGAGGCGATATAGGCGCACACCGAGCCCTTCCCGTTTGTCCCGGCGACGTGGACAAAGGGCACCGCCGCCTCGGGACAGCCGAGGCGCGTAAGTATTGTCCGCGAACGGGAAAAATCAGGTCCCCCGTGGCGGCGTGTGTGGATAAAAGCAAGAGCGTCCTTGTATGTCACGCCCCCGCCCCCTTTCAGCAGAAAAATCTTCGTGTTTTAAGGCTTTGGGCGCAATACGCCCTTTTGAAACGCGCGCGAAATAAAATATTTGCCTTTTGCGGGAATATCGTATATAATGGTCCCAGTTTTTTCGGAGGTGATACTTACGGACCCTGATGTTTTCTCAAATGTACAGCAGTCAGCCGGGGAGGTCATTGACAAGATAGGAGCCATGACGGGGCTTGACCACACCGTCGCCGCCATAGCTCTCGCGGCGCTGGTGGTGGTGGCGGTCATTTTGTTTACAAAGCCCATAAGACTTATTTTAAAGCTCCTCATCAACACCGGTCTCGGCTTTGTGGCGCTGACGCTCATCAACAAATTCGGCGTTGAATTCGGCATCGCCATCGCCATAAACTGGGTGAACGCCGTGATAACGGGCGTCTTCGGCGTGCCTGGCGTGGCGGTTCTGCTGGCGCTGAAATGGATGGGTATAGCTCTGTGAGGCGGGCTCTTGTCTCCGGCGCCTCCCGCGGGATCGGCGCCGCCTGCGCCGAGGCCCTGGCGCGGGACGGCAATTTTGTGGCGGTAAACTACCTCAAAAGCCGCGAAAGAGCCGAGGCGCTCGCCAAAAGGATAGGCGGAGCGGCGTTTCAGGCGGACGTCTCCGACTACTCCCAGGTGGAGCGGATGACTGCCGCCTTTGGCAGCGCGGACATAATTGTGGCAAACGCCGGCATCGCCCTCCAGAAGCTCTTTTCCGACACGACCCCGGAGGAGTGGCGGCGGGTCTTCGCCGTGAACGTGGACGGGGCGTACAACCTGATACGCTCTGCGCTGCCCCACATGATACACGAAAAGTGGGGCAGGATAGTTGTGATCTCCTCCGTCTGGGGGGTGCGCGGGGGGTCCTGCGAGGCGGCATACTCCGCCTCCAAAGCCGCCCTCATAGGGCTCACAAAGGCCCTCGCCAAGGAGCTTGGGCCCTCCGGCATAACGGTGAACTGCGTCTGCCCCGGCGTCATTGACACGGACATGAACTCCGTTTTGGACGGAGAGACAGTCGCCTCTCTCACCGAGGACACGCCCCTTTGCCGCCTGGGTACGCCGGAGGATGTGGCGGAGGCGGTGCGCTTCCTATGCTCGGAGGGCGCCTCCTTTGTGACCGGACAGGTCATAGGCGTTGACGGCGGATTCGGGGTGTAATGCTCGTTATGATGGCATTATACCACGGAGTCGAAGTTTTGTCAAGCATTATTTTCAGATTTTTTAAATTATTTTAAAGCACCCGACGGAAATCGCTTCCGACGGGTGCTTTTTTCGGCTTTACATCCCTGTATGCCTCATCTCTCGCCGCAGAAGAGGAGGGTCAGCATATTTTTTGCCACGTCCCACCAGGTGAGGCGCTCCACGGCGTCGGCGGCAAGGATGTCGGTCTCGGACAGCACCTCGCCGTTGAGGGTGACGGTCATTGTGCCCACCACCTGCCCCGCCTCCACCGGGGCGGGAAGGCTCTCCGCCAGCTCCACGGAGGTTGTAAGGCCCGCGGCGTCGGTCTTTTTCACCAGGAGCTTCACGGGCTCGAAGGCGGGCTGGACGTAGGCGGTTTTGCCCAGTGTCACGGGTATGGGGGGCAGTATCTCCGAGGGCTTTGCCTCCGCCAGGGTATATGCTCCGAAGGCGTAGCTCAAAAGGGTCTTGGCGCTCTCAAACCGCTCGGCGGAGGAGGCGCAGTGGAGCACAACGGCGATATATTCCACCCCGTCGCGCATGGCTGTGGCGGAGAGGCAGTGCCCGGCGGAGGAGGTGTAACCGGTCTTGAGGCCGGTGGCGCCCTCATAAAAGCGCACCAGCTTGTTGGTGTTGGAAAGCCCGAACTCTCCGCCGCGTATGGTGTCCATCCATATGGTGGTGTACTCCTTTATCCAGTCGTGCTTTATGAGCTCACGGCTCATTATGGCGATGTCCCTGGCGGTGGTCAGGTGCTCCGGGTCGTCCATGAGCCCGGTGCAGTTGGTGAAGTGGGTGCCGGTCAAGCCAAGCTCCTGCGCCCGCTCGTTCATTCTCGCGGCGAAGGCGGCCTCGGAGCCCGCCATGTGCTCGGCGACCGCGACGGCGGCGTCATTGGCGGAGGCGACAACGATGCACTTGAGCATCTCCGAGAGGGGCATCTGCTCCCCCTCCTCCAAAAACACCTGGCTGCCGCCCATGCTCGCCGCCGTCGCGGAGCAGGTTACGGTGTCCGTGAGCTTCAGCGCCCCGGAGTCCACCGCCTCAACTATGAGCAGTATGGTCATGACCTTTGTCACCGACGCCGGACGCAGGCGCTCGTCGGCGTTTTTCTCATAGAGCACCCTTCCGGTCTCCTTTTCAATGAGTATCGCCGACGGCGCGGGTACGTCCAGCCCCTCGGCGTCCGTGGGTATGGCGGTGTCGTCAAACACCCACGCGGGCACATCCTCCTCCGGCTCCGACTCCATGGCAAGCTCCCCTGTACCGGCGGCGTAAACGTTTCCCGTAAGCATAAGTAAAACGGCGAGTATCCCCGCAAGCTTCTTCATAGCGCGTCCCTCCTTGTCCTTACAGAATATGTCCCACAAATTTAAATATTCCTCTTGAAATTTCAAAAACGGTGTGTTATACTGCTAAGCACGCGGATATAGTTCATCGGTAGAACGACGGCTTCCCAAGCCGTAGAGGTGGGTTCGATTCCCATTATCCGCTTTTTTGTTGCCGAAAAAGGGCTGCGCCCTTTTCCGGCAAAGGGGAACGGGCGAAAAAATATTCGGAAATGTCTGCGGACATTTCCGAATATTTTTTCTGCTGTCACGGTTCGCGCACTCGCTGCGCTCGCACACTCACCGCGACAAAAGGTGATTTTTCCGACGTACATGCCGTCGGAAAAATATTTGATTTGGGGAGCGCACGTCCCCCCTTCAAAAAAGGGCAAAAGCCATTTTTTGAATCTAACCGCCTTTGTATTTTCTCCTTGTTGCCATGCCGCCTCTTATGTGGCGCTCGGACTTGTTGAAGTCCAGCACCTCCTTGACCTCCTCGTAGAGCGTCCCGTTTATCCCCGCCAGTCTCTCCGACAGGTCCTTATGTACCGTGCTTTTGGAAACGTTGAAGTGTCCTGCCGCGGCGCGGACTGTGGCGCGGTTGTCTATGATGTACCGGGCTAAGCTCACGGCCCGTTCCTCGATGTTGGTCCTCAATATCACCACTCCCGATAATGCGCTGAACAGTAGATTGTATGTGCTGTGGGCGGCGATTATGATAATTCGGGCTTTTCCGTGGTACGTTCCGCCGGAAACGTGAATTTTTTAAAGGTGTCCCTTTAATTTATCACTGTCAGGATGTATAATATGATACGGTAAATGACGCGAGGGAGGCGATGTCGTGTCCGAAATAACGGATAAGCTCAACGCGGCGCAGCTGGAGGCGGTGACCTCCACCGAGGGGCCGGTGAGGGTAATAGCCGGGGCGGGCGCCGGGAAGACCAGGGCGCTGACGTACCGCTTTGCCTATCTTGTCACGGAGCTTGGTATACTTCCGGGGAACATACTGTGCGTGACCTTCACCAACAAGGCGGCGGCGGAGATGCGCCAGCGCATACACAACCTCACAGGCGACAACGACACGGGGCACATATGCACCTTCCACAGCTTTTGCGTCACGGTCCTCCAGGAGGACGTGAACGCCGTGGGCTATCCCAAGAGCTTTCTTGTGCTGGACAACTCCGACATAAACGAGATGCTCCGGGAGATCTACGAGGAGCGGGGGCTGACGCTCCGGGACATGACCTTCGCCAACGCCCGTGACATGATTGAGATACTAAAGCTCTTTGAGAGGCCCGACTACTACCTGGACCTCATCGAGCTTACGGTGGACGGGCTGAGGCAGAAGTACATGGACGCCGTGACGCCGAAGGACATAATTTTTTACGGCTACCTCTACCGGGAGAAAAAGTGCTTCGGGCTGGACTACAACGACCTTTTGAAGCTCACCCTGTACATATTCGAGAAAAACGCGGACATAAGGCTCAAGTGGCAAAAGAGGCTTGAGTACATAATGATCGACGAGTTCCAGGACATCGACTCCATACAGTATGAGCTCATGGAGGTGCTGGCGGGGTACCACCGCAATCTTTTTGTGATCGGGGACCCGGACCAGGTGATCTACACCTGGCGCGGGGCGGACGTGAAGTACCTTCTTGAGTTCGACAAAAAATTTCCCGGCACAAAGACCGTGATGATGACGAAAAATTACCGCTCCACGCCGGAGATCCTGGCGGCGGCAAATTCCCTCATTGACAAAAATGTTTTCCGCATGAAAAAGGACCTCACCCCCACCCTGCCCTCCGGATCTCCCGTCATTTGCCACGAGGCGCAGACGGGCGAGGCGGAGGCGGGCTTCATCGTCGCCGAGGCGCAGAGCCTCCACGACGCCGGGGTTCCCTTCCGGGACATGGCGGTCCTCTACCGCTCGCACTTCGTCACGCGCTGTCTTGAGGAGGCGCTGGAGAAGGCAAAGGTTCCCTACGCCATATACTCCGGCGTTCGGTTTTTTGACCGGAGGGAGGTAAAGGACGCCCTCTCCTACCTGCGTATGGCGGCGTACAGGGACGACCTGGCATTTACGAGGATAGTTAACGTGCCGAAAAGGAACATAGGCGAAAGGCGCATGGAGTTTTTGCGGGAGTACGCCGCGGAGCACGGCTGCTCCCTCTACGACGCGCTTTTGAAATGCGCAGACGTGGAGCTTTTCCGGGGGACAAAGGCGCGGCAGTTTATTTCCCTCATCGAGACTTATTCAACCGGCTATGCCGGAAGGCCGGTCTCCGAGGTGCTCACGGCGATGCTGAGCGACTCTGGCTACGAGCGTATGCTCCGCACCGAGGGCTCCCAGGAGCGGCTGGACAATTTGGCAGAGCTGAAGCAGTCCATATACGACTACGAGATAACCTGCGGCGAGGAGTGTACCCTTGAGCACTATCTGGCGCGGGCGGCTCTCTTCACGAACCAGGACGCCTCGGAGCCGGGGGACAGGCTGAAGCTCATGACCGTCCACGCGGCAAAGGGGCTGGAGTTTCCGTATGTGTTCCTTTGCTCCATGAACGAGGGCGTCTTCCCCTCAAAGCGGACGAACACAAGGCCGAAGATGGAGGAGGAACGGCGGCTTGCCTTTGTCGCCATGACGAGGACGGAAAAGCGGCTCTACCTCACAAGCTCCTCCGGGCGGAACCTGGACGGGTCGCCCCGCTACCCCTCGCGCTTCGTGCTGGACATCGCGCCGGGGCTTTTGGAGTACACCTCCCCGCCGCGGGAGGGGCTCATACGCGAGGCGCGGGAGTACATCGAGGCGGCCGAGGCGCGGCTTTCCGACGGGGATACCGGCGGGGCGCTTCCTCCGGGCACAAGGGTGCGCCACAGCGTCTTCGGGGAGGGGACCGTCACCGGAGTGGACGGGGAGAAGGGCGCGCATATTATCAAATTTGACGGAATACCCACCCCCAGAGCCATAGCTTTTCGGGCAAAACTGGAAAAGCTGTAAATTTGCGTGAAAACACTGGATTTTTTTGAAATTGAGTGTATAATATTGATTCGGTAAATGAATCGATGATTTAACGAGTAAAATAATTTTGCTTCTGAGGTGAATACCAAATGATCACATCCGACATTTACGGCAAGCTTCGTGACGGGCGGGAGGTCCGCCGGTTCACCATCGCCAACAAGAAGGGCGAGTACGTGCAGATCATCGAGTACGGAGCTGCCATCCACTCCATCGTTGTCCTGGACCGCAACAACAATCTGGGCGACGTGTGCCTGGGGTGCGAGAGCGGCGAGCGGATCGAGGATTTCGGCAAGTCCGGCAGAGTGGTGGGGCGCGTCGCCAACCGCATAAAGCGTGGCAGGTTCACCATCAACGGCGTGAAATACAAGCTTGAGTGCAACGAGGGCAAAAACTTCCTCCACGGCGCCTCCGACGACTACGGCAAGAAGCTCTGGTCCGGTCGCATCGACGGGGAGAGCGTGGTGCTCACCTACTACGACGAGAGCACCGTGGGCTTCAAGTGCGGACTCAACGCCCAGGTCAGGTACCGCTTTGACGATATGTCGCGCCTGACGATAGAGTACGAGTTCACAGCCCAGGGCGACACGCTGATTAACCCCACGAACCACGTGTACTTTGACCTTTCAGGCACCGGCGACATCCGGGACCACGACCTGTGGATAGGCGCAAGCTACCGCACCCACAGGGACGACGAGGCGATACCCGACGGCGGGCTCATCCCCGTGAAGGGCACGGCGGCGGACTTCACGTATCTTCGGTGCATCCGTGAGGCCATGAAGTACGGCGGAGATTACTTCGGCGGCGGGGACGTCTCCTACGACGAGTTTTACCTTCTGGACAAGCAGGAGTCCGGCAAGCCCGTGGCGGACCTGTACTCCTACAACGTGGGGCGCGGCATGAGGACCTACACCGACATGCCCTCCATCGTGCTCTACACCGACCCCGGCCACAAGATCGAGACGGGCAAGAACGGCAGGGAGCTGGGCCCCTATTGCGGGATCTGCCTTGAAACGGGCTTCGTCCCCAACGCCGTGAACGTGGAGGAGTTCCAGTCACCCATCTTCCCCCAGGGCGCTTCATTGCGTTCCACCACGGTCTACGAGTTCTACACGCGGTAATCGGCTGAATAAATTACATATCCCCCCGAATATGCTTGTGAAGACAAGTTGTTCGGGGGGATTTTTTATGCTTGAGAACATATCGGGGCTGCTTTGGGGCACGCCCACGGTGGCGGCGCTGGCGGTGTGTGGGGCGTATATCGGCGCGAGGACCGGCTTTGTGCAGGTGCGGCGGCTGGGGCTGGCGCTCAGGACCTCCTTAGGGCGCGTGACGCGGGGGCGCTCCGAGGGCGGGACCTCACCTCTTGAGGCGGTGTGTACGGCGCTGGCGGGGACCGTGGGCACGGGCAACATCGCCGGGGTCGCCGTGGCGCTGAGCATGGGCGGCGCGGGGGCGGTGCTGTGGATGTGGGTGTCGGCGCTTTTGGGCATGGGGATAAAGTACGCGGAGATATACCTGGCCGTAAAATACCGGGAAAGGCGGGACGGGGAGTACGTGGGAGGGCCCATGTACTACATAAAAAACGGTCTGGGGACGTATTTTCGTCCCCTGGCGGTGATGTTTGCCGTCTTTGGGGCGCTGGCGTCCCTGGGGCTTGGGAATATGCTACAGGTTGGAAGCGTCATGACGCTGGCAGGGGTGGGGGCGGTGATCCCCCGCCCTGTCATAGGGCTTGTAATGGCTGCTGCCGTGGCTCTCACCTGCCGGGGAGGAGCGAAGGGCCGGGGCAGGACCGCGGCGCTGATGGTGCCGGTGATGGCGGCGGTGTACGTGGCGGGGTGCCTGGGGGTGATAGGCGCGAACCTTGAAAGGCTCCCCGCCGCCGTCGCCTCGATTTTCCGGGGCGCCATGGGAGGGGAGGCGGTTTTCGGCGGGACCGCGGGCGCGGCGGTGTCCTGGGGCTTTCGCAGGGGGCTTTTCTCCAACGAGGCAGGGCTGGGCTCCTCCCCCATCGCCCACGCCTCCGCCGGGGAGGGGACGGCTGAGGAGGCGGGGCTCTTGGGTATCTTCGAGGTCTTTGTCGATACGCTCCTGCTGTGTACCCTCACCGCCCTGGCGGTGCTCACCTCCGGCGTGGAAATACCCCGCGGCACGCCCGGCGGGGCGGAGCTGGCGGCTGGCGCGCTGGCGTCGGTATTCGGAACGGCGGCGTCGGGGGTCTTTATGGCGGTGTCCATGACGCTCTTCGCCTTCTCATCCATCGTCGGCTGGTCGCTTTACGGCGAGCGGTGCGCCCAGTTTTTGGGCGGAGAAAGGGCGGCGCTGGTCTACAGGCTCCTCTTCCCAGCCGTGACAGCGGCGGCGAGCCTTGTGACGTTCCCCGCGATAATCTCCCTTTCCGACATCGCCACCTTTTTCATGCTCCTGCCAAATATCATAGCCCTGTGCCTGCTGGCGGGTAGAGTCAAAAAGCCATAGTTTGGAAATCTTCTCCGTAAACAAAGCTTTGGCGGACCCCTTCGGGGGTCCGCCATAACGTTTACAATATTATACATATCAGTCCGCCGCAGCCGTCGTTGATGATCCGGGCGATGGTGCCGCGCAGCTTTGTTTGGACCTCAGCGGGCATCTTTCTTATCTTTGTCTGGAGCCCCTCGGCGGCTATGTCGTGGAGAGATTTGCCAAAGAGGTTGGACTCCCATATCTTCCCCGTGTCACCCTCGAACTCCTGGAGGAGGAAGTTTATCACGTCCTCGCCGGATTTCTCTCCTCCCACGGCGGGGGAAACCTCGGTGACGGTGTCCACGCCTATCATGTGTATGGACGGGGCGTTGGCCTTGAGGCGCACGGAGTATTTGCCGCCCTTCTTCACTATCTCCGGCTCCTGGAGCGTAAGCTCCTCCGGGTCCGGCATGACTATCCCGTAGCCCCGCTCCCGCACGTCCTTGAGGGCGTCGGCGACCTTGTCGTACTCCGCTTTGACCTTTGACAGCTCCGTGAGCAGGGAGATGAGGTCGCCGTCGTCGCCGATGGAAAAGCCCGACAGCTCCCCTATCGCCTCATAAAACAGCTTTCTTGGCATTTGAAGCTCCACCGTCGCCCTGCCGGTGCCCATGTCCACTCCCGTGACCGCGGCGGACGTGACCTTTCCGCATCCGGCAAGGCTCTCGGCAAAGGCCGGCAGGTCCCGCAGTATCCTCGCCTGCGTTGCGGCATCGCGAAGGGCGGCGTAGACGGTCTCCTTGATTGGGTCGTCCTTCCCCAGGGCTCCCAGCCAGGGCGGGAGGATCACGCCTATCTCGCTTATGGGGAAGCGGCTCAGCACCGCGCCGATTATCTCCGTCACGTCCTCCTCGGTGAGGGTCATGCAGTTGACGGCGAGGCAGCTCACGTTGTAGCTCTCCGCCAAGCTGTCCCTCAGCGCCACTGTCTCCTCCGAATCCGGGTGCTGGGAGTTGAGCAGCAGGACAAAGGGCTTGCCCAGCGCCCGCAGCTCCTCCACCACGCGCGCCTCCGCCTCCACATACGCCTCCCTCGGAAGGTCAGTCACCGACCCGTCGGAGGTGACAGCGAGCCCTATGGTGGAGTGCTCGGCGATGACCTTGCGGGTTCCCACCTCGGCGGCGCGGCGCATGGGTATCTCCTCCTCGAACCAGGGCGTGGTGACCATGCGCTCCGCGCCGTTTTCCGTGTCGCCCAGGGCGCCCTCCACCATGTAGCCCACGCAGTCCACGAGCCGGACGGATATTTCCGCGCCGCCGCCCAGTGAGACGGACACCGCCTCCTCCGGCACGAACTTCGGCTCCGCCGTCATTATCGTCCTGCCGGAGCCGGATTGGGGCAGCTCGTCTCTCGCCCGCTCGCGCATATAGGCGTTGTCGATACGCGGCAGGACCATCGTCTCCATGAAACGCTTGATAAAGGTGGATTTGCCCGTCCTCACAGGCCCCACCACGCCTATGTATATGTCCCCGCCCGTCCTGCGGGCGATGTCCTCATATATACTGCCTTTTTCCAAGCTCAAAACCCCCTGATAGATCAAAAATCCGCGGTCTACAAAATTGTATGGGGGCAAGCTTGCGGATATGACGGACAGGGCAAAAAAATCCCCCTCACGCGGAGGGGGATATAGCCTGTCGGCAAAGGCCAGAAAAGAGTAAGGTCCCATATCAAATTTTTTTCTTGTGGCATGTACGTCGGAAAAATTTCCTTTTGTCGCCCAAGTGTGCCCCTGCGGGGCGCGCGCAGGGCGACAGCAGGGTAATTTTCTCTGAATTTCGCAAAATTCAGAGAAAATTACCCGCACGTTCCCCTTGTCGGCAAAGGCCGGAGGCCTTTGCCGACAGGCTGAAATCCCCCCTTCGCGTGAGGGGGATTTGTTATTATTGCGGCATTATTTGAGGTTTCATACTAATCCCTATTTAAAAACTCCAACCGAGCTGTCCCGTGTGATAGGGAAAGAAAATGGACCATGGGGCAAGGCGGTATGGCAACGGAAAAGACGACATTGACAAAAAGGGGGAAAAGACTAATGCGCGCGCCCAATGGCGGGAAGGGTATAGTTGGAAGCGGGGTTGTCCATTGCCTTGGAGCAAGGATCTATTCAACGGGCGTTTCGGTGCGTCAGGGGTTCAAAATTTTTACCGATATCATTCAGTTAACACACACCGCAGATATTCCTGCGCATCACAACAGGCACAGTTTTTACCATATTCGCAAAAAAAGATACCAAATTCGCCATGAAAATCTTTTTGGAGAAAAATACTGATAAAATGAAAACTGTCGAATTTAAAAGCAGGAGGAATTCATTATGAGTGCTTGTTACAACAACGAGGGCGTTCCGGGATGCTTCTTTTCAAAAGAGGCGGAGGCGACCTACGACAGGAGCATCGAAAACCTGGCGAGGGATCATGGGCTCCTATAAGCTTTTGGAGGGAAGCGCACGAATACACGGAGGAAACAAATTATACGATTGAACAGTAGAAAGACAGGTGAATTTTCAAGTGAATATAAAGGAGATCCTTTACAAGACCCTGATTGCCGGGGATTCGTACAAAACCTTGCTGAAAGGCTTGGGCGTGACAGTACAGATTTCACTGCTTTCCGTGATACTGGGGACGCTTTTGGGAATGGTCATCTGTGCCATGCGAAGAAGCCGGTTTCGGGTGATCCGCACCGTTGCCGCAGGGTACATTGCCGTCATCAGGGGAAGCCCGGTATTGCTGCTTTTGATGCTGATGTATTATGTGGTGTTTGCCGGCAGCAAAGTGTCCGCAACGATAGTAGCCGTGGCGGCCTTTTCCATTCACATGAGCGCATATACGGCAGCCTGTTTTTATTCCGCTATCAACGCGACGGACGCCATGCAGGCTGAGGCGGCAAGGACGCTGGGATTTTCCAAATGGCAGGCTTTTATCCTAATCACATTGCCGCAGGCGGCAAAAATAGCAAAAGGAACCTATCAGTCTACGATCGTCACACTGATCCAGTGGACAAGTGTGGTGGGCTATGTTACCATTACCGATTTGACCAGGGTCATCAACAATATCGGCAGTCGCACGATGGAGCCTCTCTTTATGATCCTGGTGGGACTGCTGCTTTATCTTGGCATGGCCTATATCTGCTATGGTGCGTTTGCCTTGGCGGAAAGGCTGGCGATCTTGCGAAAGGGAAGGAGGAGAGGGGCATGAGCATGATCCGGGTGGAAAAGCTGTCCAAATCCTTCGGTTCTTTACAGGTACTGAAGGAGGTTGATCTGACGGTTGAGAAAGGAGAACGGATCGTTATTATCGGCGGTTCGGGCTGTGGAAAAAGCGTATTCCTACGTTGCATGGATCTGCTGGAAACGCCGGACGAGGGAACCGTATTTATCGGGGACAACGAATTGACGTCGCCAAAAGCGGATCTGAACCGTATTCGGCGCAAGGTGGGCATGGTCTATCAGGGGTTCCATTTGTTTTCCAACATGAATGTGCTGGATAACATTACGTTGGCGCCGATAAAACTCCTTGGCCTGCCGCGAGCGGAGGCGGAGAAGAAAGCGGAAACGCTTTTGGAGATGGTAGGGCTTCTCAGTAAAAAATATATGATGCCCGACGTGCTGTCCGGCGGACAGAAACAGAGGATCGCCATTGTACGGTGTCTGGCAATGGAGCCGGATATCATGCTTTTTGACGAACCCACATCGGCGCTTGACCCCACTATGGTGGGAGAAGTGCTTGCAACCCTGCGGCTTCTGGCAAAGCGGGGGATGACGATGGTGATCGTTACCCATGAAATGGCCTTCGCAAGAGAGATTGCAACAAGGATACTCTATTTTGATGAACAGGGCATCTACGAAGAGGGGACGCCCCAAGAAATTTTTGACGCCCCGAAAAAGAAGAAGACCAGGGATTTTATCCACAAGATGAAATATTTCTTCTGGCAGATCGATGACCGGAACTTCGATTTGATGCAGCTTCAGGGCAATATCCGCAGCTTCGCCGGAAAGTACGGGATGGATGAAAAAAGGACAAACCGGCTTCAACTGTGTACGGAGGAGCTTATCTATGAAATGCTGGAACAGCACGGACAGCCTGATGCCGGCGTGGATATGCAGATACAAATTTCCTTTGATGAACGTGACAGATGCGCGGTCATCGGACTTCGCAGCAGAGGCGTACAATACAATCCCTTTGAAGCGGACACAGAGGATGAGATCCACCTGGGTGTCACTATCTTGAAAAACACCGCAAAGCGGTTGGATTATCGGTTTGACGGTGTAAATAATTATTTGGAAATCGAATTATAGGAGGAAAACACAATGAAAACAATGCGCAGATTTATGAGTATCGCCCTGCTTTTGGTGATGATCTTCACCATAGCGGGATGCGGACAGCAAAATGACGCGGGGGGGGTGAAGACATTCTCTGCGGCATAATGGATTGGCAGGAGCCTTCGGATCTGGAGATATTTCCAAAACCCGCGATAGGCGAGTGGAAGCAATACAATAATCTTACAACGATGATTCTTGATCTGAATGCCGGGAATATTGAATATATGCTTGTGCCGTCCTCGGTGGCGAGCTATTTGAAGGCGCAGGACGATTCGCTGACCATCGCTCCGGGCGGTGCCGGCGTCCCCACGGAGATACGGATGGCGGTCCGCTCGAAGGATACGGAGCTTTACCAGCTTTTGCAGCAGGGTATTCAGACCCTCCGGGAGAGCGGGACCCTTGATACGCTTATTGAGACCTACATCACAAACATTTCTACGGAGTCCCCCGGAAAAGCGGCGGAAAACGGGGGCGAGTCCTATGTGGTCGGCGTGACCGGAGATCTGCCGCCGCTGGATTATGTGGCCGCGGACGGAACGCCCGCGGGCTTTAATGTGGCGCTGATGAATGCCATCGCCGAAGAGCAAAACGCCAACTTCACCTTTGTACAGGTGGAGGCGGACGCGCGCCTTTCTGCGCTGAGCAGCGGGAGGATCGACGTGATCTTCTGGTACGGCAACGTGCAGGGCTATGAATCGGAACGGGACGATATCCTGATTACGGACGACTACTATACCGACGGCATTTATTATGTGACGAAGTCCTTTGATATGAACAAAATCTTGGAAGCGATGAAAGAGATGTATAATCAGTAAAACGGGAGGTTGCCTCTTGTCGCGCAAGTGTGCCGCCTTTTGCGGTCCCCACGCAATCATGATTGCGTGGGGAGAGGAGGAGCGAAGAGCGCGCCTGAGTCCTGCCGCTTGCGGCGGGGCGAGGTTAAGCGGCTTCAGCGACGACGAGCGTGCAGCGCGACAGCAGGGTAATTTTCTCTGAATTTCGCAAAATTCAGAGAAAATTACCCGCACGTTCCCCTTGTTGGCAAAGGCCTCCGGCCTTTGCCGACAGGCTAAAATCCCCCTCTGCATGAGGGGGATTTATTTTTCTGTCCGGTCAGGAGTGCTCAAAGGGGAGGAATTCAAAATGCTCAAGGCCGGTAAAGGTCGCGGTTTTTGTCTCCTTGCTCCCGTAGTTTACAACCACGAATTCGTTTTTCTCCGGGTCGTAGCGCTCCTCGGCGACACAGGCGGCGCCCACCAGCATATCAAAGCCCAGCTCATTCTCATAGTATTTCCAATCGGTATAGCCGCGCATTATCACACCGTCCGCAATTTTGTAGACGTACACCCGCAGTGCCCCGTCCGCGTATTCGTTGTTGGTTACAAGCTCAGGCACTCCGTCCCCGTCCATGTCCACGCTGTACGCGCCAAACCAGTCGACGTCGGAGCCAAATGTCTCAGCCACACATGTCTCCACGCCGTCCAGCTCAACCCAGAAATGCCATATCCGCGTCCAGGGCGCCGCCTCCTCTAAGGTCACCCGGTAGTCCTCAAAGCCCAGCACACTGTCAAGAGAGTCGATCCTGTTATATTCAGCGCTCTCCTCGCCGCTTTCTATGACCATATCCAGAAATTCGCCTATATCCTCCCGCTCCCTCAGCCGCACAGACATATCGTAGCGAACTCCCCCGTACTGAAAGACGGCCTCACACGCGTAATTATACCTCTCCCCCCACTCGTCAAAATCGCTCAGGTACAGATAGACCGTCACGCCGTTGTAGTCCAACGTCTGCGTGGGCTCTCCGGGGAGGGACGGGTCATCGGGGGCGTTGAAGGCACAGCTTATTTCCACCGGCTCGCCGTTCAGCTCCCCGGCGAGGCGCAGGCTGTCCCAGCCGGAGGTGTCGGAGACGTCCGTGTCCTCCCTGTGGGAGAGGCGAATGGACGTGAGCTCTGCGCCGGAGCCGGCAATATCCTCCGCCAGGAGCGTCCCGCCATACAGCTCCTCCACCTGCTCGATGCTGTCAAAGCTCCTCTCTGTAAGCCCGTTCGCCCGGTGCCAGGGGATAAACACAACGCACAGCGCCGCCGCCACAGCTCCCGCCGCGAGGAGCCTCCGGCCGGTCCCCGCGCGCCTTTTCCTCGCCCTTCCCGCCTCCAGGACCGCCCAGCCGTCCAACTCCGACATGGCGTCCAGCAGCTTTTCACTTTCCGTCATAAATACCCTCCCTGATAAGCCGTTCCTTCAACTTTTTCCTCGTTCGGTGAAGCATGGACTTCACCTTGCTCTCCGAAAACCCAAACCTGCGGGAGATCGCGCCCACGGGCTGAAGATACCAGTAGCGGCTGATAAATACGTTCCTCTCGTCGGTTTTGAGCGACATCACAAAGTCGTTGACCGCCCTGCCCAGTTCCCTTGCCTCGGCCTCCCGCTCAGGTGTGGACCCGGAGGGGACGCACTCGGAAAGCTCCTCCAGCGCCAGCGCCGTCTCGCCGCCGCCCCGCTTTTCCGCCCTGCTGTCCCGGTATCTTTTGAGCCCCGCGCACCGGGTGAGGCTCCCCAAAAATGCCTTCAACGACTTCGGGCGCTCCGGCGGCACAGACCTCCATAGGTTCATCAGCGCGTCGTTTACGCACTCCTTCGCGTCCTCAGGGTCCGTCAGTATGTTCCCCGCCACCGCGCGGCACCAGCCGCCGTACTTCCTCTCCACTTCCGCCAGCGCCGACTGATCTCTGGCAAAGAGAAGCTCCACGATTCTTTCGTCCTCCATGCTCCACCCCCATCTCATTTAATCAGGGCCCTCATAAATACAGCACCGGTTTTTCCTTCAACGTCGCAAAAAATACCGCGGGTCGGTCCACCCGCGGTACTCATTCTGTCATATATGGCGTATTCAAACGTCTCCCTCATCGGGATCGAGTATTTTATCAGCCCTCGCGGACCAAAGCTCCCCGTCAAAGTCACGGCGTGGGAGGCTTTGCCAGCTCTCGCCGTACTCCTCCGCCAGGAACGCGCTGAATTTCATGGCGCCGGAGAAATTGAGGTGCCGCTCATCGTAAAAATCCGTCGTCAGGTCAAGCCCGATCTCCTCCGCGTCCTCGTTGAAGTCCCGAAGCCCGGCGTCCCCAAGCTGCTCGCGGATAAGCTCCAGCTCCGCCTCCCCGTAGGGGCGGCAGGAAGGTGACATGAAACAGACAAGGGAGATCGACCTGTCTTTACAGAGCTCGACGATTTTTTGAAGGTAGCGGCAGTTCTTCTCAAAGCTTATGCTCTCAAGCTCCACCGGCTCCGCCTGCCCCCGCTCCATGGGCTTTGCCTCCTTGAGGTACATATACCCCGCCCAGGGGTCCGGCGTCTCGTCGCCTCTTTTGAAAAAGGCGGGGAGCTCCATCTCCTGCCACCGCTGGTGGTAGCTGTACGGCGGGAACAGCAGTCCGAAGCGGCTTTCCGGCGCGGCGGAGGCAAATATCGCGCCCAGCCTGTTGACGCCCCAGGGCATATAGCCCACGGCGACGTCGGCGTATTGGGAATACTCGTCGAAAAATATCGAGGACACCTCAAGGAATATTTGCTCCGGCGACTGGGTGCGCAGAGCCTCCCTGATGTAGTAGTAGGAGGTCGCCACAGTGCAGACCGGCGCCGACACCACGTAAGACGTGCGCCCCGTGTCGGCGTAGAGCTTTCCCGGTATCACGTCGCAGTAGACGAATGATGAGCCGACGAACATCACGTCCACGCTGTCCCGCTTCTCTTCCCGGTACATACTCCAGCCCGCCCCGTAAAAGGTGCGGTCGGGCATGAACATACGCGAGATATACCAGCACCCTCCCGCCAAAATCGCCAGGGAGAGCAGCAGGGCGACGATCTCCTTTGTTTTTCGCTTCATTCCTTCGCCCCCTCAGAATTGAAAATAGACAAACACCTGGCGGGGGACCTCCTCGCCGTAGCTGCCGAAAATCAAAATCGAGAATATGAGGAAAAGCCCCAGGGCGTACTTTTGCCAGACCGTGGAGGACACGCGCCCAAGAAACGCCTCCTTGTCCCTGAGCCCGTCATACGCCAGCAGTAAAACGACGTGGAGCGCCACCACAACAAGCATACGGCGCGTGAGCCCCATGGCGCCCAAGGCGAGTGGAAAGAGCCCCGTGAAGGGCGCCAGCGCCGCGCTTTTCAGGATATACACGGCGTCGGCTATGCTCTCCGCCCTGAATACGACAAACGCCGCGCAGACGAGGGTGAAGGTGAATAGTATCCTCACCGCCCTCACAAGAGGCGCGTTTTTCGGAACGGCCTTGTAAAGCTTTTCCCTGACAGGGTCCAGCAGCACGCCCACCGCCTGATAGAGCCCGTGGACCGCGCCCCACAGCACAAAGGTCCAGGCGGCGCCGTGCCAAAGCCCGCTGAGGAGGAACACAACCATCAGGTTGAATATCCGCCTCCCCTTTCCCACTCTGCTGCCGCCCAGGGGGATATAGACGTAGCTCCTGAACCAGCCGGAGAGAGATATGTGCCACCTGCGCCAGAAGTCGCGTATGGATTCGGCAAAAAACGGCGCCCTGAAATTTTCCATAATGGACACGCCAAAAAGCCGCGCGGAGCCGCGGGCTATGTCGGTGTACGCGGAAAAGTCGCAGTATATCTGGAAGGTAAAGCTGAGGGCGGCAAAGGCAAGCTGCGCGCCGGTATATGCCGAGGGGTCGGCAAACGCGCCGTTCACCACCACCGCCAGGTTGTCCGCAATTACCATTTTTTTGCAAAAGCCAATGAGTATGAGCAGAACGCTGCCGGGCAGGTCCCTTATCTCAAGCCTGTGCCGCTTTTTTAACTGCGGCAGAATGTTCCCCGCCCGCTCTATGGGTCCCGCCACAAGCTGCGGGAAGAAGGACACAAACAGGGCGTAGTCTATAAAGCTCCGCTCCGGCTCCAGCTCGCCCCGGTACACGTCCACGGTGTAGCCCAACGCCTGGAAGGTGTAAAAGGATATGCCCACGGGCAGGAGTATATCCAGCGCCGGAAGTCCCCCGGAGGACCTGCCAAGCAGCGAGTTTACCGAGGACGCCAGGAAGTTATAGTACTTGAAGAAAAAGAGTATTGCAAGGTTCACCGCAAGACACAGTACAAGCCACGCCCGTCTCCTATGCGCCCCGCCCTCCCGCGCCGGCCCCATCGCCAAGGCGCAGCCGTAAGTCACGGCGGTGGAAAAGAGCATGAGCAGAGCATAGGCGGGCTCCCACCACATATAGAAAAAGTAGCTCGCCGCCAGCAGAAACGGGTTCCTCACCCTCCCCGGAAGCGCATAGTAAAGCGCCAGCGTCACCGGCAGGAAAAGCATATATTCAAGAGAGTTAAAATTCATGTTTTTACTCCCGAATTCAAATGTACATAGATTTTACCACTTTCCCCCGCCTTTTGCAACACCGATGACGATAACTAACATGACGCTGCCTAAAAGCGCGGGACCTGCCGAAGGCTTCGGCAGGTCCCGTTTTTTATTTCTTTTTATTTTTCTCGTAGATGACCGCAAGTCCTGTGAGCAATAGGTCGTCGTTTACCTCGATTTTCCGTTTGCACAGCGGCGCGACGGAGGAGGCTATGCCGCCGGTGGCGACGACCGTTGCCGTTTCTCCAAGCTCCGCCTCGATGCGCTCGATCATGCCGTCCAGCATCGCCGCGGCGCCCAGGACAGCGCCGGACTTCATGCTGTCAACGGTGTTGGTGCCGATGACCTTTGACGGCGCCTCCAAGGATATGTTTGGCAGCTGGCTGGTGCCGGAGCTCAGCGCCGCCAACCCCAGCGCCACGCCGGGGGCGATGGTGCCGCCGACGAAGGAGCCCGCCCTGTTTATGACGGAAATTGTGGTGGCGGTGCCCATGTCGATGATAATGAGCGGCGGGGCGTAGAGCTTTATGGCGCCAGCGGCGGCGGCTACCAGGTCCGCGCCGGTCTGCGCCGGGTCGTCTATGAGTATGTTGACGCCGGTTTTCACGCCCTTGCCCAATATGAGCGGCGTCACGCCCGTGGAGAGCTTCACCGCCATGGAAAAGGCATTTGTCAGGGGCGGAACAACGGAGGAGATTATCGCCCCGTCAAGCCCCGCCGTGTCGATTTTGAAAAAGTCAAAGAAGTCGCGCAGGTCCGCCGCGTATTCAAAGTCCGTCTTGAGCTTGTTGGTGGTGAGCCGCGCCATTCGAAGTATCTTCAGCCCCTCCATACAGCCAAGGCAGATGTGGGTATTGCCGATGTCTACCGCCAGAAGCATATTATTTACGCCCCCAAAAAATCATTTGTCCAGCTTTAAGATCTTCCGCCCGTTCTTGACCAGCATGACGATGACGCCGGAGAGGACCACGTTTACGGCAAGCTCGATAAAGAAGTTTGCCCCGATAAACACCGTGGCGATCATGTAAAAGGCGTTCCCCGAAAGCCCCACGCTCTCGCCCACCTGAACGCAGTAGTCGGCGAAGAAGATGAGGCACCCGATAAAGAATACGCCCGTGTTCACCAGGGGGCTTACGATCCCCGCGCTGACGGCGGCGACGTACTCGTTCTTTTTCTCAACGAGCCTGTACACAAGCCCGGAGACAAGGCCCGCCAGCGTGCCCTTGGCGATGACGGTGATCACGGTGCCGGGAACGGAGACCGCCAAAAAAGCGCCGGTGGCGGGGTCCAAAAGCACCATCACGCTGAACACGAAGCCCAGGAATGCGCCCGCACCCGCTCCGCACAGGGCGGCGCCGACTATGATCGGCGTCAGGGAGAGGGTGATGGGGAAGAAGCCCGGCTTGATGAACTGGGTGATCACCTGAAGCACCACGATGATGGCGGTGAGGATGGCGAGAAGCACAAGCTTTCTCGTCTTGACAGAGTTTTCGCTATTCATTTTTACATTACCTCCTGCTGTCGCTCCCTCCGCTTTCGGTCCTGTCAAGCCGAACGGCCGGGATGCGGCGCATAAATTAGGCGCCTGGCGCCGGAGACGCCCGGAGCCGGATATATTATAGCGATTTTAATTCAATAAATCAATACCGTCCTCAAAAAAATCTCTCCGGCTGGGTGTGGACGTGGGATATTCTCACGTCTAGCTCCGAAAACTCGTCCCGCAAAAGCTCGGCGAGCACGGGGACCACCACGTTCTCCGTGGAAAAATGCCCGGCGTCGATGAGGTTTATTCCCAGCTCCTTGGCGTCAATGAACTGGTGGTGCTTCACGTCGGCGGTGACGTAGGTGTCCGCCCCGGCCTCCGCCGCCTCCAGCATATTCCCGCCTCCCGCGCCGCCCAGGACGGCGACACGGCGCACGCTCCTGCCGGAGTCCACGAACCGAAGCCCCTCGGCTCCCAGCGCGCCCTTGACGCGGGCGAGGAAGTCCCCAAGCTCCTGCTCCTCCACCCAGCCTATCCGCCCGCAGGCCTCCTCCCCAAAGGGGACGGCGTCGGCTATCCCCAGCGTCTCCGCCAACGCGTCGTTTACTCCGCCGGGGGCTATGTCCAGGTTCGTGTGCATACAAATGGCGCTCATTCCCGCCCTGGCGAGCTTCAAAACCCTTGCGCCGGTGACATCCGAATCCGTCACGTTTTTCAGCTCAAAGAACATGGGGTGGTGGGAGATTATGAGCTCCGCGCCCATCTCCATTCCCTCCTCGATAACGTCGTCGGTTATGTCCAGCGCCACAAGAACGCGCCCTATCATGTCCTCCCAGGAGCCCACCAGCAGGCCCACGTTGTCAAAGCCCAGCTTCAACTCCGGGGGCGCCAGCTCCCTGAGCTTGTCGAAAATATCCGTTATCCTTACCATTTCTCAGTCTCCTTTACAATATCCCTGAGCGCCCTCAGCTCCGCGCCCAGCCGCGCCTCCTGTTCGTCCGCGCGCTCAGAGGCGGCGTCCGTGCCCCCTCTGAGGCCCTCCAGCGCCCTCTCCCGGCGGGCGGCAAGCATACCCGCCCACCGTCCCAGAAGTGGGTCACGCCTCAATATAAGTGCTCTCACAAGGTCCCGCTCTCCCCCGCCCCGGACCGCCCGGAATGCCGGGTAGAGCTTCCCGCCATCCTGTGTGATACACGCGTCCTCAAATCCGAAGCCCAGCGCCTCAAGGCACGCGGACAGCTCCCGGAGCTTGCTCTGTGGCTGCAATACGAGCCTTGCCGAGGCGATCCATGGGCACGCCGACAGTATCCCCGCCATGGTCTCCCCGCCCATTCCGGCGATCACCACCGTTTCAAAGGTCTCCGGCACACCGGCAAGCCCGTCGGAGAGGTAAAAGCTTATCCTGTCCTCCACCCCCAGGCTCCTTGCCGTCTCCCGCGCCCCGGCAAGAGGGCGCTCCCTCATGTCGGAGGCAGCGATACGGGAAAAGCTGCCCGTCAGCGCAAAGTACGCCGGCAAATACCCGTGGTCCGTCCCCACGTCTATGACGCTCTCCCCCGTCCCCGCAAGCGCGGCGACAGAGCCGAGCCTCGCTGACAGCCTCAAGCTCATCCCCCCACACAGCAGAGGCGGGCATTCCGCCCGCCCCTGTTATTTTTTTGACTTGTAATTACGCCTCGGAAGCCAAAAAGTCGTTGAGCTCCTCAAGGAAGGTGTCGGGGTCCACCCCGTGGGCGTTGCACGCCTGCTCGATGGACTCGCCGGTGGCGAGGGCACAGCCCAGGCAGTGCATACCGATGTTCAGGAAGAAGGGCTGAGCCTGGGGCGCCTTCATCATGACCTCAGCGACGATGGTATCCTTTGTAAATGTCATAAAAATGACCTCCAATCTTTATTTCTCCCCTATTATACCCCCGACTCTCTACTTTTTCAATAGGTATTTTCTAATAATCCGTATTTCCCTCGGCAGGCGTGTATTCAACGTAAACCGTGTAGTGCGCCATACCTCCGTAGCCGTTGACCGCATCCCATTCCGCTTTGATGTCATAGATATACCCGCCCGGCCTCAGTTTCATTTCATATCCGTTGAGCTCCACGCTCTCGCCGGCGGCGTCAACGTCTCCCCAAAGCTCATCGCTCCAGCATATCGCCTCAACGATCCTGTCGGGAGCATGGGTAAACATCAAGGTCGCGGTTTGCTCCGTTGTTTCAAATTTATATCTGAGGAGCAGATCTTTATCGCCCTCCAACGGGTGGGCGGCGCACGCGATGGTCGTCTCGTAAATCCCGTCAGCCTCCGGCCTCTCCCAGCAATAATCGCCAAGCCAGGCGTCGAAACAGGTATTGCCGCTTACAACGCTAAGTTCCGGCGGCTCCTCCAAAACGGTAACGGCATCTTTTCTGTTCAAAAGCCTGTTTGCATAGCTGTTGAGCGCCTGGCACGGCTCATATTTCGTCCTGTACCCAACGCCGTCGATCACAAGGAACGGGTTATACGCCATGATGCTCGTCCGCGTGCCGTCGTCCATTGTGAGCGTGAACGTGACGCCCTGTCCGTCATACTCCGTGTAGGAGTTGTCCTCATCATAGATTACGACGTCGCTCAGATACTCCACCAGCTCCTTCGGTTCCGCTATCTGGACCGTCTTGTCCGGCGGCGTCAGCCGGACCGCGGCAGCCCTTATATGTGACGCGTCCAGATCCTTATACGGCCTTCTCCCTCCGCCGACGAGCACTGCCGCGCCCACGGCGCACACCGCCAGCGCGCAAACGATCAAAGCGGCGTATCTTCCTTTTCTCATAAAAGCTCCCTTCCCCACAGTCGACCGCCACGAAATCACGCCTCAGGACCTCTCGTGAGGCGATAGGCGGCGAGCCCGACAGCGGCGGCGACAGCGCCGGAAATAACCGTCTTGAATAAAAACATATGCCTCACGCTTTCAACAAAATACGTCAGCGCGTCCGCCGCCAGTTTTATCCTCAGCCCCGGCAGACAGCACAGCAATATATAAATCACCGCAAACGCCGCCACCGCCAGCGCCGCCGGCAGTAATATCCTTTTCACAAGCCCCTCCTCTATTCCCGCGCCGTATCCGTCGCGAGCTCCCAAAGCTCAGACACCTCCGGGAGCCAATGGTCCATGTCCCACGCCTCGCCGTCAAGGATCAGCAATTCTCTCCCGGCAAGCTCCACAGTCAGCGTCCCTCCGTCCTTGAGGCTCAGGGTGAAGGTTACCGTCTCCCAGCCATATTCACGCCAGCCGGTGAAGGAGGAGTCTCCCACCGTCACCAGCCCCCGCAGGAGCTCTATTGCCCGCGCCATATCCTCGTCTGTGAGGACCCTGTCCCCCGCCGTGACCGACGCCACGTCCTCCGCTCTCAGGTCACGGAACGGGAAGGCGCGCGTATATATCCCGAACACCACCGGCACCTCCGCCGTGCCGCTGTCGGTCCATATGAGCTTGCCGCCGTAGACCACCCGCACCGCGTCGCCTGTCTCCAGCTCCGGCATACGCTCCGGCACGGGGGCGCGCTCCGACATGGTGAGGACGTACCTCTCGCCGCTGTCCGAGGTGACGACTATGCTCTCACCGGCCTCGGTCACCACGCCGTCGATCCACATTCCGCCGTTGAGATCGGTCCCGCCGTTTTGCGTCTCGTTGGCGTCGGCACTGCCCGGAGCTTCGTTGTCAAACATATTTCCCCCCTCCACGCCGGGGTCCTGGCTGCCGCCGCCCGACGCCTCCTCCGGCGCCGTGGACTGGTTGTAATCATTGCCGTTGACCTCCGCGTCCATGGCTTTTTTCGCTGGTATAAACGCGGGACTCAGCAGCGCCAGCACTACGCACGCCGCCGCGATGGGCGCTATCAGCGCCAAACTGCCTCTTTTTCGCGCGGCGGGCGTCTCCGACGCCGCGTCCACCAGCTCCAGATCCAGCCCGCCCAGGAGCTCAAAAAGCCTCTCGCCGCTCATACCGCGTACCCCCTTACCTTCAAATACGCCCTCAGCTTCTCGCGGGTCCTGGTGAGCTGCACCGAGACGGCGTTTTCCCTCATTCCGTACCGCCCCGCTATGGCGCTCACCCCGTCGGCGTACCAGTAGCGCCGGAGGAAAATGTTCCGCGCCCTCTCCGGCTGGGCGCGCAGGAAGTCCTCTATCGCCGCCAGGAGCTCCCGCTCGTCCAGCGCCTCCGACGGTGTCTCGCCGCCGGGGAGTATCTCCGAGAGCTCCTCAAAGATGGCATCCGGCTCCCCGCCGCCCCTCTTGCGCGCCCGCTGGCGCTTCAAACGGTCCAGGGAGAGGTTGCGGGTTATCCGCCCAAGAAACGCCCGCAAAAGTCCCGGTCTCTCCGGCGGCATGGCGTTCCACGCCGCCAGGTACGTGTCCGACACGCACTCCTCCGCGTCCTCCCGTATGCTCAGGAGGTTCATGGCGATGGAATTCAAAAACCCGCCGTATTTTGTCTGTGTCTCGTCAATTGCACGGGAATTTCTCTCCCAGTAGAGGTCAATAATAGCCGCGTCATCCATACCCAACCGCCCCTTTCAATAAATAAGTAGAAAAAAATTTCTAAATCTTACATCCACCATCAAAAATCTAAGCTCTTTTGTTGCACTTGGATTGTAAATCTAAAATCCAATATTTTTCCGGCGGCATGTACGTCGGAAAAAATTACCTCTTGTCGCGGTGAGTGTGCGACCCTTTTTGGGGTCCCCACGCAATCATGATTGCGTGGGGAGAGGAGGAGCGAAGTCAGCGCCTGAGCCCTGCCGCTTGCGGCGGGGCGAGGTTAAGCGGCTTCAGCGACGACGAGTGCGCGCAGCGCGACGGCAGGGAAATTTTCTTGAATTTCGCAAAATTCAAGAAAATTTCCCGCACGTCCCCCCTCGCCAACGAATCAAAAAAAAGACGGGCAAAGCCCGTCTTTTTTTTGATTCGTTGGCGATCAGCCCTGCTGCTGCTGCTCCTTGATCTTGGCGAAGCAATCGCTGCAGTAAACGGGACGGTCGGACTTGGGCTCGAAGGGAACCTTAGCCTCGCCGCCGCACATCGCGCATGTGGCCGTGAAGAACTCACGGGGACCGCGGGCAGCGTTCTTGCGGGCGTCACGGCAGGCCTTGCAGCGTTGGGGCTCGTTCTGGAAGCCGCGCTCAGCGTAGAACTCCTGCTCACCGGCGGTAAAGACGAATTCCTTGCCGCACTCTTTGCAAACCAGTGTCTTGTCTTCGTACATGTTTTTTTGGACCTCACTTTTGACATATCTGCCCATTGGGCTGTATTTGCGTCAGCTTTCGCTGTTAACGCCAGTTTATTTCCCCCGCCAGCTTGTGCCTTATTCGCTGGACGGCGTTATCAACGGATTTTACGCTCTTTCCGGTCTTTTCGGCTATATCGGTGTAGGAAAGTCCCTCCAGATAGTAATCAAGTACGCTTCTTTCAAGCCGTGTGAGCTTTGAGTTGAGCGCGGAGAGAAGTTCATCCGTCAATTCCCTGGTGATAACCATTTCCTCGGGATCTCGCAAATTGCCTGTGGACAAAATCTGTCTTTCGTCGAACTGCGGGGATTCAAATGAGATGGAATCGTTGAGAGGGCGGTGCTTGAAGCGGGCGGCATTCCTGACGGCAGTCATGAGTCTCGTCATTATGCACCGCTCAGCATAGGTTTTGAAGGACGTGTCCTTCGTCGGGTCAAAGGAGCGCACGGCGGCTATAAGTCCGAACATGCCCTCCTGGGTAAGATCTTCGCTGTCTCCTCCGGCGAGGAAATAGGGTCTTGCGCAGGCGCGCACCGTGACCGTGTACCTCTTGATGAGCCTTTCCTCAGCCTCGGTATCTCCCTCTGAGGCCCTTTGCCGGAGCTCCTCATCTGTCATGGTATCTTTTTCTTCCATAATAATACCATTTTTTCACTGTTATGATAAACACATTATACGGATTTATGCAATTCTTGTCAAGCTAATTTGCTAAAAAATTTTAAGAAATCGTGAATTTTTTTGTTTTTTTACATATCCAGCGCCGTCTGGACGCCGAAATTATCGTCGCTTCCGACGTACTTAAGCCCCAAATGTTCATAAGCGCGCCTTGTGACGCACCTTCCCCTGGGCGTTCGGGTGAGGAAGCCCTGCTGCATAAGGTACGGCTCGTACACGTCCTCTATGGTCACGGGCTCCTCGTTTATGGTGGCGGCGATGGTCTCAAGCCCCACGGGTCCCCCGGAGTAGTTTTCGATAATGCTCATCAAAAGCCGCCTGTCGATGGCGTCCAGCCCGGAGGCGTCGATGTCCAGCATCCTCAGCGCCTTGTCGGAGAGCTCCTTTGTGATGACGCCGTTGCCGTAGACCTCCGCGAAGTCCCTGACCCTGCGAAGGAGCCTGTTGGCGATACGCGGCGTCCCCCGGCTGCGGGAGGCTATCTCCAAGGCCCCGGCGGGCTCCAGCTCCACATTAAGTATTTCCGCCGAGCGTTCGATTATTTTTTTCAGCTCCTCCGGCTTATAGAGCTCCAGCTTCAAATCTATGCCGAACCTGTCCCTCAGCGGCGAGGAGAGCTGCCCGGACCTGGTGGTGGCGCCCACGAGGGTGAAGCTGTTGAGGGTGATGGTTATGCTGCTCGCCGCCGGTCCCTGCCCCACTATGATGTCTATCTGCCTGTCCTCCATGGCGGGGTAAAGTATCTCCTCCACGGACCGGTTGAGCCGGTGTATCTCGTCGATGAACAGTACGTCGTTCTCCTCCAGGTTCGTCAGCAGCGCCGCCAGGTCCCTGGGCTTTTCAATGGCGGGACCAGAGGTCTTTCGCAGTGTGGTGCCCATCTCGTTGGCGATAATCGCCGCCAGCGTCGTCTTCCCCAGCCCCGGAGGGCCGTGGAGTATCACGTGGTCCAGCGGCTCGCCGCGCCGGCGGGCGCTCTCGATGAACACCTCCAGGTTCCGCTTTGCCTTCTCCTGCCCGATGTACTCCTTCAATGTCCTGGGCCTCAGCGACCCCTCGGAGTCGTCCTCCGGCGTGTGGCGGGAGGTCATTATGTTGTCGGTACTGGAATCCAGCGTGTCCTTTGAATAATCTATCATAGCCTTATGTTCCTTTCTCCCCTCCCGTCGTGATGGGACCGAAGGTCTTTACTGCTTGACCGAGCCCTTGAGGACCTGCTTTACGGCCTCCTCCACGGTCATGGACTCCAGGTCCACCCCATGGAGCGCCGCAGTTATCTCCTGCGGCGCGTACCCCAGGACCGCCAGCGCGCCGGTGACCTCCGCCAGCTTCTTCCCTGACGCCCCGGCGCCCGCCGCCGGAGCCGGAGCGTAGCCGGAGCTCACCGACGGTATATCCTTGGATATCTTGTCTCGCAGCTCCAGAATTATCCTCTGCGCACCCCTTTTTCCCACGCCGGGGGCGCTGGTCAGGAGCTTTTCGTTCTCCGTCACCACCGCCATGGCCAGCGTCTCCGGCGTGCAGACCCCCAGCACGCTCAGCGCCGCCTTGGGACCTATGCCGGAAACGGACAGCAGTAGCTCAAAGCACCGCTTCTCCGCAAGCTCGGCAAAGCCGTAGAGGTCCATGACGTTCTCCGCCACGTTCAGGTAGGTGTATAGCCTCGCCCTGTCCCCCACCCGGAGGCGCGAGAGCGTATTTGCCGTCGTCATGCAGGAAAAGCCCACTCCCCCGGCGTCTATAACCGCCAGGTTCCTGTCGATGTGGGCGACCTTGCCCTCTATATAGTAGAACATTCGTTTCTTCCTCCCTCGTATGTGAGAAGTGAGCCGGAGAACCTGGCGTGGCATATGGCAAGCGCCAGGGCGTCCGAGGCGTCGTCGGGCCTCGCGGGGCTTTTGAGGTTCAAAAGCCTTCGGACCATCTCCATCATCTGTCTCTTGTCCGCCCGCCCGTAGCCCGTTATCGCCTGCTTCACCTGGAGAGGCGTGTACTCATACATGGGCACGTTCCTCTCCACCCCCGCCAGGATTATCACCCCCCTGGCGTGCCCCACGGCGATCCCCGTGGTGATGTTGGTGTTGAAAAAAAGCTCCTCGATGGATATGGCCTCCGGCTTGAATGTATCAATGAGCTCCAGCATATCCTGATATATCCGTTCAAGGCGCGAGGACAGCTTTGTGTGCGCGGGCGTTGTGATGGCGCCGCAGGTTATGAATTTCTGCCCCGCTCCGGCGGCGTCAATGACGCCGAAGCCCACCGTGGCGACGCCCGGATCTATGCCGAGTATTACAGCCACCGCCCCCGCTCCTCTCTTGACAAATTTCTACGTATATATTGTATCACAACCGTCTTTATTCCGCAATATATTCACACAATTTTTCCCGCGGCATAGACTGTAGTGAAAAAACCGCGTTGTAAAAACGCAGATTTCAGGAGGTAATTCCATGTCATCAAGAATGGCTCCCGGCCCGGTGGCGGGCGACGTGAGCATCCGTGAGGCCGTATGTGTACATACGAGCAAAATTTACGATTCCTGCAAGGATAAGGACTGCCTTGAGAATATGCGGGTCTACCTGACCGCCGCCGCCCAGGAGAACCTGGACAACGGCCTCAACGTTCGCGCCCGCTCCGCCGAGCTTCTCTGGGCAAGCCCCATGGTGGAGCCCGTGAGCTTCAACCGCGGCTACTACACCGTGGACATCCGCTTCTACTACAAGATACGCGCCGACGTGTGCATGTCCAGCGGGCTCATCGCCCCCATCGAGGGGCTTGCGTCCTTCACAAAGAGGGTCCTCCTCTTCGGCAGCGAGGGCACGGCGAAGATCTTCACCTCCGACATCGGTCCCTCCTGCGTGGACAGGAACGTGATAGATTCCACCAATCTCCCCCGCGCGGTGGTCGAAGCGGTCGATCCGATAGTCCTCTCCCTGAACGTGGTGGACGGGTGCGCCGACGAGTCCCCGGAGCCGCTGGAGCTCCCTCAGTATATCCTCGATATGTTCGACTCCCCCATCGTCTCCGGCGGGGCGGGGAGAATGATCGTCGTCACCCTGGGACAGTTCACCATCGTGCGCCTTGAGCGCGATTCCCAGCTGCTCATACCCGTCTACGACTACTGCGTCCCCGAAAAGGAGTGCGCCGGCACCGGCGGCGAGGACCCCTGCGCCCTCTTCAACCGCATCGACTTCCCCGTAAATGAGTTCTTCCCGCCCGACGCCGTCTGCGAGCCCGAGGACTACCGGGACATGATGCCCGTAGAGGAATAAACCGAAAACCGTACCCTTTATTGCCTCCCCTCCTTTTTGAGGGGAGGCATTTTTTGCCGCCTCTCCCCCCTCCGCCGCGCCGATTGGTCTTGACAAGTGATTGCGTTAGAATTATAATATCGGTGCAGTAAACCTCATTATAAACACAATATAGTAGGAGGAGATAAACATGGAAGACAAGCCAAAGGGCAAAAGTAAAAGGGTGATAATTATCGCGGCAGCGTCGGCGGCGGTATTGGCGGCGGCGCTGGTCATTCTCGCGGTCCTGGGAGTATTCACCCCCGGAAAGGAGTACGGGCATTTCTATATTCAGAACTACCGCGCCTATTACGTGCCGGGAGAAAAGGACGCAACCGCCATGGAGCTGGGTGTACTCCCGTCGGGGGATTTTGACGCGTACAAGCCGTTTTACAGCGCCACGCAAGAGGGGATCATTTTCCCCGTCGGAACGGGCGATACATATGCCCTCCTTCGGAGAGCGGCGGATAGCGGAGAGGACCAAACTCTGGTGTCCTCCGTCACGAGGAGCGAGGTCCTGGGGAACGGGCACATCGTCCTGGAGGATTCCGGGAGACTCTACGACTATGACGGTCAGGGCGTTACGGAGCTTGCAAGCGGCGTGAGTGAATGGGGGCGTCTACCGGACGGGGAAAGCGTCTGGTGCCTCATGGACGAGCAGCTGTGCCGAATGGAGCCTGGCGCGGACGAGCCGGAGGTCCTGGTCCAGGGAATAACGGACGACGGGGCTTTTGCCGCCTCCGACGACGGCAGGGTGTTCAGATATAGGAAGGACGGGGCGGTTTGGATGCTCGTGGACGGTGAGGAGCGGGAGCTCACGAACGGCGAGCTTTACGGCGACTCCGCCGAGCTCTTCTACATAACCCGGGAAAAGGTCCTGGAGGGCGCGCCGGTGAGCAGCTATGTGACTGACGATATGAGCGCCGCAGACAAAAAGCCCCTCAAAGAGCCCAGCAGGAGTGATTTCACCTACGACAGATGGACTGTCGAATTCTGGTTGAAGGAGGGGATCAACAGGTACTACTTCCGTCTCCCCGAGAACAGCTCCATCGCCCGCAGCTACCACGATGGAAAGGCGACCGCCAAAGGGATCATCGACTGGATAACGGGGAACTGGTTCCCAAAGAGCGACACCGGGGCCGGGTTCCCCTTCAGCGAGAGCGACGTTAAGAGGCTTTCCACGTATTTCAGGGTCGTCAAGACCACGGAGAGCAACAGCAGCACGTACGAAAAGGTCACGTACCACGGCACAGGTCCCTCCGTCACCATAGATGGCGAGGTCTATGACACGGAATTCAACGCCTTCAAGGCGTGGGACGATTACGTAGACACCGACGGGTACAGCGAGGCCAACAAGGCTTATCAGGATGCCGTCACGTGCCGTGAGCTGCGGGAGGAGATCCGCGCGTCCATGGATAAGACGCCGGGAACGGTGCTCGTCCTGTACCGCTGCACCCCGGAGGAGGGGCTTGTCCAGGTGGAGGACATGGTCTACCGCTGCTCGGTGAAGGACGGGGAGCTTGAGACGGTGAAGTGCCACGATCTCTTGGAGATCCCGGAGACCTACACCCTCTCGGAGCTCAATAGGAGCGGATTGCATTATTTGTCCAACCGGATCCAGGATTACCTGGTCTCACCCAGCGACCGGCACACGACCTATCCCCTGGAGGGGCCGGAGGAGGAGCCCTCCCCCGCGCCGGAGACGGAGGAGAAGGACGAGCTTCCCCAAAAGCTGCTGGAGGAGCATCCGGAAATGACACCGGCGCTGGAGCTGGAGGGCGGCGATCTGCTCCTTTACGAGCCCTCGGGGAGCCTCTACCTCTACGATGGCGGCGAGCCGAAGAAGATCGCGGAGAACGTACAGGCAGGCGGCTGGGCGGGAGAGAGCCGAAACGGTCTCTATTACTTGGGCACGGACGGGTGCATCTATTATTACAACGGCAGAAAATCGGTTCTGAGAATGAGCGGTTCCGTGACCGCGCTCTGGTGAGGAGGTTTCATATGAAAAAAATACTTGCATGGATCCTGGTTCTCTCCCTCGCGCTGTCCCTCGCGTCATGCGGGGGCGGGGAAAAATCTGACGTACCGGCGCAGGAGGACGCTCCTGCCGGGCAAACCGGCGCGCCGCAGGAAAACACCGCTCCCGACGCCTCGGGCGATGAAAACGTCCCCGGCGAAAGCTCCGGCGCGGACGTACCCGACGGACCCGACGTACCCGACGGACCCGACGTACCCGACGAATCCGACGTACCCGACGAGCCCGACGAGCCGGATGAACCTGACGAGCCGGACGAGCCGGTCTTTGACAGCGCCGCGGCGCAGGCGGCGCGGCAGGCGCGGGTGGACTATCTCACGGATTTGACGGTCACGCTTTTAATGGAGCGCGACAAGTGCGTCGAGGATCTGAAAAGCTCCATGGCAATAACGCTCAACGGCTTTTTCAGGGAATTCGGCGCGCAGGAATTCGCCCTGCCGGAAAAAATCGACGTGGGCAGGGAATTTTTTGAGGGCGCGGTCTCAGAACTCGTGGGCGAGCTGGAGATACCGGGAACGGACATTCTCGGCGACGTATACGAGGACGTGTCGGAAAACGGCGGAGATGACCTTCTCCAGACGGTGACCTCCTCAGCTTTGGAATCAGTGGGCAGTAAGGTCACGGAAACGGTCCGCGAATCGGTCATGGAGCTTTCCGGGCTCGGCTCTTTGGTGTCCGCCGCCGAATCTATACAAAACAGCATGACGCTCATCGGGAGCATCATCGACGGCACCCCTGATTACGCCCTGGCGCTGACGCTCAGGGATGCCAAGGGGTACGCCGACACCGTAGCCGCCTTCCTCTCAAGCGGCGAGGCGGACACCGAGACGCTTCGCTCAGCCCTTCGCGCCTATTTGAGCTTTTCCGGCTTTGAGCAGGCGGCGACGGACCTGAGAGATTCAAACGGCCTCACCGCCGTGGGCAGGATGCCCATAACCAGCTTTCTCTCCCGCGCCGAGGCGCTGGACAGGGCGATAGGCATATGCGCGCTTTTGCTCTCCCGCGAAAACGGCGAGCCCGCCGCGCCGCCGGAGCCCGAGGCGCTCGCCGCCGCTTACGGCGAGCTATCCGGGCGGATGCAGGAGCTTAGCTCCTCCGTCCCGCTGGGGTCCATGGTGGAGTACGTCCTGCCGCCAAACTACGATAGGCCCTGCCTCGTCTCCCTTCAACGCGGCAACACCGCCGCCGGAGCGATCGGCGGCTTCCTGGGCGGCCTTTTGGGGAACGCCTTTGGGGACCAGCTTAAGAATCTGAGCAACGAGGACGTGGACAAGCTCCACGGCGCGGTGAATTCCCTGACGGATACCGCCAACGCCCTGCTTTTTGATGCGGAGATGTCCACCTGTGAGCTTCTGGCTCCGGCGGACATCATGGACCTGCTCTTTGACCCCGACGCGCCCATAGACGGCTCCACGCCGGCGCGGATGGAGCTTTGCGAGCTTATGTATTTCACCGGCGACGGGTCGCAGAAAATGATCTCCGACAGTGCCAACGCCGCCGAGGCGCTGAGGCTGACAAGGCAGGTGTACGCCTCCTTCCTCTCCGACAGCACGGAGCGCGACGGGTACCTCAACCTCATCGACCAGGTGCTTTTTGAGCTGGACCGGTACATGGCGGCATACGGCGCCGTTTCACGCGACGCGGCGGACAGCGAGCTTTACTCCGGCCTTTGCCGCTCTGCGGCGCTGGCGCAGTCCCAGCTTGGGAGCATTGTCATGTCCTCCCAGGTGTGGCCCGGAGCCGTGACGCGCCAGACCTCGTCCCTGGGGACGGGCGGCGTGTCAGTTGGCACGCACAAGATGCTTGTGACCTGGCGCGACTCCGACAACAATATCATCTACGCCTCCGACCCCAAGGGAGATATCACCGCCGTCTACGGCTTTGACGAGGATGGCAGGCCCCTGAGCTTCACACGCGGCGAGGACGTGATACTGTTCGACCCGGCCTCCGGCGCGGCGCTCTACACCACTATGGACGAGGCAAAAACCGACGCCGTGCTCACCTTCGCGCGCTTCCTCCAGGCCAACCGCAACGCCTTCCGCGCCGACGATTACAACGCCTACCAGAGGGCGTATTGACCCTCCAAGGCTTCGTTATAGGTGCATTATACTACGAAGTTAACTAAAAGTCAAGCATTATTTTAGTATTCCAAACGATTCCGCAAGTTTTGCAATGTTTTTCTCCTGAAATTAAGTAAGAAATACCCCTTCGGCGTTCAAAACCGGTGTCACCGGCGCCGAAGGGGTATTTTTTGCCGTCGTTTGGTCGGGGGGGTACATATCAGGCGCCTGGGAGCGGGGTGTGGGACAAAAGCTGCCAGGAGCCGCCGGAATCGCGGACGGTGAGGACGTGGTCCCGAGAGATGAGCGTCAGCGTGTCGCCGTCGCGGGAGCCGGAGACGGGGATAAATTCGCCGGGACCGTAGTCGCTGGTGAAGGTGTAGAGGCTGTCGTACTCCGAAAGGTAGATGGCGTTGGGGACGTTTTGCCAGTCGGTTTTCAGGTCGTCCGTGGTGATGCCCGCGTACACCGTGAGTACCGCGTCCACGTCAGACACACGAATCGCGTGGATAGGGAAGTCCTTGTACTCCTCGCCGTATTTCTCATGGTACGCGGCGTGGACCGCCGCTCGCTCGGCGCTGTCAAAGCCCGCGCCAATTTCCGTGGAGATGGGGAAATAGGCGATAAACTGCCCAAGGTCCAGCTGTGTGGGGTCGGACCAGTCGGAGAGGAAAAAGCCGTTTACCGGCGAGACGGTAAGCTCTCCGGTCTCACCGTCGCAGGTCTCGTACTCCGCGGCGAGGCTGTCACGCCAGACCTCCAGCTCCGCGTCGCCGATTGGGTCGCCGGTGAGGCTTTCGGCTGCCGCCGCCTCATTGTACCACCCGGCAAGCAGGTCCCAGCCGAAGGCGCCGGTTTCGTGGCTGAGATTTTCGTAATCCACGATCCACGCCTGAAAAGCGCCGCCGGCGGCGGTCACGCCGGCCCAGCCCACATCGTTGAAGGCGATCCGGAAGTCGGGCGTCTCCAAAACCGCGCACCAGTCGGGCTCCTCGCCGTCATATGCGTCCAGGTCGTCCGCCCAGCGCAGGGAGCGGAGGATCTCCAGGTACTCCGCCCCGCGCGGGGACCCGGCGGCGCTGACCGTGGGCATAGCCACGCCGTTCTCCACCAGCGTGATCGTCATGTTTTCCAGCTCAGCGGCGGCGAAAAGACCTCTCAGCGCAACGTCGCTCTCTATCACCGGCTCGGTACCTGGCGTGGCGCGGAAGGATGCCGCCATACGGCGAAGCTCGTCCATGTGACCGGGGCTTGCGACGGTTATCTCCCAGTGCCCGCCGTCTGGACAGTCAACGTACCGCTCCTCCCGCGCTGACCCGTCCTCGCCTGTATAGGAGACGGCGAGGGACTGCTCGTCGCCGGAAGCGCCGTCTTGTGTCATGAAATCGTACCGCTCTTTGGCGGTGGAGTAGCCGTCACGGTAGACAGTCAGGGACGAGCCGTCGCCGGTGGATAAGGAGTACCAGTAGTTCCCGCCGTCGCCGGTGGTGACGGTGATTTTAAACGGCTCTCCGTCCAGGGCATTGGGGACCTCAATTGTCCAGCCGTCGCCGGTGTAGTAATAGTGGTCGGGGTCCGCGGGGGAATTGGGGGCGTCCGGGGAGTCCGGGGTGTCCGGGGCGTCCGGGGCGTCAGGGGCGTCAGGGGTCACGGCGCTGTCGCCGGTTTCCTCCGGGGTATTGCCTTCGGTCTTACCGCTTTGGGAGGAGCCGGCGAAGGCACAGCCCACGGCGATGACCGCTATGAGCGCCACAGCCAGCAGGACAGCCAGTGTGGTGCGGGGGCGGCGGGCGATGAGCTCCACCCGCGCGCGCAGGGCCTTTTTGCCGCCGGACATTGTTGTTGCGGCGCTCAGTGGCGGCACGGCGCGGGGTGAGCGGGCAGAGAGACTGATGAGCGTCTCGCCGTAGGACTCCCGCTCGCCGTCGCCCAATGCCTTCAGCGCACCGGCGTCGGCGAAGAGCTCGCTGTCCCGCCGGGAGGCGGAGGCGGCTGCCCACGCCAGTGGGTCAAACCAGTGAACCGTCAGCGCGGCGCACCGCAAAATCGCCCAGAGCCCGTCCCCGTGGCGGCGGTGGCTCAGCTCGTGGGCGAGCACGTGGCGGAGCTTCAACCCGTCCTCCGCCGTCTCGGAGCTTACGTAGACCGAGCCCAGAAAATAGCAGGAGGACTCCAGCCCCTCGACCTTGTAGACCCTCACTGGCGCCTCCGCGTCCAGCCGCTCGCGTCGGCGGCGGAGCTTTAAGTAAAGCCCGGTGTTCGTGACGGCGAAAACCGCCAGCACCGCAATTGACCCCGCCGCCCACAGGGCCTTCGCTGTCCGGCGCAGGGCGAGGGTCCGCTCCATGCGGGTGTACTCCCTCTCGGTGACGTTCTCAGCCACGGTGACCGCGCGCGTACCGCCGTCCTGTGAGGGTCGGGAGGGGGCGTTGTTCCCCGCCGGCGCGGTGGTCCTCGGCGTGCCTGTGACCCTGCCGTCGGGGGAGCGGGTCAGGTCCGCCACGCCCTCCAGCGCCGCCAGGTCCCGCGCCAGCGCCGTTTCGGAGGCGGCGGACTCCACGCTCACGGGCAGGGTCCACAGGCTTCCGGGTATGAGGAGCCGCGCCAGCACCAGCGCCCACAGCGCGCAGCGCAGACCGGGGCGAAGCTTCCGCCCGAAGATCGCCCGAACGGTCAAAACGGCCAGGATCATCACGCAGGAGGAGGCGATCCAAACGATCGCGCTCATTTTCCCCGCCTCCCCTCTCTGAGGATGCGGTAGAGCTCGTCGATCTCGCCGTCAGTCAAATCGCAGTCCCGCGCCATGGTGCTGACCAGAAGCCCGAAACCGCGCGTTTTGATCCTGTTCAGCGTGTTTTTCGCCTCCTGCCGCACCGCGTCCTCCCTGGAGATCAGGGGGGTGAACCTCTTTGCCCGCTGGGAGCTGTCGATACTGACGGCTCCCTTGTCGGAAAGCCGCCCAAGCATGATGTTGACAGTCGCCTTCGTCCAGCCGGTGTCGTCCCGCAGAGCCTCCACCATATCGCCGATGGTCAGGGGGCTCTCCTCCCACAGAAGGTTCATTAGCTTCCATTCGCCGTCCGACAGTGACAGCTTGTCCATATTATGACCTCGCTTTCAAGTAAGATAACAGCTGTTATCTTATATATACCAGATTGGATAACAAATGTCAACTGTAATTTTCCGGTTTTTTAAAAAAATTGTCCCAATTCGACCTTGTGTTCCCGGCTAAAGTAGATTTCTACACTTTTATGTGGTACAATAAATAATAAGTGCGCGACATTTTGACTAATTGTGATTTGCGAGGTGATCATATGAATATTACTTACCGGAAATTGACAGAACAGGAGCTTGACCTTTTTATTAAAATGCGGATCGAGCAGCTTCGGGAGGAAGGTGCAAAAGAGGAAATCGATCTTACGCCCGCGTTGGAGGATTATTATCATCGTCATATGGCCGATGATACATTCATTTCATGGATCGCATTAGACAATGAGGCGATCATTGGGACGAGCGGAATGTCCATTGTAGAAAAGCCGCCTTATTTTGGCTGCTCAAGCGGAAAAATTGGGCTTCTATCCAGTATGTTTACGAGCAGGGAATACAGAAGAAAAGGAATCGCGAAAGAATTACTTTCAAGAGTCGTAGACGAAGCAAGAAAGCGGGGATGTGGTACGGTTCAGATCACTGCTTCTGATATGGGCATTTTACTATACAGCAGCTTTGGATTTACCAAAAACGATCATTTTATGCAATACAAGCTATAAATTTCCGTTTGTCGAAAGGGAATTGGGAGAAAAAAATTTTTCAGCCGATAAAATTTTCGCTCCGGGAAAAGACATTTTTTGCGGGCGGCCGGTATTGACTTTTCCTTTTTACCGCGGTAAAATTACTACCGAATTTGAATTCAGGAGTGATTCGTTATGGACGCCTACATACCCTCCGGCTACTCTCCCCTGCTGGGGATATACGATACGCAAAGGGCGATAGCCCTCTTAAAGCACACCTTTGAGGCGACGCTCAGCCGGCGCCTGAACCTTCTGCGGGTCTCGGCGCCGCTTTTCGTGGAGGCATCTACGGGCCTCAACGACGACCTCAACGGCGTGGAGCGCCCCGTGAGCTTTGACATACCCGACGGAAACAAGGAGGGGCAGGTGGTCCACTCCCTGGCCAAGTGGAAGCGCATGGCGCTCCACCGCTACGGCTTCAAGCCCGGCGAGGGGATATACACCGACATGAACGCCATACGCCGGGACGAGGTTATGGACAACCTGCACTCCATATACGTTGACCAGTGGGACTGGGAGAAGATAATCACCCGCGAGGAGCGCAACACGGAGTATCTCAAGTCCACTGTCCGAGACATCGTGGCTTCCATCCACGACACAAACGAGGCGCTCAAGCAGGTCTTCCCCGTCCTGGACGTGGAGATTGACCCGGAGGTGAACTTTGTCACAAGCCAAGAGCTGGAGGACATGTGGCCGGACCTCACGCCCCGCGAGAGGGAGAACGCGTACCTCAGGGACCACCGCACGGCGTTCATCATGCAGATAGGAAAAAAGCTCAAGTCCGGTCAGATCCACGACGGCAGGGCGCCGGATTACGACGACTGGGATTTGAACGGCGACATCATGTTCTGGAACGACCTGTTGGGCTGCGCCTTTGAGGTGAGCTCCATGGGCATCCGCGTGGACCCTGAGTCTCTGGACCGGCAGCTTGCCGAGCGCGGCTGTGAGAACCGCCGCACACTCACCTTCCACAAAATGCTCCTGGAGGGCCGCCTGCCCCTGACCATCGGCGGCGGAATAGGTCAGTCGCGCCTTTGTATGCTCCTGCTGAAAAAGGCCCACGTGGGCGAGGTCCAGGCAAGCATCTGGGACGACAGCACCATCCACGACTGCGCATATTCGGGAGTGACGCTGCTGTAAATTTAAAACATATAAAGTCCCGTGAATTTTGGTAAATTCACGGGACTTCACATTTTTTAAAAACCAAAATTAAACATTTTTCCGGTGGCATGTGCGTCGGAAAAATTACCTTATGTCGCGGTGAGTGTGCAAACCGTGGCAGCGGGAAAGCCCTTTTTTGAATTTTTTACCACGTCACGTGGTCAAGGCATATTTCGTCCACGGTCAGCTCGCCTGTGGCAAGGTCATAGTAAAACGCGGCGTAACCCTCCGGGCTGTCGTGGGAAAGGCGAAGGGTATACGCGTCCTCCACGTAGGCGCCGGCGTAGTATAGGGTCCCGGCGGGCATTGCTGTACGGCCTGTGCGCCAGCTGTCGGGGTCAAAGCCAAATTCCTCCAAAGCGCCACCGTCCGGAAGAGCCTTCAGGGTAACTGTCAGGTCGGTGTAGCTTACAATGAATCCGATTTTCGTGCCGTCGGAAAGCTCCGCCACCATTTTTGTGTTCCAAAGGTCATTTTCGTCGGACTCGTAGTAGAGCTTAGCGCCGTATGTCAGCGGACCCGCTTTCACCGGGTATGTGACGCCCCGCACTGTGACGCTCTCCACCTCGCCCATGTTCACCGTGTCTTTAGCCCCACTGTGCGCCGACTTGAGCCTTATAGGGCTGTCCCAGCCTCCCGTCCAGGTAATGGAGCCATCCGGCAGTATGTCAAGGTCCGTGCCGTACAGCCCGGTAACCTCGCCTCCTCCGGCAAGGTAAATAGCGGCATCGCTCCAGACCCGGCTCACGGCAAGGTTTTTAAGGTCTGTTTCGCGGTCTTCGTCGGAAATCCGCCCGCGCCAGATGACCCCGTCGCTTTTCACGCTCAGGGCGCTGAGCTCCAGCCACTCACCCGTCTCGGAATCGGTAACCGTAACGGGTTCGGGGAAGCGGACGGTGTAGATATACGGCTCATCCTCACCCCAACCGCCGCTCCGGGCGGGGTCAAATCCGTCCTCCTGCCGGCCCTCCGCGGGCGATTCCTTTTCCCCCGCGGTGGAGGATTTCACGGCTTTCAGGTTCAGATACGCGCTCGGACCGGCGTATGGGGTGCCGGAGGCGAGGCCGGTGACGGGGCGGGCGTAGAGGGACGCGGGGTCGGGGAGGGCACCGGAGGCGTCGGGGGTGATGATAAAGCCCAATGTCACGATGCGGGTCTCGCCGGGCTCCAGGCGGAAGGCAAGGCAGGCGTTGGCGGAGTTATAATACTCCCCCCATTCCTCGGTCCCACGCGGATCATAGCCCTCACCGTAGAAGGAGAAAAACTCCGGCGCGTATACCGCGCTTCTGCCGGCGTCCGACAGCTCCAGAAGGTACTGCCCGCCGAAGAGGTACGGGTCCGTCAGGTACCCCAGCGGGTATGTGTCCGTCTCGTCAAGGCTCTCCCCCAGGACTTGGGTGGAGGCGCCGTCGTTTGTTATCTCCACCTGGGTGAAGACCATATACATATCCCGGTCAAACGCCCCGTCCTCACCTATGAACAACGGCGTCCCGCCCGACGTCCAAAAGGCGAGGTCATCGCTTTTGTCAGCGGAGATCAGGCTCAGGTCCGCATTGCAGTAGGGCTTGAATTTTCCCTCCGGTATGCCGCCCTCCTCCGCTGCTGTCCAGGCGCGGGTGACGTGATAGTGAAGCGCGCCGCCCTCCGTATTCTGCGAGGAGGTAAACTCCGTTGCCTCCGGTCCTCCGGGGGCGGGAGTCAGCGCCGCCACGGTCACGGCGCACACCAGCAGCGCCGCGATCATCACGCCGGCAAATGTTGTTTTTTTGTATTTCATTATGCTTATTATCCTTTCCTCAGTCTTTTTTCCGGCGAGCCCCGACGTGAAGGCGGCTCCCCCGGACGCGGCGGAGAGGTCGATTATCGTCCGGGCATACTCCTCCCGCACGTCCTCCCCCGCTCCGGCAAGCACCGCCCTGTCGCAGGAGAGCTCCACGTCCCGGCGGATAAGCGCCGCCATAAGCCATACCGCCGGGTTGAACCAGTGAAGTGCCACGCACAGTGCCGCCAGATAGTGCCACAGGTTATCTCCCCGGCGGACATGGACCGCCTCATGCCTGATAACATAGCTCAGCACCCCGCCCTTGAGCTCCGGGGGCACCACCACGTTGGGACGCACCACCCCGAAGGTAAAGGGCGCTCCTGGCAGGCTCCCGACGCGCAGTACGCTGCCCCTGGGAAGGCACTCTGAGGTATATCCCGCCCACACCCGCGGAAGGTCCAGGACACGTCTGCGGGTGGTCAGGAACGAGCCCGCCATACAGCCCGTAAGGGCCAGCGATACGGCGGCGTACACCGTCCGTACCGTCGCCCTTATTCCGCCGCCTCTGTCCGTTTTTGGGGGCGCGGAAACGGTTTGTTCGTTTATTGTGATCTGCTGTCCATCATTTGGCGCCGGGGCCTCCGCCGGGGAAGCCTCCGGCTCGGCGGTGGCGGTCACAGGAGCGTAGCGCCCTTCCGTCCCCATGCCCCAGAGCGACACGGGGCTTGTCAGCGCCACGGGAGTCAGCAGCCGCAGAGCGCAGACCGCCCACAGTACCAGCACCGCGTTGGGGCTTATTTTTCCCCTGAGAAAACGCCGCGCCAGAGCCGTCAGGAGTATAAGTATACCGCCCAGGACAGTGTTTTCCGCAAGCTGTCCCATATACGTCACCTGAGCTTTTCAACCAGCGCCCGCAGCTCCTCCGCCTCCTCGCCGGTGAGCTCCTCGGAGAGGAACGCCGACAAAAATTGCGCCTTCGAGCCGCCGAAAAATCGGGTTATAAGCCCCTCAGTCTCCCTGCGTTGGACCTCTCCGCGGCTTATAAGCGCGCGGCACATGAAGCCGGGTTCACGGCGCTCAATAGCGCCCTTGTCCACCAGTTTTTTTATCACCGTGTAGGTGGTGTTGCGGTTCCACCCGCAGGAGGCGGCGAGCTTTTTCGCCAGCGTCCCGGCGGAGAGCTCGCCCTCGTCCCACAGCGGCTCCATAACCCTGAGCTCCGATTCAAACAGCCTATCCATACGTGTCTCCTCCCTTTCGCGAACGTGACTATTGCAATAGTATGGTTATAGACTATCACAATAGTCACAGTTTGTCAACCCAATTAACAATAAAATTTTTCGGGGCTGTGAAAAAAGCCCCATAAAAAGGGAAGAGAGTTACCAAGGAACCCCCTGGTAACTCTCTTCTTTTTTTGG
>CANPYX010000004.1 GCA_947588955.1 uncultured Oscillospiraceae bacterium | reverse complement strand
TACTACCATATTTGCCATTTTTAGCCACCCATACGCACACTTACGCTGGGCGTGAGGTGGTTTTTTGACAAGCTGCCAGGGAGGGATATCATTATCCCTCCCTGGTCGGTTTTTCTCTCCTTTGCTACTTTCCTCTCTTTTTGACGAAATCAAAAAGAGAGGAAAGTAAATCCCCCGCGCCCATTAAGGGCGCGGTCCTGAAAGGAGCCCAGCGGCTCAGGAGTGTTGGAGCAAAAGTGGGCTTGCATTTTTCCACACATATGTTATACTGTTATCCCATAACACTAAAACCAAAGGAGTGAAAAATGTGACCTGGGAGGAGCTTGAACATGCAGCCGCGGCGTGTACGCGGTGTCCGCTTTATGAGACGCGCACAAACCCCGTTTTCGGCGTGGGGGTCAGGGACGCGGGGGTCATGTTCGTGGGCGAGGGTCCCGGAGAAAACGAGGACCTGCAGGGCGAGCCCTTTGTTGGCAGGGGCGGGCAGCTTCTTGACATCATGCTGAAAATAATCGACCTGGACCGCCACAAGAACATATACATAGCCAACATCGTGAAGTGCCGTCCGCCACACAACCGTGACCCGCTGAACACCGAGCAGGAGGCGTGTATCGGCTGGCTGAGGGCGCAGATGGAGCTTATAAGGCCGAAAATCGTCGTCTGTCTCGGACGCATAGCGGCGCAGGTGCTTATAAAGCCGGACTTCAAGATTTCCCGGGAGCACGGGCAATTTTTTGACGTGGGCGGGGTGCAGTACACGGCTCTTTACCATCCGGCGGCGCTTTTGCGCGACCCGCGGAAAAAGCCCGACACATTTGTGGACCTTAAAAACCTTCAGGAAAAAATAAGGGAGCTGTCGCCGGAGACTTACGGCGCGAGGAACTGATTTTATCTTATGAGCGTGGAATTTCGTTTTTCTCTGCCCGGTGACGAGCCGGGGCTAAAATCTCTTTGGCGGTCGGTCTTTTCTGACACGGACGGGCGTATAGACGCCTTTTTTCAGACGGTCTACACCCCCGGCGCGGCGGCGGTGTGCCTTTCGGACGGCGTCATCGTCTCCGCGGCGTACTCGGTGAAGCTTGGCGACCTGGTGTCCGACGGGCGCTGGACGCCATGCAGGGCTGTCTGCGGCTGGGGGACGCTCCCTGAGGCGCGGGGACAGGGGTACGGCGGGAAGGTCCTGAAAATGGCCGTCGACGCCGCCACAACATCGGGCATCGGCGTGGTGCGGCCCATCTCTCCATCCCTTTTTCCCCTCTATGAGGGCTTCGGCTTCAAGCCGTTTTTCACCGTCTCCCGCCACGACTGCGTGGACGTGGGACTGCCGCTCAACGGGAGCGTCACCTCGGTCACGCTCCGCGGGTACGCAGCTTTGCGGGAGGAGCTTCTCCACGGGCAGGACCACATCGACCCGGATTTGAAGGCGCTGGAATACTGGGAGCTCACGGCGGCAGGCTCCGGCGGCGGGCTTTACTATCTTGTCTCCGACGGCGTCCGATGCTGCGCGGCGGTGGAGACGGAGGGGGAAAGGGCGTATATCCGGGAGCTCATCGTCCCCTCAGGCAGCCAGTACAACGCCGCGGCGCTGGTCGCGAGGGCGGTAAACCGGGAGAGGTTCGTCTATGACGCCCCCGTCCGGGACGGCGACGAGGCGGCGCCGCTGGGCATGATCTGGTCCTCCTCCCCCGTTCCTGAGGACAGGAACGCCTGGCTGGGCATTGGGTTCAGCCGATTTAATGAATGAAATTTAAATTCGAATTTAATACTTTTGTCACACCTGAATGTTTTTCTCTTAATGATTTTGGGGTAAGATAAGACCGTGAACATGATAATTCACCTTTTTCATTTTATCCTCTTTTTCTATCGACTGGGGCCCGTCAAGGGCCTCAGTCATTTTTGTTCTTTTCTTTTGCCCGCGCACGGTGTATAATAGCGGGAGAAAATCCGCAGAAATCAGGAAAAGGAAAAATTTATGGACAGAAGTGAATTTGAACGCCGGTTCGTGAGGGCGCGGCGGGAGCTCATCGCCCGCGACTTCACGCGCCTCAACGAGATGCAGCGCAAGGCGGCGCTTGCCACCGAGGGTCCCCTGCTCCTTCTGGCTGGCGCTGGGAGCGGCAAGACCACGGTGCTGATTGACCGGATATACAACCTCATCCGCTACGGGCGCGCCTCGGACTGTGACCGGGTGCCGGTGGACATGGGCGAGGCCGAGCTTGCCGTGCTTGAAAACGCCCTCAAATGTCCCGGCGAGCCCTCGCCGGAGACGCGGGAGATCTGCGCCCTGGACCCGGTGGAGCCCTGGCGCGTCATCGCCATAACCTTCACCAACAAGGCGGCGGACGAGCTGAAGACCCGCCTTGCGAACAAGCTGGGAGAGGGCGCGGAGGACATATGGGCCATGACCTTCCACTCCGCCTGCGTGCGTATGCTCCGCCGCAGCGCCGGCGCTCTGGGCATCTCCACCTCCTTCACCATCTACGACACCGCCGACTCCCAGGCGGTTATGAAGCGCGTGCTCAAGGACCTGAACATGGACGAGAAGGCTTTCCCGGTGAAGGACGTGCTCTCCGCCATAAGCCGCGCCAAGGACAAGTACATATCCCCCTCCGAATACGCCGCCGAGGCTGAGAAGGGCTGGGACCCAAAAGCAAAGCTCATAGCCCGCGCCTACTCGGAATACTCCCGGCGGCTTCTCTCCTCCGACGCCCTGGATTTTGACGACCTCATCTTCTACACCGTGAAGCTCTTCAAGGAGTGCCCGGAGGAGCGGGAGCGTTGGCAAAGGCAGTTTAAATACGTGCTGGTGGACGAGTACCAGGACACCAGCTCCCTCCAGTACATGCTCGCCGCATTCCTGGCGGGCGGTCACGGCAACATCTGCGTTGTTGGCGACGACGACCAGAGCATTTACAGGTTCCGAGGCGCCACGATCGAGAACATACTCGGCTTTGAAAGCCGGTTCAAAAACACCCGGGTCATCAAGCTTGAGCAGAACTACCGCTCCACCGGACACATACTGGAGGCGGCAAACTCGGTGATAAAGCACAACCGCGGGCGAAAGGGCAAGAGCCTTTGGACCGACGCGGGCGACGGGGAAAGGTTGAAGCTGAACATCTCCGAAAACGACGACGAGGAGGCGGCGTACATAGCCGGCGAGATCGTCGGCGGCGTCGCTTCGGGTATGCGCTGGAGCGACTTTGCCGTGCTCTACCGGATGAACGCCCAGTCCAATCGCATAGAGTACGCCTTCAAGCGCATGAGCATCCCCTACCGAGTTGTGGGCGGCACCAGGTTCTTTGACCGCATGGAGATAAAGGACATAACCGCGTACCTTTGCGTGGTCAATAACCCCTCCGACGACCTGAGGCTCCTGAGGATAATAAATAACCCTCCACGGGGTATCGGCGGCACCACGGTGGAAAGGCTCCGGACCGTCGCCGCCCGTGAGCGGCGGCCGATCCTGGACGTAGCCGCCGACGCCCAGAGCATACCGGAGCTCAAGTCCGCCGCCGGGAAGCTCCTGGGGTTCCTCACCCTCATCATGGAGCTGCGCCGCCTCTCGGAGGACCTGAGCCTGGAGGACTTTTACGACGCGCTCCTGGACAAGACCGGCTACATGGCGGCGCTGGGCGACTCCGACGAGGCGCTGGCGCGGATAGACAACATAAAGGAGCTCAAGAGCAACATCGTCTCCTACGCCTCCCGCGCCGAGACGCCCTCACTCTCCGGCTTTCTGGACGAGATCGCGCTTTACACTGACCTTGACAGCATGGACTCCGGCGAGGACAGCGTTGTGATGATGACCATACACTCCGCCAAGGGGCTGGAGTTCCCCTGGGTCTTCATCGCCGGGCTTGAGGACGGCATTTTCCCCTCCTCCCGCTCCATCGGCGACGAGGAGGAGATGGAGGAGGAGCGCAGGCTTTGCTACGTGGCGCTTACACGCGCGCGCCGGAAGCTGACGCTCACCGCGGCGAAGCGGAGAATGCTCTTCGGGCGCACCACCTCGAATCTCGTGTCCAGGTTCGTGGAGGAGATACCCGACGAGCACATCGACAAGCCTGAAATGCCCGACAGGGACGTTTTCACCCGCGAGCCGGACCCGGATTATCTCGATTTCTCCTACCTCGAAAACGCATACGGCGGCTGGAAAAACGGCGACGACCGCGGCTACGGCGGGAGTCGGGGCTTCGGGGGATACCCCCGCGCGGCAAGGTCCTCAGGCTCGCCCGTATTGCCCGGAAAGGACCGGGTATCTACCGCGCCCCAGAGACGCGCCGCGCCGTCTCCCGCCCCCTCCCTGCCGAAGCTTACGGTGGGCGACAAAATACACCACAAGGCCTTCGGCGACGGCACCGTCACCGCCGTCACCGAAATGCCGGGGGACGCGCTTTTGACCGTCAGCTTCGGCGGCACGGAAAAGCGCCTCATGCTCAAGGCGGCGGGCGCGTTTATCAAAAAGCTGTGAGGTAAGAAAATGCTTGACAGGGATATTATATTTTTCGACCTGGACGGGACGCTCACCGATTCGGCGCCCGGCGTCATGAATTCCTTCCACCACGCCCTCACGCAATTCGGCATCGAGCCCGAAAGCCACGAGGAGCTGAGGAGGGTGGTGGGACCGCCCCTCAAATACTCCTTCACCGTCACCTACGGCGTGCCTGTGGAGAGGTTCCCGGAGATAATGGAGCACTACCTGAGCTACTACCTGCCAAAGGGGATGTTTGAAAACAGCGTCTACCCCGGCGTGGAGGAGCTTCTTAAAAGGCTCAGGACCGCCGGCAAGCGCCTCGCGGTGGCGTCCTCCAAGTGGCAGTACGGCGTAAACACCGTGATGGAGCACTACGGGCTTGACAAGTATTTTGACTTTTTGGGCGGCTCGGAGGAGTCGGAGGGAAGGATAGAGAAGGCGGACGTCATACGCTGGATGCTCCGCTCCATGGATATACGCGACCTCTCCCGCGTGCTGATGGTGGGCGACCGGAAATACGACGTGGAGGGCGCCAGAGAGTGCGGCATAGATACAGTGGGCGTACTCTGGGGCTACGGCACCGCGGACGAGCTCACCTCCGCCGGCGCCACAGCCGTCGCCGAAACCCCGGACGCCCTTGCGAAAATGCTCGGCGCGTAAAATAATCATTCCCCCTGACCGATGGGTCGGGGGGATGGTCTTGAAAAAGGGTGGAGGCGCGGAGCCGTCCACCGGCGCGCAGGTCACTCCAGCGCCTCGTGAAGGTGCTCCACGGCGCGTTTTTCAAGGCGCGAGATCTGCACCTGGGAGACGCCCAGGACGCGGGCGGCGGAGGACTGGGTCATGGAGCGGAAATAGCGCAGGACGATGACCATGCGCTCCCGCTCCGGAAGCTCCCTCACGGCCTCCTTCAGGGAGACGCTCTCCACCAGCTTGTCCTCCTGTCCGTCGTCGCCCAAAAGCTGCTCCAGCGTGAGCCCGTCCTCGCCCCTTGGTCCCTGGAGGGACTCCGAGGGCGCGGCGGCGGTTTCGCACATGGCTATGTCCTCCGCCGCCCAACCGGTGTGCGCGGACAGCTCCGAGACGGTGGGCTCCCTGTTGAGCCGCTGCTCCAGCTCCAGCCGCGCGAGCCTCACCGCCTGGGCCCGCTCCTTCAGGCTCCTGCTGACCTTCACGGTCCCGTCGTCTCTGAGAAAACGGCGTATCTCGCCGGAGATCTTGGGCACGGCGTAGGTGGAAAACTGTGTCCCGAAGGCGTCGTCAAAGCCGCGCACAGCCTTTATAAAGCCGACACAGCCCAGCTGGTAGAGGTCGTCGGGCTCCGCGCCCCTGCCGAAAAACCTGCGGGCGACGCTCCAGATGAGCCCGGAGTTTTCGCGGATCATACGGTCCATTGCCTCTCTGTCGCCCGCTCTCGCCGCCTCCAGTATGTCCTTGGCGGCGCCGGTCATCTCTGCTTCATCCGCTTTTCCACGCGCTTGCGCATGGTCACCGTCGTTCCGGCTCCCACCCTTGAGCGCACCTTTAGAGAGTCCATGAAGCTCTCCATGATGGTAAAGCCCATGCCGCCCCGGTCGTCGCCGCCGGTGGTGAACAGGGGCTCCCTTGCCTTCTCCACGTCCTCAATGCCGCGCCCCTTGTCCTTGACCTGTATCTCCAGCGTCTCCGGATCGACTATGCGCACGCGCATATAGACCGTCCCTATGCTGTCGGGGTAGGCGTGGACTATGCAGTTGGTCACCGCCTCGGACACCGCCGTTTTCACGTCCCCCAGCTCCGTGAGGGTCATGTCCAGCTGGGCGGCAAAGCACGCCACGGCGCCGCGGGCAAAGCCCTCGTTGGCGGAGAGGGAGGGGAACTCCAGCCTCACTGAATTTAAGTCCTTCATGATATGTATGACCTCCTTACGCGGTTATCTCGATTATCCTGTCTATTCCCGAGGCGTCCAGGACGCGCATGGGTTGGGACTGGACGTGCTGCACAAACAGCCTTCCGCCCATGTCGTTCATGCGCTTGTAGAGCCTGAGGATCATGGCTATCCCGGAGGAGTCCATGAATCTGAGCTCCGTCAGGTCCAGCACGCAGTCACGGGGCAGGGACATCTCCAGCCTGTCCTCCAGCTCGCGCATCAGTCCCTTTGCCTCGTGGTGGTCCAGCTCCCCGGCGAGGGCGAGCGTGAGCCTCCCCGCCTCAAACGATGTAGTCAGCTTCATTTTTTCACCTTCGTATTCGTAAAAAACCATAAAAAATACCCGTGTACGGCTTGTACACGGGTATTTTATAATATTGTCAGCGCGGTTTCTGTCGTTATTTAAGGGCAGCCAGGGATTTTTCAAGATTTTCTATGAGCGAGCGGAGCTTTTCCGCCTTTTCCCTCTCGGCGGCGACAACGTTCTCCGGCGCGCGGGAGAGAAAAGCCTCGTTGGAGAGCTTCTTGAGCTGGCCCTCCAAAAAGCCCCGGTTCTTTTTGAGCTCCCTCTCTATCCTCTCCCGCTCGGCGTCCAGGTCCACGAGCTCCGCGAGGGGCAGGAAGACGCGGGCGGAGTGGGTGACGACGGTGACCATGCCCTTTGCCTCCATCTCGGCGTCGGAACCCGCCTCGCCCATGCCTGTGACCTCAACCTGGGAGGCGGAGGCGAGGCGCATGATATACGGCGCGCCCGCCCGGAAGGGCTCTGGGGTGACGGTGGATATGATGACCTTGGCTCGCCTGGAGGGAGGCACGTTCATGGCGCTTCTCTGGGAGCGGATGGCGCCCACGGCGTCGATGACCTTTTCAAAGTCCGCCTCGTCCCCGGAGAAGTCAAGCGCCTCGCTGTACTCAGGGAAATCCTCAATGATGAGGGCGCTCTTCTCATGGGGCAACGCCTGATATATCTCCTCGGTGATATAGGGCATAAAGGGGTGCAGGAGCTTTAAGATGTCCGTGAGGACATAGAGGAGCACGTGCTGTACGTCGGTGTCCCCCTCGGCAAGGCGGGGCTTTGAGAGCTCTATATACCAGTCGCAGAAGGTATCCCAGATGAAGTCGTATATCTTCTGGGCGGCGATGCCCAGCTCGAAACGGTCAAAGTTGTCGTTGACCTCTTTTATGAGCGCGTTGAGCTTTGAGAGCACCCACCTGTCGGGCAGCTCAAGCTTTTCGGGAAGGGTCTTGTCCTCCACCGTCAGGTTCATCATCACAAAGCGGCTGGCGTTCCATATCTTGTTGGCGAAGTTGCGCATCGCCTCGCACCGCTCCACGTAAAAGCGCATGTCGTTTCCGGGTGAGTTGCCGGTGATGATATTGAACCTGAGAGCGTCCGCGCCGAAGCGGTCGATCATCTCGATGGGGTCCACGCCGTTGCCCGCGGACTTGGACATCTTCTTTCCCTGTGGGTCGCGTATAAGCCCGTGGATGAGGACGGTCTTGAAGGGCTCGCGCTTCATGTGCTCCATGCCGGAGAATATCATGCGCGCCACCCAGAAGAAGATGATGTCGTAGCCCGTCACCAGCACGTCCGTGGGGTAGAAATATTCCAAATCCTCCGTCTTGTCCGGCCAGCCCAGGGTGGAGAAGGGCCAAAGGGCTGAGCTGAACCAGGTGTCCAGCACGTCCGGGTCACGCTCGATATTCTTTGAGTGGCAGTGCTCGCACTCCGTGGGGTCCGTGCGGGAGACGGTCATGTGACCGCAGTCGGCGCAGTACCAGGCGGGTATCTGGTGTCCCCACCACAGCTGACGGGATATGCACCAGTCGCGCACGTTGTGCATCCAGTTGAGATACGTCTTGGCAAAGCGGTCGGGGACGAATTTGATGGTGCCGTCCTCCACCACGCGTATCGCTTCCTTCGCCAGTGGCTCCATCTTTACGAACCACTGGTCGGACGCCAACGGCTCCACGTCGGAGTGGCAGCGGTAGCAGGTGCCCACGTTGTGGACGTGGTCCTCGATCTTCACAAGATAGCCCTGCTCCTCCAGGTCGGCTACGATCGCTTTCCGGGCTTCATAGCGGTCCATGCCGTTGTACTTGCCGCCGTTGATGATTTTGCCCTCGCCGTCGATGACGAGGATCTGCTCAAGGCCGTGCCGCAGGCCCACCTCGAAGTCGTTGGGGTCGTGGCATGGCGTCATCTTCACGCATCCGGTGCCGAAGGCGGTGTCAACGTACTCGTCGGCGACAATGGGTATCTCACGGTTCACCAGCGGCAGGATGCAGGTCTTGCCCACGAGTCCAGTGTACCGCTCGTCCTCCGGGTTCACCGCCACGCCGGAGTCGCCCAGCATGGTCTCCGGGCGGGTGGTGGCGACCACCACATACCCTGAGCCGTCGGAGAGGGGGTATCGGATGTGCCAGAGCTTGCCCGGCTTCTCCTCATACTCCACCTCGGCGTCGGAGAGGGCGGTGGTGCAGTGGGGGCACCAGTTGATTATGCGCTTGCCCTTGTAGATTAGCCCCTTTTCATAGAGTGAGCAGAAGACCTCCCGCACCGCCTTGGAGCAGCCCTCGTCCATGGTGAAACGCTGGCGCTCCCAGTCGCAGGAGGAGCCCAAGGTCTTGAGCTGCTCCACTATCCTGTCGCCGTATTTGTTCTTCCAGTCCCACACGCGCTCAAGGAATTTGTCCCTGCCCAGGTCAAAGCGGGTGAGCCCCTCGCCTCTCAGCTGCTCCTCCACCTTTATTTGCGTGGCTATGCCCGCGTGGTCATAGCCGGGGAGCCACAGGGCGGAGTAGCCGCGCATTCGCTTATAGCGTATGAGGATGTCCTGCAATGTCTCGTCAAACGCGTGCCCCAGGTGGAGCTGCCCCGTCACGTTGGGCGGCGGGATGACGATGGTGAAGGGCTTCTTCTCCGGGTCTCTCTCGGCGTGGAAATACCCCCCGTCCAGCCACATCTGATAGATGCGCTTCTCCACCGCCTTTGGGTCGTACACTTTCGGCAGTTCTTTCATAGTCGTGCTCCTTTCATCTTTGGGGCATAAAAATTCGCCCCAAGCTTATAGCTCAGGGCGAACACCGGAACCATCGGGCAAACCGTCTGCGGCATTCAGCGGATCTTTTGCGCCGGAAACGCGTTGCTCGGGCTTGAAATACACAAAGTATTCCTGCGCCCTCGCGCCTTTTTCCACCACAAAATCTCTCGCTGCCTGCTCTTGCCGGCTTGCCCGATGGTTCCGCTCATCCGCGGTACCACCTGAATTCCCTCCGGGGAGGGCACTCATCGCTCTGTAACGGGAGCTCCCGTCGGGGACTACATATCACCCCCGCGGCTCCGGGACGACCTTTCGGCGCTCTCCGCCGGAGCCTTTCACCAACCGGCTCCTCTCTGCGGCGCGGGACACGCTTACTTCTTCCCATCTCGGCCATTTGGACGTATTATATGCGCCTTTGCCCGGTTTGTCAAGCCTCTTGACAAAATTACTTCCTCACCACGGGCAGCCACAGCTCCATGTAGCGGCTTGAGTTGTACTTCTCGTCCCCGTAGCGGTAATACCAGTGGGATTTTACCACCTCCGGGCGGTCGTCCAGCTCATAGCCGGAGCCGGGCAAAATCTCCTCAGCCACATTTTTGCGAAATTCGTCATAGACCTGGGTGGGGTACATACTGCGCCCCGTCTCGCACACGAGATAGAGCCCCGCCGGGACAGTTATTTTCTCGAACCTGGCGGCAAATTCCGGGTCGTTAAGCACCTCGGCCAGGTCCTCCGTGTCGGTGGGGTCCAGCTCCCAGGCGATGTAGAAGTCGTAGCCGTCGTCGCGCTGGTCCCTTATCACCTCGTACATTGTCTCCCGGTCCGGCGCCATCCCCTGGAGCACCGACTGATTTACGCGGGTGTTTATCCACATGTCGTAGTCCTGGTTGCGCCTGTCCACAGGCGTGCCCTCAAAGCGGCGCTTAAAGCCCGTGAGGATAAACCGGGGTTTTTCCTGAATTTTATAGTCCATAATATTTGCTCCTTCCAAAGTCAGCTTTATTCGGAGCGGGGAGAAGGACCTGAGACTCGCGCCGGCGGCGTCCGAAGGGTTCACGCCGTGGAATTTCCTGAAGGCCCTGGCAAAGCTGTCCGGGCTTTCGTACCCGTACTTCAGCGCCGCGTCTATGACCCTGATCCTGCCGGAGGCAAGCTCCGCGCCCGCCAGGGCAAGTCGGCGGTTCCTGATGTACTCGCCCAGGGTGAAGCCCGTGAGTATCCCGAACACCCTCTGGAAGTGATAGCTGGAGGACGCGGCCTCGCGCGCGGCGCGTTCGTAGTCTATCTCCCCCGTCAGGTTGTCCTCAATGTAGTCAAGAGCCCTGCGTATCCCTTCCGTCCAGTCCATGCTCTCCGCTCCTTTCATCTATGTTATATCAGAATCCGCGCTTCCCGTCCCGACTTTCCGTGCGAAGCCCTGCCGTATTCTAACCCTACATCTATTATCCACACACCCTCCCCCAAAGTCAACCGCGTATCCCATCAATAAAATATTTTTCCGACGACATGCGCGTCGGAAAAATCACCTTATGTTTTGCAAGTGTGTGACCCTTCGGGTCACGCGCGCAGCAAAACGGCAGGAAAAAAGCCGTGAATTCCGCAGAATTCACGGCTTTTTTCCGCACGCATCCCCCTTCCCGTTCAAAAAAGGGCAAAGCCCTTTTTAAGCCGGAAACTCTATCCCTTCCATAAACCCGTCCTTCGCGCTGAGCGACTGCACGTCCGCGGCGATGACCTTGCCGCGGTAAACTATCATGTCCGCAACTACGGGGTCCGAGGTGTTGGGGTGGTTCTTTATCTCATATGTATACCTCACCGCCTCAAAGCCGGAAAACTTCCTCAAATCGAACCCCTGGGAGAGCTGCAGCTCGTTGTAGTCGGCGTATGTTTTGGAGAAGTCCTTGGGTATGGTCACCGTCTGTTGGTCGATGGCGTCCTCGGAGACCTCCCAGCCCAGCGATTGGAGCCAGCTCACCCTCTGGCTGTTGGTTTTGGCGGACGCCGACAGGTTCGCCGTGGGCTCCGCGTCCCCTCCTCCGCCGCCCAGGAGAAGTATCGCCGCCGCTGCCAGCACCACCAGCACCAGCGCCCCGCCGATGATTTTTCTTTTGTCAAGCTTTGCGGTTATCAAAAACATGGAGAACCTCCTTAAAAAGGGTTTGTACTATGGTATTCGCCTCCCCCGCCGGATATTCCCCCGACGCTTTGATTTGGTCTTTTTTACATATTGCTCAAATCTGTTTGTTGATTTTTCGTAAATTTTCTGAGTAAATTCTAAATTTCCTATTGAAAAATGGCGCAATATTGTTTATTATGGTATTTGTCAAAATCACGAATACGGTTTACGTAATTACGTACCGAGACAAAGTTTGGAGGAATCGCCATGTCCAGCAGAATATTCCAGAGCGTGGTAGTACAGATGAAGGAAGCCACCACCAGAGCGCTTGGCGTTGTTGACAGCGAGGGCAACGTCATTGCCACCAGCGAGCTTTCAGTTATGGGCACACACATCGCGGACACGGCGAGCATCCTTCCCCAGCCGGGGGAGAAGGTATCCGTGTACGCGGGGAAGACCTTCCGTCCCGTGGCGGGCTCCGAGCAAAACATCGAGTACGCCGTATTTGTCGAGGGCACAGACGAGCTGGCGGCAAGCTTCTGCACCATGCTCGCCGTCGCCATATCCAGCGCCAAGGCGTACTACGAGGAGAAGTACGACAAGTCCGCGCTGGTGAAAAGCATCATCACCGAAAACATCCTCCCCGGTGACATCTACGTCCACGCCAAGGAGCTCCACTTCGTCTCCGACGCCCCCAGGGCGGTCTTCTACATCCGCCAGATCGACCGCTCGGACGTGGCGACCCTGGAGGTCCTGAGAAGGCTCTACCCAGAGAAGCAGCGTGACTTCATCATCTCCATTAACGAGACGGACATTGCCGTCATCAAGGAGGTCCCCGCCCACACCGAGGAGCGGGACACCCACAAGATGGGCGTCGCCATGTACACCGCCATCATGGACGAGTTGAAGATAAAGACGGTCATCGGCGTCGGCACCCTCGCCATGCACCTTCGGGACCTCTCCGTCCGCTACAAGGAGGCCCAGACCGCCATTGACGTGGGCAAGGTCTTTGACACTGAGAAGACCGTCATCAACTACGAAAGCCTGGGTATCGGCAGGCTCATCTATCAGCTCCCCACCACCATGTGCCAGATGTTCCTCAACGAGGTCTTCAAAAAGAACCCCATTGACTCTCTGGACGAGGAGACCCTGGGCATTATCAACGAGTTCTTTGACAACAACCTGAACATCTCCGAGACGAGCCGCAAGCTCTTTGTCCACCGCAACACCCTGGTTTACCGCCTGGGCAAGATAAAGAAGCTCACCGGGCTTGACCTTCGGGAGTTTGACCAGGCGATAGTGTTCAAGGTCGCCCTCATGGTCAAGAAGTACCTGGATTCACAGGAGTCCACCCAAAAAGGAAACTGAGTTCAAATGGTTCAATTTACTGACGTATTCAAATCCTACGAAAACGGCACCAAGGCGCTGCGCGGCATAAGTTTCACCATAAACGACGGCGAGTTTGTGTTCCTTGTCGGTCCCTCCGGTTCGGGGAAGACCACCATCATCAAGCTCCTCACCGGCGAGATCGCCCCCACCGAGGGCACCGTTATGGTGAACAATTACGACCTGGGCCATATCCGCTTCTCCAAAATGCCCTATATGCGCCGCACCCTGGGCGTGGTCTTTCAGGACTACCGCCTCATTGAGGACAAGACGGTCTATGAAAACGTGGCGTTCGCCATGCGCGTCATCGGCGCCTCCGGCAAGGAGATACGCCGCCGCGTGCCCTATGTCCTGGAGCTGGTGGGGCTGGACACCCGCACCCGCCGCAAGCCACAGGAGCTCTCCGGCGGCGAGCAACAGAGGGTCGCCATCGCCAGGGCGCTGGTGAACAATCCCCGGCTCATAATCGCCGACGAGCCCACCGGCAACCTTGACCCCGCCAGGAGCCTTGAGATCATGATGCTCCTCCAGAAGATAAACGAGCTGGGCACCACTGTCCTTGTGGTGACCCATGAAAAGGAGCTGGTGGAGAGCTTCTCCAAGCGCGTCATCGCCATCGACGCTGGGAAGATCATCAGCGACGGAATGGACGGGTATTACAGATATGAGAGGTAACAGGTTCACCTACTACATCCGCGAGGGCGTCGGAAGTATATTCAACCACGGCTTCATGTCCTTTGCCTCCGTGTGTATTATAGTCGCGTGCCTTCTCATAATGGGAAGCTTCACGCTCCTCGCCCTGAATGTGGACAACATCATAAACACCATGGAGAGCCAGAACGAGATAATGGCCTTCGTCAACGAGACCTTCTCCGAGGAGGAAGCCCGGGCGATCGAGCCGGAGATCGAGCGCATTGACAACGTGGACTACGCCGTATTCGTCACCCGCGACACCGCCTGGGAGGACTTTGTGGAGACCTACGAAAACTCCACCACCTTTGAGGGGCTGGACTCCTCCGTCACCCGCGACAGGTTCGTGGTCTACCTCAAGGACATCTCCCTGATGGAGGAGACGCGGGACGCCTTGACATACGTTCCAGGTATTGACTACGTCAGGGCAAGCACCCAGATCTCCCAGGGCTTTGTGCGCATAAGGAACATCGTCACCCTCGCCTCCATAGGGCTCGTGGCTGTGCTCTTCGTCATATCCCTTTTCATAATGTCAAACACCATCAAGCTCACCACCTTTGAGCGGCGCGACGAGATAGCCATAATGAAGATGGTGGGCGCCACCAGCACCTTTATCCGTTGGCCCTTCGTGGTGCAGGGGCTTATCCTGGGGCTCATAGGCGCCCTTGTGAGCTTCACGCTGGAGTGGGGGCTTTATCAGGTGCTCATCCAGCAGCTCATTTCCGGCTCCGGCATATCCTTCCTCACCGTCATACCCTTCTACCGCGTCTCCATACCCCTGCTCATAGCCTACTGCGCCGTGGGCCTGGGCGTGGGCGTCATAGGAAGTATGCTGGCGATAAAGAACTACTTGAAAGTTTAACTTTCGGGGGAACAAATGAACAACAAGGCTCAAAAAATCTTCATCCGCGTCATGTGCGTCGTCCTGGCTGTGCTTATGGCGGCGTCCGTGCTTATCTCCATCCTCGCCTCCACCGCCGGAGCCGTCACCCAGGACGAGATCGATAAGCTCCAGAAGGACCTGGACGGCCTTCGCCAGCAGCAGAAGGACCTGAAAAGCGAGATAAACTCCGCCAAATACGAAAAGTCCCAGCTCACCGAGAAAAAGAAGCTCCTGGACCAGCGTATCGAGGTGACCATGGACGTCATCGCCAACTACGACGCCCAGATCGAGCAGTACGGCATCCTCATAACCGAAAAGGAGGAGGAGGTCGCCCAGCGCAAGGCCGACGAGGAGGCGCAGTGGGAGCAGTACAAGGTCCGTATCCGCGCCATGGAGGAAAACGGCACCGTCTCCTATTACGCCATCATCTTTGGCGCCCGCGACTTCTCCGACCTTCTCACCCGTATCGACATGATCTCCTCCATAATGGACTACGACGAGAGCCTTTACCAGCGTTACGTCTCCGCGCGTGAGGCGACGGAAAACGCCAAGGCCACGTTGGAGAGCGTACAGGCGGACATGGAGGTCAAGCGCCAGGAGCAGCAGGAGGCAAAGGACCAGCTCGAAGTTGAGCAGCAGGAGGCAATCGACCTCATAAACGCCCTCCAGGACGACATCACACAGATGCAGGCGGTCTATGACGCCAAGGCCGCCGACGAGGACGCTTTGAAGGCGGAGATAACCAAGCTCCAGAGGGAGCTGGAGGCGAGCCGCCGCGTCAAGGGCACCGGGCAGTTCCAATGGCCCGTGGACTCCAACGTGGTCACCTCCGGCTGGGGCGGGCGCGACACCGGCATTGCCGGTGCCTCCACCAACCACAAGGGCGTTGACCTCAAGGCACTCACCGGCGCCAACATCTACGCCTCTGACACCGGCACCGTCATCACGTCCGCCTATTCAAGCTCCTACGGAAACTACATCGTAATCGACCACGGCAACGGCTACTGCTCCCTCTACGGGCACATGTCCAAGCGCCTGGTCTCCAAGGGCGATACAGTTCAGAAGGGCCAGAAGATAGGTCTCTCCGGCGCCACCGGCATCGTCAACGGCCCGCACCTCCACTTCGAGATTTGGAAAGACGGCGTAAAGATCAACCCCCTCCAGTTCTTCGATTCTTCTACATATATTGTTCGATAGCTAAAAAGCCGTGGCCCCACAAGGGTCACGGCTTTTAGACTGCCAAAAACTCAAAATTCAATATTTTTCCGGCGGCATGTACGTCGGAAAAATCACCTTTTGTCGCGCAAGTGTGCGCCCTTTCGGGGCGTGCGCGCAGCGCGACAGCAGGAAGACCATCGAGAAAAGCCCGCAGGCTTTTCTCGATGGTCTTCCGCACGTTTCCCCCTCAAAAAAGGGCTTTGCCCTTTTTTGACTTCTCTATTTCCTTATGCAGGTATTCCAAAGCGTCCGAGAGGCCGCCTACGCGGTCTATGAGGCCGGACTCTACCGCCTCCTCGCCGTAGATGACGGTGCCCACGTCCGCGGCGAGCTCGCCGGTCTTCAGCATGAGCTCCGTGAACCGCTCGCGGGTTATGCGGGAGTTCTCCGTGACGAACCGCACTATGCGCTCCTGTATCTTCCCGAAGTAGTTGTACGTCTGCGGGACCCCGATGACCACGCCTGTGAGCCGCACCGGATGTATGGTCATCGCCGCCGAGGGCGCTATCATGCTCATCTTCGCCGCCACAGCCAGCGGCACGCCTATGGAGTGCCCGCCCCCCAGCACAAGCGACACCGTGGGCTTTGACATCCCGGCGATGAGCTCCGCGATGGCGAGCCCCGCCTCCACGTCCCCGCCCTGGGTGTTCAGCAGTATCAAAAGCCCGTCGATGTCCTCCGCTTCCTCTATCGCCGCCAGCTGCGGCATGACGTGCTCGTATTTCGTGGTCTTGTTGTCCGAGGGAAGTATCTGGTGCCCCTCGATTTGCCCCACGATGGTGAGGCAGTGTATGGTCCCCCTCTCCGAACGGACGGTGGATGAGCCCATATCCTCTATCTGGTCCTTCTGGTATATCTCCTCAGGCTTCTTATTCTCGTTTTCGGCCATAAAAATTCCCCCTTCGGGTATTGTTTGCCCAAGGGGGGAATTTTTATTCAGCGTCTTATTTTGAGTTGTAATACTAATATCTATTTAAAAGGAGACACCGAGCGGCGAGGATTTTTCGTGTCAGGCAAGGAAGACGCCGCAGGGAATACTGTATGTATTTCCAAGGCGGCTGACGCAACCGGGGTCCCCGACGGGCAAAAGCCCGTTGGGGAGAGGAGGAGCGAAGTCCGCGCCTGAGCCTTCGCGCTTGCGCGGAGGCGAGGTTAAGCGACTTCAGCGACGACGACGCGAAAAAGACCGGCGCGAATGGCTTATTTTAATTAGATATTAGTATAAACCGCCTTCATCGCCTTGTAGGTCATGTAGCAGTCATGCTTTGCCACAACCTCATAGGGAGAGTGCATGGACAGCACCGGCACGCCCGCGTCCACCGTGTCGATGTTGCGGTTGCCCATGTAGCAGGCGACGGTCCCTCCGCCGCCCTCGTCCACCTTGCCAAGCTCGGCGTACTGCCAAACGACGCCGTTCTCCGCGAACAGCCGGCGGATCTTGCCCATGACCTCGGCGGAGGCGTCGTTGGAGCCGGATTTCCCGCCCCGTCCGGTGAATTTGGCGATACCCACGCCGTAGTTGAGCTTTGAGCTGTTTCGTACCTCCGAGACCTCCGGCCAGGTGGGGTCAAAGGCGTTGGTGACGTCAGCGGAGACGCAGAAGGAGCTCTCAAAGCAGTGCCGAAGCTGCGCACCCTGCTTTGCGCAGATGTCCCCCATGAAGCACTCAAAGGCCTCGCTTATCATGCCCGTCACGCCAACGGAGCCTATCTCCTCCTTGTCGGCAAGTATGCACACCGCCGTCCTCTCCGGGTTTTCCGTCTCGTATATGGCCTGGAGCTCCGCGAAGGCGCACACCCTGTCGTCGTGTCCGTAGCCGCCGATGAGCGACCTGTCAAGCCCCACCTCCCGCACGGGAAACGCGGGCACCGCCTCAATCTCGGCGGAGAGAAAATCCTCCTCGGTCAACCCGTACTTCTCGTTGAGTATCTTCATAACATTGAGCTTCACCCTGTCGGCGCCCTTGTCGTCCCTCACGGGCAGGGAACCCAAAAGGATGTTCAGCTTCTCCCCAGGAATGGCCTTGGCAAGGGGCTGCTCGGACTGCTTCGCCGCCAGGTGCGGGAGCAGATCCGTCACATACAGCACCGGGTCCTCCGGGTCCGCGCCGATATTTACGGTCACGGTGGACCCGTCCTTCATCGCCACGACGCCGTGGAGCTCCAGCGGTATTGTCACCCACTGGTACTTGCGTATGCCGCCGTAGTAATGGGTCTTGAAGTACGCCAGCTCGTTTTGCTCATAAAGCGGTATCTGCTTCAAATCGAGCCTGGGCGAGTCGATGTGCGCGGCGCAGATATTCGCGCCCTCCTCCATGGACCCGCGCCCGATCACAGCCAAAAGCAGCATCTTTCCCCGCACGGAGCGGTAGATCTTGTCCCCCGCCCGCAGAGGCGCGTTCCTGTCAAATTTCCGGAACCCATAGCCCTCCGCCAGCCTGACGGCCTCGCTCACCGCCAGCCGCTCGGTCTTTGCCTTTTGAAGGTAATCCATGTACCTCGCGCAGTATTCCTGGGAGAGCCTCAGCTCCTCCCCGTCCAGCACGTCATGGATGTGCTTCTGCCTGTATAAAAGCTCGTCTCTGATCTCAGCCATTTTTAATGAACCTCCTGAATTCACCCAGACAGTACCGGTAAAACCCCTCGCTGTCCGGAAAATTGTTGTCAAGCGTAAAATCGCAGAGCTCCTCAAAAAAGCCGTCCGGCTTCTGAGCGTCTATTCTCGCCTCCGCCGCCTCGGCGCCGATACCGTCCCGCACCATAACGCGCCGTATCCTGTCACTCCTGGGAGCCCTCACGAAAAACGTGACGCCACACCTGTCCGAAAGCCCGCTCTCAAAAAGCGCGATGGCCTCGATTACCGCAAGCTCCCGCCCGTCCATACGGGCCTTCTCAAGCTCCGCATCTACCCTGCGCGCCACAGCCGGGTGCGTTATGGAATTGAGCCTCAAAAGCGCCGCTTCATCGCCGAAAACCTCAGCCGCCAGCGCCCTCCGGTCCACACGCCCGTCCTTCCCCGCGTCGGGGAACGCCCGGATTATCTCCGCCGCCGTCTCCCCGTCCTCGGAGAGGAGCCGGTGATATATCCCGTCGCAGTCCAGAATAACCGCGCCCAGGTCCCTAAGCGCCATCAGCGCCGTGGACTTGCCGCCCCCGGACCCGCCGGTGAGCCCCACAACGGTCATTCTACCACCTCTCCCAACAGCTTTTCAAGTGTTTCCCTTGAAATCGCGCCCATTCTCACAACTTTTGCAATACTCCCCGTCAGATCCACCACCGTGGAGGGCACCCCTCCGGGCGACGCCCCCTCCACCACGGCGTCCACGCGCCCCGCGAAAATCTCCATGGCCTCTGCCGCGCTCCTCGCCGGCGGCTCCCCGCTTATGTTCGCGCTGGTGCCTGTGAGCGGTATCCCCGCCAGTCGCAGTATCTCCAGCGTCGTCCTATCGTCCGGCACCCGCACGCCGACGTCCTCGCCGCCCGCCGTTATCTCGTCGGGCACGCACCCCAGCCTTGGCAGTATCACCGTCAGCGGTCCCGGCCAAAGCACGCTGAGCCTCCGCGCCCGCCCGTCCACGACGCAGAACCTCTCCGCGTCCTCGATACACGCCGCGAAAAGGCTTATGGGCTTCGTCTCCGCCCTCCCCTTCGCCGCGAAAATTTTCCTCACCGCCGCCTCGTCCAGCCCGTTTGCCGCAAGCCCGTATACCGTCTCCGTGGGCACGGCGACGACTCCGCCGCCCTTCAAAAGCTCCGCCGCCACGTCCGTCTCGTCGGCCCTCAAAAGCCTGGTCCTCACGCGTCCTCCCCCTTCAGCTTCTCCGCCTGGTCCGCCATTATGAGGGCGTCGATAATCTCGTCCAGCCCCCCGTTCATGACCTGCTCTATCTTATAAAGCGTCAGATTTATCCTGTGGTCCGTCACCCGCCCCTGGGGGAAATTGTATGTGCGTATCCTCTCCGACCTGTCGCCGGACCCCACCTGGCTCCTTCTCTCCGCCGCCACCGCCGCGTCCCTTTTCCGCCTCTCGGAGTCGGCGAGGCGGCTCACCAGTATCTTCATGGCCCTGTCCTTGTTCTTGTATTGGCTCCGCTCGTCCTGGCACTCCACCACCGTCCCCGTGGGCAGATGTGTTATGCGTATGGCGGACTCGGTCTTGTTCACCTTCTGTCCCCCCGCGCCGGTGGAGCGGAAGGTGTCTATCTGTAAATCAGCCGGATTTATCTGGAACTCCAGCTCCTCCAGCTCCGGCAGGACCGCGACCGTGGCGGCGCTTGTCTGTATCCTCCCGGAGGACTCGGTGACCGGCACCCTCTGCACCCTGTGTACGCCGGACTCAAACTTCAGCCTCGACCAGGCGCCCTCCCCCTCGATGAGGAAGCTTATCTCCTTGATCCCGCCCAGCTCCGTCTCGTTTATATACGCGATCTCCGTCCTCCAGCCCCGCGCCTCGGCGTACATGGAGTACATCCTGTAAAGATCGGAGGCAAACAGCGCAGACTCCTCCCCGCCAACGCCCCCGCGTATCTCGATTATGACGTTCCGCCCGTCGTTTGGGTCCTTTGGCAGCAGCAAAAGCTTCAGCTCCCTCTCGGCGGCGTCTATCCCCGCCTTCGCGCTCTCCATCTCCTCCCGCGCCATAGCCCCCAGCTCCGGGTCGGAAAGCAGCTCCCGCGCCTCCTCCAGGTCGCGCCGCAGGCCCTTCCAGCGCCTATATGCCTCCACCACAGGAGTCAGCTCCTTGACCTCACGGGCAAGAGCGGCATAAGCCGCGGGGTCGGAATACACCTCCGGCGTCTCAAGCTTCCCCTGCGCGGCAACATACCGCTCCTCGATTCCCTCCATTTTTTCAAACATGTTAAAGCTCCTTGACTTTTCTTGTTTTCAAATATACCACGAAATGCTTGAAATGTAAATCTACAATCTTGCCTTATTAAGGACCGCACGGACGCTCCTGAGCCGCGGGGCTCTTTTCAGGACCGCGCCCTTAATGGGCGCTGGGGGTGGTAATTGATTTGTTAAAATATAATTAACTGTCTTAACGGACAGTAGATTTCCACATTTTTGGGTGGTATAATGAAATTATAAATTCTGGAGGTGATGATTGTGTTTCTTTTTCAAATCAGCAGCTATGACGACCCTGCGCTGGACGGTGAAACCGAGGAGCTGCTCCGTCAGCGTTTGGAGGCCCACAGCCGCCGGGCTCTGTCCGGGATATGGAAAGCGACAGACGCGCTGAACAGCTATGCCGATAAAGGACCGGGTAGGGAGAAACGGCAGGGACGGTACCGCGTTTACGGCGTTGTTTTGCTCGCTTTGGGCGTGTTTGTTTTGGTCCCCGGTCTTGCGGAACAGAGGGCGCCTATCCTCATTTTGGCCGGTATCATTGCAATCATCGCGGGCCTTTTGAGCTTCTTTCTCAGCGGCAAAGGAAGAACCGCCGGCGTTCCGGCCTCCTGCAAAAATGAGGCAAAAAAGTTGCTTGCGGGACGGCGAGCCATAGACTGGCGCAAAGCCGCGGCTAAGATTGATTTTGACGAAACAGGCATAACCGTTACATCATGCGAAAGCCGGGAAATTATCCCGTATGCTCAAATAGCGGAAGTATTTGAATCGGAGAATCTCTGGCTTCTTATGTATCACGGTGAAAGGGCATTACTCCTGCAAAAAAAGGACTTGGTTTCGGGTGATGCCGCTATGTTCACTTCGTTTATTTTTCAGAAAACCGCTTCTAAACCTTAGGAACATCTTTAGAAGCGAACATTATGGCACGGAAATATATTTAAGCGGAGCAGATGATGATATTTCCTTTATTTCAAAAGTGTTGGAGCCATACGGTGATTGTTTCAGCGTTGGCATTAGCAGTTAGCTTGTCAGGGAGCCGCAAACCCCTTAATTCGACTTTGTGTTCCCTGCTAAAATCGTGAATAATTATTAATCATAATTAACCGCCTAAGCGGACAGTAGATTTCTACACATTTAGGTGGTATAATGTTAACGGTCAAGTGGGCGGCTGTTCGACTAATAGGGATTTGTGTGTGGGGGGATCTATGAATCAACTGAAATACAGAAATTTGACGGAAGACGATAAACGGCAGATTTGTGCTTGGGAATATTCTGGGGAGTATAAAATATACAATCTCCCATCTTATGATATGATGAAAGCCCAGCAAAGCGGTTTTATGAATCCAAAAAACGAGAAAAACTACTTTGCTTTTCTGGATGGAGATGTGCTTGTGGGCTTTGTGAATATTTCAGAGAAAGATAAAGAGGTCTTCATAGGTATTGGCGTCGATCCCGGTCTTTGTGGGAAACATTATGGCCGTAGGATGCTGGAGGAGGCATACCACATTTCAAAAAGGCTATATTCCGAAAAGCCGCTGTATCTTGAAGTGCGTACTTGGAACATGAGAGCTGTAATGTGTTATAAAAACGCAGGGTTTCGTATTGACGGTGAGCAGTATGAATTGACAACGGGGATTGGAGCAGGCACTTTTTTCAGAATGGTAAGAGAATAACTACAAATTTGCCGAGACGTTGCAAACCCCTCTTCCGGAACTAAAGAGCGCATTTCTAAACATAGTCTCACGACCATATCCATATATTGTGTGCTCCGTAGACCCGGTTTTCGCGCGCCCCCGGCTTCATTGAATTCAGACGGCAAAGTATTTTGCGTTATCACCCGTCAGCAATTATGCCGGCGGGTGATTTTATACACACCGTAACCCGCCTCCCGTTCCCCCGTCGCAACCGTTGCCGTCAAAGCTCCCTGGGGGTGTCTCCAGTAGGGGGGCCTCAGCCCCCTAACTGGTCGTTTTTAAAAGGGGATTGTCAAGGGGGAAAATCGAAATCCCCCTTGACCCGTTTTTCTCCTCTTTGTTACTTTCTTCCTCTTTTGACGGGTCAAAAGAGGAGAAAGTAAATCCCCCGCCCCATAAGGGCGGACACCTCATAAAAAGCCCGGCGGCTTCGGAGCCCCCGCGCCCCCTATGGGCGCGGTCCCATAGGTGACACCTTTTTAGATCGCCTCTCTCCTCAGCCCCTCGATAACATCGTCCCCCTTCACTATCGCCATGGAGTACATCATCGACAAAAACACCACCAAAAACACGCTCCCAACGGCAATGGCGACCTCCACCCAGGGGAGGTAGAACCGGGTGTCCATGGCGTTCATGACGGACCGGTAGATGAGATACGTCACCCCCAGCGCGGCGGGGACGCCGAAAAGAAGCGATTTCGCGCCGTAGAGCAGGCACTCAAGGTCCATCATTCTGTTGAGCCCCCTTCCCGTCATGCCCACGGAGCGCAGCATTGCAAACTCCCGTCGCCTCAAAAGTATATTTGTTGACACGGTGTTGAACACGTTCACCGCGGCGATGGCTGATATGAGGGCGATAAAGCCATAGCTTATGACGCGTATCACCGTCACCAGGTCCCTCTGGGGCGCGTTGGCGGCGTATACGTCGGACATATCCCCCTCGTCAAAGGGCAGTCCCGCGGCTTCGGAGGCGGCAAGCACGTCCTGCCCGCCGGTGCCCAGGCTTTTGACGGTGAAAAATATCTCCGCGTCCTCCCCCGCATCTCCGGTGTCGATTTTCCGCGCCTCGCTCAAAGGCATCAGCGCCGCAAGGCTGCGCTTCGCCGACGCGGTGTTAAGGCCCAGCACCAGCTCGTCGGTGGTGTACCCCACCTCGTAGGAGTATGACCCGGAGCCGCGGACCACGCCGGCGGCGCCAACCTCCAGCGCGGAGTAATTGACCGAGCCTGTATCCTCCGAGCCGTTTTCGTCATAGGAAAATGAGACGGTCTTCAAAAGCGCCGGGTCGATCCGCAGCGTCTCAAATCGCTCGGTGTCGGAGCTGAACATGGTGATGGATGGGCGGACCACCAGCTTTGGGTCCTCGCCCATATATTCCTCCTCCGAAAGTCCGTTTTTCCTCAGATACTCCCTGTACTGCCCGTCCTCCACGCCGTAGAGGACCATGGTCATGCTCACCGACTCGCCGTCCGAGCCGAAAAAGCGATCCAGCTCCGCCCAGTCCCCCGCCGCGTCCTCCCGGCGGAAGGTCAGAACGATGCTGTCCACACGGCTGACGGCGGAGACCTCCTTTATGTCAGGCGAGGAGGAGAACGCCTCAATGACCCGTGGCAGGCTGTCGAAGTCCGGGTATTTCGCGTAGTCCTCTCTGCCGGCCTCGTAGTGGCTCCAAAGCTCCACGTCGTAGTCGTAGCTGTCCAACGCGGCGCTGGCGGTGTCCGTCAGGTAACGGCAGAAGGAGCTGGCGGATATGAACAGCACCACGGACATGAAAAGGCTTACCACCGTGGCGCGGTAGCGCTTCCTGTCACGCTTGAAGTGCTTTCCGGCGATCACCCCCTCGATCCCGAAGAGCCTGTAGGTCAAAGGCGAGGTCCGCACCTCCCGCCGCTTTATCTTCACGTCCCCGGTCTGGCGTATAGCCTCTATCGCCGATATTTTCGTGGCGCGGCGAGAGGGCACCCAGGCGGAGATGAGCACCGTCACAAGCCCGATAACGGCGGCGGAGATCACCGACCATGGCATCACATATATGCTCAGCGGTACGACGCCGGACCTGTGCCCGTAGAAAAGCCCCGCAAGGTAGCCCCCGATGAACCGGAAGGTCACCGCCATTCCCGCTATCCCCGCGATTATCCCCAGGGGTATACCCATGAGGCTCACGGTGAGCGCCTCGGTGAACACCATGGCGCGTATCTGCTTTTTCGTCGCGCCCACGGACCGCAGGAGCCCGAACTGCTTCGTCCTCTCGGCGACGGATATGGAAAAGGCGTTGTATATGAGCGACACCGAGCCGAACATTATAAGCCCGATGAGTATGGAGGCAAGGGAGTAGAGCACCCGGAAGAAGGTGTCAAATCGGGAAAGGCCCAGCGTCATCAGGTAGTCTGAGTTGTCCACGGACCTCACGCCCTTATCCTGCCAGTCGGACTGGAAATCATATATGTCCCCCGGATTTTTCAGGGTGAAATACGCCGTGAGATACGGGACCTCGGCTTTATCGTCCCAGCAGGTGAACGCCATCATTCCCGGCATACTGCCGTCCTGAAAGCTCGGAAACCGCGTGAATCCCACCACGGTGTACTCCCGCGTGTCCCGCACCGCCAGCTCCTCGCCGGTCTGCCAGAAGGTGAAGCCGTCCAGGAGCCTGCCGTCAGCATACCTGTCCCCCAGCTCCAGGGTTATTTTGTCCCCCAGCTCCAGCCCGTCGATGGAGAAGGTTGAAAGAGCTATCTCGCCGGGATTCTCCGGCATCCGCCCCTCGGAGAGCTCTATGGGCATACGCTCAAAAAACGTGCCGTCACAGCCCAAAACCTGGATGTACACGCCCCCTCCCGCTGTCCCGCCGGAGGTGTCGTACCAGCCCATGACCTGGGCGTAGGAGGCCGAGTCGAACCTGCCATCAGCCTCCAGCTCGCCCCTCATGGAGGCGGGCAGGTTGTCCAAAGCCCCGTGCCACAGCCCCGTCTCCGCCACCGTGACCGCCTGCATATACCGCATGAAGCTGGAGACGCTCACCGTCACGGCGGTTATCATGGCGGCGGAGAGGATTATCCCTATCACCGTGACCACGGTGCGGACACGGTTTTTTAAAAGCGTCTTCAGCGTGACCTTCGTAAAAACGTTCATCGCCTGAGCACCTCGTCGCGGGTTATCCGCCCGTCCTCTATGGCAAGGAGCCTGTCCGCCTGGAGGGCGATGCTCTCGTCGTGGGTTATGACGATGAGCGTCTGGTCGTATTTCTTGTTGGAGAGCTTGAGAAGGTCCACTATCTCCTGGCTGGCGCGGGAATCAAGATTTCCCGTGGGCTCGTCGGCGAGCACCACCGCCGGGGCGTTCATAAGCGCCCTGCCGATGCTCACCCGCTGCTGCTGACCGCCCGAAAGCTGGTTGGGCAGGTGCTTCTCCCGCCCCACAAGCCCCAGGGTGTCCAAAAGCTCCTTCAATCGCTCCTCGTTGACCTTTCGCCCGTCCATGAGCACAGGCAGGGTGATGTTTTCCCGCACGTCCAGCACGGGAATGAGGTTGTAAAACTGGTAAATAAGCCCCACCTCGCGGCGGCGGAAGACGGCAAGCTGCTCCTCGCTCCTGCTGTAAACGTCCTGCCCGTCCATGTAGACCTTCCCTGAGGTGGGTGTGTCCACGCCGCCCAAAATGTGCAAAAGCGTGGATTTTCCCGAGCCCGAGGGCCCGATTATAGCCACAAACTGCCCCTTTTCCACGGAAAAAGAGACCCCGTCCAGCGCCCTCACCTGATTGTCCCCGGAGCCGTAGACCTTGGTCAGGCTTTCAACACGCAGTATTTCCATACGCGCTCCTCCTATTTTAAGATGATGGGGACATGATACGCCCCTCCGGTGACAGTCCGGTGACTTTATTATTACAAAAACGTAATATTACTCCGGCAATTAAATTATCGCCGGAGTAATAATGGTCATGTTTTGCGGTTGCCGCGCAGCGGCGAGCAAAACGACCTTTAAATCCATTATTCAATCGGCAAAATTTAATTGCCGATTGAATATAAGCTGATTCATACGGTGGATTTATATAGCTTTATCTCAAACCTCGCCCCTCCGTTTGGCCCGTTTTCCGCCTTGACTGTGCCGCCGGACGCCCTGATTATGGTGCTCGCCAGGGCAAGACCTATTCCGGCGGAGCCGGGATCGGCGCTTTTTCCCCGGTAAAAGCGCTCAAAGATGTGGGGAAGGTCCTCCGGGTCTATGCCGGGACCTGTGTCGGAAATGACGATCTCCGTAAGCACCGCGTTCTCCCTGGCGGCGACGGTCACGGTCCCGCCCGGCGGGGTGTGCTCCATGCAGTTTTTGAGAATATTTCCCAGCGCCTCCGCCGCCCAATCCGGGTCAAGTATGGCTGTCACACCCTCCGGACAGTCTATCCGCAGGGCGATCTGAAGTACCTCCAGGGGTATCCTGAGGGGGTCCAGAGCGGCGTCCAACAGTGGTCTGACGGGGGTCGGAACGGGGTTGAGAGCGGCTGTTCCGGCGTCCAGACGTGAGAGCTTCAACAGAGCCGAGACCAGCCACTCAAGTCGGGTGAGCTGGCGCGACACGTCCCTGGAAAGCTCCCTCCGCCGCTCCGGGGCGAGCTCCGGCTCCGAGAGCATGGCGGCCGCCAGATTCAGGCTCGTGAGGGGCGTTTTGAGCTGGTGGGATATGTCCGCCAGGGAGTCGGCAAGCCATATCTTGTCCGCCTTCAACGAATCCGACTGCCGCCGGAGTGTCACCAAAAGCTTTGAAAGCTCGGACTGGAGTATGGACAGCTCCCCCTCGGAATACCGGTCCAGATCGAAGCTCCCCTGCCCGTGGAGGAGCCTGTCAAGCTCGTCGGCAAGGCGGGCCATCTGCCTGTATCGCCGGAGGGAAAAGCCGAGATACAGGGCATAGAGCGCGAGGGCGCAGAGCGTCACGGCTGTTCCGGCGCTTTTTTCCACGGCAAAGCCAGCCGCCGCGAAAACAGCGGCGACTATGATAAAAGCGGCGCTCTCCCGTCGGAACTGGGCGTTTCTCAAAAGCGTCCTCACAGCTTGTACCCCATTCCCCGCACGGTCTTTATGACCGTGGGCTCCGACGGGTCGTCCTCTATTTTGTCCCGAAGGCGCTTTATATAGACGGTCAGGGTGTTGTCATTGACAAAATCCCCCGCCGCGTCCCATATCTCCTCCAAAAGCCTTGAGCGTGACAGGACGATCCCCCGATTGTTGAGAAAAACCAGGAGCAGCCTGTACTCCAGCGCCGACAAAAATATCTCTTTCCCGTCCTTTGTCACCTGCGCCCTCTCCGGGTCCACGCGCAGTCTCCCCACCTCTATTACGGGGCTCGCCCTACCGGTGCGGCGGAGGACGGAGCGGATACGGCTCACCAGCTCCCTGGGGCGGAAGGGCTTGGCGACGTAGTCGTCCGCCCCCAGCTCAAGACCCGTGACCACGGAGTATTCGTCCCCCGATGCGGTGAGGAAGATGACGGGTGTGCCGAAGCGCCCCTTGATCTCGGAGCACAGGGCAAAGCCGCTGCCGTCGGGAAGCCCCACATCCAGCAGCACCAGGTCAAAGTCCGCCCCCGCCAGCTCCAGAGCGCCGGAGGCGGTGGTCGCCGAGGCCACGTCAAAGCCCTCGCCCCTCAAATAATCCGAGAGGTTGCGCACGATCGCCGCGTCGTCCTCCACTATCAAAAGCCGTGCCATATTATCACCCCAAATGTCCCCGTTTTTCTATCCAAACGCATTATAACATAAATCTAAGCAAATGTCAAGAAAAATTTTTAGTAAAACGAAAATCTTAATAATTTAGCCACAATTAAACCGGCGAAAAACGGTCCGAAACGGTCTTGCGTTTTTGTCAGTTTGTAGTATAATTGAATCAGTATTCCCAAAACTTATAAGGGAGGACGAGGAAATGAAAAACGAGAAAATGAGGATTGTTCTCGCGGTGCTTTTGGCGGCGGTCATGTGTCTGACGCTGTGCCAGTGCGCGAAGACGCCAAGCGAAAACGGCGGGAACGGGACGGAAAACCAGGGGTCCGGCGATCAGGAGCAGAACGCCGGGAACCAGGGCAACGAAAACCAGGGCCCGGACGACAGCGGGAAGGACGACACCCCGCCCGTTGTTGACCCGGAGCCTGTGCCGGACCCGGTGGAGGCGGGCATCTATGTCCCCTATGTCACCGACGACGAGGACTTCATCAGGGGGACGGACGTGTCCTCCCTGCTGGTGGTGCTCAACTCCGGCGCGCGCTTCAAGGACTGGGAGGGCAACTCCCTGGGCGAGAGCGTGGAGGAGAACGGCGCGGCATTTATGAAGCTGCTCCATGAGGCGGGGTGCAACTGGGTGCGCCTGCGCGTGTGGAACGACCCGTATGACGAAAACGGCAACGGCTACGGCGGCGGCAACAACGACCTTGCGTCCGCCGTGACTATGGGCAAGTGGGCCACGGACGCGGGTATGCGGGTGCTCATCGACTTCCACTACTCCGACTTCTGGGCGGACCCCTCCCGCCAGCTGGTGCCCAAGGCATGGGAGGGCATGGACATCGACGCCAAGGCCAAGGCTTTGGGGGATTTCACCGCCGACAGCCTCAAGACGCTTCTTGACGCGGGAGTGGACGTGGGAATGGTCCAGGTGGGCAACGAGACGACCGTGGGCATATGCGGCGAGACAGCGTGGCCCAACATGCTCAAGCTATACAACGCCGGATGCGACGCCGTCCACGCGGCGGGCGACATTTTGACATGCGTACATATGGAGTCGCCCCAGAGCGCGGATTTTGACAGCATCGCCCAGCATTTGACTGACGGCGGCGTGAAATTTGACGTGTTCGCCACCTCCTATTATCCCCAGTGGCACGGCTCGAAGGAGAATATGGCGGCCAAGCTCAAGGGGATAGCGGACAAATTCGGCGTGAAGGTGATGGTTGCCGAGACCAGGGCGCCCTACACCGCCGAGGACGGCGACGGCTCCAACTCCAACGCCCCCGCCGACTACGCCGTCAGCCCCCAGGGGCAGGCGCTTGAGTACGCGGAGGTGGCGAAGGCGGTCCACGACATAGGTCCCGCGGGCATCGGGCTCTTTTACTGGGAGAACGCCTGGATACCCGTGCGGAACATCTCTCAGCTCACCGGCACGGAGCGGGAAAAGGCAATTGAGGAAAATAAGCGCATCTGGGACGAGTGCGGCTCCGGCTGGGCGTCCAGCTACGCCCAGGACTACGACCCCAACGCCGCGAACGGCGGCTACGGCGGACCGGATATGAACAACAAGGCGATGTTTGACTTTGACGGCAAGCCTCTGGAGTCGCTGAATGTGTTCAAATACATGATGACCGGCACCACGGGGTACAAGGACCACCTTGTGGACGTCCCCGTGGCGGTCGTGGACCTGACAGTGGGCGACGAGCTGGCGCTGCCCGCCACTGTTGACGCGGGACATATAAGCGGCAAGTCGGAGACCGTGGCGGTCAATTGGGAGGACACCAGCTTTATCACCATGGACGCTCCCGGCTACTGGGAGATCAAGGGCTGGATCGACGACGGTGACGGTGAGAAGGTCTGGACCGTGGCGTATATCACCGTGGAGCGCCCGCCGCTGCCCTCTCTCCTTGACAACGGCGGCTTTGAGGACGGCGACACAGGCTACACCGTGGAGAACTGGCCCGGCGACGGGATCAACAATAAGAGCGGCAACGCCGGAAACGTCCACGCGGGCGCCTGGTGCCTGCACTTCTGGAAGGACTCCGCCTTTGAAAACGCCGTCACCACCACCGCCGTGACGCTGGAGCCGGGGACCTACACCTTCTACCTCTACGGTCAGGGCGGAGATATGGGCGAGCACAAGACCTACATCTTCGTCAGGACCCCGGACGGGGAGCTGACTCAGGACTTTGAGCTCAACGGATACCTCAACTGGCAGCAGCCGGAGATCACCTTCACCCTCACCGAACAGGCGGAGGTCACGCTGGGCGTATCGGTATCCGCCGGCGCCGGAGCTTGGGGAGCTTTTGATGACTGGACGGTCAACGCCGTTGAATAAGTAAAACGTTAAACGGTATCACGTACAGAACCGCGCCTTTAATAGGCGCGGGCGCTCCTGAGCCGCTGGGCTCTTTATAATGATTCCGCCATTAAATGGCGGAGGGATTTACTTTCTCCTCTTTTGACCCGTCAAAAGAGGAGAAAGTAACAAAGAGGAGAAAAACGGGTCAAGGGGGATTTCGATTTTCCCCCTTGACAATCCCCTTTTAAAAACGACCACACAGGGGGCTGCGGCCCCCTATGTGGAGAACCCCCGGTGGGGAGCGTATCGGCAGCAGTTGCGAAAGCACTGTGTAGGAGCAGCACTGAAACATTTTGCCCGACAAGCACCCACAAAGCGCGGCGCAATTGAAGGGCAGGGCATTCTGATTACCTACCACGTTAAGCGGCTAAGCGAGTTCGGAGACTGTGCAATTCGGTTTTGGGAACCCGCGCGCCGTTCCTTCTGCCCGTGCGTGCAAGTTTTAGACTGCGGGAGCCGTCGTGAGACAATACGGTAGGGCGCGTAAAGCTTCTGCCGACCCCAACGAGGGTCCAGGGAGGGATATCATTATCCCTCCCTGGTCGCTTTTCTCTCCTTTGTTACTTTCCTCTCTTTTGGCGAATCCAAAAGAGAGGAAAGTAAATCCCCCGCGCCCATTAAGGGCGCGGTCCTGAAAAGAGCCCCGCGGCTCCGGAGCCCCCGCGCCTATTAAAGGCGCGGCCCTTAAAGTGGTACCGTTTAACATGTTTCCTCATATAATGCCTTTGGAACAAAGGCGTTCACCCCCGGTGAGCGCCGTTATTTTTTGGAGGTCATTATATGTGCGGAATCGCGGGACAGGTCGGCGGCGACATTCGCCGGCTTATACCGGTATTTGAAGATATGCGGCGATCACTTGAGCGGCGCGGACCGGACCAGAGGGGTATGGCGGTTTTTGATGAGGCGGCGCTTATTCACGCGCGGCTTTCGGTGATGGACCCGGAAAACGGGCGACAGCCCATGAGCTTTGACGGGTACACCATAGTTTACAACGGCGAGATATACAACGCGCCGGAGCTCCGGCGGGAGCTTTGCGCCCTGGGGCATGAGTTTACGAACCGGTCGGACACGGAGGTGCTTCTTCACGCCTTTGCCCAATTTGGGGAGGACGTTGTGGATAGGCTCAACGGGATATACGCCTTCGCGGTTTGGGACAGCCGAAGGCGGCGGCTCTTCCTCTGCCGGGACAGGATGGGCGTCAAGCCGCTTTTTTACGCCCGCCGGCGCGGGGCGCTGATATTTGCCTCGGAGCTGAAGGCGCTTTTGCGCCACCCCTGGGTTGAGCCGGAGGTGGACCGGCAGGGCTTGGCGGAGGTTTTGCTTCTGGGACCCGGAACAGCCCCCGGAAGCGGAGTTTTCAAGGATATTTCCGAGCTTCTGCCCGGTGAGTGCGGCTGGTATTCTCCCGACACGGACACTCTGAGCCTGCGCCGTTACTGGCGTCTGCGCGACGCGCCCCACACGGACAGCTTTGAGGAGACGGCGGAGAAGGTGCGGTTTTTGGTGCTGGACTCCATCAAGCGTCAGCTCGTCTCCGACGTGCCGCTGTGCACCTTCCTCTCCGGCGGACTGGACTCGTCGGTCATCTCCGCCGTGGCGGACAGGGAGTACGCCGAAAGGGGCATGGCGCTGGACACCGTGTCCGTGGACTACCTGGACAACGCGAAATATTTTAAGGCCAGCAAGTTCCAGCCCAACTCCGACCCGGCGTTCATCAGGATAATGGCGGACTTCCTGAGCGGGAACAACCATCAGGTGACGCTGGATACGCCGGAGCTGGTGTCGGCGCTCTATGAGGCGGTGGAGGCGCGGGACCTTCCCGGAATGGCGGACGTGGATTCCTCCCTGCTGCTCTTTTGCCGGGAGATAAAGAAGCTCGCCACCGTCGCGGTGTCCGGCGAGTGCGCGGACGAGATATTCGGGGGCTACCCGTGGTACAGGGACCCCACGGTGCGGGAGCGCGAGGGCTTCCCCTGGGCGCAGTCCACGGCGTACAGGGCATCCTTCATCAAGGACGGCGTCCTTGAGGGCATCGACCCCGCACAGTTCGTGGACGGATATTACCGCGCCACCTGCGAAGGAAGCGACATTCTCCCCGGCACGCCGCCGCTGGAGCGGCGGATGAAGCAGATGATGAATTTGAACGTGGACTGGTTCATGCAGACGCTTCTCACCCGCAAGGACCGGATGAGCATGTGGTCCTCCCTGGAGGTGCGTGTGCCATTCTGCGACCACAGGATAGCGGAGTACCTGTACACCGTGCCCTGGGAGTTCAAGGACCGGGACGGGTACGAAAAGGGGCTCCTGCGCGAGGCCATGCGCGGCATACTGCCCGACGAGGTCCTGTGGCGCAAAAAGAGCCCCTACCCCAAGACCCACAACCCGGCGTATCTCGCCGCCGTCAACCGGGAGCTGGAGGCCGTTCTCGCCGACAAATCGCAGCCGCTCCACGACATCGCGCGGGAGGATAAGCTGAGAGCCCTAATGACCTCCGACCGCCCCGTCCCCTGGTACGGCCAGCTAATGACCACCCCCCAAACCGTAGCCTGGTTTTTACAGCTCAACCACTGGTTGAAAATTTACAAAATACGTATAGTTTAACCCGCACCCCCACGTAATCAGCCCCCCAATAAAATATTTTTCCGACGGCATGTACGTCGGAAAAATCACCTTTTGTCGCGCAAGTGTGCCGCCTACGGCGGCGCGCGCAGCGCGACAGCAGGAAAAAATCCGTGAATTTCGCAAAATTCACGGATTTTTTCTGAACGTTTCCCCTCCAAAAAAGGGCAAAGCCCTTTTTTGAAGGCTTTGGCATTGAAAGGTCGCTTTGCGACCTTTCAAGCCAGTTCTATTTCTTCCACGTCGCGGGCCTTAGCATCAGCAGCATGGGGAATATCTCCAACCGTCCCGCCAGCATGTCGAACATCAGCACCAGCTTTGAAAGCACCGAGTAGTCGCCGAAGTTGCGGCTGGGACCCACCAGGCTCAGGCCGGGGCCTATGTTGTTGAGCGTGGCGGCGACGGCGGAGAAGTTGGTGGTAAAGTCAAAGTTGTCAATGCTGATTATGAGCATGGAGCCGAAAAAGACGGAGATGTACGCCAAAAGCCACATATTCACCGACGCCACCATGTCCCGGTCCGCCGCCTTGCCGTCTATGCGGACGGCGGTGACGGTGCGGGGGTGGATGAGGCGCCGGAGCTCTCGGCCTATGTTTTTGAAATACATGAGCACGCGGCTGACCTTTATGCCGCCTCCTGTGGAGCCGGCGCAGGCGCCCACGAACATGAGGCAGATGAGGACGGTCTTTGAGAAGGTTGGCCACAGGTCAAAGTCCACGGAGGAAAAGCCCGTGGTGGTCATTATGGAGGAGCACTGGAACACCGCGTGCAGGAGCGAATAGCCGAAGGTTCCGCCCATCTGGGTCATCAGATTCACCGTCACCAGCGCCACAGCCGCGAGGAATATGAAAAGGTACGTCCGCACCTCCTCCATGCCGAAGGCGGCGCGGAGCTTTTTTATCGTCAAATAGAAGTAGAAGTTAAAGTTGACGCCAAAGAGGAACATGAAGACGGTAACGACTATCTGCACATATGCGGAGTAGCTGGCAAAGGAGTCGTTGAGGACGCCGAAGCCGCCGGTGCCGGCGGTGCCGAAGGAGATGCACAGGGCGGAAAACAGGTCCAGCCCGCCTATCACCAGCACGATGACCTCCGCCACGGTCATAACGAGGTATATCCCGTAAAGGTACACGGCGGTGCGCTGGAGCCTGGGCACCAGCTTGCCCACGGAGGGCCCCGGCGACTCGGCGCGCATTATTAGTATGCTCTGCCCGCCGGTCATGGGCAGGAGCGCCAGCAGAAAGACAAGAACGCCCATGCCGCCTATCCAGTGGGTGAAGCTGCGCCAGAAGAGAAGCGACTTGGGCAGCGCCTCCACGTCGGAGAGTATGGACGCGCCGGTGGTGGTAAAGCCGGAGATCACCTCAAAGAGCGCGTTGACGAAATTCGGTATACAGCCGGAGATAAAAAAGGGAAGCGCGCCGGCAAGGGACATTATTATCCAGCTCAGCGCCGTCGCCACAAAGCCCTCGCGGGCAAAAAACGAGCTGTTCTTCGGTCTTTTTGCCGCCATCGCGATCCCCGGAATGGCTGTCACGGCTATGGCTATCAGGTAATCGGGCGCGTAGGGCTCCCCGTAGCCCAGGCACAGCCCCAGGGGTATCAGCAAAAACGCCGCCTCGATGCACAGCACCCAGCCCACAAGCCAGCGGATAAAGGAATAGTTCATGCTCTCTCCCTCCGCTCAGGACCTTAGAATGTCGTTGATGGAGCCCAGCTTCTGGGCGGTGGTCACCAGCACCACGGTGTCGCCCTGGCGTATCACGTCGTTGCCTCGGGGGATTATGAGCCGCCCGTCCCGGTAGATACAGCATATGAGCAGGTTCGGTATCATCTTCGGCCTCAGCTCCGAGAGCGGGCGGTCCGTCACGGCGCTCTTTGCCTTTATGTGGAACTCCAGCGCCTCCACCTGACGCCCCGCCAGGTAGTAGAGGGACTCGATGTCGCTGGAGTCGGAGGAGTTGGACATGGCGCGCACGTAACGGAGTATGCTGTACGCCGTTATCTCCTTGGGGTTTATTATGCTCCCCACGGGCAGCTCCTCCGTCACCTCGGTGAAGCCGAAGGTGCTGACCTTAGTTATGGGCCGCACGTTGGAGATCTTTCTGGCGTAGAGGGAGAGGAGTATGTTTTCCTCGTCAAGGTCCGTGAGCGGAACAAATACGTCCTCGCCGCCTATGCCCTCCTCCGTCAAAAGCTGGCGGTCCACCGCGTCGCCGTTTATTATCTCCGCACCCGGCAGATTGGCGGCAAGCTCCTCGCATACGTCCCGGTTCTTTTCGATTATCTTCACGCTGTTTCCGGCGGAGAGCAGCTGGTCCGCCAAATAGTAGCCGGTCCTGCCCCCGCCGATTATCATCACGTCCCTGGAGGGCTTCACCTGGAAGCCCAGCTTTTTGAAAAGCTTCGTCATCTCCTCCGGCGGCGTTATGATGTATATCCTGTCCCCGGCGTGGAGCACGGTGTCGCCGCGGGGTATCTCCACCCGGTGCGTGTCGCCCCGCTCAAGTATGCAGATGAGCGTTCCCTTGGATACCTTCTGCGGGAAGTCCATCACCTTCAGATCGTCCGCCGGCGAGCCTTGGGGGATTATTATCTCGATGAGGTTCACCCTGCCCTTGGCAAAGGACTCAACCGTCATGGCGTTGGGTATCTGTATGAGGTCAAATATCTCGCTGGCTGTGGCAAGCTCAGGATTTATCGCCATGCTCAGCCCCAGCTCGTCCTTTAAAAGGTTTATCTCCCTGTAATAGACCGGGTTCCTGACGCGGGCTATGGTCTGGCAGCCCGACAGCTTTTTTGCCATGAGGCAGCAGAGCATGTTCACCTCGTCCTGATCCGTGACGGCGATCAGCAGGTCCGCCCCGCCTATGCCCGCCTCCTGCAGGACCTCGTGGCTCACCCCGTTGCCGGCTATGCCCTGCACGTCTATCTTCTCCAGCGCCGCGTTGAGCCGGTGGGCGTTGGGGTCAATGAGCGTTATCTGATGTCCCTCGGCGTTGAGGCTGTCCGCCAGCGAGTACCCGACTCCGCCGGCGCCGACGATGATTATGTTCAAAAATATCCCTCCATTGGAATCCGACAAGTATATTCCAGTATATCAGAAAACCCGTAAAATTCAACCCTTGACAGAAGCTTTTGCGGGTGTAAAATTAAAAAAACGTCAAAAAATCAGGTGATTATCAAATGAGATACGAAAACGTCCTCCCCGCCGTGTTTATTGACCGCCCCAACAGGTTCATCGCCCGTGTAGAGCTTGGCGGAGTGGTTGAGACTGTGCACGTAAAAAATACGGGCAGGTGCCGTGAGCTCCTGGTTCCGGGGGCGCCTGTCTGGGTACAGAGGTCGGAAAACCCCGCCCGCCGGACCCTCTACGACCTCATAACCGTCAAAAAGGGCGATCTCCTCATAAACATCGACTCCGCCGCCCCCAACGCCGTCTTCGGTGAGTATCTCGCCGCGGGGAGGCTCTTCCCCTCCCCCACCCTCATCCGCCCCGAAACACCCTTCGGCGGCTCCCGCCTGGACTTCTACGCGGAGGCTCAAAACACCCGCGCCTTCTGCGAGGTCAAGGGCGTGACTCTGGAGGAAAACGGCGTCGCCATGTTCCCCGACGCGCCAACCCTGCGCGGCGTCAAGCACCTAAGGGAGCTCATAAGATGCGCCGAGGCGGGCTTTTCCGCCTGGGCCGTGTTTATAATAGCGATGCGCCGCGCAAAATACTTCACCCCCAACCGCGCCACCCACCCGGAGTTTGCCGACGCCCTCTCCGAGGCGGCGGCAAAGGGCGTCAACCTCCTGGCGCTCTTGTGCGACGTGGAGCCGGACGGCATAACCGCCGCTGAACAGGTTGAAATCAGGCTTTAAATCATCTTTTGACTATTTTTTCCGACACTTTTCCGACAAAAATCTCCAATTGCCGCCATTTTTTCGGCGTTTTTGTTCCCTTTGCCCCGCATCCCCGTATATTGTGTTATGTCAAACGTCAAAAACACTATATATGCCATTTTCCACTTGACTTCCACCACATCATGTGGTATATTTTATCGTACCGGCGTTTCCCCGGCGCCGGAATAATTCGATTTTCAAATAAATTATCCCCGCGTCCGCTCACCGCGACAAGGGCAAGGGACACCGATAAAGAAAGTATCACCAAAGGGAGAGAGTACAATGAAAATCATAAAGCGCAACGGCTCCGAGATGGTCTTTGACATCACCAAGATTGAAAACGCCATCAGCAAGGCCAACATGTCCGTGGAGGAGCAGGACAGAATGACCCCGCTCCAGATAAAGCGTATCGCCGCCAGCGTGGAGCTGGACTGCGAGAACATGGGCAGGAGCCCCTCGGTGGAGGAGATCCAGGACCTGGTGGAGAAGCAGATAATGGCTCACGGCGCCTTTGAGGTCGCCAAGAACTACATCACCTACCGCTACACCCGCTCCCTGGTCCGCCAGAGCAACACCACCGACGAAAAGATTTTGTCCCTCATCGAGTGCTGCAACGAGGAGGCGAAGCAGGAGAACTCCAACAAGAACCCTGTCGTCAACTCCACCCAGCGCGACTACATGGCGGGCGAGGTCAGCCGCGACCTCAGTGAGCGTATTCTTCTCCCCCGCGACATAGTCGAGGCTCACGAGGCGGGCATAATCCACTTCCATGACACCGACTATTACGCCCAGCACATGCACAACTGCGACCTGGTGAACTTAGAGGACATGCTCCAGAACGGCACCGTCATCACCGGCACTCTCATCGAGCGCCCCCACTCCTTCTCCACCGCCTGCAACATCGCCACGCAGATCATCGCGCAGGTCGCCTCCAACCAGTACGGCGGTCAGTCCATCTCCCTCACGCACCTGGCTCCCTTTGTTGACATCTCCCGCCGGAAGATAAGAAAGGTCGTGGAGCAGGAGCTCGTCACCCTGGGCGTCAACCCCTCCGAGGAGAAGATTCAAAAGATAGTTGAGGACCGCCTGCACGAGGAGATCCGCCGCGGCGTCCAGACCATACAGTACCAGGTGGTCACCCTCCTCACCACCAACGGACAGGCCCCCTTCGTCACCGTGTTCATGTACCTGGGCGAGGCGAGGAATGAGCGGGAGCGGGAGGACCTGGCACTTATAATCCGCGAGGTCCTGGAGCAGCGTTACGAGGGCACCAAGAACGAGGACGGCGTCTGGGTCACCCCCGCCTTCCCCAAGCTCATATACGTCCTTGAGGAGGACAACATAACCGAGGGCTCCCGCTACTGGGAGCTGACGAAGCTGGCCGCCAAGTGCACCGCCCGCCGCATGGTCCCGGACTACATCTCCGAGAAGAAGATGCTGGAGCTCAAGGGCGACGTTTACACCTGCATGGGCTGCCGCTCCTTCCTCACCCCCGACAGGTTCACCGACGCGGGCGTGGGCAACATAGCAAACGCCGGCAACTACGAGCCCGGCAAGCACAAGTATTACGGGCGCTTCAACCAGGGCGTGGTCACCATCAACCTCCCCGACGTGGCGCTCTCCTCCGGCGGGAACACGGACAAGTTCTGGAAGATATTCGACGAGCGCCTGGAGCTGTGCCACCGCGCTCTCAGGTGCCGCCACGAGCGTCTGCTGGGCACCCCCTCCGACGTGGCGCCCATACTCTGGCAGTACGGAGCCCTGGCGCGCCTTGGCAAGGGCGAGCCCATCGACAAGCTCCTCTACGGCGGCTACTCCACCATCTCCCTGGGCTACGCCGGGCTTTATGAGTGCGTCAAGTACATGACCGGCAAATCCCACACCGACCCGGATGCCACCCCCTTCGCCCTCGCCGTCATGCAGAGAATGAACGACAAGTGCAAGGAGTGGAAACAGGCCGAAAACATCGACTACTCCCTCTACGGCACCCCCCTGGAGTCCACCACCTACAAATTCGCCAAGTGCCTCCAGCGCCGCTTCGGTGTCATCGAGGGCATCACCGACAAGGGCTACATCACCAACTCCTACCACGTCCACGTCACCGAGCCCATCGACGCCTTCACAAAGCTCAAGTTTGAGGCGGAGTTCCAGGCCCTCTCCCCCGGCGGCGCCATCAGCTACGTGGAGGTCCCGGATATGCAGAACAACCTGGAGGCTGTTTTGCAGGTGATGAAGTTCATCTACGACAACATCATCTACGCCGAGCTCAACACCAAGTCCGACTACTGCCAGGTCTGCGGCTGGGACGGTGAGATCAAGATCGCCGAGGAGGACGGAAAGCTCATCTGGAAGTGCCCCAAGTGCGGCAACACCGACCAGAACAAGATGAACGTCGCCCGCCGCACCTGCGGCTACATCGGCACCCAGTTCTGGAACCAGGGCCGGACCCAGGAGATCCGCGACCGGGTACTCCACCTTTGATACCAATCCTTCCCCGGGGCTCCCGCCTCGGGGAAACCTTTGAAATACAAAATCAGAGCCCAGCGAAGCGGGTCTGATTTTGAGAGGAGGAACGAACACCGCGCCTGAGCCGTCACGCTTGCGTGGCGGCGAGGTTAAGCGTGTTCAGTGACGACGATATGTTTTACGGCGAAATCAAAAACTGCGACATAGCCAACGGTCAGGGCGTGCGGGTGACGCTGTTTGTCTCCGGCTGCACAAATCACTGCGAGGGCTGCTTCCAGCCCCAGACCTGGGATTTCGGCTACGGCGAGCCCTTTACGAAAGAGACCGAGGACAAAATAATATCCATGCTGGAGCCCGGATACATAAACGGGCTCACCCTCCTGGGCGGCGAGCCCATGGAGCCGGAAAACCAGCGGGCGCTCCTGCCCTTCGTCCGGCGCGTGAAGGAGACGTACCCTCAAAAGACCGTCTGGTGCTTCTCCGGCTTCACCCTGGACGAGCTCCTGCGCGACGGCTCCCACCCCAGGTGCGAGGTCACGGACGGGCTCCTGTCATATATCGACGTGCTGGTGGACGGAAAATTCATCCTGGCGCAGAAGGACATCTCCCTGCGCTTCCGCGGCTCCCGCAACCAGCGCCTCATCGACCTGCCAGCAACTCTGAAAACCGGAAAAATCCACCTCTGGGACGATATTTAAGCAAAAAAGGGCTGCGCCCTTTTTTGAAGGAGAAACGTGCGAAAAAATTTTGGAAATGTCTGCGGACATTTCCAAAATTTTTTCTGCTGTTTTGCTTCGCGCACGCCAAAGGCGCACACTCGCAAAACATAAGGTGATTTTTCCGACGTACATGCCGCCGGAAAAATATTGAATTTTTAGTTTTTTGACAGTCCAACCGGAGCAGCACTTTTGTTGATGCCCCGATTGATTTATACCCTTGTGGCTATTTGTACCGCAATCTCAAACTTTTCAAACCCATGGTTCGCCCGTTTGAGACCGCTGCGGTCGTACTCCTCACCGTCCAGCCTGTCGCCGGCGTCTAAGAAGGCGTAGAGCTCCAGCGAGTGGAAATCGCACACCGCCTGGAGCCCCGCAAGCTCCATCTCCACGCAGACGCACCCCTCGCCTCTGCGCTTTTCCATGTTCCCCACGGTCTCCCGGTAGATGGCGTCGGTGGTCCAGGTCCTCCCCGTGACATAGGGCTTCCCCAGCTTTGAGAATATCTCCGCCACCGTTCCCGCGTTTTTAAGCTCTATGTAGTCCGCCGGCGGCGCGTAGTGGCAGCTCATGCCCTCGTCCCGGTAGGCGGCTGTGGGTATTATGTACCCTCCCGCCGTTTTTTCGCTGTCCAGCGACCCAGCGGAGCCGAAAACCACGAATTTCCCCGCGCCTAAAATCTGCCTGACCTCCAAAAGGTCCGCCCCGGCGCAGGCGGCGCCCAAATGCGAAAGGTACAGCCCTATCCGCCTGCCCTCCCGCTTAAAGACGTAAACTCCCCTTTTGCCGTCGCAGCCCCCCAGGGTCCCCACCCTTTTCGCCCGGAAAAGGAGCCGCGCCCTGTCAAAAACGCGCTTGGAAAACGTGACGGTACACACGTCGCACACGTCCCCCATGGGGCCGTAAAAGCTCTCCGGCGAGATTATCGCGGGAGTCGAGCCGTCAAAGGCGTCGGTGATCACTCATCGTCACCCCCGCCCAAAAGCTGGTCGGCAAAGGAGGGTCCCGCGCCGGTGTCCTCCGCCTCCTCCGGTATCTCCGGCGCGGAGCCGATGGGCGCGGTGCCGTTTATGAACTGCATCTCCTGCCACTGCTGGCGGGTCATGATTATCTGCCTGGGCTTTGACCCCTCGAAGGGTCCCAGGACCCCCACCTCCTCCAGCTGGTCCACTATCCTCGCGGCCCTGGCGTAGCCCAGCTTGAGCCGCCTCTGGAGCGCGGAGACGCTTGCCTGGTTCGTCTCGAATATGATGTCCGCCGCCTGCGGGAGAAGCTCGTCGTAGTCCTTGAACTTGTCCTCCCCGGCGGGAGCGGCGCTCTTTCCGCCCTGCTCCTTCTCTGCGGCGGCCTTTTCGATCTCGTAGATAACGTCCTCGGAGTAGCTCACCTCGCCGGAGGACTGCTTTACGTACTCGACGACCGCCTCCCGCTCCTCGTCGGATACCCATGTCCCCTGGATACGCGTGGGCTTGGAGGACCCGATGGGCGCGTAGAGCATATCCCCGTTGCCCACCAGCTTGTCCGCCGCGCCTCCCGCGTCCAGTATGATCCTGGACTCCAGCGAGGACGCCACCTTCAGCGCAATGCGCGAGGGTATGTTCGCCTTCATGAGGCCCGTTATAACATCCGCCCTGGGGCTCTGCGTGGCTATCACAAGGTGAACTCCGGCGGCGCGCCCCATCTGCGCCACCCGGCAGATGGACTCCTCCACCTCCTTGGCGGCTATCATCATAAGGTCGGCAAGCTCGTCGATTATGACCACTATCTGCGGCACCTTGGGCGTGTTCGCGTCCAGCTGGGCGTTGTACCCCGCCAAATCCCTGGCGCCCGCGTCGGAGAACAGCCTATAGCGCTTCATCATCTCCACCACCGCCCACTGGAGCGCCCCCGCGGCCTTCTTCGCCTCGGTTACCACCGGAATGAGCAGGTGCGGAATCCCGTTGTATATCTTGAATTCCACCATCTTCGGGTCGATCATGATAAACTTGACCTCGTCGGGCGTAGCCTTGTACATGAGGCTCAGTATAAGCGAGTTTAAGCACACCGATTTGCCCGAACCCGTGGTGCCCGCCACAAGAAGGTGGGGAAGCTTGGATATGTTGCCCACCATCACGTCGCCCGAAATGTTCTTCCCTATGGCGAAGGTGAGCTTTGACTTGGCGTTTGTAAACTCCGGCGCCGTGATTATCTCCCGCAGATAGACCGTGGATACGTTCTTGTTTGGCACCTCTATGCCCACGGTGGAAATCTTATTTGGTATCGCCGCAATGCGCACGCCGGAAACTCCCAGCGCCAGGGCGATGTCGTCGGCGAGGTTCGTGAGCTTGTTGAGCTTCACGCCTATCTCCAGCTCCATCTCGTAGCGGGTGATTGAGGGCCCGTGGACGATGTTGGAGACCGTCACGTTCACCCCGAAGGACCGCAGGCACAGCTCCAGCCTCTCCTTTGTGGCGTCAAGCTCGTCCTGACTGTCGCGTGAGTTGCCCCTCACCGGCTCGTTAAGAAGCGTCACCGGCGGGAAACGGTACACCTGCGCGCTCTCGGCAAGGTCCCGCTTGGCGTTCTCGGCGATGAGGGAGGCAATCTCCCCCGCGGCGGCAGCGGTGTCGGATTTTGTCACCGTCTCCGGGACAAGCGGCGCGGGGGCGGGCTTTGCCGGCTCCCTCTTTATCACCTCGATTGGCACGGGAGCCGCCTTCTTTTCGGGCTCTGCCGCCTTCTCCGGCCCCCGGACCTCGGCGGGCTCCGCCGCCTTTACCGGCTCCTCCGCCTTGCGCTCCTCCGCCGCGTTCTCCGGCTCATCCTTCTTAAAAACGCTGTCCGGCGCGGGAGCGTTGGGCTTCTTGTTGAAAAATCCCGACTTCTCCGGCTTTTTCGGCTCCTCTCCGGCGTGGGGCGGCAGGTCGTCGTCCATGGGTATGTCAATGGCGGACCTGCGCGCGGCGGCGCTCTCCGCCTCCGTCCGGGTCTTTGGCGCGGGATTCGCCCCCGCCGCCCTTGTGCGCGCGGGCACGGGCTCCGGCTCCGGTTCGGGCTCCGGCTCGTTCATGTATTCCTCAAGCTTGCGCTCCTCCCGCGCCCTTTTGCTCTCGCCCAGCATTTCAACAATGCTCCCCACCGTGAGCCCCGCCAGCGCCATCACCGATACGGCGGAAAACACCACCAGCATTATGGCGGCCCCAGCCTTGGAGAGCAGCTTTTCCAGCACCAGCGCCACCGAGCCTCCCACGGCGCCGCCGCCTAGGAGCCCCTGTCCGTCCTGCCAGAGGAGCGGGAACATCTTAAAGCTTATCTCATAGCTCGTCCTGGCAAAGAGCTGACAGAAGGCGGCAATGAGCACCGGCACCGCCAGCGCCGCCGCAGCCCTTCCCGCCGTGCCCTTTTTGCCCATGGCAAGGAACACCGCCGCCACAAAGAACATGGGCGGCAGCAGGTAAAAGCCCCCGCCCAGTAGCCCCGTCAGGAGCCCCCGCAGGAACTTGATTATCACACCGTCGGAGTTGAAATAGCCCAGGAACGTGAATATGCCAAGGCACGCCATGACCACCGCCGCCACGGTCTTGCGCCGCGCGGCCTTTTCCTTTGCCATTCTGTTCCTCGCCGCCTCGGTTTTCGCCCTGGAGGAGGCGGAGGAGCCGCGGGAGGACCCGGAGGAGGGCTTTCTCCCCGTTGACTTGCCGGTTTTTCCGGCGGAGGTGCTTTTCTTCTTTTGCTCAGCCATTCGTTTACCTCAAATCAGGATTCCATCCTCCCCTCAGGGAGGAAAAACGTGTTCCCGCCAAAGGGCAGGCTCACTCCAAAAACAGCGAAAGTATAAGGGATACGACTCCCGCGCCCCAGCAGTAATACGCGAATCTGCCGAAGGCCTCCCCGGACATCACCAGCTTCTTTAAAAGCACCAGGGCGAAATATCCCACCACTCCCGCTATGACCATTCCCACAAGATACGCCGGCACGTTCTCCCAGACTATCCCGCCGGAGGTTATCGCCTTGAAAAGCGTGAGGAGCGTGGAGCCCAGTATCGCGGGTATGGACATGAGGAAGGAGAACTTCACCGCGAACTCCCGCCGAAATCCCCTGGAGAGCCCCACGGTGATGGTGGTCCCCGATCGGGAGAGCCCCGGTATCGTGGCGAGCGCCTGCGCCGCGCCCACCACAAGGGCGTCGGCTAAGGACGCCGTTTTCGCGTTTTTCCGCCCCTCGGTGAGCTTGCCGGATATGTACACCAGCCCGCCGGTGACGATGAGGGCGAAGGATATGAAGGGCGTATTTTTGCAAAGGGAGCTTATGTAGTCGTTGAAGGGCAGTATCACAAAGAGCGGCAGCGTCGCCACCACGATGAGGAACACCAGCCTCACGGTGGGCTTAAAGCGCCCGTCCTCCCCGGCGTCGCGGGTGTTGCCGGATATGAAGCTCACGGTGTCCTTCGCCATGCCCTTTATGTCCCGCCAATAAAAGACGAACACCGCCCCCAACGTCGCCAGGTGCAGAAGCACGTCAAAAAGCATATGCTCGTCCTCGGCGTACTGGAGGTTGAAAAGGTTCTGGAATATGGACAGGTGCCCGGAGCTGGAAATCGGCAGAAACTCGCTTATCCCCTGCACAAGCCCCAAAAACGCCGCCATCAGTATGCTCACTTGCCCGACCCCCTTTTTATAAGTGCCGCATTAAACAGGTTACCATAATAACTATACCACAGAAGCACAAATAATTCCACTCTTTTTTATTTCTTTCTTCTGAGAAAGCGTGTCTTCCCCGGCTTGAAGGGCTTTTCCTCGCCCCTTATGAGGCGCTTTAGGTTCTCGCGGTGCATGACAAACACCGTCAGCGCCGCCGCCGCGCCGAAAAGAAGCGTGGGCCAGTCCCGGATTCCGGCGATGAGCTCCCCCGGCACGAAGGTCACGGTACACATCAGCGACCCCGCCGAGACGCGCTTTGTGAAGGCAAAGGTTATGAAAAACGCCGCCACTATCACCACAAATACCTTCCAGTGGAGCATGAGCCCCAGCGCCGCGCCCACGGATACGCCCTTTCCGCCCTTAAAGCCGAAGAACACCGGGAAGCAGTGCCCTATGAGGCAGCAGTACCCCGCCAGCAGAAAGCCGTAATACCCTCCGATGAGCTTCCCTAAGAGCATGGACGCCACGGTCTTGAGCCCGTCCAGCAAAAACGTGGCTATCCCCACGCCCATGCCGAAAAGCCGCGCCATATTCGTGGCTCCCGCGTTCCCGCTGCCGTAGTTTCTCACGTCCTTCCTGCTCACGGCGTAGCTCACCGCCACCGCCGACGACACGGACCCCAAAAGGTATCCCACGACCCCCGCAAGCAATATCCTCACAGCACCCATACACAAGCCTCCAAAAGCTTTGGCATATCCGAAAAATCAAACTTTAAAAGTACATTGTATCATACCCGTCCCCGTTTGTCCATACGTTTACGCCAAAATTCGGTCACTTTACAAGCGACTGGAGGACGGCGTTGGCGACGGGGCCGGCCTGGGAGGAGCCGAAGCCGGCGTCCTCTAAGCATACGGCAAAGGCGTAGGGGTGCTCCGGGTCGTCGAGAAAGCCGACGAACCAGGCGTTGGGCTTGCCGGAGCCCACCTCGGCGGTGCCGGACTTGGCGCGAATGGCGAGCCCCGGATAGTTTTCGGAGCCGTAGGTGAGGCGCACCGCGTAGTCCATGATGTCCGAGAGCTTCTCCGCCGTGTCCGCCGAGAGTATGTGGTCGTACTCCACGCCCAGCCTTGAGGCGTTTTTCCTCTGGGTGAGGCGGGGCGCGTCCCCCCGGTTTGCTATGGCGCAGACGTACCGAGCCATGGCGATGGGGTTCACCATGTCGTTATACTGCCCCGCCCCCGACCAGGCAAGGTTCAGGGACCCCTCCGGTGCCGTGTCGAACCTGCCCGCCGCCGTGCGAAGTCCGTCCACCTCCTGGCGGGAGGTGAGTCCGAACTGATCGGCGTATTTTTGAAGTGTCTCCCCTCCCAGCTCCAGGGCGAGCTGGGCGAAGACGCAGTTGCAGGACTTGGCGAGGGCGTCCTCTATCTTCATGTCCCCGTGCTTTCCGGTGCAGGTCACCCTTCCCCCGCCCACCTCAAGGGAGCCGGAGCAGTGAAAGTCCCTGTCAAAAAGCCCGTCGATGTTCTCGATGGCAGCCGCCAGCGTCACAAGCTTGAAAACGGAACCGGGGGCGTAGGCGGCGGAGAGGGGCCTGGACATATATAGCCCCTGAATATCCGTGTCCGCCCCGGATGGGTCCTCCGGGTCAAAGGACGGCGCGGAGACGGAGCAGAGTATCTCCCCCGTCACGTAATCCGCCACGACGACGGCGCCGCTCCTGCCCTTCATCGCCTCCCACGCCGCTCTCTGGGCGTCGGCGTCCACCGAGAGTGTGAGGGTCCCGCCGCCGCCAGAGGCGCTGTAAAGCCCGTTTATGGGGTCGTAGCCCAGTATCTCCCCGGCGTAGTTGAACAGCGCGCCTGAACCGACGAAGCCCGCGCCGTCGCCAATGAGGTGGAGGGAGGCAAGGCGCGTGTTCAGGTCCTCCGACCAGTGCCCCTCGCCGTCACGGACGCAGTACAGCGTCTCCCCGTCCCTGTCAACCACCGTCCCGGCACGTATGCGGCCTGAGATAAAGGCGTCGCCGTTGGAGGGAAAGCCCGCCCACTCCCCGCCGTGGAGGGCAAAGCGGAGGATATATAGCCCTAAAAGCCCGGCTATGGCGAGGACAAGGAGCGCCACCGACGCGGCGCGGCGCTGTATGCGTCTCACTCCCGCTCGCCTCCCCTCTTTTTCCTCTCGCCGCTGCGCCCCAAAGCTATGGCAAAGGAGGCGTTCTGCCGCGCGTCCGCCGCCTTTACAAACGCCAAAAGCCCCCAGACGGAGATCATGCTGGAGCCCCCCTTGGAGATCAGGGGGAAGGTGACGCCGGTGAAGGGCAGAAGGTCCAGTGAGCCGAACACGTTGAGGGCGAGCTGAGTGAGCAGGACCGTCACCGAGGCGCAGGCGGCTATGGCGTAAAAGGAGCTCCTGGCGTGACCGGCGCTCCTGACGGCAAAGACCGCCAGCACCAAAAGCGCCAGCACCGCCAGAACCGCCACGATGAGCCCCAGCTCCTCGGCGGCTATGCCGAACGCCATGTCCGTGTCGGCGGCGAAGACCCGGTGGAGCCTGCCGTTGCCGCCGCCCAGACCGAAAAGCCCGCCGGACGCCGCCGCCGCCATTGTGCGCGTCTGCTGGAAGCCGCCCCCCTGGGGGTCCTCCCAGGCGTGTCCCCAGGAGGCGAAGCGGGCCAGGACATACGGGCGGGCGGTTATGACCATGAAAACGCCCAGGGCCGTGCCCGCCAATGACAACAGCACCGTGGCGAAGCTTCCCGATCGCATGAAGGCTATGACGATATAGGCGGCGAAAAACACCGCCGCCGTGCCGAAATCGCTCATCGCCGCCAGGCACAAAACGCACGCGGCGGCAAACGCCACGAACGCCAGAAGGTTCCGGCGCTGAAAGAGCCTGTCCAGTGTGGCGGCGCCGGTGAAGATGAAGCATATTTTCACAAGCTCCGAGGGCTGGAAGGAGATCCCGCCTATCTGGAGCCAGTTTTTCGCGCCGAAAACGCTTTTTGCTGTGAGCAGGTTCACCAAAAGCAAAATTATGCCGATAACCGCCATTGGGACGCGGAGCACCTTTGCCCGCTCCAGATTTCTCAGATACGAGCCGATGAAGAAGTACGCCCCCACCCCCAAAACGAGGCACAAAAGCTGCTTCCAAAGCGCCGCGGGGTCAGAGGTCGCGCAGACGCCGAAGCCTATGGAGGTGAGGAAAAACGCCAGCGTCTCCACCTCAAAGCCCGTGCGGTGGAGCCCCCGTGTCACGGCGTAGACCGCCCAGAGGAGGACTATAAGCGCCAGAAACGCCCCCGGTACGGCGGGCTCAAGCTCCTCCCCCGCCGCGGCGGTGTACTGTATCCCCAAAAGAAGTATGAATTCCGTAAGGAGTATCAAGGTCGCGCCGGGGCGTATCCTCACCCCCGGCTTCGGCCTCGCCTGCGCCTGGGCCTTCTCGTCCTTCACCGTCGAGGCGGTGAAGACGGCGCTCACCCCTCCGAAGGTGACGGTATCCCCGGAATGTACGGGCGTGGGACCCTTTATTTTCCTGCCGCGCACGGCGGTCCCGTCCTTTGAGCGAAGGTCCTGCACCAGCCAGCTTCCCTGTGGGTCGCGGGTCAGGGCGGCGTGGGTGCGGGATACGGAGCGGTAGTCGAGCCGCGCGTCGGCGGAGGCGGACCTGCCCACGATGTTTTCCCAGTTTTCCAGCTCTATTTTAGTCCCCCGTGGGAGCGTCAGCCACCCCCAGACCTCCCGCTCCGGCTTTCCGGAGAGCATGGAGACGGCGCACCGGAGGACGACCACAGCCGCCAGCACCGGCAGGACAAGGCGCGTTATGCCGGTGATGATCCCCGCCGCCCCGGCAAGCGTTTCTATTGAGTTTAAAAGCTCCGTCTCCGCCGCCTCCCTTCGGTAAAATCCGCGCCAAAACGCGCCCCTGCCTTGCCGCGGGGCGAAATAAAAGCGCATATACGGTGATTATAACACATATGTCTTGAAATTTAAATCAAAATAAGCTATATTATCTCCATCAACACTTTTGGAGGTAGGATATGCCTGATTTGAAATGGCTTGAGGATATGGAAAAGCGCATACCTCACGGCGGGGTGCGGACAAGGTTCGCTCCCAGCCCCACGGGGTATATGCACGTGGGAAATCTGCGCACCGCGCTGTACACCTGGCTCATAGCGCGCCACGCCGGGGGAAAATTCATTCTCCGGATAGAGGATACGGACCAGGGAAGGCTTGTGGAGGGGGCGGTGGACGTCATCTACCGGACCCTTGCCGAGTGCGGGCTCGACCACGACGAGGGACCCGACGTGGGCGGACCCGTGGGACCGTACATCCAGACGGAGCGCCGGGGGTTTTATAAGGAGTACGCGGAGCTGCTGATTGAAAAGGGCGGGGCGTACAGGTGCTTTTGCGGGAAGGACGACTCCGACGGGGAGGGCGGCTTTGAAAAGACCGACGACCCCTGCCGCTCCCTGAGCCGCGAGGAGGCGGACGAGCGGGCAAAAGCCGGAGAGAGCTACGTCATAAGGCAGAAAATGCCCCGCGAGGGCTCCACCACCTTCCACGACGCCGTCTACGGGGACATAACCGTGGAAAACAAGGAGCTGGAGGACCAGATACTCATAAAATCCGACGGACTGCCCACCTACAACTTCGCAAACGTCATTGACGACCATTTAATGGGAATCACGCACGTTGTGAGAGGCGCCGAGTATTTAAGCTCCGCTCCCAAATATAACCTTTTGTACCGCAGCTTCGGCTGGGAGGTGCCCACATACGTCCACTGCTCCTCCGTGATGGTCACGGACAGCGAGACGGGCGCCGCGCGCAAGATGTCAAAGCGCCACGGGGACCCCAGCTACGAGGACCTCATCGCCGCGGGCTACCTCACACCCGCCGTGGTGAACTACGTGGCGCTTCTGGGCTGGTCGCCGGGGGGCGAGAGGGAGATATATTCCCTTTCCGAGCTTGCGCAGATTTTCGACATCCACGGCGTATCCAAGTCGCCGGCGGTCTTTGACATGAACAAGCTCACCTACTTCAACGCCGAGTACCTGCGCGCCATGAGCCCGGAGGAATTTGCCGCCGCCGCCACGCCCTATATAAGGCAGACCGTCAAGAGCCCGGCGATAGACCCGGCTCAGATAGCGGCGCTATTACAGCAGAGGACGGAGAGGCTCACGGAGATACCCGAAAAGGTGGATTTCTTCGACGCGCTCCCGGACTACTCCCCCGAGCTTTTTATCCACAAAAAATCCAAGACCGACATCCCCGGCTCCCTGGAGACGCTGAAAGGGCTCTACCCGGTGCTGGAGGGGCTGACCGATTGGGACGACGAACACATTCTGGCCGCTTTGACAAATATGGCAGAAGCCGAGGGCGTGAAGAACGCCAGGATCATGTGGCCGCTGCGCGTCGCCCTCACAGGCCGCGCCGTAACTCCCGGCGGGGCTGTGGAGATCGCGAGGATATTGGGGAGGGACGAGTCCCTCCGCAGGATAAAATTCGCTCTGGAGAACAACTGATTTTCCCCTACGATGGCATTATACCACAGAAGGCTTCATTTGTCAAGAAAAATTAATTAAATTTAGTTAATTTTTTGTGAACTCCATAATTTACACCGGGTAAAACGCCCCTTTTGGACCGAAGCTAAGGTCAAAAGGGGTGTTTTTTATGTATTCAAAAAAGGCCGGAAGGCTTATAATCATCTACTCCCTGGCGGCGGTGCTGGTGATGGGGCAGTTCCTCGTCTCGGCGAGGCGTGAAAATTCGAAGCTTTCGCGTGCGGTGGACACGGGCTATGACCACGCCTTTACCGAGCTTGCCTCGGCGGTGGGGGAGCTGGATTCCACGCTCAAAAAGGCGGTCTGCGCCGCGTCGCCCTGCATGGTGAGCTCCGTATGCGCCCAGGGCTACGCCAACTGCGCGGCGGCGTCCCAGGCCATATCGTCCTTACCCTACGGGAACATTGAGCTGGAGCACACGGCGGCGTTTTTGGCAAAGGCGGGGGACTATATGCTGTTCCTCTCCCGCTCCGCCGCCAAGGGAGAGGCCCTTTCGGAGGAGGAGCGGCAGGCCTTGGAAACGTTTTCAAAGGGCGCTGAGCAGGTGTCCGCCGCCCTTTCCGAGCTGTCCGCCAGGCTCATAGCCGGGGACGTCTCCACCCGCGAGCTGGAGACGGCGGAGGAGACGGTGGAGGGTGCGGAGGAGAGCGTATCCGGCACGGGCTTTGCCGCCTCCTTCAAGGCGATGGAGACTGAGACGCCGGAGATGCCCACACTCGTCTACGACGGGCCATTCTCCGCGCACATTGAAAACGCCTCCCCCAGGCTCTTGGAGGGGGAGGCTGATGTGGACGAGGACGGCGCGAAAAAAGCGGCGGCGGACTTTTTGGGTGCGCAGTCCGAGAGGCTGGAGCTTCGCGCGTTCCGGGAGGGGAACGTGCCCGTTTACGTGTTCTCCTGCCAGCACGCCAACGAGGTGCGGACCGTGGAGGTGACGCGCGCGGGCGGGAAAATATTCTACTTCGGCACAGCCCGCGAGTCCTCCGAGGGGGACATGACGGCGGAGGAGGCCGTGAGGACGGCGGCGGCGTTTTTGGAGAGCCACGGCTATGAGAACATGACGCCCACGTACAGCGACGCCTCCGCCGGCGAGCTTGTGGCAAGCTTTGCCTTTGAGCAGGACGGGGTGATATGCTACCCGGACCTCATAAAGGTGACCGTGGCGCTGGACACCGGCGAGGTGGTGGGGATGGAGGCGAAGGGGTACGTTATGAACCACGCGCGGCGGGAGCTCGGCGCTCCCCTGCCCGACCCGGAAGGCGCGGCGGGAAAACTCTCCCCGGCGCTCACGGTGAAGTCCCACCGCCCCGCGCTCATACCCACGGCGGGGAAAAACGAGGTGCTTTGCGAGGAGTACACCTGTGAGGTGGGGGACGGAAGGCACGTGATGGTGTACGTGAACGCCGAAACCGGCATGGAGGAGCAGATACTTCTTCTGCTGGAATCCGACAGCGGGACGCTGGCGGTGTGAGCTGACGGGAGCTCCTACGCGTGCTCCACGGTAAGGGTGAGCTCAAAGGGGTATGTGGGGTCGTACCTGTTGACGGTAAACGTGACAGTGACGGTCCAGGGACCGCGGGTGACCACGGTGGGCTTTTCCGGGTCCGGGACGTAGTCGAGCTCCGAGGTGAAGGAGTCGACGGCGGAGACGGTCCTAAACTCCCTTCTGTCGGCGCAGACGAGGCTTTTGGCGAGCCTCAGGATTATCGCCATATCGTAACCGGTCCCGATGCGGTAATAGTTGGCGTTGGTGTTGCCGTAGGCGCGGTAGCTCAGGCCCGTGACCCTGCCGTTTTCCACGGTGAGGTCCACATCAGCCGGCTCCCAGCTCCAGTATTCGGAGCTGCCGTCATATGTGGGGACGCGCCCGGAGCGCTCCCAGCCGCCGTCCTCCGTGAGGACCCAGCCGTATATACTGCCGCCGGCGTTTACGTTTTCCGCAAGCTCACCGGGGGTGAGCGCGCCACGGTTTTTGGTCATATATGGGATGGAGACCACAATGGCGGCAACATTGGCGGACACGGCAACGGCGGCGATAAAGGCTGTGCAGTGATACCAGGCGATGCCGCGCTTCGCCTCCACGCGGCTGTCGTACTCCCAATAGAGGGTCTCCCCGGCTTTTAAGTCACGGTAGGAGGCCAAGTTGCGCCAGAGACTGAGGAGCGGTACAAACAGCCCCTCCCCCGCCCCCAGTACGCCGCACGTGCGGCGGAAGGCGGTTCCGAAATTGAGGCGCCTGCCGTCGTTGGCGCGGACACGAAGCCCCAGAAGGAGCTTTCCGGGCGTGGCGCCCAGGGTACAAAGCGCCAGGGGCTCCAGAAGGATGACGGCGCAGATGGGCAGGATGTAATTAAACATTACCTCCATCAGGAAATTGTCCTCCCACGGAATGTGAAGGACGCCCAGCACGAGCCAGGTCATGAGGATGGAGCAGAGGGTCCTGTCGAACCAGCGGGCGAAAAAGCGCCTCCAGGGGGAGACGGGTACGGCGCTGTCCTCCGGCCCCGGCTTGGGCCCGGGGCGCGGGTCAGGCTCCGGCAGCGCCGGGCTGCGCTCAGTGAGGGCGGCGAGGTACGCCTCGCTCTTCAGTGTGCCGTACTGCGCCCTGTCGTCAAGCATTTTGGCTATGACGCGCTTTGCGTCCTCTATGCTGTCGCTCTTTGCCTCAAGGCTCCTGATCCTGGCGCGCAGGCGGTCGGGAAAGTCGCTGCCGTCCGCGTCCATGGACCTTATGTCCTCGATGGAAAAATCCAGCGCCCGCAGGAGCCTGACCTTTTGGAGCTTTTGGACGTCCGCCTCGGAGTAGCTCCGGTAGCCGTTGGGCTCGCGCGCGGGAGAGACGAGCCCCTGGGACTCGTAGTAGCGGACGGTCGCCCGGTCAAGCCCGGTGCGGGTCTCAACCTCGTTTACGGTCATATAAATGTCCCCCTTTCACCACCGACAATACAGTATAAAGGGACTTTACAGTCAAGAGTTTTTTTGGAGTTTTTACGAAATACGCCAAAAAACGTATGAAAAAACGGCGGCGTCAAGAATCAGGGATACGGGGACGAGGATGTAGAATTTGGGGTGCTTCGTCTTGTGGCGGAGAAGGTGCATACCGAAAAGCGCGCCTATGGAGCCGCCGAAAAACGAGACGGCGAGCAGGGTGGACTCAGGGATGCGCCACATACGGAGCCGCGCCCGGCGCTTATCTGCGGCGTAGAGGGCGAAGGCGGATATGTTTATTATTATGAGGTAGGCGGCAAGGAGGTATTTCATCTTTTTATCTTCTCCAGCTGGGCGGCGGAGCGGCGCTTGAGGGCGTCGGTCACCGCCATTTTTTGTATGACGGAAAAGACGGTCTTTTCCAGCTCGCCGCCCTCGGAGTAGTCGGCGGGGAGCATGAAGTCCGCCCTGCCGTCGCGCAAAAGCTCCGCGGCGGTGTCCCTTTTGCCCCTTGGGTGGACGGCTATGGAGCAGCCGCCGTTTACGCGGACGAGCTTCATGCAGGGCACGTCGGTCTTGCCGTCGGCTATGTAGATCATGTTGCGGAAGGGGACGGGGCGCTCGTCCTCGGGGGTGAACTCGTTGAGGGTTCGGTCGTCGCTCAGGTCCAAAACGCCCTTGTTTATGCGAAAGAGGAACTGGGTCTTGGTGGTGTAGTTGACCACGTTTTTGGGCCAGACGGCGACGCCGTCCACGTCGTAGAGAAATTCGCAGGCGAAGACCTCGGTGAAGTATTTGAATATGCCGGAGCCCTCGATGATCTCCCGGAGGCCTGAGGAGATTATGAAGTGCTTCACGTCCACGCCCTGGGATTTGCCGAAGGCGGTGATCCTGTCAAACCAGCTCTCCACGCCGGGGAAAAACTCCAGGTCCTCCCCCAGCCTCACAAAGCTCTCCCGGCGGATGGATTTTTTCGCGGCGCGGGCCTTGTCCAGCATGACGTACATATACGCCAGTATGCCGTCCATCTTCCGCTCGGCGGCCAGGGTGTTGGACTCGTCCCAGAACTCCTTCGCGGTCATGTTCACGTTGGGGATAAAGCTGTACTCCTGCATATCCTTGGTACACAGGGTCTTGTCGAAGTCGTACATCAGGGCCACGGTGGGGCGTTTTGATTTCATAAAACAACCACTTCTTTTTTTCAAATGTTTTATGCTATAATATCCGCACGGCGGATATTATATTTGATTTCAAGCCGTTTTTCTCCCCGGCTTCGCCGGGAACCGAAAAACATGGCGAATATAGCTCAAAATCAGAGATTTTGTGCTATAATGATACATCATATCAGCTGAAAATTCAAGGCGGCGTTTTTTGTCGGATTATGCCGAATTGATACAAACGTGATGTAAGATGGCGGGAGTATAAAAGCGGGGAGAGGATTTTTATGATCCGTATACTTATAGTTGACGACGAGCGGCCGATAGCGAATCTTTTGAAGATGAGCCTCAGTAAAGCGGGGTACTCGTGCACCTGCGTATATGACGGGCTGGCGGCGGCGGACAGGCTGGAGCAGGAGACGTTTGACCTCATTCTCCTGGACATAATGCTCCCCGGCGCCACGGGATTTGAGCTTATGGACTACATAAGGCCGCTGGGGGTGCCGGTCATATTCCTCACGGCAAAGGGGGACATAGCCGACAGGGTCCACGGGCTGAAGATAGGGGCGGAGGACTACATAGTGAAGCCCTTTGAGATAGTGGAGCTCCTGGCGCGGGTGGAGGTGGTGCTGAGGCGCTACAACAAGCTTGCCAGCGTCATTGAGATCGGGGGGCTCGCCATCGACACACGCTCCATGAAGGTGACGCGGGACGGGGAGGAGATACCGCTGACGAACAAGGAATATAACCTGCTCCTGCTTTTCGCCCGCAATCCGGGCGCGGCGCTGTACCGGGAGACGATATACGAGCGGGTGTGGGGCGGGGACTACAACGAGGGCAGCCGCACCGTGGACCTGCACATCCAGAGGCTCCGCCGGAAGGTAGGCTGGGAGGACAGGCTCGTTTCCGTCCACAAGGTTGGCTACCGGCTGGAGGCCGATTCATGAAGCTGAGACTTAAGATGACGCTGGGGGCGATGACGCTTCTCGCCCTCATTTTCGGCATATGCGGGAGCCTGCTCATATCCGCCTCCTTTGACGCCTCCCTTGAGACGGAGAGGGATTCGGCGCTGGGGGCGTACTACTCCGTGCAGAGCACGCTGCAGCTGGCAAACTCCTTAGGCTCCCAGATGGGGCTTGAGGACATAGTGGACACACTGTCGCTTTTGGAAAAGCGGGGCGGGGACCTGTGGGACGGGGTGCTGCTCAGGGGCGAGAGGGACCCCATATACCGTTCGGGGCTCACGCCGGAGGAGCGGTACACGGAGTCGGGCGTCTGCGCCGTGAGCCTTTCGGGGAGGGGCGACCCGAAGCTCTTGCAGATCTCCGGGGCGCTGACGGTGAACGGGGAGAAGCTGTCGCTATACCTGGTGCGGGACATATCCGAGGTATACGCCCTGCGGGACACGCAGCTTTCCACCTACCGGAGGCTCCTGGTGCTGACGGTGATACTGGGGGCGGCGGGGTCGTGGCTCATGGCGGCGTTCCTCACCCGCCCGCTTTCAAGGCTGACCTACGCCTCGCGGCAAATAGCCGCCGGGGAGCTGGGCAGCCGGGCGGACGTGCGCTCCGGCGACGAGGTGGAGGCGCTGAGCCACGAGTTCAACGCCATGGCGGACAGGCTGGAGGCGAACATCGGGGAGCTCCAGGAGAACGCCCGCCGCCAGACGGAGTTCATGGGCTCCTTTGCCCACGAGCTGAAAACGCCCATGACCAGCATAATCGGCTACGCGGACCTTATAAGGCGGCGTATGCTCTCCCCAGAGGAGGAGCAGGAGGCGGCAAACTACATCTTTTCCGAGGGCAGGAGGCTGGAGTCACTGTCCATAAAGCTTTTGGACCTTCTCATGCTGAAAAAGAGGGACTTTGAGCTGACGGTGGCCTCCCCCGCCGTGATAATCGCCGGGGTGGTGAGGGTGATGAGGCCGAACCTGACAAAGGCGGGTGTGACACTGCGCTACCGCGCCGCGGAGGGGCGGTGTATGCTGGAGCCGGACCTTACGAAGTCACTGCTCATAAACCTCATCGACAACGCAAGGAAGGCGATGGACAACGGCGGGGCGATATTCATAATATCCGAGATGACGGAGACCGGCTGCGCCATATCCGTCACCGACAACGGGCGGGGGATACCGGAAAAGGAGCTTGCCAGGATAACCGAGGCTTTTTACCGGGTGGACAAGTCCCGCTCCCGCGCCCAGGGCGGCGTGGGCCTGGGGCTGGCGCTGTGCGACGAGATAGCGCGACTGCACTCCGGGGAACTTAAAATACGAAGCGTTGAGGGGCGGGGTACGAGCATAACGGCGACGCTGAACGGAGGGCGGGCATGAACAAAAACGCTGTAATAAGCTCCGCCGTCTGCGGGCTCATATGCGCCGCCGGGTTCCTCCTTCCGGGAACGGTGCTGTCGCTCCGGGACGCGGCGGTGTCGAAGCGGGTGGAGACGGTGGACGTGGAGGAGGTGGAGCTGAAGCTGGTGTCGGAGCTTTCGGACGCGGAAAAGCTCAAGCTGGTGGGGACGGAGACGGCGGCGAGGGTGCCGCTCAAATCCGGCAGGGAGCTTGACGGGGAGACGGCGGCGAAAAACGTATCCAAATACATCGCCGAGATGGGCAACGGCAGCGCGGGCTACGACGTATCCCGGACGGAGCCGGTGCTTTACGTGGGGTTCGACGGGTCCTCCATCGTGGTCTGGGAGGTGGCGCTGGAGGACAGCTATTCAAAGATACGGGCGCTTGTGGACGACGAGACGGGGAAGCTTCTGGGCTACCGTCTGGCGTGCTACCCCTACGGCTACGGGGAGGCGGAGAAGCTCATGGCGGCGCAGGGCGTCCGCTGGCCGGAGGTGGACCCGGAGTACGGCCCCACGGCTCCCAGCGAGAGGGACCAGCAGTACGGTCCCGCCCAGGAGGCGTCCCCAGGCGCCATGGGCGAGAAGGAAGAGGCCGACGGCTACCCCTCCTCCGCCGCCGTGGGAAATGACCCCGCGCCTGACGGCAGCTTTTCCGCCGCCTCCCACGAGATAAACTATATCCTTGAGGCCGACAGGTTCCTCGACCAGTTCGGGCTAAAATCAATAGGGACGGTGATCGACGGGTACTACACAATTTTGGCGAATCTTGGCTCCTCGTCCTTTGTGCCGGTGACCATATGGGTCGGAGAGGGGTACAGGGAGACATTTTACAGCGTCAATATGGGCACCACCCAGTAAGCGTCAAAAAAGGGCAAAGGGTGTTGTATTAAAGGAAATTATCTGCTATAATATCCGCAGCACGGATGTTATAGCAGATTATTTTGTCACCGGAGGGAGGGGAGAATATGGCGGGAGAGTATGTGCTGCCGGAGGTGGGGAGCATTACCATGTCCAGGGACGCGGCGGCGAGGCTCCTGGGCGGCGCAAGCGGGGACGCGGCGCTGCTGTACATATATATCCTCACCTGCGGCGGCAGGTTCGAGCCGAATGACGCCTCCGCCGCCATACACAGGAGCCCCGCCCAGGTGGAGGGCGCGATGGACGTCCTTGAAAGGCTGGGGCTTGTATCCCGGCGGGACAAAAGGGCGCCGGCGGCGCCGGAGCGGAGCGAGGAGATGCCCTCCTACACCGCCGAGGACATAGAGCGGGAGGTCAAAAACGGCGGGACTTTCCCCGCGCTGGTGGACGAGGTGCAAAAGGCGCTGGGGACGACGCTCTCCTCGGAGAACCTGCGCACGCTTTTCGGGATATACGACTACCTGCGCCTGCCGCCGGAGGTGATAATGACGCTGGTTGGCTGGTGCGTCAGCGAGTACGAAGGGCGCTCAGGTCCGGGGCGGCGGCCCTCCATGCGGTACATCGAGAAGGAGGCCTACGCCTGGGAGCGGGAGGGGGTCTTCTCCTGCGAGGCGGCGGAGGAGTACATGAAGCGCCGGAGCGCCATAAACGAGGGGGAGCGGGAGCTTGCCGGGGCCATCGGCATAAGCGGCAGGGCGCTTTCCGTGACGGAGCGGAAATATCTGGACGCGTGGGCGCAGATGGGCTTTGACCGGGACGCCGTGGCGATAGCCTACGACAGGACGGTGGTAAAGACCGGGCGGCTCACCTGGCGGTACATGGACTCCATACTCCAAAGCTGGCACTCCAAGGGGCTCCACACCGCGAAGGAGATAGAGGCGGGCGACGCGCCGGCGCAGATACGCGCCCCCAAGTCCCAAAGCAAGGCCGGGGGCGGCGGGCGCACCACCGCCAGGGAATATGAGCAGATGCAGGAGACGCTGAGAAAGCTGAAGGGGGAGAGCAAATGAGCCTTGACGGAAAGCTTCTGGCGAAGGCCAGGGACGAGCTTGCCCGCCGCCGCCGGGAAAACGAGGCGGAGGCCGAGCGCAGGCGTCAGGAGGTATACGCCAGGAACCCCAGGATACGGGAGATAGACAGGAGGATACACGAGACGATGGTATCCGCCATCGGCGCCGCTATCGGCGGCGGGGACGCCAGGGAGGTGATTGAGTCCGTCCGTGAGGAGAATTTGGACCTCCAGGAGCGGCGGGGGCTGGAGCTTGCCCGCATGGGTCTGCCCCTGGACTACCTGGACGACAAATACATGTGCCCCGACTGCCGGGACACGGGAAGCCTGGGGACGGACATATGCCACTGCCTCATGGACATATACAGGGCTCAGCAGGCAAAGGAGCTCTCGGCCCTTTTGAAGCTGGGCGAGGAGACATTTGACAGCTTTGACTTAGGCTACTACTCCACGGAGCCCGACCCCGCCACGGGCATGTCGCCCAGGAGGATAATGGAGACGGCCTACGAGACGTGCCTCATCTACGCCACCAGGTTCTCGCCGGACACCTCCCCCAACCTCTTCCTCTCCGGCGCGCCGGGGCTGGGGAAGACCTTCCTCTCCGCCTGCATCGCCAGGACCGTCGCCCAGCGCGGCTTCTCGGTGGTCTACGAGACGGCGGTGAGCGCGCTTTCAAAATACGACGCGGAACGCTTCGGCAGGGGCGACATCGAGGAGCTGCGCGGGGAGATAAGGCGGCTTGAGAGCTGCGACCTTCTGATACTCGACGACCTGGGCACCGAGTACCCAACGGCGCCCACGGTGAGCGCCCTGTACACGCTCATAAACTCACGCCTCACAGGGGGGAAAAAGACGGTGATAAGCTCGAACCTCTCCTTCCCGGACCTCCAAAGCCGATACACTCCGGCGATAATGTCGCGCCTCACCGGGGAGTACAGCCTGGTAAAATTTGAGGGGACCGACATCCGCCGCCTGCGCCGGGAGAGGCAAGGTTGACAAAACCCGTTATCCGGCAAATTCGACATATTTCGTCTGTCCTCACGTTTCCCACACCCCCCGAAGGCGGAAAAATTCCCTTGAAACACGGGGTTTTACACATTTTCCACAGAGTTTTCCACAAGGCTTATGTAAACGCCGCAGCCCCGTGGACCGCCCCCGGCGGGTTACATAACTGCAAAAAACAGGGAAAGGCGTGTAATTTTTATATAATTTTTACAGGTTATGGGCGCGATATTTATTTGCGCCCTTGATTTTCGCCCGGTTACGGTGTAAAATGGCGTGGACGTGAATAGATTTGGACAGGGGGCTTTTCCGGCTTTGCCCCACTTTATTGAGAGGACGATCCCATTGGCTGAACCCAAAAAAGCAAATTACCTCACCGGAGCGGCGATACTCGCCGCCGCCGTCGCCCTCACCAAGGTTGTTGGCGCGATATACAAGATACCCCTTTTCAACCTCCTGGGGGACGCGGGAACGGGGCACTTCAACGTCACCTACAACATATATAGCCTCATTCTCATAGTCACCACGGCGGGCATACCCATGGCCATATCCCGGCTCATATCCGAGGCGCGGGCCACCTCACGCCCCATGCAGGCGCGGCGGTACTACCGTGTGGCGCTGGTGTCCTTCGGGATAATAGGGCTCGCCGGCTCCGCCGCCATGGTGTTCTGGGCGCCGGAGCTTGCGGAGTTCATGAAGGACCCGGAGGTGGTTCTGGGGGTGCGGCTCCTCGCCCCCGCCGTCTTCTTCGGGTGCATACTGGCGGTACAGCGGGGCTACGCCCAGGGGCACAGCGAAATGCTCCCCACAGCCATAAGCCAGATAATCGAGGTCATGTGCAAGCTGATTTTCGGGCTCGCCATCGCCTGGTACCTCAAGAGCATCGGCTCGGACGTGGCGACCATCGCCGCGGGAGCCATTGTGGGCGTCACCATCGGGATAACACTGGACGTGCCCGTGGTGTGGGGGCTGTGCAGAAGGATAGCCCGCCGCGCGCCAATGACGCTGAATCTTGACAAACCCGACTCATGTATGGCGACGCTGGGCAAGATACTGAAGGTCAGCATACCCATCACCGTGAGCGCCTCGGTGCTCAACTTCTTCAACCTCATCGACACCCACTTCATCAGGGAGCGGCTTTTGAGCTCCGCGGGCTTTGCCCAGGAGACGGTGGACACGCTCTGGGGCGTCTACTCCAAGGGCGTGACGCTCTTCACCCTCCCCACCAGCTTCATAACACCCATCTCCATGGCGGTGGTGCCCGTCATCGCCGGTGCCGTGGCGTCGGGTCAACGGGAACAGTCCCAGAGCACCATGGAGTCCAGCATGAAGCTCACGAACCTTTTGGGGATGCCCGCCGCCGTGGGTCTGGCGGTGTTGTCAACGCCCATCTTCAACGTGTTCTTCCCCGGCTCCAACGAAAACGGCCCCGTGCTCCTGTCGCTTTTGGGCATAGCCTCCTGGTTCGTCTGCACCTACATCATCACCAACGGCATTTTGCAGGCGTCGGGCTTTGAGTGGCTGGCGCTGCTGTCGATGCCCGTGGGCGGGATATTCAAGGTTGCGGTGAACTACATCCTGGTGGGCGATCCGAGGATAAACATACTGGGCGCCCCCATCGGGACCATAGTGTGCTACATGGTGATAACCGCCCTCAACGTCATATTTTTGACGGTGAAGCTTCCGGAGCGGCCCAACTATTTCAAGATAACCTTCCGCCCGCTGGTGTGCGCGCTTTTGATGGGCGGCGCCGCCTGGGGGGTTTACGGGCTTTCCGAAAAATACCTTCTTCCCCTGTTGGGCGGCGGCAGGCTGGCAGGAATTATCTGCCTGGCGCTGGCGGTCATAATCGCCGTTTTGGTCTACGCGGTGCTGATAATCGCCCTGCGGGCGGTGACAAAGGAGGACATTTTGCTCCTTCCGAAGGGTAATAAACTGGCGAAATTGCTGAAATTGAGCTAAAGTCACGGATTTATTCATTTTTTACTTGCAACCGAGGAGAAAATATGATAGATTTTGAATACAAAACCACCTATGATGTGTCAGATTTGAGACACATCGTTAAGATACTCCGGGGCGAGGGGGGCTGTCCCTGGGACAGGGAGCAGACCCACGAGTCCATAAGGCGGGAGTTCATCGAGGAGGTCTACGAGGTGGTGGAGGCCATCGACGAGGGCAGTCCTGAGCACCTCAGGGAGGAGCTGGGGGACGTGCTGCTCCAGGTGGTGTTCCATGCAAGCTTAGAGGAGGACGCGGGCCGCTATGACCTGGACGCCGTGGCGGACGGGGTTTGCAAAAAGCTCATTTTGCGCCACCCCCACGTTTTCGGTGACGTGTCCGTCGCCGATTCCGCCGAGGTTTTGCAAAACTGGGACAAAATTAAGCGCGTGGAAAAGCACCAGGCGACGGTCACCAGCTCCCTGGAGAGCGTGGCCAAGAGCCTGCCGGCGCTTTGGCGGGCGGAAAAGATCCAGAAAAAAGCCGCGAAAGCCGGGTTCGATTGGGATTCAATCGCCGGCGCGCTGGATAAAATAGACGAGGAGGCAGCGGAGCTGCGCGATGCCGTCGCCTCAGGCTCCGGCGCGTGCGAGGAGCTGGGGGACCTGCTCTTCTCCTGCGTGAACGTCGCCCGCTTTTTGAAGGCGGACCCGGAGGAGGCGCTTCGGAGCGCCTGCGATAAGTTCATCTCCCGCTTTTCCAAAATGGAGGCTTTGGCTGCAAGCCGCGGGAAAAAGCCGGAGGAGCTGGACCTCTCGGAGCTTGACAAGCTCTGGGAGGAGGTCAAATCGATTTAAAGGGCCGCAAGACCCTTTAAGATATAAATACATTTCCCGAAAGGGAAAACTCAGGAGGAAAAAACAATTATGAACAAGACAGAACTTATCAGCGTGGTCGCTGAGAAAACAGGTCTCTCCAAGAAGGATTCCGACAAGGCCGTCAACGCCGTTGTGGACTCCATCGTTGAGGCTCTCAAGGCCGGCGACAAGGTCACCCTGGTGGGCTTCGGCGCTTTTGAGGTCAAGGAGCGCGCCGCCCGCATCGGCCGCAACCCCCAGACCAAGCAGGAGATCAGCATTCCCGCCACCCGTATTCCCCAGTTCAAGGCCGGCAAGGCTCTCAAGGACACCATCGCCGAGTAATTCCTTATAAAACAGTAATCCAACTGAAAAAACCGGGGGCCCCTTTCCGGCGGCCTCCGGGACTTTGCCCGGTTTCTCCGGGCAAAATCGCATTTTTGGCATTTTTTGCCGGTCGCGCGTCACTGACGCCATTTGATTTCGGAGGAACAAGCATGAGACTGGACAAATACCTGAAGGTCTCCCGGCTTATAAAGCGCCGCACCGTCGCCGCGCAGGCAGCCGACGGCGGCAGGGTCACCGTCAACGGGACCGTGGCAAAGCCCTCCAAGGAGATAAAGGTCGGGGATATAATCGAGATGTCCTTCGGGGCGAAAAAGGTCCGTGTGGAGGTCACCTCCACCCAGGAGACCGTCCGAAAGGACGACGCGGCGTCCATGTACCGGGAGCTGCCGCTTTGAGCCTTCATCCGCGGCAGGCGCCGCGATGCCCGCAGGGAGGGGCAAGGGGGAGCATATGAAAAATTTCAAGTGGGATAAAAAGTACCTCTATTGGGGCGTCACCGCCTTTTGCGTGGTGGTGGCGAGCATAGCCTTCTTCTGGGTCCTTAACACCTGGAACGGCTTCAGGCGGATACTGCGCCTCATCGTATCGGCGCTCATGCCGGTTATCTACGGCTTTTGCATCGCCTATCTCCTCAACAAGGTGCTCAACATATTCGAGACCCGCGTCTTTTTGAAGCTGACGCCAAAGCTCTTTAAAAAGAGCCCGGTGAAGGCGAAAAAGGCGGCGCGGATATTCTCCATAATCGTGACGCTGCTGGTGTTCCTGGGGCTTATTTTCGGGCTCCTCGCCATAGTGCTTCCGGAGCTCTATTCCAGCGTTGTCAAGATAGTATCCAATTCCGAAAACTACCTGAACATAGCCAAGGAGTGGCTGGAGAGTTCCTTTGACGGGCAGGACTGGGAGCAGGTCGCCGTCAAATGGCTGAACACCATCTCCGACAAGATAGTGGGCTGGCTTGAAAACAACGTCCTTTCACAGCTGGGCACCATTCTCACCAGCATCACCGGCGGGGTCATATCCGTGGTCGGCACCATAATCGATTTGTTCATAGGCGTCGTCATCTCCGTGTACGTCATGTACAACAAGGAGACCTTCGCGGCTCAGGCGAAAAAGGCCGTCTACTCCGTCTTCAACGTCAAGACCTCCAACGTCATAATGGGCGAGCTGGACTTCATAAACGACGCCTTCGGCAACTACATAGTGGGCACAGTCATCGACTCCCTGATAGTTGGCGTCATAAACTATATCTTCATGACCATAATGGGTATGCCCTACGCGGTGCTGGTGTCCATAATCGTGGGCATAACAAACCTCATCCCCGTCTTCGGACCCTTCATCGGCGCCATACCCTCGACGCTCCTGATACTTCTGGAAAACCCCACAAAGGCGCTTATCTTCGTCATCTTCACCCTGGTGCTCCAGCAGATAGACGGCCAGATCCTCAAGCCCAAGATACACTCCTCCCGCACTGGGCTTTCGGGCTTTTGGATAATGTTCGCCATACTCTTCTTCGGCGGCCTCTTCGGAATACTGGGCATGGTCATAGGGGTGCCCGTGACCACCATACTCTACAACCTGTTCCGCCGCCTCAACAACCGCCGCCTGCGCCGCAAGGCGCTGCCTGAGGGGACGGACTTCTACCGCGGGCTTGAGTACGTGGACCCGGAGACCCTGGAGCCCACATACCACTCCGCGGCCTCGGAAACAAAGGGCGAGGCTCCGCCGGAGCCCGAAAAGCCCGCCGAAGGCGGCGCGCCCACCGAGCCCCCCTCCGAGCCGGAGGGAGAGGAGCGCGCCGAGGACAAAAAATAGCTCCCACGGACCTGTGAAACCTGAGCCGCCCGCTCCGTTTTCACAGGTCCGTTTTTATTTCGCCCCGGAACGGTTAATATTCACTTTATCCGCCTTGACTTTTGCTCCGCCTGTGGTAAAATAGTGTAGTTTATAATGTATCGAGGTGAGCTTATGCGCGTTGAGGTGCTGGGGGTCGGATTTGACAATGTGACAATGGACGAGGCCGTGGCGCGGGGGATGGAGCTTTTGTCCTCCGGCAGGGGCGAATACGTTGTGACGCCCAATCCGGAGATAGTCATGTGCTGCGCGGAACGCGAGGACGTGAAAAGCGCCGTCAACGGCGCGTCCATGGTCCTGCCCGACGGGATAGGCGTGATCTACGGGGCAAAAATACTCGGTACGCCCCTCAGGGAAAAGGTGCCCGGCGCGGACTGGGCGCTGAGGCTTTTCGGCGAGATGGCAAAGGCGGGAAAGAGCGTCTTTCTCCTGGGCGCCAAACCCGGAGTGGCGGAGGCGGCGGGCAAAAGGCTCGCCGGCGAGTTCCCCGGCCTTGTCATCGCCGGAGTGAACGACGGCTACTTCAAGGACGACGGCGCGGTGATCGAAAAGATAAACGCCGCCTCCCCCGACCTTTTGCTGGTGTGCCTGGGCGCGCCGAAGCAGGAGCTTTGGATGGCGGAAAACCGGGAAAAGCTCAACGTCCGCCTCATGGCGGGGCTGGGCGGCTCCCTGGACGTGTACGCCGGCGTCGTCCAACGCGCGCCGGAGAGGTGGCAGAAAATGAACCTGGAGTGGCTTTACAGGCTCATGAAGGAGCCCCGGCGCATAGGGCGGATGATGAAGCTCCCGCAGTTCATGATATGTGTGCTGGGCGAAAAGCTCAAGGGAAAATAAGGAAAGAGGTTTTTTCAATGGTATACATTCTCCTTGCAGACGGATTTGAGGACGTGGAGGCCATAGCCCCCGGCGACGCCCTGAGAAGGGCTGGGGTGCCGGTGCAGTACGTGGGCGTCACGGGAATGACCGTGACGGCGAGCCACGGGCTCACCGTGACCGCCGACATAGCTCTCGCGGACATCGACGCCTCCGGCTGTGAGGCTCTGGTGGTCCCCGGAGGGCTTCGGGGCGTGAACAACATAAAGTCAAGCCCCGAGGCGCTGGACGCCGTCAGAAGGGCTTACAGCGCGGGAAAAAAGGTCGCCGCCATATGCGCGGGACCCACGGTCCTGGCGATGCTGGGGATATTGGAGGACCGGGCGGCGGTGTGCTACCCCGGAATGGAGGACGGGCTCACCGGCGCGCGGGTGAAGGCGGGCGTGCGGGCAGTGGTGGACGGGAACGTGATAACCTCCCGCTCCGCCGGCACCGCCTGGGATTTTGCCCTCGCCCTGGTGAAGGAGCTTCGCGGCGCCGACGCCGCGAAAAAGGTGGCGGACGCCATTAGGTATGACTTTTACCAAGGCTGAGCTGAGAGGGCTTGTCCGCCAAAGGGAGCGCGCGCTCACGGCGCGGCAGCTTGAGGAGAGCGGGCGCGCCCTTGTGGAGAAGCTTCTTGCCCTGCCGGAGCTTTCGCGGGCGGAGAAGGTGTTTCTCTACCTGGGCGTCGGCGCGGAGCCGGACACGCGTCCCGTCATTGAATCGGCGCTGGCGTCGGGAAAGGCCGTGGCGCTGCCGAGGATAACCGGCGCCGGCGTCATGGAGGCGCGGAGGATAACCTCGCTGTCCCGGCTTGTCCCCGGACCCTACGGGATACCCGAACCCGCCGAAGCCTGCCCGCTTATGGAGCCGGAGGAATTTGACCTCATCCTGGTCCCCGGAGCCGCCTTTACCCCGGAGGGCAAAAGGCTTGGCAGAGGCGGGGGATACTACGACAGATACCTCCCCAAGACCCGTGGAGTTAAGGTCGCCGTGGCCCGCTCCGTCTCCCTTTTCCCCGACCTCCCCACCGACGACCATGATGTAAACGTGGATATGGTCTTAGTGGGATAGCCCCCCAATAAGGGGGGCATCCGGTAGCTTGCTCCGGGGTCCCCGCACAAGCGGAGCTTGCGCGGGGGAAGGAGGAGCGAAGTCCGCGCCTGAGCCGTGAGGCAGGCGCCTTTGGCGAATGCCTCGCGGCGAGGTTAAGCGGCTTTCGCCATTGGGGTCCCCACACAAGCGGAGCTTGCGTGGGGAGAGGAGGAGCGAAGTCCGCGCCTGAGCCGTGAGGCAGGCGCCTTTGGCGAATGCCTCGCGGCGAGGTTAAGCGACTTCCGCGACGACGTCAGCAGCCACAGCCGCAGCCATTGCCATTGCCGCAGCCGCAGTCGTTGCCGCAGCCGTTGCCGTTGCCGCAGCAGCAGCACAGGACGATGATGATGAGGATGATCCACAGACAATTGTTACCGCCAAAGCAATTCATAATTTTACTCCATTCCGCCGACGCGCCGGCATTTTAAGATGGTTTTTGTCCGCGCCGCGCGCGTTTCGGCGGGACACTTGATGACTTCGCCGTCATCTGGCTCATTCTATGCGGCCAAGGGCGGCGGTGTCACTTCCCACAAGGAGGTTATCATGTCAGGCAGCAAAGACGAATTCTGGAAGGAGCTAATGGGCGAGGACTTCAAGGTCGACATGCCCGACACGCCCGACGGCGCGGCGGAGAAGCGGCAGGACGCCAAAGCTCCGCCCGCCCAGCCCCCCTCCCCTGCCCCGTCGCCACGAAGCGCTCCCCCGGCTGAGGAAAAAAAGCCGGAGGGGACCGGGCTCTCTGAGGGCTTTAAGATCGAATACGTAAGCCCGGACGGGCAAAAGCGGGAAAAGCCCGCGGCAGACACCGGCGACGTAAAGCGGGAGGCTCCCAAGCCCGAAAGGTCCTCAAGCGAGCCGCCCAAAACGCGGCCCGCGGAAAGCTCCGCGTCCCAGGCAAAACCCCAAAATCAACCTAAACCCCAAAGTCAGCCGCAGCCCCAAAGCCGGCAGCAGCCGAAGCCGGAGGGCGGCGCGCAGGCGCGCCGGCCCGCCGACGCCGCGAATAAGCGCCCCCGGTCCGAAAAGTCGCCGTCGCCCGACAATTTTGAGGTGGAGTTTGACTTCGACTCCGAGTACGCCGACGTCAACGAGAAAGCGGTGAGGCGCGGGCGCACCAAGCGCACCGGCTGTCTTTCGGGTATACTTCTCTTCCTCTTTGTGCTTTCGGTGAGCGTCGTTCTGGCGTGCGTCGGCTGGATGTGGGCGACGGACGTGCTGGGCTTTGACGGCGGCGACGTGCCCGTGGAGGTCACGCTTCCCAAGAGCATATTCCACGAGGAGGTCCGTGAACAGGAGGAGGACGACGGCAGCGTCACGGAGGTCACCGTCAACGTCGCGGACATCGACAAGGTGGCTGACGAGCTCCTGAGCAAGGGACTCATCCGCTACAAGTGGCTTTTCAAGCTCTTTTCCGACATCTCCCACGCGGACACCAAGGTGCAGGCGGGGACCTACACTCTGAACATGAATTACGACTACCGGGCTCTTATACACGGCATGAACCCCAAGAGCGGCAAGCGGGACACCGTGACGCTCACCATCCCTGAGGGCTACTCCATAACCCAAATAGTTGACTTGATGGTGGAGAACAATGTCTGCGAAAGGGATGAGCTCTTAGATTCCCTGAGCAACACGGATTTTGACTATGATTTCCTGGACAAATCCACCCTCGGCGACCCCAAGAGGCTTGAGGGATACCTTTTCCCCGACACCTATGAGTTCTATATCGACGACGACCCGGACAGCGTCATAAGGCGCTTTTTGGTGAACTTCCAAAAAAAGTGGGAGGACGACTTTGACCGCATGGCGGAGTCCCTGGGCTACACCCGCAGGCAAATACTGATAATCGCCTCCATGATCGAGAAGGAGGCCGGCTCGGACTCCGAGCGTGACAAGATAGCCTCGGTCATATACAACCGTCTGGAGCACCCGGACAGGCAGGGCACAAACGGGCTTTTGCAGATAGACGCTACGATATACTACGCAATACAGGACACCAAGGAGCCCTTCTCCACCTCCTACGACAGCCCCTACAACACCTACCTCTACCCCGGTCTCCCCGCGGGACCCATTTCCAACCCCGGTATCGCCTCCATCAGGGCGGCTCTGTCGCCGGCGAGCACGGACTACTATTACTACGCCCTGGGCAAAAACGGCGTCCACAGCTTCTTTGAGACCTACCAGGCGTTCCAGAAATTCGTAAATTCGTCTAATTACGGGGGATAAGCTTGTCCCAAAAGGGACTTCTGAATACTAAATCAGTTAATTATAAAATTCCCAATTTGACAAATAATTCTAAGGAGAACAACAGACACATGAAAGCATTCGGCCTTAATGAGCTTCGCGAGATGTTCCTGAAATTTTTCGAGTCAAAGGGACATCTGAGGCTCCCGTCCTTTTCCCTCATTCCGCAAAATGACGCCTCGCTTCTGCTGATAAACTCCGGTATGGCGCCCATGAAGCCCTTCTTCACCGGCGAGCAGGAGCCCCCGCGCCACCGGGTGACCACCTGCCAGAAGTGCATCCGCACCGGCGACATCGAAAATATCGGTCACACCGCCCGCCACGGCACATACTTTGAGATGCTGGGCAACTTCTCCTTCGGCGACTACTTCAAAAAGGAGGCTATACCCTGGGCGTGGGAGTTCCTGACCTCCCCCGAATGGGTGGGTCTTGACCCCGACCGCCTCTACCCCTCCGTATTTGCCGGCGACGAGCAGACGCCCGCCGACGACGAGGCTTACGCCATCTGGCGGGACGTGGTGGGCGTGCCCGAAGACCACATCGTCCGCTTCGGCAGGGAGGACAACTTCTGGGAGCACGGCTCCGGTCCCTGCGGTCCCTGCTCCGAGATATACTATGACCGGGGTTCCGAGTGGGGCTGTGGCAAGCCGGACTGTCACGTGGGCTGTGACTGCGACAGATATATCGAGGTCTGGAACGTGGTGTTCTCACAGTTTGACAACGACGGCGAGGGGCACTACACCGAGCTCAAGCAGAAGAATATAGACACCGGAATGGGTCTGGAGCGCCTCGCCTGCGTGTGCCAGAACGTGGCGAGCCTCTTTGACGTGGACACCGTCATGAACATCACCAACAAGGTCAGTGAGCTCACCGGCGCCCACTACGGGGAGAGCCAGGGCAAGGACGTCTCCCTTCGGGTCATAACCGACCACATCCGCTCCTCCGTCTTCATGATATGCGACGGCGTACTGCCCTCCAACGAGGGGCGCGGGTACGTGCTGAGAAGGCTCCTGCGGCGCGCCGCGCGCCACGGGCGCTTACTCGGCGTCACCGACCCCTTCCTCCACGACGTGGTTGACACCGTGGTACACGAAAACGAGGGGCACTACCCGGAGCTTCGCGAGCGCCGGGACTACATCACCCGCGTCATTAAAACCGAGGAGGAGAACTTCGCCCGCACCATCGACGGGGGGCTCAGGATATTCAACGAAATGCTCTCCGAGCACAAGTCCAAGGGTGAAAGCACCTTCTCCGGCGCAGACGCCTTCAAGCTCTACGACACCTACGGCTTCCCCATCGACCTCACCCGCGAGATGGTGGAGGAGCAGGGCATGAGCGTGGACGAGGCGGCGTTCCGCGCCCAGATGGAGGAGCAGCGCCAGCGCGCCCGCAAGGCACGGGAGGCCCTGGGCGACCTGGGCTGGGCAGGCGTGGAGTTCGGCAAGGACGTGCCCGAGACTGAATTTGTGGGCTACACTAAGACCGAGGTTTCCGACGCCACGGTCGTCGCCCTGGTGGTGGAAAACGAGCAGGCGGAGGAGCTGATGCCCGGAGTGGAGGGGATCGCCGTTTTGGATAAGACGCCCTTCTACGCCGAGATGGGCGGACAGGTCGCCGACCGGGGGACCATACGCGCTGGAGACGCCGTATTTGAGGTCACCGACGTTCAGAAGAACAAGGGCGGCAAGTATATGCACTACGGCAAGGTGACCTCCGGCGTACTCAAGCTGGGCGACACCGTGACCGCCGCTATCGACACTGAGCGGCGCGAGGCTATAAAGCGCGCCCACTCCGCCACGCACCTTCTGGACGCGGCGCTGCGCTCCGTCCTGGGCGACCATGTACACCAGGCGGGCTCACTTGTTGAACCCGACAGGCTGAGATTTGACTTCACCCACTTTGCCGCCCTCACCGGCGAGGAGCTTTTGCGCGTGGCGGATATCGTGAACCGCACCGTTCTGGCGGGACTGCCCATAGTCACCGAGGAGCTGCCCATTGAGGAGGCAAAGCAAAAGGGCGCCATAGCCCTCTTTGGCGAGAAGTATGGCGACATCGTCCGGGTGGTCACCATGGGCGACGGCTTCTCCGTGGAGTTCTGCGGCGGAACGCACCAGACCAACACGGCAAAGGTCGGACCCTTCCGCATAACCGGTGAGTTCTCCGTGGCATCGGGCGTGCGGCGCATTGAGGCTATCACGGGGCTTGAATATTTTAAGGAAAACGAGCGTGTGAACCGCACCCTCCTTGAGGCGGCAAACGTGCTCAAGTCCTCCCCCTTTGAGCTGGTGGACAAGCTGAGGGCAAATCAGGATGAGCTCCGCTCCCTCCACCGGGACATCGACACCCTGCGCGACAGGCTCCGCTCCGGCGAGATCGGTCAGTTCCTCACCGCCGCCAAGGAGGTGGGAGGGCTCCATGTGGTCACCGTCTCCCGCAAGGGCGCGAACGCCGAGGAGCTGCGGCGCTTTGGCGATATGCTCCGCGACCGGGACAGCGCCGTGGTGGGCGTCATAGCCTCCGTGGACGGCGAAAAGCTCACCTTCCAGGCCGTCTGCGGCAAGGAGGCGGTGGAGCGCGGCATCAAGGCGGGAGACATAATCCGCTCCGTCTGCGCCATCTGCGGCGGCAAGGGCGGCGGCAGGCCCGACTCCGCCATGGGCGGCGGCCGGGACCTCCTCAAGCTTGACGACGCCCTGGCAAGCGTAGACGACTTCGTGGCTGAGAAGCTGGGACTTTGAGGCGGGACAATGAAAATTGACTTTTCCGCTGTCCCTGAGCAGCGCATTGAGGGCTTCAAGGGCGGTTCAGGTCTTTTTGAGCCCCGTATGTTCACCGATGAGAACAACAAGATAATGACAGCCGTGCTCTACCCCGGAGCGCATATCGGACTGCACACCCATGAGGGGTCAAGCGAGATCGTCTACGTCTTAGAGGGCGAGGGCGTGATGGTATGCGACGGGGAGCGGGAGCTTTTACGTCCCGGCGACGTGAGCTACTGCCCAGAGGGACACACGCACAGCCTGAGAAACGAGAGCGAAAAGCCCCTCCGGTTCTTCGCGGTGGTGCCGGAGCACAGCTGACGGAAGGAGAATAAAAATGTCTGTAAATTACGATGAAAACTGCCTTTTTTGCAAAATCATAAAGGGCGAGATACCCTCTGCCAAGGTCTACGAGGACGACCTCTGCTTCGCCTTTCGGGACATAAATCCTCAGGCGCCGACTCACATCCTGGTGGTGCCCAAGGAGCACATCAAAGCCGTTTCAGAGGTAAACAGCCGTAACGAGGCTGTGGTGGGGCACATTTTCTCCGTCATCGCCCGAATCGCGGCTGACGAGGGGCTGGAGGGCGGCTATCGGGTCATCTCCAACTGCGGACCCGACGCCTGTCAGTCCGTGCCGCATCTGCACTTCCACATCCTGGGCGGCGCCAAGCTGGGCGAGAGGATGGGCTGAGTATGCTCACCGACCCCATCCCCTTCCGCCTGAGGGACGGGCGGGAGGCGGTTCTGCGCTGTCCCGCATCCGGGGACGCCGAGGCGTTTTTGGAAAATTACCGCGTCTGCGTGGGCGAGACGCCCTATCTCAACCTCACCCCGGAGGAGGCCGCCGCCGTCACCCTTGAGGAAGAGCGCCGCTTTATCCAGGAGTACGGCTCGTCCCCCCACAAGCTGCTGCTCAGCTGCTTTGTGGACGAGGTGCTTGCCGGGTCATGCGATATGGTTTTTCAGACAAGCCTCAAGACACGTCACCGGGGCGGCGTCGGCATCGCCATTCAGCGCCGGTTTTGGGGACTTGGTATCGGCACGGCCATGTTCCGCGCCATGATAGAGCTGGCAGGATCTCGCGAGGGCGTCACACAGCTGGAGCTTTCCTGTTTTGAGGGCAACGCCAGAGCCAGGGCGCTCTATGAGAAGATGGGCTTTCGCGTCCGCGCCGTGCTCCCCGACGCCGTTCGGCTTGAGGACGGGACGCTTCTCAACGAGTACATGATGATTTTGAAGCTGTAAACCGCAAATTGATTGCATTTTCCCCGCGCCCTGTGCTAAAATTATGAGACAAACATTCAGGAGGTACACACATGAACAAGGGACCATTTTATCTTTCCACCGCCATCGCCTACGCGTCCGGCAAGCCGCACATCGGGAACACCTATGAGATAGTTCTTGCGGACGCCATTTGCCGGTTCAAGCGAATGGAGGGGTACGACGTGTACTTCCAGACCGGCACCGACGAGCACGGGCAGAAGATACAGGAGAAGGCGGAGGCGGCAGGCTTGACGCCTCAGCAGTTCGTGGACGGCACCTCCGGGGAGATAAAGCGCATATGGGACCTGATGAACACAAGCTATGACAGGTTCGTGCGCACCACGGACCCGGAGCACGAGCGGAAGATCCAGGAGATCTTCACCCGCTTTTTGGAGTCCGGCGACATCTACAAGTCAAAGTACGAGGGCTGGTACTGCACGCCCTGCGAGTCCTTCTGGACCGAGAGCCAGCTTGTGGACCACAAGTGCCCGGACTGCGGGCGGGAGGTGAAGTGGGCGGAGGAGGAGGCGTATTTCTTCCGCCTCTCAAAGTACACCGAGCCCCTTATGCGCCACATCCAGGAGCACCCGGAGTTCATCCAGCCAGAGGCGCGGCGCAACGAGATGATAAACAACTTCCTAAAGCCGGGGCTCCAGGACCTTTGTATCTCCCGCACCAGCTTCACCTGGGGTATCCCCGTGCGGGAGGACCCGAGGCACGTGATTTACGTCTGGCTGGACGCGCTTTTCAACTACGCCACCTTCCCCGGACTTGAGCCCATGGGCGAGGACGGGGAGAAGTACAAAAAATACTGGCCGGCGGACGTCCACCTCATCGGAAAGGACATTCTGCGGTTCCACACCCTCTACTGGCCGGCGTTCCTCATGGCGCTGGGCGAGCCTCTGCCAAAGCAGGTCTTCGGTCACCCCTGGCTTTTGATGAGCGACGGGAAGATGTCAAAATCCAAGGGCAACGTGCTTTACGCCGACGACCTGGTGGACCTCTACGGCGTGGACGCTGTGCGCTATTACGTGCTCCACGAGATGCCCTTCGCCTCCGACGGGACCATGAGCCACGACCTTATCATTGAGCGGATAAACTCCGATCTTGCCAACATCCTGGGCAATTTGGTGAACCGCACCGTGACCATGACGAACAAGTATTTTAACGGCGTCGTCGGCACGAACCGCGTGTCCGAGCCGGTGGACAGTGAGCTCATCGACCTCGCCCTCGCCACTCCCAAAAAGTGCGCCGAGAAGATGGACACCCTGCACGTGGCGGACGCCATCGACGAGATATTCACCCTCCTGCGCCGCGCCAACAAGTACGTGGACGAGACTCAGCCCTGGGTGCTGGGGCGGAGCGAGGAGACAAAGCCGCGCCTTGAGGCAGTGCTTTATAACCTCCTGGAGTCCGTGCGCATAGCCGCGGCGCTGCTGAAGCACTTCCTTCCCGATACGGCGGAGAGGATTTTCCGCCAGCTGGACCTGCCCGTCTCCGATTGGGACAGCCTTTCCGTCTTCGGCGCCATACCCGAGGGGCACAAAATAGGCGCTCCCGAGATACTTTTTGCCCGCATTGACCCCACGAAGAAGGCAAAGGAAATCGAGGATTTCTACGCCGCGAAAAATCCTGCGTCCAAGTCCGACCCGGTGCTCCCCGATGTGACCATCGACGAGTTTGCCAGGTGCGACATGCGCGTGTGCAAGGTCCTGTCCTGCGAGAACGTGAAGAAGTCCGAAAGGCTCCTGCGCTTCACACTGGACGACGGCTCCGGCACGCCCCGGCAGATACTTTCAGGCATAGCCAAATTTTATAAGCCTGAGGATCTGGTGGGCAAGACGGTGGTGGCGATCCTCAACCTCCCCACCCGCAAGATGATGGGGCTTGAATCCAACGGAATGCTCATCTCCGCCGTCCGAGAGGAGAACGGAGAGGAAAAGCTCCACCTGCTCATGCTTGACGACTGCATCCCCGCCGGCTACAAGCTCTGCTGACGCCTCTTTTGCCGCCCCGGAGAAAAAATTCCGGGGCGGCTGAAAAAAGGTCTTGACAAGCCCGCGCAAATACACTATAATAGCTAAGCTTGAATAAGAACACTCAACCGCTTACGATGGAGAAGTCGCGTAGCCCGGTCGAGCGCGCACGATTGGAAATCGTGTAGGGGTCAAAAGCTCCTCGAGGGTTCGAATCCCTCCTTCTCCGTTATTTGAAAACGCCTGGAAATGCTGAAAAAGTCAGCAATTCCAGGCATTTTCTTTGTGTTGGGGTATGGTGTCATAAGGTACGAAACGGCGAAAAAATCGTGTAAAAATCGTGTATAAAGAGGTCTCTCCTTGAGGGTTCGAACGAGGAAAAACGGTACTTCTGTTTTTCTCCCGCGTGTACTTATATTGCAAACGTTTTATAAGTACGCACATTCACGACCTGCGGACCTCCTTACTCCTCCTTCTTCGTCGACTGAATCCCAAAGTAAAACGCCAGCACCGACGCGTACACCGTCATGAACTCTGACGGCAGCGTGCCGCGTATCACCAGCACCGCGAAAACCGCGGTGAGGATTATCGTCACAATGGACTTGACCGTCAAAAGCCGGTCGCAAATTTTCTCAAGCATTTAAATAGATCCCCCTATATTATTATTTTTCGTCTTAGTAACCACGTCCGAGCCGAATATCTGCCTCAGCGCCACAATCAGCAGCTCGCCGCCCCAGAAGGCGAAGAGGGCTGAGATGACCCCCGGCGGCATCACCGTGTCCAGTCGGTGGTACTCGTAAATCACGCACCCCGTGACCAGTACCGCCACCACCACGCACACCGCGATAACCACGTCCGCAAAGACGGTCTTCTTTGTTTCCGTCTCATGCTTTCCCTTCATTTCTGCCCCATTTGAGTCGCCCGTTTGGACAGTATCCACCCCTGGTATCTGGGCATGAGCACCATGGGATTCGTCCCGTCGGTAATACCCATATCCACCGCCTCCTGGAGCTCCTCCTGCGCCCAATCCGGTGCGGGCAAGCCCGCCAGGTATTCATTAAGCCGTCTAAAAATTTCCTCGCCTGTAAGCATATCCTCATCTCCCATAAAATCTTTTACGTCCTGCCTGAACCCGTCCATTGAGTACCCGAACGGCCCGAACCATGGGTCCCGCTTCACGCTCCGGCTTGAGGCAATACCCAGCTTGTACCCCTCCCCGTGACCGATGACCACCCCCGGCGCCAGCGGGTCCAGCCCGTAGAGCCCGCACAGATACGCCGTCAGCTCCACCGCCGCGCGGTATGTGGCCTTGAAGTACTCAAAGTCCTCCAGCTTGTCCTCGCAAATCTCAAAGCCTATGTGCGTGCCGTTCGCCGCCCCGCCGCAGTGACAGCCGTTTATATCCCACGGCAAGGTCTGCACGGCGGCAACCGACCCGTCCGCCGACTTCCCGATAAACGCGTGGACGCACTTTCGCTCCTTTGGGTTCTCTATGTGCCTGTTCCAGTGGTTCCCCGCCGTGTTCTTCCCCAGCAGGGCTATGAGCTCCCCGTACCCCTCCTGCCCCGCCACAGGCTGCACGTACCGCCTGAGATTCGGGTTGTCGCACCCCGTGGAGTGCACCATAACGCCCCGCGGCTTTATCCTCTGCGCCGCCTTATAGCAGTCGTTGTTGACGAGGAGGCACTTCAAGAGGTTCATCCGTCTGCTCTCCTCTCCAGGTCCTCAATCCGGTGGTTCGCCACCTTGATCTGCTCCTCAATCACCGGCATCCGCTCTGCGAAATGGTTGTGCTTGTCCACCTTCGCCTCCAGCTGTTGGAGCCGGTAGGCGATCAGCGCCCCGGTCTTCCGGTTCGACACCAGCACCCCCAAAAACGCCATCCCCCCGGTCACCACCGCCACAATAATGCTTGTCCAGTCCAAATCGCTCACCTTCCCGAAAAAATATTTTCCGATTTTTTAAGACATTCCCCCGAAAATGTCCTTCCCTTCCGGCGTATCCGAAAGGGGTGGGGGGGTATCCCGCGTCACTGTACGGTGTCCGCCGTGCCATTGCAGCTGCCGTAGCAGGTGTCGGAGCAGGTGGAGAAGCAGGAATTGAGGCACCTGCCCTCGCAATTCCCCGAGCACCCCAGACAGGCGGTGTCGCAGCCGCCGTAACAGCGCCCGGAGCAGCCTCCGCCGCACCCGGAGCACCCCGCGCAGCCCTCGCACTCGCCGCACCCGTTGAGGCAGCCGCCCATACAAGCGCCCCAGCAGAAGCCGTCACAGCCGTAGTCGCAGCTCGCGCACCCCGTCCGGCAGTTGCCCTGGCAGTCAATGGCGCAGGTGTAATAGCAGGCCGTCTGACAGGAGTTGCTGCAGTTTGACGGCGTACCCTTCTCGGTTCCGCCGCATTCGTATCGACAATCGCCGATACACCCCGACTTGCATGTCTGATGACAATAGCCCGAGCAGTCTACGGAGCATTGAATCTCACAGGTCCAGTTGCATTTCCCGCTGCAGCCCTCCCCGCAGCTTGTGCCGCAGGAGTTACCGCAGGCGGCGGAGCACCCGTTGCAGCCGTATCCTCCGGTGTTCGACGCGCCCGACCCCGTGCAGCCGGAGCACCCGTCGGAGCAGGTGCCCACGCACAGCCCCGTACATGCCCCGTGGCAGCTGGTGACCGTCCCCGTCATGCTCTCCCCCGCCAGGGTGTTGACATAGGTTATAAGCTCCTCGGTGAAGTCCGAGGGGATGGGCTCTCCTGCTGCGGCATGGGTGAGATCCCCGTGCTCCGCTATTTTCAGCAGTATGTCCACGGTCTTCTCCCCGTGGTCCACGGTTATCCCCTCCCCCGGGGCGGGCTGAACGTCGAATTCGAACTTCTCCGAGGAGTAGTCCACCGTCTTGCCCCTCTGGGCGTAGCCGTAGCCCGTGTCCTCGGAGAGCGAACCGTACCCCTTCCTGCGCTTTACCTCCGCTCTGGCGGCGTCCTTCAGGGCTCTGACGCGGTCCGGGGAAAAGGTGTTGTAGCTCTCCGCCATCTCACTTTACCCCCCAGACCGACCACACCGGCGTCCACTTGCCCAGCGCCGTGTCGTAATATTTCAGCACGCCCTTGCCGGCGCCGTTGGAGGTGTCCACCCACAGCCCGGACTTGTCACCGGGCTCCGACGCCCCCGCGCTCACGCCTCCCAGCGCCAGTGCCGCCAGAGCATCGTTGACGGTGTCCACCTCCCCCGAAAAGCCCGGACGCGCCGCCTTCACAGCCGCCGCCGTCTCATCGGTGAGGAGCGTCGCCTTGTTGAGCTTCGTCCCCTCCTGGGTCGGCTCGTCCGCGCGCTCCACGTCATAATACCCGTCCCTTCCCGGCACCGGCACAAGCCGCACCCGGTTGGGATAAGTAGGGATTCTGTCCTTCATTTGCGATCACTCCGTTTTTTCCTCCCCCAAAAGAGGGTGGGGGTATTTTTGTGTCCGAATCGGACACGCGCGAAAGAGGTGGGGGGTATTCAGACCTCCCCCGAAAAGACGTCGTCTGAATAAACGCAGCTCTTTTCAATGTTCTCCACGTCCCGCCAGGTGTGGAAGTCCTCGATGGCGAAGCCCAGCCCCAAAAGCGCCCTCTCGATGGCGTTGGCGCCGGCGTAGGTGAGCACCGCCATGGTCGCCGGCAGCTCCTCCGTCTCGTACTCCAGCGCCCCTCTGAGCCTCCTCACGTTCTCCAGGTACCTATCCAGCTGTCCGGGCGTGGGGATGTCCTCCATCGCCCAGTCCGTCTTCACCGTAAGCCGGAAGTCCTCCGGATCATACGGCACATCCAGCGCCGTATCCCACGCCACGCCGTGCTCCCTCGCGTGCTCGCGCAAAAGCTCCGGCAGCCCGCGCAGGATCCCCGCCAGGTACTCCGCGGTGCCCTCCACCCGGTTCCAATCCTTGTAGTTGTAGGCGCCCTTGTTTATGTCCCCTGTGGCGATGAACACGATCACACCGTCAAGGCAGGTGACCGGCGTCCCCTCCCGCCAGTAAACATATTCGTCCGACAGCCCGTGCCACCACTCCAGCCTTTCGGCGGCGGTCATTGCCTCCCAGCCGGCGCGCCGCAGAGCGTCGACCCGGTATACATGTCTCGCCTCCCTGTCGGTGACCAGATCAAGCTTTACAGTTATACCCATAGTCCTTCACCGCTCCGCGCTCCTCCACCGCCCAAAAAGGGGTGGGGGTATTTCCGTGTCCGATTCGGACACACTCCTCACTTCGCCTTCGCAAGCAAGACGCTTCCGCTCTTTCTGCCGTCGGCAAGGAGGCGGACGGACACGGAATTGACCTCCGTGTACCCCGTGTAGGTGCCGCAGGGCTCGCCGTCAAGCGTCACCTCAATGGGGTCCAGCGCCCCCTCTTGGGCGAAGAGCTCCGCGTAGCCCGCCGCCTCCATCTCCGCCGGCGTCATCTCAAAGCTCAGGGTGTACGCCGCGCTGTAGGCAGTTGGCTCGCTCCACCGCTCCTCAACCGAGGACGCCACGAAGGTCCTGCCCGTTCCAAGCTTTACCTCAAACATATCTGTACTCCTTTCAAAATAGTTTTAATACTAATATCTATTTAAAATGAGACACCGAGTGGCGAGTATTTTTCGTGTCAGGCAAGGAAGACGCCACAGGGAATACCCATTGGTATTTCCAAGGCGGCTGACGCCGCATGGCGCGAAAAAGACCGGCGCGAATGGCTTATTTTAATTAGATATTAGTTAAAGCTCCACCGAGCTTTCCAACAGCTTCAGCATGTCCCACTCCTCGTCTCCGATGATGGGCACCGCCCATTCTTTGGGAATCCAGAGCTTCATGCGCTTGTTCGCGCCCTCAAGCCGGAACTTCATGTTCCAGAAGTACGCGTTGGCCAGTGCCCGCGCCTTGTGCATGACGCATATATACGTGGCGCGCTTGTCCGGCGTCCCGAACACCTGGTAGTTATACGCCGTGCACCAGCTGCACCCCTCGGCGATGGGGCAGTTGAAGCACTCGTCGGTGGACTGCGTCCGCCGGTCAATGCACTTGAGACACGCAAGGCATTTTTTCTGCTCCTCCGTCTGAAGTATCCCCGTGTCCAGGTTCCCCACGATGATGGGCGCCGCGTCGCTGCCCAGGGAGCTCTCCATGTAGCGAATACAGGGGTAGACGTCCCCCTTCCAGTCCACGGCTATCATGGCGCCGTTGCCCCCGCACCAGTTTTGGAGGTCGTCCGGAGCCTTGGGGTGGAAAAACCGCTCCTCGAACATGGCGACGTACACCTTGTCCGTCAGGTCGTTCTCCAGCATGTAGTCCGCCAGCTCCTTGAGCTGGGCGTAGAGTATCCTCGCGTGCTCCAACGTCCAGCCCTCCTCATATACGCAGTTGAGGTGGATCTCCGTGTATCCCGCCTCTATGAGGCTCCTCACCGCCTCGTAGGTGTGGGATATGTTCTGCGGCGCCAGGGTCATCTTGGAGCCCATCTGACCGCCCAGGACGTCCACAAAGTGCCTCACGCCCCGCATAGCGATGTCATAGGACCCCGACCCGTCAGGAAATACCCGGCAGGCGTCGTGGAGCTCCCTGTTGCCGTCGATGGAGATGGAAAAGCTCAGGTGGTCCATGTGCTTTTTGATGTACGCCTGGACCCTGGGGTCAAAGTAGAGCACGCCGTTGGAGCATATGGAGATCCGGAACCTGTTGGCGAGTGGATGGCGCAGGCGGATGAGCTCGGAGATGAAGTAGTCCGTCAGCTCCTCGATGAGGTCGATCTCCAAAAAGGGCTCGCCGCCGATGAACTCCAACACCAGCCCCTCTATGACCTCCCCCTCGTAGTAAGCCTCCATTCCGCCCGTCTTGCCCAGGAGCATGTCGATGAACTTCTTCCCCGTCTCCGGCTTCATTCTGTGGGTGGACTTGTTGATTTGGTAACAGTATGTACACCGCAGGTTGCAGGCGTCCGTCACCTGGATGGTCGCCGTAACAACGCTGTGCTTCTTCCCGTCGTCACCCTTATACGGAAAGAGCCTGCCGATCATGTCCGGGTAGTTTTCTTCCCTCCTCATGCCGTTGCCACGACCTTCGCGGAGTCGGCGGCGGAGCTGGCGCGGCACGCGTCGTGGTCCGAGGGGCCGGAAGCCCCCGGAGCGCCCACGGGACCGGTGTGACCGCACGGGCACCCGTCAAAGACAGGCATCGGCTCATATTCGCACTCCGCCTCGCCGGAGGCAAAGTCCAGCTTCCAGGTGAGGAGCCTTCCGGGGACCTGCGGCTCCAGCACCGTCTTCTGCATATCCTCCTTCGCCTGCTCGTATCGGGCGTTGAAATCCGTGTACTCCCTGTGGTACGCCCTGAACCCCTCGCTCTCGACAGAGCCGCCCTTGTCCAGCATAAACGCCAGCAGCCCCTTCCGGCTCTCACACTCATACTGGAGCGCCTGGATCTTGGTCACCGTCTCCTGAGGAACATTAATGATTTTCTTAGCCATGGTTTTATCTCCTTTGATTAAAATAATTAATAAAATAAAATTCCCGCCGTCCGTAAAGACAGCGGGAAAGGTATTGACATTTCGTGACCCTGACCGTATAATAATGGGTGGAGACCGTTAAACGGTGCCACAAGTGTACGTACCAACTATTTAGCTCGGGGTTGCAGCCCCAAACCAAACAGTGAGCCGTCTGATTGCGACAGACGGCTCACTTCCTTTTCCTGTCGCGCAGATAGAGCGCTAAGGAAACAATGCTGGCCACGGCACCGGCAGCGCCGAGGATCTCCAACAGTGTAACAGTGATATGTACCAGCCTCCTTTCGGGAAAATTTCCCGCGAAAGCTGTCACACGCCTCCCTCCCGCTTTCGCGGGTTATCGGCACCGTCTTTTTAACCGCCCCGTTTTAAAGGAACGGAGATCTCCAGATCGGGTACTCCCGATCCTCCCCCTTGCGGGGAAGCCCATGCCGCTATTATACGGCGTGGGTCTTATTTTGTCAATCCGCTGTCTTTATTGAATTTTCAAGGTAAATGCCGATACTAAGAATTCAAACTGTCCGCCGTGCCCTTGCAGTTGCCCCAGCAGGTGGCGGAGCAGGTGGTATAGCAGGCGGAGGAGCAGTTTTTCTGGCACGAGCCGGAGCACCCCGAACAGGAGGAGCAGCTGCCGTAGCAGTAGCCCGAACAGCTCGTCCCGCCACAGCCGGAGCACCCGGAGCACCCGCCGCAGGAATCACAGCCGGTACAGCCCTTACACCCCGAACATTGGACCGCGCAACTGCCGCCGCAGGCATAAGAGCATCCGCTGCAGCTACTTTCGCACCCACTGGAACAACTGCCGCCGCAGTCCCCTCTACAACCCAAGCAGCTTGTAACGCAGTGCCCCCAGCACCCCGTACAGCCTGTGCTACAAGTGCCTCCACATGAAGATCCGCTGCACCCGCTGGACACCTTCCTCCCGCAGGAGGCGGAACAACCGGAACAGGCATCAGAACACTGGCCGTCACAAGACCTGCACCCTGTACAGCCCACGCAACCGCCAGAACACCCGCTGGAGCAGCTGGAACATCCGGAGGAGCACATATTACTGCAGCCTGTACATCCGGTGCAACTTGTGCTGCACCCTCCGCATCCGCTCTTGCACCCCGTCCCGCAGGTGCCGGAACACCCGCCGCAATTGCTGCCGCGGTATGCCCCCGACGTGCCGCCCTGACACCCGGAGCACTGAGAGGAACACGTCTTCGCGCACAGCCCCGTACACGCCCCGTGGCAGCTGGTGGTCGTCCCCGTCATGCTCTCTCCCGCCAGGGTGTTAACATAGGTTATGAGGGAGGAGTCGAAGCTTGAGGGGATGGGTTCGCCCTTTGCCACCTTCTTGAGGTTCCCGTGCTCGGCTATTCTGAGCAGCAGATTCACGGTCTTCTGCCCGTGCTCCGCGAGGACCGTTCCGCCCGATGTGGGAGACGTGGAAAAGTCGTAAGCGGAGCCGGCGTAATTCACCGCCGAGTCCTTCACGGCGTAATTGTACCCGGTGTCAGTGGAAAGTGACCCGTACCCGTTGCGCTGCGTCATCAGCGCCTTGATTTTCGTCTTCAGGTCCTTGACCTGAGCCGCTGTCATAGTGGCCATATCCTCACCCCCACACCGCTTTTGCCGTGACGGTGAGGTTGATGGATATGTCTCCCGACCCGTCAAACTCACCGGAGCCCGTGGCGCCGCCGGTAAAGGTTATCTTCCGCTTTGCCTGGAGCTTCGTCGCCGTCCCCGCGTTGCCGGAGATGTCCCCCGTGGGCGCCACATAGTCCGTCCCCGCCACCGCCGCCGTTACCTTGCTGCCCGAACCCTTCAAAAGCCCGGAAATGTCCGTTCCGGTGGTGGTGCTCACCGTATTCGGTCCCGCCGGGCCTGTGTCTCCCTTGGCTCCGGGCGCCCCGTCCTTACCGTCCGCGCCCGCGGGACCCGCGGGACCTGTCGGGCCTGCCGGTCCCGTCGCCCCCGGCGCGCCCGTGTCGCCCTTGGCGCCGTCGTTAACGGTCGACGTGTGCTCCCCGGAGGCGTCGGTGATTTTTATGGTGGTCACCGTGCCGGACTTGGTCACCTCCACCGTGGGAGATACCCCGTCCTTGCCGGCGGCGCCGGCCGGACCCGCGGGACCTGTCGCGCCCGGAGGTCCGTCCTCGCCCGCCGGTCCCGGCGCGCCGTCGTTGCCCTTCGGACCCCTCAGCGCCTCCAGCTGTTCGGGGGTGAAATCGTCATAGGTGAAGGCGTCACCTTTCGCCCCCTGTATCCCCTGTTTTCCCTCAGGTCCCTCCGGACCCTGATCGCCCTGGGCTCCCGTCTCGCCCTTCTCGCCCCGCGCCGGCTTGCCAGTGTCGGCATACGCCCCCGTTTCCGCGTTCCAGGTCTTCCAGTTGCCCGTCGTCTCATCAATAACCGGAGGGTTGCCGCTGTACTGCTTCGCCGTATTCGCGCTTTTTTCGGCGTCTGCGGCCTTCTGAGTGGCGGTGGTGCTGGCGGTCTCCGCCGCGCCCTTCGCCGTCTCAGCGCCCTTCCGCGCCGTCTCCGCCCCGGTTTTAGCGGTCTCCGCCGCCGTCGCGCTCCCCGCCGCTGCCGTGGCGCTCTCCCCGGCGTTTTTCTCCGACGTCGCCGCGGCGCCGGCACTGTCCGCCGCTGCCGTGGCGGACTGACCCGCCGCCGTCGCGCTGGCGCCCGCGGATTTCGCGGATCCTTCGGCGGCGGCCGCGCTATCGGCGGAGCTTGAAGCCGACGCCTGGGCGTTTGCCGCGCTCTCGCCCGCGGCGTTGGAGAGCTGTTGCGCCACCCCCGCGCTGGACTGGGCGTTGGATGCCGCGTTGCCCGCCGCCTCCGCCGACTCCCCGGCGGCTGTCGCGCTGCCTGCCGCGGATTGGGCGGAAGATCCCGCCTGCCGCGCCGCGTCCTGGGCGGAAGACAGGGCGGCATTTGAGTCCTTCAACGCGGTCTCGGCTCCGTCCTTGGCGTCCTCGGCTCTGTTGGCGGCGTTCTCCGCCGACTCCGCGGACCCTGCCGCGGCGCCGGCACTGTCCGCTGCCGCCCCTGCCGATTCGCCCGCGGCGGTCGCGCTGCTGCCGGCGGAGCGTGAAGACTCCCCCGCGTCGCGGGCAAACCCCTCGGCGGCGGAAGCGGCTGTCCGGGAGTCATCCCGCGCCGATTCCGCGAGCCTCTGGGCGTTCTCGGCGGCGGTCCTGTTGCCCTCCGTGGCGCTCGCCGCCTCCACCGTGGCGTTCCACCTGGCATAGGCGGCGAGCATTATCTCGATAAATTCCTCCGATGTGTACGGTTACGGTTGCCATGTCCTCACTCCGTTTTCCCCAGCCGAAAGGCATGGGCGTTATTTTTGTGTCCGATTCGGACACGGAAAAAGTGGTGGGGGGGGGTATGCTAAGCCAATACCTCCACCTCCGCCGCCACGGTGTTGGAGAGCACATAATCCATGCGCTCTCCAACACCGTGGGCTCGGCGTCCCAGCTTGAGGGAAGCGTCACGCAGTCCCCCAGCAGCTCCCCGCGCCACACGATCCGCGCCTTGGCGGTGTCTCTGAGGGAGTAGTAGTCGTACACCCTCCTCGCGGCGGCGGTGCCGATGTCCGGAGAGACAAGCGTCGTCTCCTTGACCTCCTTCACGTTCTGCCGCGTGTTGGCGGTGACGTCGGGGTTGCGCACCTCAAAGACCTGAGTGGCGTCGGCGTACTTCACGCCGCCCACCTCCACGCTCCCGTTCTCCGCGGGGGTGTAGCTGTGCGCCGTCACCCTCACGGCTGTCACCGTGGCGGCGGTGGTCACCGTCACGCCGGTGTAGGTCCGGTCCCTGCCCACCGCCTCCGGCGTTGTGTCCAAATTGAACACGCGTATGACCTCTCCGCCGTCCGCGGCGACGCAAACGCCCCAGGCAAAGGCGACCTGCTGTATGGCGGCGCGCTTCGTCATGGGCTTGATTATCCCCGTGAGCGCCGTGTCCTCCACGTCCGTGAAATCCACGTCAAAGTCCCCGCCCAGGATCTCCCGCAGGAGCGCCATGGCGGAGACGCCGCTGTAATACCCTCCGGCGAAGGTGTCCCCGTCCAAAACCCCCAGCGCGTCCTGACAGGTGAGGTCGTAGACCCTCCTGTGCCGCCGCTTGCTGTCGGTTATGTAGTAGACGCCGATGAGGAACCCGTCGTTGCGCACCTCCATGGGCTGTTTGAACTGGAACATAAAGCCCAGCTCGTCGTCGCTGTCTATTGTCCACGACAGCGTACTCACGGGCAGCTCCAGGGACGCGCGGTTCATCTGATTCGTCACCCTCGCGCTGCGGATCTCACCCATGCCGAAGGTCCGGTATATCCCGAATATGACCTGCTGGAGCTTCAGATACTTGCAGGGCAGGCTCGTCCTCAGGAAGGTGATGACTATCCTGTCGAACGCCTCCACCTTCTCCTGACAGAAAAAGCTCTGTCCCGTGGGCTCGTATTCCCTGTCCGCCCTCAGCTGCTCCCCCTGGTACCACCTGATGCCCACCCGCGACGCCCAGGTAAACGTGGCGTCGTTGAACACAAGGGTTATCCCCAGAGAGGCGAACTGCTTCGTAAAGCGTATATCCAGGGAGGGGGGATGCTCAAAAAGGCAGTCCTCGCCGGAAAGCTCCGTCGACCAGAAGGGTATGTCCTCCCCGGTGAAGGGCGAGACGGACCCGTCCAGGATCCACTCGTTCCACTCCCCCGTCGCCATCGCCCGCGCCGCGGTCTCCCGCCTCAAAAGCCCCGCGTCCGAAAATTCCGACTCCCCTGAGGGCAAAAACTCCGCGTTCTCCGCCGCCCCCGGCGCTATGTCCTTGTAAAAAACCGACGTCTTACTCATGGCGTCACCTGCGGATCGATAGGGATAAAGTTGACGGAGATGGGTCCCCAGTAATTGATACCCCCGTCCACGGACTCAAGATCCTGCTCCGCGGAGGAGTAGTAGCACCGCATTGATACGGTGGTCTGACCGTCCGCCGCCTCAAGGAGCACGCCCTGGTCGTCCAGGATGTGGGCGGCGAGGAAATCCCAGAAGTCGTCGAGCCCCTTGTAGTTGTTCCCGCGCCGGAATACCGTGACGTTCCTGCCGTAGTAGGCGGCGATGGGGTCCAGGATCATCTTCCCCGACATCACCCGCCCGGCGTTGTCCCCGTGTACCACGTTCAGCGTCCGTTTGTACGCGGATATGGCGACCTCCGTGTCAAAGGAGATACCGTTGAGCTTTATATAATCCATCTTATCCCTCCGACAGATTCGGACCGCGCCTCGCCTTTTCCTCGTTGTAGGCGTCGAACACCCACCGTCTGACCTCCGTCCCATCGAGCTGGAGGATGAACGTCGTGACGCCTCCGCTCGACCGGCCGTCGCGCATGACCTCCGCCAGGGCACGCTTTATGGTCTCCAGCGGCGCCTCCACGTTGGTCCCGCGGTGCTGCTCGCCCACTATCGCCGCGAACGGCTTGTTGGGCGGCAGCACCGCGCCCTGGGCAAGCCTGGGCAGGCTCGCGTAAGGCACGGACGGGATGCTTGGTCCCCAGGATTGACCGCCGGCAAACGGCACCCAGTCGGGCACGTCGATGCTGATTTTGTTGATTTGCGAAATTATCCAGTTGAGCCCGCGGACAATGAAATTTATCGAGCTTTCAAACAGGGAAATGATACCGTTGAAAATGCCCTTGAAGATGTCCTTGACGCCCTGCCAGGCGAGATCCCAGTCGCCGGTGAACACCCCTGTGATAAACTCAATAAAGCCGTTGAGGATCTGCTTCAGCGCGTCTATGAGATTGCTCAGATTCACCCGTATGGACTCAAAAAGCACATTGTTGAAAAGGTCCCGCACAAATTCGATTATCCCGTGGAGCTTTCCGCCGGTTTTTTCGTCCAGCCAGTCCAAAAACGAGTTGAAGGAGTCCCGTATGCCGCCTATAACGGCGAAGACCGCCGTTCTCAGCCCGTCGATTATCTGCTCCATGCCCTGGATGGCAAGCTGCACGTCAAGGGTGAAAATGCCCACGAAGAAGTCGCGGAACCCCTGAAGGATCTGCCGGATCCCCTCGATGAGCTCCCCGCCGTGTCCGGTGGCGACTGTCAGCGCCAGTAAAAGCGCGGCGATCCCCGCGATGAGCAGTGGGATCATGGAGCCGGTGATGAGGCCGATTCCCAGTCCGGTCGCCATTATGCCGGCAATGGCCATAAGCGTGTTTTGAAGGTTCCAACCGTTCTCCATGGCGTCGTGGAAAGCCGTCACCAGCAGCGCGATCCCGCCCACAATGAGCCCTATACCCGCTCCGATATTGCCGAAGAGCAGATACAGCCCCGCGGCGGCAGCGGCGACGCCGGCTATGGATTCGATTAGGTTGCCCCAGTTGACGCCGTTCTCCCAGGCGTCCGAGAGCCCGTGCCAGGCGAGGAGCAGCCCGCCCACCGTCAAAAATATTCCGGCGAGTACGGTGGAGACCTGCCCCAGCACACCCGGGAGCATACCGCTGATTTTCCACAGCGCCAGCCCCGCGCCTATGAGCATTACCAGGTCCGCTATGTCCTTGAGCCTGTCGGAAATACCGGCGTCCAGGGAGAAATCCGGAGCCTTCTGCTGCGCGTTCTCTCCCGCGCCGCCGGAATTGGCGCCGTCTCCCAGCCGGTCTATTTCGTCGAAGCTCGCCAGACTCTTCCCTGCCTTCTTTGCCGCGGCGCCCACGCCCTCGATGGCCTCGGTCTCCTCGTAAAGCCCCTCGGCAGCCGCCCTGGACTGGTCCAGCGTGGAGCCGAAAAGCGCCGAGAGCAGCGCCGCGGCATTTGTCACGATCACCGTCAGGATGTTCGCCAGCGCCGTGAGCGCCGGCACCACCAGCTCCACGATGGGCTGCGCCAGAGTCAGCAGCGCGCCCCTGAGCCGCGCGAAGGACGCCTGGGCGTCCTCGTTTGTTTCCAACACCTGCCCGATCCAGTCGCGCAAGGCGTTGAGACCCCGTGTCATCACGGAAAACACCAGCGCGCTCATGGCAAGCTGCTTGATTCTGTCCAACAGCCGTGCGGAGCCCTTCTCCGAATCCATAAAGGAACGCTTGAGCCGCCCCGCCGGGGAGTTGGCGCGGTCAATCGCCGCCTCCATCTCTCCCGCCTGTGCTGTCATACCCTCAAGCTTTACTTTGCCAGACTCGATTCTGGCTGAAACCTTGTCATACTCCGAGTAGAGCTTTTCAACGAGCTTGTCTTGCGCCTTGAGAGGCTCCTCGAGCGCCTTTATCTGAGAGACCAGCTCCGCCTCGCCGTACGGATGCTTAATCCCCGCCAGCTCCGCGTCAGCTCTGAGCTTTGCCAGCTTTTGCTGAAGCGGCTCCATGAGGCGTTCTATCCGCAGCGCCTCATCCTTCGCCGTCTGCGCCTCTGCCTTGAGGTCGTCCCGGGCGCTCTCGTCGGAGGCGATCTTCCGCTTTGTTTCCTCGATTTTCGCCTTCAACTCCGCCAGGTCCCGCTCTGCCTTGTCCGTTTCCATATTAACTGAAATATTGACGCTTCCGTTTTTCGCCATAAAATCACCGCCCCTTTAAGGCGCCGTCAGATATACTTGGAGAATATCCGCTCGTCCGCCTGCGTGTATTTTGTCTTGAGCTCTACGATGGAGGCATTTCGCCGCAAAAACTCGCACTCGAATTTGTCCAGCTCCTTGCCCCTCAGCTGCTTGTCGCGGATGGCGACCACCTGGGTAAAGACGCAGTCCTTGGCGTCCGAAAGCGCCGAGAGCAGCGTCCACCAGTGCAGATGCGCCATTCCCCGTATGTCGGCGCCCAGAATGGGGTAAAGGGCGGAGACGATGAGAGGGAAGTCCTGATCCCAGTCCATGACGCGCGGCTGTGGGGCGGTCTCGTCCTCCCCGCCGCGCAAAAACCACTTGACCCGCTCCAGCGCCTCTGGGTAATCCTCCGGCGGCATTGCGTCAAGGTCCCTGTAAAACAGGAGCAGGACCATGTAGGCCCTGTCCCTGTCGTCCAGCACCGGATCCGCCAGGGCTGTCTCAATATCCAGCGCCGCCCGGAAGTCGCTGAAGATGGCGTAATCACGGCGGCCCACGCGCACCGACTCCGGCAGGTCGTAATTCATGGTGCCGGAGATCCTCCGGCGGCGGCGATGCGGGATCTGTACTTCTCGGTGTAGTACCTCACCCTCTCGCTGCGGCGGGCAAGGTTCGCCTTCAGGTCCTCGTCCATCTGCTCCACCACGGCCCAGATGAGGTTTTCCACGACCGAGAGCCCGTCTGCCGCCGCGGTGAGCCGCACTGCGCCGAAGACCTGGGCGGAAAAGCCCTCCCCGAAGACCTCGTCCACGGCACGGCGCATCCTCTCGTCGCAGGACCTTGAGTATTCAAATCGCTTCGACCAGTTTTCGCCGGCCTTTTTCGCCTTCTCGTCCCGCTCCTTTACCAGGTCGTCCAGCTTGGCGAGGAGCCCGTAAAGGAGCTCCAAAAAGCCCTCGTCCGAGGGGTTGAATGAGAGGGTCCTGCCGCCGTTCACCTTGAATTCCCTCACGCCCAGAGCAAAATTCAGCTCATCCACGGTTATTCTGCCTCCTTGATGCCGGGGGTGAACTCATAGCTCTTTTTTCCGCCCTCGTCTACGGTGACCTTGCAGGTCCCCGGCTCCCTTATGCCGCCGAAGGTGACCTCCGTGGGCATGGTGAGAGGTCCGCCGCCCTCGCCGCCCAGGGACTTGGGGAGCACCTGGCTTGAGGGGTACCGCTCGGCAAAGCAGTTGCCCTCGTCGTCCTCCAGGTACGTGTGCAGGCGCAGGAGGTCCTGGTTCGCCAGGGCGCGGTAGTTGTTGTCGACGATGTGGAGATCCACCAGCTTCGCCTGGTACTTGTCTCCGGAGTCGATGCGGCAGCCGTCAAAGCTCTGCTTGATGATGGGGTTCTTGGGCTCCCCGTAGACCCCGCCCAGGATGTCACGGATGTCCTCGGAGCTGAAGTCGTTCTCAGCCGAAGAGTCCGTCACCTTCTTACCCATGGGGTGCCACTCGGGTGCCTCATACGTCGCGGCGTTTCCCAAAACGACATAGGTGTGGCGCTCTGGATTCTCGCCCTCAGGGGTAACGATATGAAACTTTTTTCTTGGCATTTTAATCCACCTCGTATGTAAGATCGAATTTTATTTCGTAGTCCTCGCCGGCGCCGCCGTCGCTGCCGGCGTAATGTCCTCTGGTGGTGGGCTTCACCCTGACGCTGCTGATCCGCTCCCCCAGCTCCGGAGCCGACCGCATGACACGGTCGCCGAGGCCGTTGAGGAACGCCACCGCGTCAAGCCTCATGTCCGGGCTGTCTCCGGGGATTATCCGCCTCACCACCGAAAACGGGTAAATCGCCTTGTGCCCGCCGAGTATGTCCGGCTCCGTGATGTAGGCCCCCTCGCCGGAAAATACGGCGATGCCGGGCACGCCCTCATCCAGCGACTCAAAGGCGAGCTTCTCCCCCTGCAGCTCCGGCAGGGAGCTGAGCCACACCATGACCTGCCGCTCCACGGTCCGCTCCTCCTCGGCGCTCACAAGCACCCTGGGCTTTTCATTTGCTGCCGTATCCATCGGCTATCTGTTCAGCCTCCTTTTCAGATCCCTGTCCGCGATCTGCGTCCATTTTCTCAGGTTGTCCCTCCGCGCCGCCAGGAACCAGTAGGACTGGGCCTTGGGGTGCGGCGACAGCCTGAAGCGCAGCGGCCTGGAGGTGGATTCCTTTGACGCGCCCTTCCTTGCGAACGGGCTGAGGGTACCGGTGTCCACCATGACGTTCCCCCTGTACAGCATCGCCGCGTAGGGTCCCGGCCAGCGAATGTACCTGGATTTGACCTTTGTGCCGTTCCACAGGCGCCCCGACCGGTAGGGCACGTAGTCCCTCATGTCCTCCGCGGCTTGGGCGGCGAGCACACAGGCGGTCTCATCCGCCACCTTCTGGAGCTTTGCGGGTATCTTCCACCCGGTTATCGAAGCTCTGAAATACACCGCTCACACCCCCCGGACCTTCAAAAACTCCGCGCCCTGCTCAGTCACCGTCTCGGCGGCGGTGACCGTGAAGACCTCTCCGTATTTTACTGCAAGGTCCTGGAGCCTGGCGTCCGGCTCCGAGATCTCCCCCGGAAGGAAAAAACACCTCGCGCCGGGGAAGACCGTCCAGAAAAGGCTCCTGTTCAGCGCCCTCTCATAAAGGGGAGGGGGGGTATACGTCTTCGGGCTTCCCACGCCGCCGGAAAGGGGGATAAAAAGCTCCGCCCTGTCCCCGTCCGAGTACCCGTTCCCTGACCTTTCGGCGCCGCGCTTCACCTTCAGCTGCACGCCCCGCAGGACAGTGACGTTGTTCACCGCCCTGTCGGTGTAGGTTTCCGGGTCCACCTCTATCTCCGCGGTGTAAAGCGTGACCGTATCCGAAAGACCCTCTCCGGTGAATATCCTCCACTCCCACCGGCAGTGGAGAAGCTTCATGTCATCCATGTTCTCCGTGAGGACAAGCCGGCAGGAGCACACGCGCCCCAGGGCGGCGGGGATCTCCGTCAGGAGCTTCTCCCCGTTCCTGTCCCTGGTGAAGAGGTCGGCGCGCCCTGTCATGAGCTTCACGGGCGGCGCGCCCTCCGAAAGAGAGATCTCACGCTCCTCCGTCTCCGCCCATACCACGTAGGGCGGAGACTTTGTCCTGTCCGCCTCATAGCGCCACACGCTGCCGGTCGCCGACAGCAGCGCGCCCTTGATGGTCTCATCCCAGCTCATAATCCGTTTCCACCCGCCTCAGCGTCAGATCCATGCATTCCGGCTCCGTCTCCTTGGGGTACTGTATAAGCGCCACCCTGTACTGGAGCCCGTCGTTAGGTACCGCCACCGTCAGAGCCGCCGCCAGCGGGACCCGCTGGCACCTGAGTACCAGGTCCACCCTGTCCCCCGCTCTGAGCGCCTCGTAGTGCCTTCTGACGCCCACCGTCCTCTCGTCGTATCTGAGGGTATACTCAAGCGTCAAACGGCCCTCAGGGGCGTTTCCGGGACTCTGGGCGTTATCCTGTGAGTGCAGGCGGACAATGCCGTCAGCAAAGCTCTGGATATTCGCTTTCAAAGCGGGACACCTCCCCGTCGCCGTGGAAGTCGTTGAGCTCCGTCAGGAAGTCCTCCCCGAAGTCCGCCAGGGCGTTGGCGCGGGCGTATCTGGCGTATTCAAAAAGGAGCTCGCGCCCGCGGGAGCCCTCGCCGTAGTCCGGCTCCCCGCCGTAGCGCCGGTTGAGGTAAGTTATCCCCCGCCGGATAATGCCCCGGAGCTTTACGTCCGACGCCTCATCCTCCCAGGTGATGTCCAGGTAGTTCCTCACCGCCGCCAGCAGCTCCTCATCCATCGGCGCCCTCCAGAGTTGCGCCGGAGAGGTCAAGGGTCGCTATGGTCTCTCCGCCTGTGGAGAAAGTCACACGGTCCCCCTTGATGTTTTCCACCCTTAAGGTCCAGTGGCGATCCTTCTCCGTCTTCGGCTTCCCATTGCCGTTGTCAACGGTTATGGGCAGTCCCTCATAGGCTTCCGCCAGATCGATGGGGAAGAAATGTCCGTCCTTCTCCTTTGCGGAGAATGCCGTAAAATCCGTCACCTTCTTGATGGTTCCGGTTACCTTCCCGTCCACCCCGTTCCATTCAACGGCGCAGTCGGGACCGATGAGCTCCGACACGAGCTTCCCGCCCAGATAATCAAGGGCCTGACCCTGCCCGGGAACGCTTACCCGGTCAGGCCCGCTCAAGGGTTTTCGACTACCTCTACCTTCAGGTTCGTGGGCTTGAGACCGGAGATGTCCAGGTACAGGAAGGCGTTGTCGTCCATGGGCTTGCCGTAGCCGTACAGGTATACGAGGTACACCCTGTTGCGCTTCAAGAACTGGAAGTGATCGGAGTACTCGATCCTCCCGCCGCCGCTGCCGGCGCCGATCCCCATGAAGTACCTCTCAGGGAGCCCCATCACCGCCTTGCCCTTCTCCACGGCGACGGACTGGATGACCGTGGTGGGGAACGGGAAGACGTCGCTGTTGTAGGTGCCGTCGGCGGAGCGCACCGTGGTGGCGGGGAACACCTTGGTGAAGTAGTCGCTGGGGTTGACCACAAGCAGCACGCGGTTCACCGCCCGGCGCTTGTCGTTGGGCCCCTGGGAGAGGGTGTCCAGCAGCGTGCCGTAGGTGGTGGGGCTCAGGTCCGTAACGGTCACGGTCTCCTTGACGGAGTGCTTTCCGTCGAGGGCTCCGGTGAGCTTCATGATCATGCCGATGGGCTGTTTGTCCCCGTCGCCGGAGACTATCCCCGTTTCGAGCCCCACAGCGATGGCCTCGCTGAGCAGCTCCCTCACGTACCTGTCCATCCACTCCGGTCCCAGATCCAGGATGTACCTGGGCACGGGGATGAAGGCGGTGAGCTGCGCGAGGGTCAGATCCACCTCGGTAAAGTCCGCGGAGAGCTCGCTGTTTACCTCCGCCCCCAGCTCGCCCCACTTGGCGGTGCCGCCGGTGGTGGAGAGGAGGATCTTTATGAGCGTCTTGGTGTTCTGGAAGTTGATGGCGCCCAAAAGCGGGTGGTTGGACCTGAGGTCGTCGAAGATCTGGTCGATGACCGTCTCGGGGAACACCGTGTTCACGTTGGTGAGGGCCTGTCTGGGGTCTCCCTCCTCACGCATGGCGGCGGTGAGCTGGGTGTAGAAGGTCCTCTCGTCGGAGGTGAGGGACCTGTGCCCGCGGGAGGCGAGGACCGCCGCGTCCTGGGCGGACACATGCTCACGGAAGTCGTCCCGCAGACTCTCCTCGATGTCCCCCGCCAGGTCGCCGAAGGCCTGGGCGAAGGCGTCCTGGTCGTTGTTTCTCACCGCGTCAGCCATGCGCTGAAGTATGTCGTTTCTGTTCTTCTGGCGCTGATCAAGGTTTCTCATAATTAAAAATCTCCTTTCATTTTTTGACGCTCAGCGCGTCAAGGAATTGCGCTGTCGCTGTTTTCCACGGCGTGTCCGATTCGGACACACCCTCCTTCTCCTGTGGCGTGTCCGGTTTGGACACGCTCTCCTTCTCCCCGGGCGCTCCGGGACCCCGCCGCCCTCCGGCGGTGAGGAGCCTCGCAACCGTCTCCCTCACGGACTGGGTGGGAGAGTCCCTGCCGAAAAGGTCGCGGATCTCCGTGACGAAGCCCCATTCAAGCGCCTCCTCCGGTCCCATGAACCTGTCCTCGTCCATGAGCGCCACGATTTCCTCCCGGCTCCTGCCGGTCCTGGAGACATAGGCGGTCACCGACTGCTCCGTTATGGTGTCCAGGTCCTCCGCCTCGGCGCGCAGCCGCGCGGCGTTGCCGGCGATGAAGGTGCTGGCGTGGTGGACCAGGACGTTTGAGCAGCTTTGGGCTATCCTCCGCTCCCCCGCCATCAGGATGACGCTGGCGGCGCTGCACGCGAAGCCGTCCACGATGGTGGTGACGTGCGCCGGGTGGCTCATCAGCGTGTTCATGATGGCAAGGCCCTCGGCGACCTCGCCGCCGTAGCTGTTGATGTGTACGCGTATCTCGTCGGCGTCGATCCTCTGGATCTCGGAGGCGAGCCCGTAGCTCGACACGTCGCTCTCCAGCCACGGCCAGGAGGTTATATCCCCGAAGATGTATATGTCCGCCTCCCTGGAGCCGGCGTCCTGAACCATGCTCCAGTAACGGGCGGGTCTTCCGCTGTCACTCATCTTTCGTTTCACCTCCCTTCATTGCCTCGAGAAGCTTCTCAATATCGGCGTAATTCTTTGTCATAAAGTGCGCCCAGGCCCAGGGCTCGTTTATGAGCGGCATACCCAGTATCCCGCGGACGTCGTTGACGCACATGACGCCGGAGGATACCAGCTTATCCACATCGGCGGCGACGTCCAGAACGTTGACGTGCTTTATGGCGCCGGTGTCGATGGCGATGTAATTTCCCTTGAGGTAGGCGTCCCGCCCGTACCTCTTGCGGTTGATCTCCTCCTGCAGCATGTCCGCCAGCGGGTCGACGCAGAAGGTCAGTGCTTGCTCCACCGCCGAATCGACGTCCTGGACGGTGCCGTTGACTATTTGCGCGGGGATCCCAAAGCCCCTGGCGGTGAAATCCGTCACGTCGTCGATGAGAGCGCGGATGTCCCTGGTGGTGTCGCTGGTGTAGGTCTTGTGGGCAAGCTCCTGAAATTTCATCCCCTTGAACAGGGGCAGGATCCCGTTATCCGCCTCCACGAATTTTCGGAAGTCCTCATTCCTTATGGCGTTGAAGCGGTCGTTGAAATCCTTGGTCCCCCGCATGGTCATGTCCAGCTCCAGCGTGCCCTTTGTGCCCCGCGACTGCTGGTACGCCTTCATGCCGTAGGTGATGAGCTTGCTGTAGGAGGTGTAAAGCCCCCGGAGTATACGGTTGACGTCCTGGTCGTTGAGCCTAAAGTACATCACCTCATCGCCTCCAAAGGTGCGGGAGAAGGTGAAGCTCCCCACCGTCACCTGCCTGAAGAGGTCGGGGTACAGCGTGTACTCCTCCCTGTCGTAGCTGTCGGCGACGTAAAGGCGGGAGTTGTGCTCCACCACCAACGCCTCGTTGTCCCGGTAGAGCCGCAGGAGCAGCGAGTGGAAGAAGGCGGAGCTGCACTGGTTCTGGTTCGGCTCCACGTTCCAAAGGTAATATTCCGGTCCCTTCACCGGCTGTCCCTCGCGGTAGGTCTTGAACTCGCACTTTGAGACGGCGTTGGCGATGAAGCTGACGCAGGCGTGGAAGGCGAGCTCCCGGATATACGTGTCCGAATAGAGGTCAAAAAACTCCTCCGCCGTCACCGCCTCGGGCTTGTCCCCTCCGCTGAACAGCCGCTTAAAAAACTCAAACGCCACTGACAACCCCCCTAAAAGAAAAACAGGCCTGACCCCGGACCTTCCGTCCGGTATCAGGCCTGTGGTCTTAATGACTCTCGGCTCTAAAAATTTTTTTTGATTTTTTTCAAAAAACCTCTTGACAAATTCACGACATCGTGTTATTATGTACTTGTAAGGAGGTGATAACGACGCGTAAAAAGAAAAAGCCCCAAAGAAATCGCTTAAACGATGCGCAAGCTATTATAACGATTCTCGCCGGAATTGCCGATATAGTCTTCGTCATCTACACGATTCTCAAGGGCTGACAGGAGGGGGAGGGAAACCTCCCCCGACCCTGACAATATTATAACGCGCCGGCATGAAATGCGCAAGATGTTTTCATCAAAAAGTGCGGTAATTTACATCATTTTTGCCACGAACACAGTCTATTGCGTTCTCCACGGCTTCACCTGGCCCTATTGGGTGACGGCGGGGCTTACAGGCTGCGTCCTGGTGCTTGATGTGGTGAAGGAGGTGAAAAGCAGACGTGGAAGGTGAATATCTCTCCGCCTCCGAGTACGCGGCGAAGCACGGGAAGGACACCGGCAGGCTCCGCAGGCTCCTTGCCGACGGCAGGATCCCCGGCGCCGTAAAAATCGGAAAGCAGTGGGTGATCCCCGCCGGCGCTCCCTGGCCCGCGGACGCCCGCGTCACCACGGGCGAGTACAAAAACTGGCGCAAGCCCAAGGATCAGTCCGGCGGTTAAGCCGATATGACGCTCATGTCCGGCGCGCCGCCGACAAAGCCCTCATTTTCCTCCTCTATGCACATCGCCGCGGCCAGCGCCATAAAGGGGTCGGTCTTCCTGCTCTTGCCCTCGATTTTTGCGTAATAATAATTCCCCGTGTCAGTCCCCTCCCGCCGTCCTGAGCGCACCAGCTTCGTGTTATTGGTGGCCCAGCGCAGGAGGGGATTTTCGCCCCAGGTGAAGAGCCGCTTGTTGAAGCAGCTGTCTATTACCGGCTGGACCTTCATTATGTCCGAGGGACGGACCAGGTACACGTTCCCCGCCTTCGGGTCAAAGCCTATGTCCCGGAGGGCGTTCTTCATCAGCGCGTACCTGAAGTTGTCCAGGGCGATTTTTGTGACGAAATAATCGGCAGCGGTGAGGGCTATATAATTCGTCAGCAGATACGGCGAGATCTCCGCGTCGTCCACCGGCGTCAGCAGCCCCCTGTCGGCCCACTCCCTCCACGGCGCCTTGATCCTGGACAGGTCCGGGGACCTGAGGCACAGCCAGGAGTGCCCGAAGTCAAAGCGATCGTCTCCCACGCGGAAGTGGAAGTCCACCGAGGCGAAGTCCCGCATGGAGGCGTAATCTATGCCCACGGTGCATACAAGCCCGGCAAGCCCCTGGGGAATGGGTGATTTGGTGGCGATGATGTTCGCCCAATCCGTCACCGCTATCTCCATGTCCGAGCGCGGCAGGTTCATGCGCTTTGTATAAAAATCCAGCTCCACTGTCTTTGAGTGGGGCAGCTCCGAAAACTCCTGCGCCATCTCCACCCGGAGCGTGGGGAAATACGGCAGCGACGGGTTTGCCTTCACCCACGTTTTCGGGTTTTGCACATCTTCCTCGCCGTCCACCTTGTAGATGAGCGGACACATGCGGCTATCGGGTACCTCCCCGTCCAGCACGGATTTTGCCAGGGCGAGATCGCTGTCCAGCACGCCGTCGCGCACGTACCCGTTGGTGGTTATCTTGAATATCCGGCAGTGGCGCCGTTTTCCGAAGCCCGACCGGAACACCCTGATGTTCTCGTCGGATTCGTACTCATGCTCCTCGTCGAAGATGAGGCAGGCGGAGCGTTTGCCGTCCTTTGTGCGGGCATTGGAGGTGTTGAACCGGATGTAGCTTCTGGTCCTGAGGGAAACGATCTCCTCCTTCGTCCGGCTGTAAAACCCCTGGAGCTTGCCCCAGTTGTCCCCCAGCATCTCATATACGTCGTCGAAGGACGTCCTCGCCTGCTCCTCGCTGTTGGCGATTATGTCCACGTTGTACCCGTTTATGCCGTGGTCCGGGGTGGTGAGGTACCATGCAAGAGCCGAGATAAACCCGTTTTTTCCGTTCCCGCGGCCCATGACGATGAGAAATTCCGTAAATACCAGGGTGTCGTCGGGGTAGTAGCAGTGTACCAGAGCCAGGACAAAGAGCTCCCAATCCAAAAGCTCCATGCGGAAGTATTTTTCGATGAGCTCCCGCGCCCGCTCCGTCCTGGCGGCGTCCACCGTGACGCCCGGCTCCGAAAGCCTGCGCTCTATGAGGTCCATCGCCTGGAGCATCTCCCTGCTCGCCGGCACCTCCCCGCTCCTCAGCTTCTCCGCGTACCCGTCAATATACCCGCACCCCGTCTCCATCCCAACTCTCACCTCTGAGCCGAATCGACATATTGCCCGTCTTTCCGGGCCGCCACCGGTTGCCGCTGACATCCGCCCATAACCGGAAACATGGCTCGACTGGCGCTGTGCGGGTCCCTCCCCCGCCGGCAAATTTTCGGAACATAGCGATTTGCCTAACTTGTGTTCCGCGGTACTGCGCGTCATATCGCCGCGCTGGCAGCGCATCTATCGTCACGGCGGCGGGAAAAGAGGCAGAAGCCCGTCGCCGAGACGCCCATCACCCGGCAGTGCCGGGAGAAAGGGCCGTTTGATTTGTGTCCGAATCGGACACCTCCGGCAAAGATCAGAGACGGTCGTCGCACAGGTACGCTCCGCCCTCCGCCGAGATCCCCAGCGTATCCAGGATACGGAGCATTTGCCCGTTGACTTTCAGCAGATCCGCCACGGAGTCGTTGGTCTTCAGGTTGCCGGTGCCGTTTGCCATATAGACCATCACCTTCGTCCCGCGTGACCTGATGTCCGAGATGAGGGCTTTTTTTGTCCTATACAGGCTCATGTAGTCCTCAAGCATATCCGTGTAATGGCCGGCGGTGAGACCCTTGGCGGAGAGCTGCGACTTTAGCGCGAGCCGGATGTCCGCCTCGGACGGTCGGGAGGCGGACCCCGGCTTTTTCTCAGCCTTCGTCCTCTTCTCCCGTTTTTTCTTCCCCAGCTCCCCACCTTCATCAGCTCCCACCGGCTCCCGTTCATCCGCGCCCGGCGTCTCTCCGTCATCCAATGCCCCGGCTCCGCCTTCCGCGCCCGCAGCGCCGTTCTCAGCCTCTCCATCCGCCGGTCCGCCTTTCGCGCCCGCCGGCTCCCCGCCAGCCAGCGCCCCGGCTCCGCCTTCCGCCACGCGAATATCTTCCGCCGTCACCCGCTCACCGGTCTCCGCCCCGCAGGATCGGAGATCCGCGCTCGCCTCAGCCCGATCCGGACCGCGCACCCTGGTCTCCGCCGTCCTTTCTCCGTTGTCTGCACAAAAGCACATCGAACTACCTCCCGAAAAAGCATTTTCCCGCGTCACGCTCACGCATTATGCGCCCGTTCGCGCCCCCGTTCGCGCCCCCGTTCGCGCCCCCGTTCGCGCCCGCGCACGTCTCCCGCACCGCGCATCCGCGTCCCGCCCTCTCTTGTCTTGGGCATGCACCGAGTGGGCCGCGGTGGGTTAAAACGCGATTCTCGCACCCGGGGGGTGTATCACCACCGTTCCGGCGTCAGCGGCACCTTGCACTCAAACTTCCGCACCCGCTCCGGGTGGCAAACCGTCTCATGACACGCCTTGCACACCGTCACCAGGTTACGCTTCAGCTCACCAGTCGCAGGATCCTCGACCCACATCATCAGACCGTACTGCGGGTACGTATCCAGGTGGAACTCATGATGCACCAGCTCCCCGCGCGTGTGGCGGTGCCGAGCCTTGCAATACTGGCACTCGTTGTTGTCATACGCCATCACCTCACGGCGCAGCTTACGCCATGCGCGGCTGTCGTAAAAGCCGATTCCGCTTACCCCCTTCGCCGCAAACAAAAAAGCCCACAGCCGATGATTACGCGTTCTGCGTAGTCATGGGCTGTGGGCTTCAAGCCTCTCGCCTCTGGAGATATTCACCTTTCGCTTACGCTTGCACCTTCGGCAGTAGACCTCAAGGTTTGCCGCCGATGTGTCCGGGTCCACCCTGAGGAGCCGGGCGCCGCACTCGCAAACGAGCCAACCGTTCTCTATCCGTAGTGTATCACGTTTTTCCGTAGTTTGCAACCCTTTTCACCATCTTTCCCAAAAGTTAATATACCCCCCAAGTCAGAAAAAATAAAAAGCCGTCTTTTATTTTTTCCGCCTCCGCCTGGATCTGGGCGCGGCGGCACCGTGCTCCCATCCGGGCATGAGATATTTTATATATTTGAATACCCCGTAGCTGTTCCGCTCGCTGGCCTCCGCCAACGGCGTGGCGCCCCTGGGCATATCCAGCGGCGTGTCGTCCGGCACCCTGAAGCACTCCGCCCGCGGCCGCGCCAGGTTCTTCGACCCCGACCAGAGCCGTTGCCCCGGCTTGTCCCGCTGCTCCTTGCACATGTACTTGGCAAGCGTCTCGTAGTTCTTCTCCTTGTCGACGCGGAACCGCCTGATGTCCACCTGCCCGTTGCCCCAGAGTCCGGCGAGCTGCCGGAAGTCGTCGCCTGTGGCGTTGATGAGCAGGTGGTGGTGGAATCGCCCGTCGCCGTGTCTGCCCTCGGTGCAGTATATGTACCTGAGCACCTGCCCATGCCGTCCGCGCGCCTTTCGCAGCCGTCGGATAAAAGCGTTGAACCGCCGCACCGCCTCTCCGCGGCTCCCCGGAAGGTGCCCGTCGTCATAGGTGAGCGTCACCCACAGGTCCCGCTGACGGAAGTTGGCGGCGATGAGGAGCTCAAGCTTCTGCCAGGCGTAGATCTGATTCATCCGCTGCTGCGCCTGGGAGCTGAGCCGCTTCTTCCCGGCCCTGACCTCCGGCGTGTCCCTGGGATTCGGCGCCGGATATATGGTCTCCACCACCAGCGGTCCCGCCTCAACTATTTTTCTGAATTTTGCCACAGCCCAATTCTCCCTTCGAAAATCGGGCTGTGGACTTCAGGTCTCTCGCCTCTCACGATTTTTTCTTTTTTCCCGTCTTCCCCGGCGCGGGCTCCCGCGTCTCCACCGCCGGCTCCGCCAGCACCTCGGAGATAAAAAGCTCCTTGTCCCGCCGGCTGAGATATTCAAGCGCCCGGATCCTCTCCGCCAGCGCCCCCGCGTCGATGAGCCGACCGTGACCGGATGCCGCGGTCTTCATCTCACGCCGCCTCCCGTGTCCGAATCGGACACGCCGGTGATGGCGCCCAGGAATCCGGCGACGGCGCCCAGCTGCTCCAGACTCTCCGCCTGGACACGGACGCTGCAGCTCCCGACGTTGAGCTCCAGCGTCACCGCCCCGGCAGCCTTTAACAGTCGGCGAAGCGCCTCCAGGCTCCCCTCCGGGCTTCTCTTCGCCGGCGTCTTCTTTGGCTTCGGAGCCGGCGCGGTATGCTCAGGAGCCGGCGGAGGCGGCAAGGAGCCGGAGCTTGTAATACTATGCGGCGCTGCCATCTCGCCTACCCCCCCCGCTGGAATTATCTGTATTCGTCTCGTCCTTCCCGCCGGAACCGGATGGCGCCTCCCTCCGGGCGGCGCTTCGCAGTCCCGGAGGTATCTCCACCGTCACCTCCGGGCGCGTGCCCGATTTCAGCGGCGGCATGTTCCGCGCGAGCCCCCTCCTGTTCCGCCACGATGATATGGCGGTGCGGGAGGCGCCCACGGCGTCGGCGATCTCCCCGTCGGACCTGCCCTCGCCGTGCAATGCCAGCGCCCTCTCCTCGTCAAATGTCACCTGCCTCGGCATTTTCGCTTCATCTCCTTCCAAAGTCTTCACCGTACACCCGCGCCCGCCCGGACACGGACGCGGTCTTCCGGTGACCCCTATGTAGTCGCAGGACGCGTCCGCCCCGAACCCTCGCTTGTAAACGCACCCGCCGCAAAATTCACTGTCCATCCCCCGCCCCCATACATTCCTCAACTTCTATACACTCGCCGGGGTGGACGGAGGTGAAAAGAGCCGAATTATGAATAGTAGCTGCCAGCCCGTTTTCACAGGTATTGTTATACATACCATCGCCATACAAAGGCTTCTCCATCCAAAGGTCAACGCTCCCGTCGTAGCGGTTCTCATCCCTGCTCACCCACTTTGCCCCCATCGCCTGCATGATGGCGATTTCCGGCTCCGTGAGGCTGTTCAGGTCCCACAGGTGAGGCCACCTATTGGCCTTCTTGCAGATACCCTTCTCCCGGAGGACGCATCCATCCGTCTCCTCGCAAACGTCACTATCGTCTACCGTCTCTCTAAAAGCAACACAGTACCGTTTCGCTTCCCGGAGCGTCCACTCGCTCAAGGGCTTTTCCTGTTTATCCATGTCGTCCTCCTTAGTTGGTGTATCCTCAATTACCTCGTAGCCCATCAAGCGGGCGGCTTCGGCGGGGTGCTCCTGCGAGAATTTCACGCAATTTTCGAACTCACAGGTCGAGCATTTGTTGCCAGATAAGCAAAATTTTCCCCTCGCTTCACAGATGTTCTTGAACACTTTCCCCGTCGCCGGGTCCCAGAATTTCATTTCCTCACCTCCAAAAGCTCCGGGTTCTCCACCCGCTCAAACTCAATGACCCACACCCAGGGGTCGGCGCGCCAGCCGTACTTGTCCCGGTCCGCTTTTTTGGCGGTACTATCCCAAAGCTCGGCATAATTTTCCCTGACTTCATCAAGTATTCCGCATTCGCCGCCGTATAATTTTGATCCATCCTCATCGACAGTGTCGACGCAGCACGGATTCCCGTAAGTCGCTATGCACTCTCGGCAGTAGTCTCCTATGTCCATTCCCTCTGCCTGCATTGCAAAAATCGGGCTTATGGGTGCGAAGAAGCTGTCCTGCAACCGCTCCACCCGCACAGCCTTGACCCGGAGAAAAATCCGTGCGGCCTCCTTCGGCATATGGATGGAGGGCCGCCATTCAGGATCAGCCATCCACTTATTTATAAAGTCGTCATACTCTTTTCTAACATGGGAATCACTGCATCTTCCGGGGAATTGGACAGTTGTGATTGGACCGCCGGCCTTATACTCAATTTTAGCGTCCGCCTCAAAGCGGTGCGCTGACCGAATTCTCCACGTCTCCCTGACGTACAGAATATCTCCGGGCTCGTATGGAGGGCTTTTATAATTCTTACAGTACCATTCGACCACGCTTGGGGGTGGGTCATCGTGGTTCATCCCCTCGACCCATCTTCCCTCAAAACACGCGGCTTTATATACATCGCCGGCGGTATATCTTATCACCCGTCGCGTCACCGTCTTCCGCCCCTCCAGCAGCGCCCGGACCATCTCGGTGTTGAAAAGTATCGGCAAAATCCTCATTTCTCCGCCGCCTCCTGCCCATTCTCCAGCGCCTTCAGGCACGCCGCATAATCCCATTCAGGGATGCAGACAAACCTATCGTCACGTCCGGCAATAACATACTGCTTTGCGTTGCGCAGAATCTCAACGGCGGATGTGCTGCCGGATGGACCCATAGATCCCCGCGGGCAACCCCGATAAGGCTTTAAGTGCCATGCGAGCTGCTTACTCACCCGAACATTCCTCACATACTCAAAGCTGTCTTTTTCCGGTAATTCCGCATCTACAACCTCCCGCAAAACCTTCGCGGCCACTTGGAGAGCCTCTTTGAGATCACGGCCGACGAAATAATCGCAGGTTTTGCAGGTGTCCAGGGAGCAGAGCTCAAGGTCCCGGCTCAAGCACGCCAGCTTTGTCTCGATGACCCTCAAAGCCTCTTCATTTTTCATTCCCTGTCCCTCCCATCTTGCTCAGGTCGGTGAGCACAAACGAGCCGGTTGCGGTGGGGTTTTCGGCAAATCCGTTCGCAGCCGCGGAGCAACAGGCGGCAAAGATAACATCCTCCTGTGCTCCTATCTGACGGGCGGACGTGGCGAAGACACGGACCAAAAGCTCAATCGCGTAAAGAAGCTCATCCGAATCAGCACTCCCGCGCGCTGAACAGCCGGCTCTGCCGCCGGTTATCTTGATCTTCATCTCCGAGCCCTCCTCCGTTTCACCTTCGCCGGACTGAGGACGCGCAGGGCGTCGGGATCCAGACCTGAGTCCTCATAGACCGCGAGCCTGGCGTACAGCCTGGGCACACGGCATCCGGCGCAGATGTCCGCCGACCGGCACCTGCAAAGGCGCGCCCCGCACTCATCCGGAGACATCTCCCTCCAGCTCCGTTCAGTCAGTCTTTCCATCGTCCGCCTCCTTCTTCCCCGCCTCGGCGAGATACCTGTCACTTGCGTTATGCAAATCCTGGCGGATGATCTCCGTGTATTCATCAATGCTTCCGTGTATCGATTCGGGCGCTAAAAGCGGGAACATATCGACGAACGCTGTCTTTAAGCCAATGGACATGACGACCGGCATAAGGAGCGTCCGGATGTCACTGTCGAGCATATTCGTCCTTATTACCGGCTCAAGGGAGCCGCCGGGCAGGGTCACCGAGACGGTGGTCTCCTGTTCCCGCAGCAGCTTGCCGAGCTCCGCGGACATAAATGCGCGCTCATTTTCAGGGATGCTATTACTCATGTTTTTCCTCCTCGGGGATCCACCCGCATCTGGTATTGCAGTCCGCATCACATTGGGAGCAGCAGTTATATATCTCGCCGCAGGCTGCCGCGGCGCCGCACGCACCGGTGGGAGAAAATCCGGTGGAGCACAAGCCGTAATCGTTGATGTCTTCAGGGACATCGGAGTCCGTTTCCTCCGGCTCCTCCGGTATGTCCGGTGTCTTTGGGATCGGGTACCAGCCAAGCACCATGTCTGGCAGGACTTGTCCGCCGGACAGCCACGCCTGCCCGTCCCACTCCGCCGTGGTGCGGTAAGGTCTGTTGAGATGGAAATCCATCAGCACCATCGCCTCAGTCGGTCCGTCCGGGTCCCGGTCCGTGACATACCCCGTCGGCGCGCCGACCGGGTGGAGCTCATCGGTGAGCCCCAGCAGATAGTCGGCGGAGCACTTGAGGAGCTTTGCCGCATCAAGCGCACGGCTAAGGGATTCCACGCCGAGAAGAGGAGATATGTAATGATCGTACCAGCCCTCGGAAAAGTCGCCGTCCGCCCACTTGCGAATGACCGACACCGGAAACTGATTGCTATACACCCACGGTATCCGTACATCATCCGCGAGCCCCGCCGCGTCTATGGCTCTCAGGACCCTGCGGGCGTTGGGGACTGTGCCCCGCTGCGCCGCGGTTGTCCGTTTTTCCTGCGCGCGCTTCTCTTTGGACCTTTCCTTTTTTATCATGTCTTTTCGGACAGCCTTTGCTTTTGAGCACATCCGGTCGCAGGAGTTGTAATCTCCGCGAGGTCCATAGCGGCAGGTGATACAGCACCGGGACCCGTCACACTCTCGCCAGGGGGAATCAATGAAAGTCCGGAGGAAACCGTTGGCGTAAGTGCAGGCTTTCCCGTCAGGGCATGTAAGCCCGCCATCGGTCCCCCACCGCATACCGCCATCATAGGCTTTGACCACCCGCTCCAGCGTGTTGCCGTCCGGGACCTTGCCGCGGCAGGCGGTGAGGATACGGTGTTGAATATCCTCCGGCATCCTCGCCAAGGCATACGCGGCAGACTCATTGATTTTGCCCTCCTGCCACCGCTGGTGCAGTTCTCCACGCAGGCCCATTTCGATAACTTTTAGCCGCGCAAGCTTCGACCGGCTCACCTGGCACGCCTCCGCCACATGGTCCCGCATACGTCCGGGGAAATCGTAGCCCTCCTCCTTGAGCCTGTATAGGAGCTCCTGCACCCTGTCCGCTTGGGCGGCGATCTCCGGGTCCGTGAGCTTACGGGTGCCGGAATTGGCGAAGATGAGCCGAAGCTCCTGCATAGCCTCGGACTCTGCCGGCTGCTCCACGATGCAGGGGATCTGCCGCAGGTCCTCCCTGCCGTCGTCCACAAGCTTTTGGATCGCCGCCCGGCACCGGTGACCTGAGACGATTATGTAATACCCGTGCGCCTCCCTGTCGGGGCGGACCCGCAACGGCTGCTGGAGCCCCACCAGCTCGATGTTCTCCGCGAGGGAGTCCAGGTCCGAGAGGGAGTAGAAATTTTTCGGGTCGTCGCCCAGCCGGTCGATGTCTATGCGCTCGATCCGCTCGGTGTCCGATTTGGACACGCTGCCCAGCGCCTTGGCGAGATTAAAGCCCTTCGTCTCAGCCATTCCCGCCGCCTCCCTTCAAAAGCTCCCGCACAAGCCGGCGGTAATCCACCGCCGCGGCACAGCGGGGGCTCGTCTCTATCAGCGGCCGCTGGTCAAAGGTCATGGCGTCCGCCTTGTCCGTCCGCCGGATGTGAGGGAGCACCGTATACCCGCCGTCCCGGAGCGTTTCTTCGGCGTCGTGCGTATAGCGGCACGGGTACCACATGGTGGGCAAAAAGCCCAAAAGCTCCAGTGCGGGGTTTATCTCCTGCATGTTGTATATCTGCCGCATGAGGTTGGTCATGCCGCGAAGGGAGAAGGCGTCCAGCTTTATGGGTATAAGCACCTCCCCTGCCGCCAGCAGCGCCGCGGCGCTGGCGGCGTTGAACGCCGGCGGGCAGTCGACGAGGCAGAAGTCGTATCTGTCCACAACCTCCAGCTCGCGCACCAGCTTCCGCAGGATCTCCGCGTCCACCGCCTTGTCCTCCACACCCGAAAGCCCCAGGTCCATGAGCTCCTCGCTCCCCGGCAGGATGTCCACTCCGTCCCGGTCCGTCCGCTGTATCTGCTGTACCGCGAAGAGCTCCCCGCCCCAGGAGCTTTTCAGCGCCCGCGCCAGGTTTCCGCACTCTGGGTCCGCGCCGAAAAATTCCGTCGTGTTGCACTGGCTGTCGGCGTCCACCACCAGCACCCGCTTTTTGTGGTCCCGGGCGAGGATCGCCGCCACGTTCACCGTGGTGGTAGTCTTTGCCACCCCGCCCTTGAGATTCATGATCGCTATTGTCCTCATGGTTTACCTCCTCGATGTCTTAAAATTTGAACGTCTCGCGGTATCTGTACCCGCGGCTGCCCAGCTCGGCTTCCACGCCGTAGGTGCGGTGTGCCTCGTTGACCCAGCTCACCGTGCCGGTCACCGCCCGGCGGCTGACCTCGTGCCCGCTGTCCGTCAGTCCTCCCGGAACAAAGCGTACCTTGTCGCCAACCTTGACCAAAAGCTTCCCCTCCTTCCTCTCAGAGCTGCCGCGGCCTCGGTGAGAGCCTGGGCGAGCTCGATGTAGTCGCTGCGCTGCCACTCAGTAGGCGCCAGCCGCGCCATCGCCTCATATCTGCGTATCTCGCCCCGCAAAAGGTCGAGACAGCGTGTTTTTGTCAGCATGTCCGGCACCTCCTTAAAACGGCAAATCGGGATCCGGCTCGACTATCTCGACCATTCCCATCTGGTCGCCGCCGGCCTTTGCCGCCTTCTTCTCGGCTCTCTTTTTCGCCTCATACTTGGCGTTGATCTCCCTCCATGCCGCCACGCGCTGCGGCGACATCTCCGTGAACCTCTGGCAGGCGCCGTCGAAGTCCAGCATACACTCCCCCAGCTCGCCCTCCTTGTTCTTGGCGACCTTCAACACCCTGGGCGAGTATTTGTCCGACTCGTTTGCCCGGTAAAGGAGCATGACCACGTCGGCGTCCGCCTCCAGCTGTCCGCTCTCCTTCAGTGAGTCCAGGTCCGGAGGAATGGGCTTCCCGCTCAGCTTCTCGGAGCGGTGCGTCTGAGCCAACGCGAAAATGGTAACTCCGTGCCCCTCGTTGGGTGAGATGTTTCGGAGATCCATGGAGATGTTGGTGACCTCCTCGTACCGGCTCCGACCGTAGGAGCGTATCAGCTGTATGTAGTCCACGAAAATGACCTCGTACCGGTACCTCAGCGTAAGCGCCTGGATGTCCTTGACTGTGGCGCCGCGCATACGGTGGATGGACAGGGATCCCTTCCTCTCCAAATTGCCCAGCTCCATGCCCATGCCGACGATCTTCGACAGGTCCGAATCGCTCGTCCTGCACAGTTTGATGTCCTTAAGGGAGACGCCGGTGTAAGTGGATATCGACCGGTGGGTGAGCTTTTTCTTCCCGGTCTCCAGGCTGAAAAAGCCCACGCGCTTCGTCTCCGAGACCTTCATAGCCAGCCGAAGCGCCAGCGCCGTCTTGCCCACCGAGGGCTGCGCGCCGATGAGGACCATGTCTCCGCTCTCCACCATCAGCGTCTTGTTCAAAAACTCCATGCCCAGATCCAGATATTCCGGCGGTGGAACGCCCTTTTGCCGGTCCTCCACGTACTCATGCACCAGCTCCAGCAGTGTGGAGGGCTCGGAGCCCCGCACGCTGCACTCAATGCCGATGAGCTCGCTGATGAGCGGCTGCGCCTCCTCCAGCGTGGCGGCCTGGGCGATGTGAAGCGCCAGGGTTTGAACCTTCGTCAGCTTGTTCCGCTCCAAAATGAGCCGGCAGTAATATCCTACCTGGGCGTTGCCCTTGTCCACGATGGCGAACAGGCGGTCCTCCCACCGGTCCTTAGGTCCCAGCTTTTCCATGACCGTCACGGTGTTTATGGGCTCATCGCTGAGGTACATGGAGAGTATAACGCCGTATATCTGCCTGTGGACGCTGTCGCCGAAATCCTCGGGGCTCAGCATCGACACCGCCTCGCCCGCGTGCTCCGGCCACACCAGGATCCCGCCCAGGATCCCCGCCTCTATGTCCGACGCGCCGAATTCAGACTTTGCCATTTTCCTGCTCCTTCTTGTACCGGTACCACGGCGAATCCTCCGGCCGGATTATCCTCTCCCCGCTGTCCTGCGCGGATTGGAATCGGCCTGACCCTGCGGGCGTGGTTTCAATGTCCGACAGGATCGCCGCTGCCTCCCACGGTTTCAGGGGATATACCGTCTGCCACCCGCTGGCGATTGCCCTTTCCAGCAGCTCCAGCTTGAGGGCCCTGTTGCCCTCGGAATACTTGTCCAACAGGTTGAGCAGTGCCTTGACAGCCCTGTGGGAGTTGACGGCGCCGCGTTCATTGCGGGCAATTATCATGTCCGCCAGCTTTAACCGAAGCTCCCCGTCGTCGCCCACATACCCGCGGAGCAGCTCCTTGGTTTCCTCGTCCAGCTCCTTCGGCGCGGTTTTCTTTTTCTTTTTTATTTCTTTTTCTTCTATTTCTTGTTTATTATTATTAAGATTTAATATATTACCTTTCGGGAGATAGACATTTTTGTCTACCTCCTCCTCGCCACTTTTGTCGACCTCGACATTTTTGTCTACCTCTTCAGATTCAGGGAATAAGACGCCTATAAAGATGCGCCGCTCTGAGCCACGTCCGGAAGGGGCTTGCTCAGTTCGGATATACCCCCTTTTTTCAAGAGCCGCTACCCATCGGCTTATTGTCCGCTCTGAAACTCCAAAAATCTCGGCAAAATATGAATTTGTAGCCCAGCAATACCCTTCCGCATTCCAAAGCGATGAAATTTCCGTATAAAGCTGCTTGGCATCCCCCGGAAGAGTTTTATCATGACGAACGGTAGCAGGAGTAGACGCGAAGAATGAACCCCTATATTCCATGTCAGCACTCTCCATCCCCAAGTACGTCCGGGACCACGGCATACCACAAACGGCGATTTCTCGGGTCAATGTTAAAATTATCAGTTTTGATCAGATTGGCGTTCAGCGCCTCCTGCACTACTCTGCGAATCTGTTTTTTTGTCCAAAATGGCAGTTCCTTTGAAAGGTCTTCGGCAGTGAACGGAATGTAAACCATTCCGCTCACGACCACGACCTCCACGGCTGCCCCTGGAGAAGCCCGCTTTTTAACCCGTAGCCGTTCTTCCGCTGTTTCCTTGATGAAAGTTGTGAAAACAGCTGCGTCAAGGCCGACCTTTCGCGCAAGCCCAAATTGAACGTTTATCACTGTCCTCATGGCTTTACCCCTTTCGTTTTTCAAATTCGGCGTCGATCCCCGCCGTGAGCTCCCCGTGGATACGCTCAAGCTCGTTGTGAAGGACGCGCAGCCCCGCCAGAGCGTACCTCGTGTAATCCCTGTACTCCGTTCGCCCAAAGCGCAGCTCGTCCTCCAGGCAGTCGCCCACCATCACCCCGGCAAGAAGCACGTCGCTGATCTCGCCCTGAATAAGCTCCGCCACGTCAATGAGATTCGATTTGTCCATAATTGCAATCTCCTCTTTCATTTTTTGCTGTTAGCACCATGTTAGCACTATGTTTGTAGAAAGTCAATAGAAAAAATGCTAACATAATGCTAAAGGAGTGATTGCATATGGCAACGAGTAAAATTCAAACCGGTCTTCGTCTCGACGAAATGACCTACGAGAAGTCACGCGTCCTGGCAAATCAGGAGCATCGGTCTCTGAACAATCTTGTCGAGTACGCTTTGCAGAAATATATTCAGGAGTACGAGGCGGTCAACGGCCCGATTTCCGTTCCGGAGGAATAAGCGCAGCATTGTTCCTGGCACTGAGCCCCAGGTCTATCAACATCAGCATAAGGGAGTTGATCGATACCCCCACTGTGTCCGCAAGGGCGAGGAGCTCCTCGTATCTTTCCACAGGAATGCGGAGACCGGTCTGTACTTTGTCATTTGAATTTTTCACAGTTTCCCCCCTTGCAAAATCAGATCCGCCGTGGTATAATACACCTGTCCTCGTGGTTTATACCACGCGCCCCTTGTCGGCGTACCCCGCCGGCAGGGGGCTTTTTCTGTCCTCATGAGCTATACCACGCGCCCCTCACGCGCTCATCCATCGTGCCAGCGAAATCAGCGACACGTTTTTGAGGGTTGCGCGGCGTCCCATTTTCTTGATGGGGAAGGTCTGATCCGCCTCTAAGGTCCGCGGGTCCTTGTGCAGGAATTTCGCCGCCTGATTCAGAGGCACAAATACAGTCTCTCGACCGAAGTGGTCATAGAGCAGCTGTAAATGCGCGTAATAATCGGGCTTTTCCATTGTCTACTCCTTTCTCGCGGCGAACCGCATCTCAAAATAAGCCTTGATTGTCTTCGACCCCATGTCCAGGATCTCCTCAAAGATCTCCGACTCCTTACCGTCTATCTTGCCGTCGGCGACAAGCCGCAGGAGCTTCCGGTCAAATCTGCCGTCGACCAGATCCAGCACCCGCGATATGTACTCCGCCGCGGCCTCAGACAGCGGCCGGCCTATCCTGATGTCCGGAATGAGCTCATCCAGCGCCGAGGAGTGCTCCCGCAGGTACACCCCTGTGAGCCACGGCGCCGACAGCGCGGTGCTGAGCATGTCCAGCGCGTCCAGAGGGCACGTCCTTGCCCCGCTCTCCCATGCCCTCACCGAGTCGGGAGAGTACCCCGTCCGCTCCGCCAGTGCTTCCTGCGTCAAACCGCTACCGATCCGCGCCCTTTGAATGGCATTTCCCGCTTTTCTGTCCATGGTGTCATTCCCCTCCTTGGGGTATAATGAACTCGTCAGAGAGTCTCCAAAAATTCGTCTGCCTCTCTGCGCGAATGGAAAACCCAGACTTCCCGTCCCCTGCCGTAACGTCTGATCAGCTCGTATATCCTCGGCATTGAGTTTTCCCTGAAAACCCTTGTTTTTGCGATAAGGTCTCCGTTTTCCACTCTCTCAACAAACGGTCTGCTCTCTGTCCTCTTGCCCGCTCGCCCCCTTATTCCGTCAATGCAGACATCCGGAGGGAAGTCCAGCAGGAATATTGTGTCGCTCCTTATGAGCCTGTTTTCAACGGAGCAGTTGAGATAGTTCCCTTCAATGATCCACCTGTCCTGTCCCGCGAGCTCGAAAACCCGCGCTTCAAAAACAAATTGGTCAATGCTCGTCCTGTCCGGCAGGAACCATATGTTGTCGAGATAGTAAAGCGGCAGCCCCGTCTTGTCGCACAGCCGCCTCGCGAATGTGCTTTTTCCCGCTCCGTATGGACCGAGAATGATTGCCCGTTTCATTTGTCCTCCTTTCACGCGCTGTCCGCCGGCTCCTCTTCGCCGCACTGGTCCGCGTCCTCAAAAAACTGCGTCCAGTCAAATCCCAGCACCGCGGCGATACGCTTGGCGACCTGTACAGACGGTCGGCGCTGACCAGTCTCAATAAAACTATACATCTGCTGCGTAATTCCAGACTCCTCAGCAACTTTGCATCCAGACTTGTCCACACTCAGTCGTATATTCCGAAGCCATTCCCTATTCATTTTCTCACCCCCTCTCTTTCGGAACAGGTCCCTAATCTAATCGCAAACGGTGACTCTGACAGATTTTGTATAGCCTTCGCTATTGTTTCGCCATATCCCGCCGTTTCTCACCGTCTGTCACCGTTTCCCACCACAACAATTTGTATAAAAACAACGTGTTGTATAATTACATATATCATGTTCTTAAAGTTTTGTCAAGATATTTTTTACGAATTGTTGATTTGCGTTGATAACAACAACGGGTTGTATTATACTTTCGATGAGGTGATAAAATGCTCTCATCAAGACTGCAGGAGTTAGTTAGTGAATCCGGAAAATCGCAAAAGGAAATCGGTATCTCCTTATCTTTGTCTCAGCAGCGGATTAATCACTATATTTCTGGAAAAAGGCAGCCGGATGCCGATACGATTGTTGCTCTTGCAAAATTCTTCAACGTCAGTACAGACTATTTGCTTGGAGCCTCTGACATAAGGAATCCATACTCACAAGAGGCCAGTATGTTGATGTTGCCGCGGGTGGAGAGAGACGCCTTGGTTGCCGTGCGCCGGTATAAGTCCGATCCTTACTTCCCTGAGCTCATATCGCTCTACGGCGAAGCCTCCGAACGTGACCGTGCGTTAGTCAGGCAGATTCTTTCCGAATACTCTGAAAAAAATAGCCCCGCTCTCCCTGTGGACGCAGGCGAAAGCGTGGGCTAAAAAGAAGCATATCCAAGAAATAAAATAAGTGTCCTATTCGGACACGATGGGAGTGTTCAAAGTGAGTGTAGATGCAGAAGATTATAGGCAGTTTACCGGTCCCGCTGAGTTGCATAAGGCCGTAAATACCTTGCGTGGTCTTGTTGCCGGAATGACTGCCGAGAACGGATTGTCCGACGCGGAGGCTATGGAACTTGCAAACTGGTGCGCACTCCACTCCCATCTCCGAACCCGACACCCATTTTCAGAGCTTCTGCCGGTTGTGGAGTCCGCCCTGTCGGATGGAGAACTCAACGAAGATGAGTCAAAGGACATCCTCTGGCTATGCAGTAACTTTGTGGATGAAGCAAAATATTACGATGTGACAACCTCTGCGATTCAGTTTCTATCCGGATTCATTCATGGAGTCATGGCAGATGGGGTTCTGACGGATGGTGAGATTGAGACGCTGAGGAAGTGGATACAAAATAACGATTATCTACGTGGTACTTACCCATTCGATGAGCTGGATAGCCTGATACATGCAACTCTTGCTGACGGAGTGGTTTCCGAGGATGAACGCGGACAGTTGACGGCCTTTTTCGGTCAGTTTATAGATTTCCGTGATTCCTGGAATCTCAGCGAATCACATTTTGACTCATTGCGTGAAAAGTATTCCGTGGAGGGCATATGCGCGCACGATCCAGCAATCGCTTTTGCTGGAAAAGCTTTCTGCTTTACTGGCAAATCTACAATATGCGATCGGGACACCATTGCCGATGAGGTTACGGGGCTCGGTGGAAAATTTCGGAACAATGTGTCTCAAAAGACCGATTACTTAGTTGTGGGTAATGACGGAAATCCATGCTGGGCATTCAGTTGCTACGGGCGCAAGGTGGAGGAAGCAATTGCCCTCAGAAAAGCTGGAGCAACCGTGACGATTGTCAACGAACGAGATTTTTGGACCGCAGTCACAGCGGCGAAGGGAGCAATATGAAAAATAACGATTTCGACGAAGCTAACCAGATATCCATGTCCGGCTTCCAACCCGACGGACAAGACGAGCGAGATTACATAAGCGCGATTTGGTCCCAACTTGTTGCCACAGCTGAAAAGCACGGCGGGAGTGAGGATATGTTATCCGTGGTAACAGTCAAGCCCGGATACAAATTCAGCGGCAACTACGTGTCTCTCAAGCTTGGGAGCATGGTGGTGTTCTGAATCAAACTCCACGGCAGCTCGCAATACCTGTCCTTCCCGAATATATTCAAAGACCTTGTCTCGAGTGACATTCCTCAAAAATCTGTGACGTCACAGAAAAAATATATCCTTGTAACCGTTGACAAGTCTCATCCTATTGAAGGATACACGGAGCTGGTCCTGAAGATCCTCGGGGAATCACTGAACCGGTATCCGGCAGAGTGGTCCTGCTGCTCTCGCTTCGAGCAATGCAGCAACGCTCGGGTCTGCATAAATCCCGACAAGAACATTGCCCTTGCCTGTAATTACCGAAAGATACTCAACTCAGGCAGAGTGTTTTACGGAGAGAACCGCAACATTTGACCCGTGCCCGATTCGGACACGCACGAAGTCGCGTCTACGGACTCAAGCAGTTTCAGCCACTATAAAACGTCTTAAAACACCTTAAAACGTTTTTAGCCATTTTTACCTATTGACAAATCGGATCCAAGGGCATATTATAAGCGTGTAGCTTAACGCTACGCATTGTTTAAATAGCCCTTGGAAGTAGACCTCCCACCATCCGGGAATCGTCGAAACCAAGGGTTTTTTCGTTTGGAGGATTATTTATGATTCGCACAGCTATTTTGGTTGACAGCGCATTTTATCAAAAGCGGGCCAACATTCTGTTTGGTCAAAAAACGGGGCAGGAGCGTGCAAGTGAGCTTTGCGAGTATTGCATGCGCCACCTTTCGGACTTTGGGAACGAGACATGGGAGCAGAAATATCTTTACCGTATTTTCGTATATGACTGTCCGCCATCTGATAAGACAATCATGCACCCGCTTACCCAGCAAAGTGTATGGCTCAAGCGGACCGACCTTTACACTTGGACAAATTCTTTCCATGAGGCTCTGACTCACAAGAGAAAGGTTGCACTGAGGATGGGTGAACTGCTGGAAAGCACGGCAGGCTATGTAATGAATGCTGATGCTGTCAAGCGGTTATGCCGCGGAGAAATGCAAGTGCCCAATCTGAAAGAGTCTGATTTTCATCTCGATATCCAGCAAAAAGGCGTCGACATGAGGATTGGTCTTGATATAGCTTCGCTTGCGTATAAGCGACTTGTCGACCAGATTGTCCTTATTGCGGGAGACAGTGATTTTGTACCAGCGGCAAAGCACGCGCGGCGTGAGGGCATTGATTTTATTCTTGACCCAATGTGGCATACCATCAAACCGAGTCTGAATGAGCACATCGATGGTCTACATAGCTGCGTCCAGAAGCCTCCGCATAATCTTGATGATCCTCTCTGCGTAATCCCGCACAGCACCGAAATCTAATGTGCCCGATTCGGACACAAAATCGACGCAAGGGCTTGTTGCAATAATTTAATTTAATATTAGCCTACATCTTGTACTTGAATTTTCCGATCCATCCGCGGTATAATAGTTATGCGGGAGCGATCCCGCCGACAGGAAAACAGCGTTTGCTGTGCCCTGCCGTCACACTCAAGCGGAAAGCCCGTGCCGTAAAGTCGGGACCGGAAAAAGCGGAAATCCCTTGCCGTAAGTAGGGACTAAAAAAGCAGGGTAGGCTTTACAGTCTACTCTGCTTTTTTTTGAATTGACAAATATCCGAAAATTGAATATACTAAGGGTGCGGGGGAACCCGCAATGAATGCTGCCTGAGAGCAGGGCAGCCTATAAAATAAAACGGCTCAATGGATGATTCTCCTTGTAGAGCGCAAGGAGCTAAATCAAAAGAACGCTCAATGGATGAACTTGCACCCTCTGCCATCCGGCAGGGGGTGCGTTCTTTTTCGGAGAATTATGTGCCCGATTCGGACACGTAACAACAAGCATTGACACAAATCAAAAAGCGTGTATAATGAAGCTGAGAGAACATAAAGCGGGAATAGAGGACGGAACGGGCAGCCGTCGCCCTCGTTGGAGATGTGGGAGTGTCGCCCCACCTATTTCCGTTACTTGCAAAGCGGACAGCTTCGGCTGTCCGCTTTTTGTGCCCTATTCGGACACCGGCAGGAGGTGAGAGCATGACACGCCGTAAGGATGGAACGTGGCAGCAGGCCTTGACCGTGAACATCAACGGCCGCAAGGTCCAAAAATATTTTTACGGAAAGACTAAGTCCGAGGTTTTGCGGAAGGTCCAGGCGTACAAAGACTTGCAGTCAGACGGTCCCACCTTTACGGAGGTGGCGGATGAGTGGTGGGACCAGCACGAGCCCACACTGGCAGTCAACACCACAAAAAGCTACAAGCCCGCCCTTGCCCGTGCGAAGGCAGCCTTCGGCGATCGGCGGATACGCCAGATATTGCCCACGGAAATTAACAAATTCCTGCGGGATTTTATCAAGGAAATAGACGCCGCGAGAAAAACTGCAGCCACTCAGCTGATGGTTGTTAATCTTATCTGCAAGTACGGCGTTGAGATGGGTTACCTCCCCTCCAATCCCGCACGGGATCTGTCTTTACCGAAAAACCTGACCAGGAAAACCCGCCCCATGCCCACATCCGAGGACATTCAAAAGGTCAAGGACTCCACCGATGAGCCCTTCGGTATGTTTGCATACTGGACCTTGTACACCGGCTGTCGCCGCGGGGAGCTCCAAGCCCTGACCTGGGAGGACGTGGACATCAAGGAAGGATGGGTACACGTCAACAAATCTCTTTACTACAATGCCGGCAAGCCCACCGTAAAGGCGCCCAAGACAGAGAGCGGTATTCGGGACATCCCCCTCCTCAAAAAGCTCGCGGAGAAACTGAAACCCGGCAAGGGACTGATTTTCGCAAATAAACGCGGGTCGTACATGACTGAGTGGGAATTTCAAAACGCCTGGGGCAAATACGCAGACACCACTGGGATCAGCTGCACACCTCACGGTCTGCGCCATGCCTTCACAACAATGCTATTTGAGGCGGGAATAGCTCCTAAAGATATTCAGACGATTGTCGGTCACGCTCAGCTTTCCACCACCATGGACATATACACCCACATCCGCGCAGACCAAGCGAATCGTGTAAAAACGAAGGTCACGGATTTGGACATCACGACATAGAAAATACACATTCCCGGCAGCTCGTCACTTCTCTTCAACATTGTATTCAGAATGTACAAATCCCCATTCTCCTTGCGGCAGTAAGAATCAATGCGGGTTCGAATCCCTCCTTCTCCGTTCGTCGTCGCGGAAGCGGCGATAGTTCCTCAAAGGGCAGACGCTTAGGGCGTCTGCCCTTTGACTCACTCGCCCGCTTCGCTCCTCCTCCCAAAACGCGACCCGCTGCGCTGGGCTCGCGTTTTGTTTTTTTGACCGCTATTCCGAATTGAAAGTGCCCGGAAACGCCGAAAGAGCTTGTCATAAAATTTCCTCGATCATATCGATCCTTCTGTATCCTTTTTTGATTTTGTCACCACGTCGCTCCCGAATATCTGCCTCAGCGCCACAATCAGCAGCTCGCCGCCCCAGAAGGCGAAGAGCGCCGATATGACCCCCGGCGGCATCACCGTGTCCAGCCGGTGGTACTCGTATATCACGCAGCCCGTGACCAGCACCGCCACTGCCACGCACACCGCGATGACCACGTTCGCAAAGGTGGTTTTCTTTGTTTCCGTCTCATCTCGTCCTCCCCGAAGCCGCTTAACCTCGCCCTCCCCTTCGGTCGGGCTCAGGCGCAGGCTTCGGTCGTCCTCTCCCCGCGCAATCATGATTGCGCGGGGGCCCCTTTTTTCCCTATTTCCACGGCTCTTTTCGCCATTATCGCCGCCTGGTAGCGGGGCATGAGCTGCATGGGGTTTGTCCCGTCGGTGATTCCCATGTCCACCGCCTCCCGGAGCTCAGCCTCCGCCCAATCGGGCGCGGGCCGGCCAGCAAGGAACTCGTTGAGTTTGTTGTAAATTTCTTCGCCTGACATATCTTCCTCCTCGATCTCAAACGGAATTATATACTTTGTCACAAGCGCCGCGGGACGGCGGACCTTGAAGACTCCCCC